>CAYGUE010000043.1:0-40906 GCA_964352885.1 uncultured Pirellulaceae bacterium
TGCTGTGAGAGGGATGAATCACGGTTCGCTACCGTGATTCACCCTACTCGATTTGTAGTGCTAGAAGCTGTTAAACACTAATTGTTATCCCTGTCCGCTGGCGGCAGGGGAGCACGTTTGGCTTCTGGGCTCGAAGGTCGGCCTAGCACGGTATGGCTCGGGCGAGCGAAACCGTTCTGAACCTGATTTGGGAAGGCCCTGACGTCATCAACGCGGATAGGTTGTGGGCTATTGAATTGCGGCGGGTACGCGTTGTTGAATATGCCGGTTTGCTGGGCGGTTGGGCCGGATGGCCAGCCGAGCCCATCTGCGTTGGCGACGATCTCTTTAAGCTTGAGGTCAACCATGTCTTCCTTTGCCGCCCGACGCCGCGAAAGACGTTCTCGCATCGCTTCGAGTTCTTTCTCAAGCTTTTCAAGGTGTTCGTCGTAACGATTCATCTTGTCCTCGTAGTCAGCGACCAACACTTTGCGAAGATCGCGTTTGGCAGTCGATTTCGCTTCGTCCGAATCCGCTTGTTTCAGCTTGTTGACCGCGACCTCGACCGCCATCCTTTGCTCGACGTTATTTTGAAGCCATCTGACCGAGGTCGAATTTAGGTTGCTCGGTACAGGTCGATACGTTGAATACCCTCTAGCGACCTGCCACGGTTGTCCCACAGAAATCGGATCTCCGTCTTGAGCCGTCAGTATCAGGCATGACCCCAACATTGCGGCGGCCGCAATCAGTGTGGTGCATAGTTTTCGTGTAAGCATTTTGGTCTCCGTAAGGGATAGTGTTGATTTGTACTATTTTGCTTTTAACTGTTGCGAGAACGAATTGACGTTCTGGTGCAGTTGTTCGAGTTCTCGGTCGTAACCGTTCTTGAGGTTTGGAGTGGCCATTGGCATCCATTGATCTGACTCAAGTTCAATGAACTGATCAATTTGCTTCGTAAGCTCGGTTACGTCGCCGTCAAATGAAGTTGCGTCGATGATCTGATACTTTTCCTGAATCTCAGTCCAGGACGCTGTCGAAGTTGGTTTTGCTGTTGGCTCGGCAGCGAACCATGTTCCGGCGTAGAAGATTCCTCCGACGATGGCGAACGCAACGCTGGTCCCTGTCGCGAGCTTCAGAAACGAACGTTGAGCAATTTTTCGGGATGGTTTGAATGGAAGCTGAGGAAGCTGCGTTTGGACGGGCTGATTTAAGTGAGCGAGATATTTCGCAAGCCATTCTTCGACATCGTTTGCAG
The DNA here is from genome assembly GCA_964352885.1 of uncultured Pirellulaceae bacterium. Lineage (GTDB taxonomy): Bacteria > Planctomycetota > Planctomycetia > Pirellulales > Pirellulaceae > Mariniblastus. The sequence goes on from CAYGUE010000043.1 coordinate 1,235, forward strand.
ATTGGAATCGATCAACCGGCAATTTTTCCAGGAGGCGATCGATCATTTTTGAAAGCTGTGCTGGAACGTCCGGATTCAGCGTTTGGGCATTCGAATGTGGTTCGTTGCCAACCTTGTGAATGACTCCCATCGGTGCAGATGACTGAAACGGAGTGACGCCCGTCGAAAGAAAAAACAACAAGCTTCCGAGGCTAAATAGATCGCTCCTAGCATCAACGTCTTCGCCGCGCGATTGTTCAGGAGACATGTAGTTCAGTGTTCCCGCAACCATACCCGTTTGGGTCATCGATTCTTCAGCTTCGCGTCGGGCCAGACCGAAATCGGTGATCACAATCCGATTGACCTGATTATCAACCAGAATGTTGGCTGGCTTGATGTCACGATGAACGAGCCCTTGTTGATGAGCCGCGGCCAAACCGGAGGCAATCTGCTTTCCAATTCGAACGACTTCTTTCGCAGGAAGCGGGCCGTTTTTCTCAACGACATCCTGCAGCGTTGGGCCCACAACCAGCGGCATGACAAACCACGGAACACCGTTGGATTCGCTGATGTCATGGATGCCGATCACGTTCGGATGTAGCAGTGCACCAGCAGCCTTTGCTTCGCGGAGGAATCGTTCTTTTGCAGTTCCATTTTTTGAGAGCCGCGGCGAAATCATCTTGATGGCGACCGGACGATGCAGTTCGTGATCAAACCCACGTAGCACGATTCCCATGCCACCGAAGCCAATGACTTTTTCAATTTCATATCTTCCGAGTCGTCCAAGCGTCTCCGGATGTGTCGGCGATTGCAGTACGCTTTCGAGCATGTGGTCGATCGTTTGCAAATCGAATTCATCGCCGCCCGGTTCACGTTCGCCACTAAAGAGCCGCGTGTCGGTTTGATCGAATACGGACTGTTCATCCAAACCAACGATTGAACTGCAAAAACTACTGCGCCACGAATCGTCAGCCGCGAAGTTCAGTAAACGGTTTTGGCATTGTGGGCACTGAGCGACATGAGTTTCAATTTGTTCATGAGGAGCATCGGTTGGCCGTTCGGAAACGACTAGTCGCAAGTCCTGATCCGAGATGTGATTCTGGCTAGGCATCGTGATGGCCTCCCGTTTCGTTCAATTTCTTTTCAGCAGCTTTTTTCAGCCTCGCGATCACCCGTGACCGAGCAACGTAAACGGCACCCGAGTTCATGCCGAGCGAGGTCGCTACTTTCCCGGCTGGTTCGTTTTCGATCTCAGTCCGCCAGAATGCTTGCCACGTTTTTGGTTGGACTTCTTCGCGAACTTGATTGGCAACGATCGAGAAGATCTGACGCTGGAATTCAATGCGAAACTCTTTTGATTGGGCATCGCTTGGTTGCTGTTCCATCAGCTCGAACCGTCCAGTTTTTGCTCCTACGGAGTTTCGATTCTCTTTTTGTCGGAAGAAGTCGATGACCAAATTGCGAGTCACTCGGTAAAGCCATCCACGGAACGTAGCGCCTTCCTGTTGCCCGTCGAACTGATCAATCGCCTTGGCGACTCGGGCCATCACTTCTTGCGTCACGTCCGTGGCGTCCGCATGCTGTAGACCTCGCTGACGGCAGATCCTGAAAATCAGCGGTTGATAGATGTTGGCGAATTCGTTCCAAGCTTCAGCATTCTGCGGGTCGTGCAGTCGGCCGATCAGCGAGTAGCGAGTTTTGGGGCTGTTGTCCATGGTTTTTCATCCTTCCCCCAATCAACGCAGGCCAATCTCAAATCTTACATGGATTTCTTGGTTTTTGTTTCAAACCCGGCATAAGCCGAGGTGCTGTTGTTTGAACTCCCCTCAGCGCACGCGACGACTGTCGTTAGAATGTCACCTTTAACGAATCCATTCCAGAAACACATATGAACACGGCTGTTATAGTTTCTTTCGCTCAGGATTTTGGACTGGCTGCAATTGGGCTGCTTGAGTCTGCCAAAGATGATGCTGGCGTTGCTGAAGTAAGCCTCGGGTTTTGGGAGGAGTACGGTTTTTACTTCGGCATGTTGGCGGCTGCCATCTTGCTGGTGGTGCTCAATGGCTTCTTCGTTGCGGCAGAGTTTGCGTTGGTCAAGATTCGCCGTAGCCAGATTGAGAAACTGGTTGCTGAAAACCGTCTGTTTGCAAGATCGGCAAAGTGGCTTTTTGAGAGAATGGACCATTCGTTGTCCGCTTGCCAGCTTGGAATCACAATGGCCTCGCTTGGTTTGGGTTGGGTTGGTGAACCAGCTTTCGCGAAATTGCTCGAGCCGCTTTTCCACGCGCTTTCGATCAGCGAAACAGCTGGCCACGTCATTGCTTTCTTGGTTGCGTTTTCCATCATCACAGCGTTGCACCTGGTCGTCGGAGAGCAAGCTCCGAAGATCTTTGCGATTCGCGAACCGGTGAAAATGCTGATGTGGTGTGCGGCTCCGATGCGATTTTTCTTTTACCTACTCTTCCCGTTCATGTACGTTCTGAATTGGGTGACCAATCTCGTGTTGGCCAAGTTGGGTCTGACCGGTGAGACCGGACATGGAGCACCGCATAATGAAGAAGAGATCCGTGCGTTGCTGTCCGAATCGCATACGCATGGCTATCTTTCTCGAAGCGAACATCGTTTGATCAATGCGGTGATGGAGTTCGATGACATGTTGTGCCGTTTGGTGATGGTTCCACGTGTTGAAGTTCAGTCAATGGACGTCAATAAACCATTTCCCGAACTGATGACGATGGCCAAGAAGACGCGACACACTCGATATCCCGTCGTCGATGCTTCGCTCGATTCGCTTTTGGGCGTCGTGCACATGAAGGATCTGCTAGGCGTTTCTGGGGATTCAGATTTTGACATTCGATCCATCATGCGTGAACCAACCAAAGTTCCAGAAAGCATGCCGATTAGCCAGGTGTTGCGACATTTTCAGTCGACGCATCAATTGCTGTCATTTGTGATTGACGAATACGGTTCGATCATCGGCATCGTGACCCTTGAAAACGTTTTAGAAAAAATCATTGGCCCTGTCGACGATGAGTTTGATGTCGCGGATGAGCCAAGCATTCGAAAGCTGTCCGATGGTCAGTTTATGGTTCTGGGGAATACCCACATCGCTGACGTTGAAACAGCGTTGGGGTTAAACTTGGATGACGATGATGCTGACACCGTAGCCGGAGTACTAATGACTCGCTTGGGCAAGATTCCTGAATCAGGCGACAAGTTTGAGTTTGAAGGCGCGGTCGCTCATGTTGTATCAGTGAACAACGATCGAGTTGAGAAAATACGGTTTGTTGTTGATGAAGTCGCGGCACAAGCATTGCCGCCGAAGAAATCAATTTAGGCTCCAACTGCTGATGAAAATAGTCGCGGTGCCCTAACGCAATCGTCATCTTTGTGACATTCGTAACTTGTCATCTATGTCTGAATTGGTCGAATTGGACGTCGGAAATCGTGACTATACTAAGCCCCCAACTTCCAACAAGAATTTCGCACCGACAAACCATTGAGCACTGAAGCCTTCAATCAATCGGAGAAGACCGGCTTCGTTCGTGCGTTGATTCGACGGCTGCCGATGACGGTCTTTTGGGCGCTTGCTGCCCAAGGAATTGTGAGCGTCACTCGGATTCTGACAACGATCACCGTTGGCGGTCGATTTGCTCCAGAGGATGCGACGGCAGGCGCGATGCTGGGTTCTCCAGAGCAACTGTCGCTCTACTATTCCGCGTTCGGCGTGCTGATGGTGTTGATTGCGATGCACGAAGGATTCGTGACAACCCCGTTGACGGTATTTCTTCCGAAACAGGATAAGGAAAACGAAAGAGAGTTTTCTGGCAACATGCTGATCGCGTCCATGGCCTTTATGGGAGTCACGATCTCAGTTGCAGCGGTCTGGATTTTATACAAGTACCAGGCGGCCGAAGGAATGACTCCTATCATAGCAGTCATCGCAATCGTGGTGACATTCGCTCCTCTGCAGTTGCTCCGAGAGTTTTCACGGCGATGGTTACTGGCCAACCTTAAGGTTCGTGCATCGGCACTTCTTGAGATTTTGTTTTCGGTGACGTTTCTGGCATCCTTGGCGGCGCTTTTTTTGTTCGCTCAAGTTTCTGCTATTCACGCCTTTGTGACGATTGCAGTGATTAATGTCATCGCATTGACCGTTTGGTGGATGCTCTATCGGAAGCGATTTTCTATTACGACGACGGGTGCGCGTGATCAGCTAGTGGAAAACTTTCGATACGGTCGCTGGGCTGCGGCGGAGAATGTGTGCTCCAGTGTCACGATGTTCTTTTGCGTTTGGTATCTGACTGGCAAGCTGGGAAGTACTCCCGGAGGAGTTTTTTCAGCGTGCTTCAACATCATGTTGCTGGCGAATCCATTTTTGTTGGGTGTCTGTAGCCTGTTGGGTGCGAGGGCGGCTCAGGAGTACACCAAGGGCGGATGGGACTCGATGCTGAAAACGTTGACTCAATATGGAACGTTTGTTTTTGTTGTCCTGCTGGGCTTTGCCGTCGTACTTTGGGTTTTCGGATCGGATTTGACGAACCTGTTTTTCAGTGACAAGTATCAAACTTGGTTTGATGCCAACTCGAAGGGGCTAAACAGGGTTACTTCGACACTTGGGTTGGCAGTGCCATTTCTTGGTATTAGCTTTGTTTTGTCGACGGCTCTGCTTGCGATCGGGCGTCCGAACGAGAACTTCATCTGTGCGATCCTTGGGCTTTCTGTGCTTATAATAATCAATCTTGCATTTGGACCTTCGTTGATGACTGCCGCAGTAAGTTACGTTTTGGCGTCCGCGACAAATGTAATTCTGAGATTTGTTTGCCTCGTTCGAGCCTATGCCAACCGAAGTGCGGCTGGTTCGTTGGCGGCGTGAGTCTTCTGCGATTTATTTGGTAAGATGGATATTCTATGCTTACCGATAACCGACGGAAATAAACATGTCTTACCGCTGCCTTGCTCTTTTTGCGCTGTTAGTTTTTGCCTCGGTCGCGAACGAAGTTAACGCCTCTGAACCAGCCGATCGCCCCAACATTGTTTGGTTGTCGACCGAAGATATCGGCCCGCAACTGGGTTGCTATGGCTACGAAATAGCGACGCCGAACATTGATGCATTTGCAAAACGTTCCTTGACTTATGACGTAGCATGGTCGAACTATCCAGTCTGCGCTCCGGCACGCACGACGATCATCACCGGGATGTATGCAACGTCGCTGGGTGCTGGAAATATGCGATGTGCAGCCGTCAAGCCGCAAGGCCTAAAACTGCTTCCGGAGTTGATGCGAGGCGCCGGCTACTACTGCACCAATGCGAGCAAAACAGACTATAACCTCCAGGATGTTGATGGCGTCTGGGATGAAAGTTCACAAAAGGCGCACTGGAAAAATCGTCCTGAAGGTCAGCCGTTCTTCGCTGTATTCAATCAGACCAGTACGCATGAGAGCAAAACGAGAAAGCGGCCTCACGTGCAACAGATTGATCCAGCGACCGTTTCACTGTTTCCCTACTGGCCGGACGTTCCCGAAGTGCGACAGGACTGGGCTCAGTATCTCGACAATATTCAAACGATGGACGGTTGGGTTGCCAGACATCTCAAACAAATCGAAAACGCTGGTCTCGCCGAAGATACCATCGTGATTTTCTGGGGTGACCATGGTGCCGGCATGCCCCGCCATAAACGCTACGCAGGCGATTCCGGGATGCGAGTGCCGATGATCGCACATGTTCCAGAAAAATGGAAATCGTTTTGGAGCAGCAATTACGTTGCTGGTGGACGAAGCGATTGGCCCGTAGGATTTGTTGATCTCGCACCAACGGTTTTGAAGATTGCTGGCGCGGAGGTTCCAAGCCGGATGCAAGGAGAGTCCTTCCTCGGTCCTGACGCCAAAAAAGCAGACTACGTTTTCGGCGTGAGAAACCGAATGGACGAACGAAACGACGTTAGCCGTAGTCTATGCGACGGAAGATACGTCTACATTCGAAACTTCATGCCGCACGTGCCCCACGGTCAATATGTTGAATATCAGCAAACGACGAATGCGACACGGGTCTGGTTCGAGAAGTTCAAGAGTGGTGAGCTGTCGGAAGTGCAGTCCGCATTTTGGAAACCACGCCAGATCGAAGAGCTTTACGACCTTCAGGCAGATCCGTATGAAACTAGAAATCTTTGCTTGGAAGCAGGGCTGTCGATAAAATTGGAAGAGCTTCGTAAAGCCTTGAAGAAGAAGATGATCGAAATTGTAGACCTCGATCTCGTCCCAGAATCGACGCTGCACGAGTTTGAGCAAAAGACTGGCAAGTCTCGCACAGCGTACGCTGAACAGGACGGTTTTCGAATGAACGATGTTCTGGAAGCTGCCAGTGGGAAGAACATTCTGCCGAATCTCGACTCTGAGCGAATCGAGCTTAGGTATTGGGCTTTGGTAAATTTGATTAAAAACGCGGGCCTTCCCGGATTTCATGAACAGAAATCGGCATCATCTATGATGAAGAATGATCCCTCGATGGCTGTTCGTTTAAAGGCTGTCGAGTTTTGGTTATCGAAAGGAAAGTTTAGCAAGGACGTTGTCGAGCAGTTAGTGGAGTTGGCGGACAAACGCAATTCAAACTATTACGTTGCTTGTAATGCGCTGGATTGCTTGGATCGTTACAGAAGCGAAATCGACGATGCCACGATTGAAAAAATTCAAGCATTGGATTCAGACGCTTCCGAGATCAAGCGTGGCAATGACAATCTCGGAAAACTTTTACGACGGTTTGCCAAATAGAATGCGATTGAGTTGCAATCATGGATACTTTTTGAAAACTAACCTTCGCTAATCATAAACGAATATCGAAATGGAAATCGTGCTGATTAGTGTTGCCAAAATCGCCAACTGCAAGTGAACTACGCCAACGCTGAATCGATTTCATTTTGAACGATCGCATTTGTTTCGATGGTTTTTCGAACTGTTAGCAAACGCTCGGCCACATCGCCATGCAGTTTACGATGTTGGCCGATTGCCCAAGCGCAGGCCCCGCGAATGAGCGGTTCGTCATCGTTGATTCCAATCGAAAGCGTTTTCAACCCATTCGCTGAGGGCTGGTTGCCTAACGCAATCGCAGCATTGCGTAAAATTCCTCGGCGTTTGGGGCGCCAAAGAGGCGTTTTTCGGTATCGAGCCCGAAACTGATCGTCATCCATACGAAACAAGTCGTGCAACTCGAGCGGCCTTAGTTCCGCTACAGGTTCAAACTCGGCATGGGAAGAGTTGATCGCTTTGTGGTTCCACGGACAGACATCTTGGCAAACGTCGCATCCCAAAATCCAGTCACCCATTTTCTCACGAAGTTCACTCGGAATCGGTGACCGATGCTCAATCGTTAGATAGCTGATGCACTTCGTTGCGTCCAACGTTCCGGGCTCAACGAATGCGTCTGTCGGACAGGCTTCGATGCACGCTCGACATGTTCCGCAATGATCGGTTGCCATCGGAGCATCAATCTCCAGTTGGGCGTCTGTCAAAATTGCGGCAATTAAGAACCAACTGCCAAGTTGGCGATTGATCAGCATCGTATTCTTCGCGTGCCAACCCATGCCCGAGAGCTGTGCAAATTCTCGCTCCAGAAGCGGCGCTGTATCGACGACGCCACGAATCGTAATTCCATCACCGATGGATCGCGCGTAACGACAAAGCTCCTTCAGTTTCTTGTGGATGAAATCATGATAGTCGACTTGGCCCCATGCATATCTCGCAATCCGCCCTTTGCCCGGTTCGGCGGACAGAGAATGCGCATCGCTGTGATAGCTCATGCCTAACATCATGATCGAACGTACTGCGGGCAAGACTCCCTCAGGATGTTGATAGGCATCACGTCGCGTTTCGAGGTAGTCCATCTCTCCATGAAAGCCCTTGGAAATCCAATCGCCCAGTCGCGAAAACCCGGTTGGCTCCACCGCGGGCGCTACGCCAGCGAAGTCAAAGCCCAATCGCTGTGCTTCCTGTTTTAACGATTCTGTCAATTGTGACGAATTCATGGGTAAGTCGTTGTGATTCAGGATGTTTCCAAAATTAAACGTGCTCTCCAAAGCGGAAAGCTTGCACGAACGCATGCTCCAAATAGTGTGGAACCTGACCCAAATAATGCAGGCGTTTGTTCGACGCCATGGATACAACAAACGTGAAGGTTCCAAAATGAAAAAATATATCGCTCTTGCCGTCGCATTCGCAGCGATTGCTATCGTCGCTGGACCAGAGGCTTCTGCCCAGTCTTTCTCGTTCAACAACGGCTACCAATTTGGAGCCGGCGCTCGTGCAAGTGGCGCCCATGGTCACCACCGCGGTTTCCAGAATCCGGGTTTCGGATTCGGCACGGTCTTCGGTCGTGGCTTCAGTCGCCAGGCACGCCCTCCGTATTTCGCGGAATTCCCGCCCGTCTACTATAACGGAATTGTTCGACGTCCCTATGGGATCAGTCCATACGCTGCTCCAGCAGGGGTCACTCCTGTTGAGATGACGGTCAAAGCAGTCAGCATTGATCCGATGACAATCAGCAATCCGTTTTTCAACAAGAACGGTAACCCGCCGATCCCCGTCGTGGAAACTGGTGAAGAAGAATTGAAGACGACCACGAACAAGTCCACGAAAACGACTAACCCGTACTTCGAGAATGTACCGGAAAATTCTGGAAACACGATGCACGCATCGTTTGAAACGCTTGAGTAGATTCCTTGCAAGAAGGTGAAGTTTGTTTCTCCTCCAAGAGAACGCCTCGTTGACTTCAGCGGGGCGTTTTTTATGCGCCAAAAGTCATTCGCCAAGAGTCGTCCGCTACGAGAAAACTCCGAGCAATCGCAACGTAAAATAGATCAAGCCAAAAGCAATTCCGATCGTGATCGTATTGTGAATTGCTTTTCGTCGCCGGCGCTGTTCGGGAGTCAGTCGTTTCAGTTCGTACTCCTGGCCGTTGTGAGTGATCGTGACAATGTTGGCTTCGACGGATTGGTAGCCTCCATCACCATCGGGAAGGATGACTGTGTCCGATCCAAGTCGCGTCGGAAATCGCTGTGGGTCGGGAACGCCGCATCGAGGCGGCAAAAGATGGTCGACGGATTGCGGTTCGAAAACGGGCTCAGGAGGAGGCAGTGGCTCTTCGGCGACCGGCTCTTCTTGCTCAGCTTCTTTGCGTTGAACCGTTTCGATCGTTGATGATTCATCAACTGTTTCCAATTCGGGTACTTCTTCAAAGTCCGGCTCAATCTCCACAAGCTCTGCACAATGAGGGCACGCAACCTTTTGGCCCAACATCGATTCCTCCACACCGAACTGACCGGAACACAGTGGACAATAAAAAATCGAAGGGGCTTGTTCAAGCGGACTACTCCCGTTTGGAGTTTCAGCAGCATCAGCGAACCCCGGAACCTCGACGGTACTCTGGCACGTTGGGCATTGGAACGCTTTACCTGCCGCGTCATCGGGGACCTGAAAAGGGTTTTGGCAGTTGGGGCAACCAAAAACTTGTGGCATGGACGGCCCCTGCTCAGGAGTGAAGCGTGTTGAAAATTCGATCGCCCGCGTCGCCAAGCCCTGGCACAATGAAGGAGTCCTCATTGAGACGTTCATCGATCACACATGTGTGGACTTCGATCTGCGGGAAGTCAGCCTGCATTCTTTTGATGCCCTCTGGTGCAGAAATGATCGTGAGCATCTTGATGCTTGGCACACCCCATTCGGTCAGTGCCTGACAGGCCATCATTGCCGACCCACCCGTCGCGAGCATCGGATCGAGAACGAAAGCTACATCAACGGGTGAGCTTTCTGGCAGTTTGCTGTAGTAGGAAACCGGTTTGGCGGTTTCCTCATCGCGATACAGACCCAAGTGCCATACTTCGGATGTGGGGATCAAGTCCAGCATCGGTTCAACCATCCCGATTCCGGCCCGCAGGATTGGAACCAGCCCAATTCGATTCAAAAGCCGCTTGCCCATCATCGGCTGCAGCGGAGTTTCGATCGCAGTATCGGTGGTCGAAAGTTCAGCCGTCGCGGAGAGAGCCAGCAACATTGACACTCGCCTTACCGATTGGCGAAACTCGGCGGGCGATGTATCGCGATTTCGTAAAACGGTCAGGTGACAGTCGACCAAGGGATGGTCGAGGACAACCAATTTGTTCATGTTTGTTCCAGCACTTAATTACTACGATGAGTCAATCATAGCTGAAGACCGGCGTTTTGCGACTCCATGGGGTAAGCTGTTTTCGCGATGAAAAACGGTCGTTGCAAAACCATTCTTGCAATGGGATATTGAACACAACGAGCAGGTGGGTAGATTTAAAAACTAATCGTCTTGGATCCCGGCTTTTCACGCGAAAATTATTGAGACCCGTTGCTCCACAAAATCACTGTCCGTTGGTAATCGTATTAAGGATTTGACTTAAAAAATTTACGTTGTCTCAAAGAGTCGCTTTGTAGGTAAAAAAGATTGCAAAAAGTTTTTGCGAGCTGAGGCATGAAAACATGTAATTCTGTTTCGAATGTCTCGTTTCAAACCGAGTGTTCCAGCAATTTGCTTGGCTACTCCATGGGAACGCTTTTGGCTATTCGAAAGCCGTTGAAGTGGCCGCTGTAGTCCAGAACGTCATCTGCTTTGGCTTCAAAGCAGGCAACTTCTGTGGCGCTGTTGATGGCGCCCGCGACTAGCCTCGATTGCTTGCCCTTTTCGAGCTTTCCCCCTGCTTCAGCTCCTTCAACATCCAAAATCCATTCCCAGACGTTCCCGTGGATGTCAAACACTCCGGCGCCGTTGGGCAAGAGTAATCCAACCGGCTTCCTGATCCCAATTGAATTCCCTGCGTACCAACCATAATCGCTAAGTAGCTCTCCCGATTCGCCAAAGAAGAACCTTGATTCAGAATGATTTCGGCCGGCGTACTCTATTTCTTTCCCTGTAGGCAGGCGGTAGCCACTCAATTGCCGGAAGTTCGGCTTGAGAGTCATTCCCCAACTGTATTCGCCGTCGCTGTTAGGCTCGAAGCACCATTGTTCAGGCGGAATACGCTCCTTCTTACTTAGCCAATTACAATATCTCGCGGCGTCGAACCAGCTCACTCGATGGATAGGGCACTTCTTGTCAGTAGCAGCGGTTTCTGGATCGGCTGGGTACGGTATGCCAGATTCTTCAAACTGTTGGATCGTGACTTCGTGAACAGCAATCGCGAAATCGTAGTCAGGTTTGGAAACGTCTGGTTTCCCGAGAGCCGCAGGCAGCACAGTAAACTCTTGTCGTTGGCCATTGACGAACCACCGTTTCTGAGTATTCCAGAAGTCGCGAGCCATATCCAGGCGGGCTCCACGAAGACGCTGGAGCTTTGCATCAAGCTTGGAAGTTTCTTCATCGGTATAAGAACGATCGAGGGCCGCAATCTGATCCGGTGTCCGATCAGGTTCTGATATTCGTAAGATCTTGGCAATCGAAGCGTCGTAGATAGTCTTGATGTCAGATTTGGAAAGCTGCCGCCGGTAGACCCGGATATCGTCGATCCACCCATTCATGAAATATTTGTTGTGACGTGAGCCGAGTACAAAAGGCGCGTCCGTTTTAATTGTGGCGTCCAAGTTGTCTGCATTAGGGATGGTCGGTGCAAATTGTCCATCAAGATATATTTTCAGACCGCTTGCCTTTGAAGTACCATCGTACGTGGCAAATACGTGGTTCCACCTATCCAAGGGCATTTCTTTTATGGTGGTCACTTTTATAAAGTTGTTGGGTTCTGCATGAACGATATGGGATGAGAACCTATTTCCATTGAACCAAAGATCAAAGCCACGAAGGTCGTCGTTTGCTGTGTCAAATTTGGAGACAATTCCACCCCAGCCGTTACTCTTGCTGCGATTGTAGACCCAGCCTCCAAATGAAAATGATTCGTCACGTTCGAACTCAATCGCGTCCCCGAAGTCGATTGAAGTCTTACCATCGAGTTCGAGTGCATACCCTTGGACGCCCTCTACTTTCCGAATTTTTTCAAGTTGATTCTTAACAGCGGTCTCGTCATTCAAGTTGGCACGAAATGAAACATTCTCTGTGCTCTCTACGAGAAATCGAAAGACAAGCGACGGATCATCTAACAGATCCAGCGTCGCCTCATTGGGGTCAGACAGGCTCTTCAACCACTCTTTCCGTCGCACCAGAAATTGTCCTGCGGCCTCCGCTTTCTCCTCCTCCGCGATGGCGATAAGAGCACTCCAATCTCGGACGCTCCCGGACAATAGGTTGCCCGGTTTTGCGAGGGCGATGGGAGCGATCGACGGAGTTCTTCCGTACTGGGTCAATGCCCAAGCAGCGGTCTGGTGGATTCCCGGATCCAGCTCGTTTTTGTAAAGCTTGTCCAATTTTGTGCAGATCGTATCGACTTGGGCTAACGCCAGTCCTTGAGTGCCGTGTCGGCCTAGGGCCTCGACCAAGCCCCGCCTAGTTTCCTCGTCCAATTTTGAATCATTCAAAGCCTCCAAAGCGGTTTCGTGGGCGACCGGCAACACAGAGAGATAGTGTTTCGTAAGGCTTTGTTGCGACCGATTCCAACGTGAAAGGCCAGGAGGACTTTCAAGAGCCCTAAGCAACGAATGAATCTTTCCAAAATGGGCCAGCGTCGCAGTTGCGATGCCGATTTCGTGGTGCCGTGGTTCAAAATCCATTTCTGGAATTGATTGCTGTCCCTCTTCGGCAATCGCTTCCAACTGATCCAAAATGTCTTTATTTGGCGAAGAAATCGCTGCGATTATCGGCTGCATTTCGTTTCGACTGCGGCATAGCAAAAGGGTATTCAAAAGCTCTTGCGGTTGTTCGGAAAAAAATCTAGCTAAGGCTAACGCCGTTCGCTCGCGCACCGCTGCGTCTTGATCGGCATCCGCCAGCAACTGTTTCAAGATCTCGATAAACTGTTCTTGGGCTGGCATCAGCATGTCGATCCTGGCACCAAGTTGACGCGAGGGAACCGCAGCATCATCGGCCGTGAGGTACGAAACCATTGGTTCTCGAAACTGCTCCCAACGTGAATCGTCGGGAGAATACGACGCGATTGCGCAACCAACTTGAAACCGTTGTGCCGTTGGACGCGTTTTGTCCATAGCGACTTTCCACAGTGAATCGACGGACACACTGCTTGGGTTGAGTACGTCTCGGACCAATGAAAATTCGGAGAGATCAAGTTGCGGAAGTTGCTCAAGAAGGTAGCTGTTGGCGCGTGGATCCTTGTCGACTAGCGCGACCGAAAGCCTAAGCTTTTTCTTGCTTCCGTCCTCCGCAGTAGCGAATTCCTGAACCATCATTGGATCGGCCCATTTTTGCAGTGGTTGCAACGATTGGACTTTCTGATTCACTTCGCCAATATCGGCACTAACCAATGATTCTACCACTGATTCTGCCTTGAGACGCTTTTGCTCATTCGTGGAGTAATTCCAAAATCCGAAGGTCGCCAACGCGGTTGCGGCAATCGCCAACCCAAATCCAGCCAGACGCAAGCCATGAACTCTACGTCCTCGCGCCATCATCTTCTTTTGAGCTTGGGACCAGAGCTGCCGATTGGTTAGCAAGCGGATACGAGAGTGCTCGCTCAGCGTAGGAAGGTGTCGGTTTTCGGGCTTCGATGACCACAGCGACGCTCGTTCGGCAAGCAACAATTCCGCTCGTCCCCCGGGAGACTCTCGTTGCTTTTGCGTCAGCCACGTTCGCAACGAATGCACAAGATAGTCGTGTGTCAACTGGAACCGATCTGGTGATTCATTTTGCGTATCCTGATCTCTGCTACGTCGTTCGACGGTGTCGCTCGGCGTCACCAAACGTACCTCTGTATCAAGAATTGTCATCAATTCTTCAAAGTCTTTTGATCCGACGGCATACCCAGAGACGACGTTCAACTCCTCGCGGGTTCTGGTGTGGCCACGAATACTCTGGCCCGGCGACGGCAGGAGTTGCTGAAGTGCTCTGCGTGCAGCCGCTTCGTGATAGCGATAGGCAAGTGGGGCAGAAGCTCCATCAAAGGTGTCTTCTAGGAATTTAAGGCCTACACCACGTGCGCCTCCGACCTGTGAAAGTGCCTCAATCGTCCAGGGTTTCGATTTCATGATCTCTGCGAACAATGCGAGGCGAACACAAATGACTTTGCCATCGTTGGAAAGCTCTTCGACTGCTTTTTTCAAAAATGCCTTTTGCTCTTGAGGCAGTTTTTCCGGATGCTTGGGAAGCGTGCCGAAAGCCCGTCCGAACGCTTCGAGCACCTTAACGGCATGCCTCTCTGGAAACAGATCTACCGCTGCTGCGTTATGGCCTTCGGAGATTCGCACTTCGACTTCACGCATGAATCCGGTCATGGCCATCCAGAAATCGTCTCGGACCATGATCACTGCTTGAACTCGTGCCCCGTCACATTGGCGGAGTGTTTGAATAAGCTCTCCAGTCATATCCTTGGAATGCGTGTGAAGCCATTGCTCGAATTGATCCAAGACAATCACGACTTTGTATCCCGCTGCAGGTCCGTATCCATTACGAATCATCTTAACTAGCTCGACCAAGCTACGATCTTTTGGCAAGGTGGGGAATTGCCTTTGCAATGCCGTCAGGAGTCGGCTTTCCGTTTCCTCTGCGCTGCATTCAACGAATATACTTTTGATGTTGGTTGAGAGGCGAGGTAACAGTCCAGCTTGAACAAGCGAGGATTTCCCGCAGCCCGATGGGCCGTAAATCAGGCCGATCGGAAATGTACGGTCGCGCTGCGGCTCTTCCAGTCTTGTTTTCCAAAAACGAATCGACTCAGGGAATCCGTATCGATCTCGCGGGCCCGAGACCAATTCAAGAAAGAAATCCGAGTCATGGGAATCGAATGATCGAATACCTTTAGGGACGATCGACATTCCATCTGAGCTGGCTGATTCTGATCGCTGTGATTCCGGTGTTCCCGGTCCTTCAGTAGCCAATGGTGTGTTTGGCGTTTCGGAACCAGCAGACAATCGCTCTGCCGATTGTTGAATATGCTCAACGTTCCGAGATTGAGGATCGGCACTCGCATCAGCGTGAGTGGCTACATCCGTTAGTTTACGTCTCGACAAGAAGTGATGGAGGTCTTCGGCCATGTCGAAAGCCGACTCATAACGCTCGCTTGCCAATTTAGCCATCGCTTTTCGACAAATGCGATCCAAAGCTCTCGGGATCTTCTCGTCGTATTGACGGGGCGGACGAGGTTCATAGCTGGTGACTTGCTGCAAAATGTCGCCACGACGGGAACCTCGAAACGGACGCTTTCGGGTTAACATTTCATACAGTACGACGCCAAGGCTAAAGACGTCGCTGCGTCCGTCTACGCGGTGTCCCTCGCCTCGCGCCTGTTCCGGGCTTGTGTAGGTCGGTGTCCCGACGTACCGGGCTGCCGTTTCGGTTGAGTCTTCGTTTAATGCTAACCCAAAGTCGACCAAATACGGATTGCCGTCATTGTCGATCAATATGTTTCCAGGCTTCACATCGCGGTGCACTAGGCCATGTTTGTGAGCATGCTGCAACGCTTCGGCGATTGTCGAAGCGATTCTGGCGGAGGCGTCATAACTGAGCTGTGTCCTTTTAATTGTCGAAGCCAGATTCGAGCCATCGATGAACTTGGAAACAAAATAGAATGGAATTTGAGCGGTCGCGCCAACGTCGTGAACTGGAACAATATGAGGGTGGTCCAGTCTGGCGACGTTTTTGGCTTCTTCCATGTACATGGAAGCGTCAGCGGGAATTTTGACCAATTCTGGATGGGCGATTTTGATCGCAACGAGGCGGTCAAGTTGCTGGTCGCGAGCGAGATAGACAGAGCCAAACCCGCCTCGGCCGAGTAAACGCTTGATCTGGTAACGACCGATTTGATCGATGTTGAGAGATTCAAGTGGATCCTTTGAAGCCGTGGATCGCGTCGCTTCAGGCTCGTCGAAAGCATAGCTGAACGCCAATTCACCTTCGCCAGGATCGATTTCCAAAGGAGGATCAATAGGGATGTCACTCGTTTTGTCTTCGTCAGGCATCATGAAGGCTCCAACCTCAACAAACCGAACATAAATCGTCTGGCCCCGGTAGCGCTTCTCTGTGCGTCAGTCTAGCACCAAAAGCCGTTGGGTTGCAAACACGATTATGGGACGAAGGGTGATTCAATTTGTTTGAACTGAGGAGTTTTGCGTTTCCTCCACTCGCAATGAATCATGGAGTCGAGGATGAATTCACCGTTGGCGACAAAAAGTTCAAGGGAGCGATTGCTCCTCACGCGCCACTGCGATTTCATTTTTTACCCGTCAATTCAGGTTGGAGAAACCACTAACTCTGTTGGGAAATCGGTGGTTCATTTCCGTCTAGCTCTGCCAATGCATTCGCTGCGGCACGCTGCTCAGCTTCCTTTTTGTTCGAGCCCCAAGCCGGTGAGTAAGTTTGCCTGTGAACAATTGCCTCGATCAAAAACTCTTTTTCATGATCTGGGCCGCGATCATCAACGACGCGATAGTTTGGAGGAACGCTGAAACGTTTTTGAGAATACTGTTGCAGCTCGCTCTTGTAGTTAATTTCCAAACGACCAGCGACGGCTTCATCGACATGCTGTTCAATGAGCGGCAGCAGGAATTCGCGGATTGCTTCAATGCCGCCATCCAGATAGATCGCTCCGACGATTGACTCAAACGCGTTCGCGATCAACGAAGAAGGCACTCGCCCCAACGTTCCGACGCCTTTTCCAACGACCAAAATCCTGTCGATGCCAAGATCCATGCCAATTTTTGCACAGGTCTGTCGGCTGACGACATTTGATTTGACTTTTGTCAGGTCGCCCTCCAACCAATTTGGATAGCGATGGAAGAGGTACTCACAAACGGCGAACCCGAGAATCGAATCGCCAAGGAATTCAAGTCGCTCGTACGAATTTACTCGCTTTTCAGCAAACGAAGAATGCGTAATGGCTTCCGAGATCAATCCCTTGTTTTGAAAGTGGTAGCCCAGCAGCCCTTCGCAAGTTTCGACCAGCTCGCTAAGCGAATCTTTCTGTCGAGAAGTCGATTTCATAACTGCTTTGGGCAAAAGGGAACAAGCCGGTCGATGTCAGGCGCTCGGGCCCGACATCAATCGCGTTTCTTGCTACGCATTGTGACTAGCCTTCAATTGATCCGCAATGAGGAATGCCAATTCCATCGACTGATCGTAATTTAAACGAGGGTCAACGGCACTCTTGTATGCTTTTACCAAGTCGGGTTCTCCGATCTGAGACTGGCCACCAATGCATTCGGTTACGTTATCCCCAGTCATCTCAAGGTGGACTCCGCCAAGAATCGTGCCGTGTTCACGATGCATCCTGAATTGCTGCTGAACCTCATCCACGATCTTGTCAAAACTACGTGTCTTGATACCAGATTTGGTTGAGAACGTGTTCCCATGCATTGGGTCGCAGGTGTGGAGGACTCGAAGATTCGCGTCAGCAACGGCATTCAAAATCACTGGCAAACGATTCACCACCTCGTCGACTCCATAGCGATGTATCAACGTAATGCGACCGGCTTCGTCATTTGGATTGAGTGATTTGATCAGCGCGACCAACTCATCCGCTTCGAACTTGGGCCCGACTTTGATTCCGATGGGATTCGAAATACCACGGAAATATTCGACGTGAGCCCCGTTGAGGTCTCGAGTGCGGTATCCGATCCAAGGAAAGTGAGTGCTCATGTTGTACCAGCCGTCGCGGCGTGGAACGCGACGCGTCTGAGCCTGCTCATAGTTGAGGTGCAGACCTTCATGCGAAGTGAACACATCGACTGAATCGTTAGATTTGAATTCAGCCCCGCGAACGATTTCCATGAATTGCAGCGCGTCGGTGATCGAATCCACCATGCGATGGTACTTGTCCGCTTGTGTCGTATCACCGGTGAAGTCAAGTGCCCAGTTTTCGGGATGCCGCAAGTCAGCGAAGCCGCCGCCGCAAAGTGCACGAATAAAGTTTAGCGTCAGCGCTGCGCGCTCGTAGCCACGAAGCAAAAGCTCAGGGTCCGGTTTGCGATCAGACTCTGTGAATCTGGATCGATTCACGATGTCGCCACGATACACTTCCAGCGTTAGGCCGTCGCGAGTTTCGGTATCGCTGGACCGCGGTTTGGCGTACTGGCCAGCAACGCGACCGACCCGGATAACTTTCTTCATGCCGCCGTAAATCAGCACGAAGCTCATCTGCATCAGGACTTTCAGATTGCGAACGATCGAATCGTTGTCACAGTCTTCGAGGCTTTCAGAGCAGTCTCCAGCTTGGAGCAAAAACGCTCTTCCTTCGGCAGCCTCGGCCAGCTGACTTTTGAGATTCTCAATCTCCCAACTGGTGACCAGCGGAGGCAGCTTTGCAAGACGCTGTAATGATTCCTGAAGTTGCTCACTATCAGGGTAGTTCGGCTGTTGCAGAACGATTTTTTGTTGCCAGCTTCCCGGCGTCCAGTTATTGGTGGTGGCCATCAGTTTCTTGTGACGTGGTGAAAATAGGTGGTCCGCGACAATTAGTTTTTACTGATCGTCATCCAGCGAATCGCGGATTAGAATAGTTATCGATGGATTTTGAAAGTCAGATGCGCTGTTCGCCGTAATTTTCACTTTAGATAGGTATAAGGGAGCTTTCCGTTGAAACCCATTACGAGCCCAAGTCAGCCACGTCGTCGCGTTGAAACGATCTTCTACATGTTGGTCGCGTTTTCGTGTCTGTCCAGTTCCATCTGTCGAAACGCTTCCGCCCAGGAAGCAAAAGTGGACGATGACCCATTGGCAGAGGTGCTCGCCGGGCATTCATTTCACGGAAGTGCCTTCAATGAGGGGGCGCGACAAGGTGCTCGAATCCTCGGCGGGACGGGGAAGGTCGATTTTGAAATAACGACCGATTCGGATCAAGCCCGCAAGTTCTTCAATCAGGGCGTCGGGCAGCTTCACGGATTCTGGGATCTGGAATCCGAACGTTCTTTCCGGCAGGTCGCAATGATCGATCCGGATTGTGCCATGGCCTATTGGGGAGCCGCACTGGCGACGTTTGAGAAACCAGAACGTGCCGCGGGATTCGTGCAGGAGGCGTTTGAGAAAATGGAAAACGCGTCGGCCCGCGAGCAGCTGTATATCAAAGCACTGCATCGATACTTGCATGGCGAGAAGAAAAAGAAAGACGATGCTAAGAAAGACGATGCTAAGAAAGACGATGCTAAGAAAGACGATGCCAAGAAAGACGATGCCAAGAAAGACGATGCCAAGAAAGACGAGAACGAGTATGAACTTGTTGGAGACGCTAACAAGAAGGAACGTGCAGCTCGATATCTAAAAGACCTCGAGGACATCGTGATCCAGTTCCCCAACGACATCGAAGCAAAAGCTTTGGTCGTTCATCGCATCTGGTACAACACTCGCGCGGGTTGGCAGATCGGTAGCTACGTCGCTGCGGAATCTTTGCTGAAAGAGATCTTCGCAGTCAATCCGATGCACCCTGCACATCACTATCGCATTCACCTGTGGGATCGTCGCAAGCCAGAAGTGGCCCTCGAGTCAGCCGGAATGAGCGGCCTTGCGTCACCTTCGATTGCTCACATGTGGCACATGCCAGGACACATTTTCTCACGATTGAACCGCTATGATGAAGCTGTCTACTACCAAGAAGCTTCCGCGCGGACAGATCATCGTCACATGACCACCGACCACGTCATTCCCGACGAAATTCACAATTACGCTCACAACAATGAATGGCTCACGCGAAACTATGTCTTCCTCGGACGAGCCAACGATGCTTTGGACCTTGCGATGAATCTGGTTGAGCTTCCAAGGCATCCGCGATTCAATGGGTTTGGTTTGGATCGTTCGGGAAGTGCCGTTTATGGTCAGAAACGTATCACGCAAGTGCTGCGTGAGTTTCATCTGTATGAGCGACTCGAAGAAGTCGTCGAGAAAGGATGTTTTTCTAATCTAGGAGTCGATGAGGACATCGCTGCATTGCGATTGCAAGGCTGCTTTGCAGCAATTAACGGTGAATCTGAAGACGAACTACGGTTCACGGAATTGTTGAACGAGCTTTCTGAAAAGACAGTCACGGACTCTGGAGAAGCCAATGAACTGGTCAAATCATTGAAGGGACAACTGGAAGCAAAGGACGAACCTTCGGGAGATGACGACGACGATGACCATGACGAAGCTGAGCCAAAGAAGATTGATCGCAAAGCAATTGGCAAGGAGTACAAAACGGCCAAAAAAGACGCCGAAAAGTTGACTAAACGCAAAAAGTCGATCGCGCAGGCGATCAAAGCGATTGAAGGATACCGTTTGGTTTCGGAATTGGACTACGTCGAAGCGGAGAAGTTGCTGAGTGGTGCCAAAGGCGAAGACGAATCTTGGCTTGCCGAGCTCCGATTCCTCGGTGGCGAAACGAAAGAGGGGCTCGAGGCGCTTCGTAACCAAGTCAAGAAACGCACGAACCAAAGTATCCCACTGGCTCGACTCGCGTATTGCCTGTTCCTTAACGGCGATCTCGAGAAAGCGGAGTCTTGCTTTGAAGAACTTCGCAAAGTCGCAATTGGTGCCGATCGATCTGTTGAAATTTTCTCGCGACTGGACTCTCTCGCGGAGTCCTGCAACGTCGAATCCTCGTGGGTTCGTAGCAAGGGTGACACGAGAATCAAAGCTCACTTTCGTCCTTCCCTTGATTCGCTCGGCCCCGTCCACTGGGAAGCTCCACAGGCTCCAAAATGGAAAGTGCTGGACGCGGCTAACGAAGTCGCTTCATCGGAGAAATTCGCAGGCGAAAATTACCTGATGATTTTCTATCTTGGGCATGGCTGTTTGCACTGTGCCGAGCAACTGCAGGCTTTCGGTCCGCGAGTCGGCGACTTTGAAGACGCCGGCATCAAAATGATTGCGCTCAGCAGCGACGATCAGTCAGGGCTCAGCAAGTCGCTTGACGACTATAATGGAAAGATGCCAATGCGTTTGGCTTCTAATTCTGCTTTAGACATCTTTAAGGCTTTTCGAGCCCATGACGATTTCGAATCGCAGCCGCTGCACGGCACGTTCCTGATCGACAAGCAAGGTCGGATTCGCTGGCAAGACATTAGCTACGAGCCGTTCATGGATCACGAATTCTTGCTGGAAGAATCGAAGCGACTCTTGAAGTTTTAAGGTTCTAGCCGAGCCAAGCTCTCTATGACAAACTCAAATACAAGTCGGAAGGGTGCTGCGGGCTTGCCTTGGCTTCGAATCCATCAAACCGGGACCGATCGTTCATTCAAACTGAATTGATGGGTGTCATACTTTACGCTTGCGTATTCATGCACACGGCAGCGAGAAGCATGTACCCACGAAAACTGAACGAGTCAGCCCTGACGGACCGGAGCGCTAGTTGCTGCAATCCGGGCAGCCACAAGAATTGCCCGCATTGCGCCCACAATGCTTGCCACAGATTTTCTTTGCAGCATCGCAATTCTCTTTGCTGCGAAGCCAAGGAAGTCCGAGATGGCCTGGGTTGGCTTTGAGGCCACCGCAGTTGCAGAAACCACACCATTCGTCGCAGCACGCAAGCCGGTCAACCCCGAAGAAGTTTGGTTCCCCCACGACACCTCGGAAAGCAAACGGCTCTCCACCGGGTGAAAAGTGATCCCCGATGTTACGCATGGTGTTGGGTTTTTCTTCCCATGATTCAGACTGTTGTGACATTCGCAGATGATCCAATGAAGCGGATTCTGATTCTCCCGCGAAGAACCCTCTGTGTTCGCGATTAGAAACTGGCGAAGGTGGTACGCTTTCAATGACCTGCTGGTTTCGCGCTGGAGCTTGGAAGGTGTTCTGTGGTGATGGCTTAACCACATCGTGTGCTCCAGGAAAGGCCTCCGGAGAGACTTCAGGCTGCCTAATCTGAAATTGCTGAAATCTTGCGTTTTGGTTTGAGGCTACGCGAATGTTGTTGTTGGGAATCGGAATCCTAACCGCAGACCGCGGTTTGAAGTCGCCTCCAAAATAATCCTGCAGTTTGGTTGCCTGTTGGATTGTTGGCAACGTATCGCTGGTGACTCCTGAAATCAATTCGTCGCCAGAATTAAGATAGTCTGTCGAAGAGACTTTCGGTGTTTCAAACTCGAATTGTTGGATCGGCTGAAGCTTGGTGCCCCATTGGATCGTCGGAGCGACTTCGGCTACCCCTGTGGAGCCAACGACGACTAGAAGATTTAGCTGTGGTGTCGTTGCCTTGCGCGTTGACTGCGTTTGGGATTGAGTGATGTGATTTACCGTTTGCTCGAACTGAACGGGAGTTTGCACGAAGTAGCTGTTCGCTTCGTTGTCCTGTGCAAGGACATGAAACGGAACAGTAATCAGGATCAATGCCGAAAGAGAAATTGTTTTCATCGGTTTGCTTTGCTGAGAATGGGCCTGCAGTTACTTCGACCAAAATCGACTCAATCCCATTTATCGGAAGCTGGCGATCCAATAAACCACGATTTCAGAATCAATCGGCGTTCACAACCGGTTTGGTAGAATGCGAATCACGATCCGTTTTTGCCTGATTGATACGCCACGGACAACCGGAATAGTTTCACATTGCAGGTTTTGCTTGATGGATGCTGGAAACCGGCCATTCTCGTTTGACATCAATACCGTTCAGCGTCGGGAAACGTTGCGGAACTCGTCAAGAGATTCGTTTTGCGGTCGGAAGTCTTGACGAATTACGCGACCACGGAATTTCGTTAAACGAGTTTTTCATCGATCAGAAGACACTCAGCACTACCAATAATCTGGGGCTTGTCGATAATCGGGGACTGGAATCCCCTTGAAAGAAAGCGATAGTGACGTGGCAAAAGAAGCAGAAGGCGAACTCTGGTACAAAGGCGGCTTAAAATTTACATGCTCGGGCTGCGGAGACTGCTGCACTGGCGCCCCGGGATTCGTCTGGGTCAACAAGGACGAAATTGCGGCGTTGGCCGAATCGATCGAAATGGAGGTCGAAGAGTTCGAGGAACACTTTGTCCGCAAGGTCGGCATTCGTAAGAGTTTGAAAGAGTTTCCAAACGGAGATTGTGTTTTCTTCGACGGCGCGAATCGAAACTGCAATGTTTATGGAGCCCGGCCTCGCCAGTGCAAGACGTGGCCATTTTGGGACAGTAATCTCAAGTCGCCTGAGACGTGGGCGGATACCTGCGAAGGTTGCAAAGGCAGCGGGACTGGAAAGCTCTACTCTCTGGATGAGATCGAAGATCAGCGAAAAGTCATGAAGCTGTAGCGTGGGATTGCGCGGGGCTTGGATTCTGGGGGCATTGTTGGTGCGCGATTTGCGGCACACGCTCCTCTTTAGCAAACGCGGCTCTGCGGCACCTGGCTGACACTTTTTGAAGTTACACAAATACAAACCCGAAGCGCCAGCGAGTGAATAATTGCATGGATTTTCGACTCACTCGCTGGCGCTTCGGGCTTGTATTGAAACGCTTCGCAATTTCGGTTTTCACTGGTTATTTCCAGATAGAATCCGAATTTTCAGGCAAAGTGTGCAGCTTCGAAGCTGAGACTTCGGGTTGAGATTTCTCTGACTACTTCTCAAACTTCGCGAGAAAGAAAGCATCGAACATCTCATTGGGCAAAATTCTCCGCGAGAGGGCTGCTGCATCACCAAACTCATGCCCGCGAAACGACTGCAAACCCGGTTGCCAATTGTCGAACGGCATTTCGATTGCAACCGGCTTCGCGTCGCCATCGGTTTTCTGCATCAGATGGGAAACAATCGCTTCGTTTTCTTCCGGTGCAAAACTGCATGTGCAGTACAGCAACGTGCCTCCCGGCTTGAGCGACTCAAATGCCGAAACGATCAGCCCTTTCTGCTTCCGAGCCTGTTCGCCGACTTTTCTTTCGCTCCAAAACCTCCACGAATCGGGTTTGTTGCCGCGAATTCGAGAATCGCCACTGCACGGAGCGTCCAGCATCACACAGTCAAATCGATCAGGAACTTTGCGGCCGACTTTACGTCCGTCCATTAAATAAGTTCTTGAAATCGTCACTCCTAGCCGTTTCAGATTGTCGGCTAAGCGGTACATCCGCGGCTTGATGGGCTCGACAACCGAAAGCTTGCCACGATTGTCCATCAACGCAGCCATGTGAGATGCCTTGCCGCCTGGCGCTGACGCCAAATCGAGATTCCATTGCTCAGGTTCGGGGCGGAGCACGGTCGTTGCGAAAATGCTCGACAGGCCTTGAACGTAGATCTCGCCCGAAGCAGCCAGATCGCTGTGCGTCAGCGTCGATCGATCTTTGGGAGACACCGTAAACGCTTGCTCACACCATGGAACTGGCGAAAGCGAGATATTCAAGGCTGCGATCGCGGGTTTGACTTGTTCAACCGGTCCACGAATCGTGTTGACTCGAAACGAAGTCAGCTTTGGATCCGAAAAACTGGCGATGACTGAATCGAAGGCATCCGCTCCAACGATTTCCTTTAGCCTAAGCCCGTACTCGCCCTCGATGAAATCAGTTTCCATGTAAAAAGCTCGCGTTTTACCGGACGAGACGAAATTTTGATGGCGTTAAGTATGCTTGTCGGCACAGGATAGTGTCAAAAAAAACAGAGTTAATTTCGCTTTCGAGGTCCCTTGGCTGGCAGATATTGGCTCGGACCTTCAATTCACTCAGGTTAAACAGTCGCGAAAACGATAGCACCTTCGTGCCAGCGGTACAACATCGTGTGCAAGCATCGATTTTCTTTAGAAGATGAACAGATTTCGTTGACAGGGAATTCGGAGACTGAAGAATCACCTACGTCGTGAAAGACTTACGACCTATTCAAAACTTCTGGGAGGATACCGACAAACGCTTAGGACGGGCTCGTCGGATTGGTAACGAACTTACCAAATCACATTGCTCAATCACACACGAATCCAAATCAGGGTGGATCTGGACAAGACGTGCTGAATCTTCTGCGTTTATCTGTACTCTCCAAAACGCCAACGAATTCCCAGTTACGAAAAACTCGTGACGAATGCTCAAGACGAGCGACCTTAAGGAGATACACGCTATGCAACGCAAACCAATCATCGGGCTTAACGCTGACTTTCGCCAAGCCAAAGGCAACCAGCCTTCTTTCTCGGTTGTCACCGCCGGATACTATGACAGCATCGCTCGCTCGGGCGGTATCCCATTGATCGTCCCGCCAACGACCAATGAAGATGACATTGCCCAGATTCTTGAGACTGTTGATGGTTTTGTAATGGTTGGCGGCGCAGATCTAGATCCTCGTCGCGATGGATTTATGTTGCACCCGGCTGTTCGGGAGATGGATGTCCGTCGCGAAAAGTTTGATCGAATGTTGATGTCGATGATCGCCGACAGCCGAACTCCGATCTTTGGCATTGGCGTTGGCATGCAATTGTTGAATGTGACCATGGGTGGAAATCTTTTCTTGCACATTCCAGATGATCTCACTTCAGCAATCCCACACAAAGACCCGCAGGATCCAAATCATCGTCACGGTTTGGAAGTCGTTGCTGATTCTCTGATGGGGCGGGTTTACGGCGACGGAGAAATCCGCGTGAGCAGCCGACATCACATGGCGATCGACGAAGTTGCGAGCGGCTTTGCTGTGACAGCTCGTTGCCCCGACGGTGTTGTCGAAGCCGTCGAAAGCGAAATGCCGGATTGGATTGCTCTTGGAACTCAGTTCCACCCAGAAAACGATGCCGCGTCAGCTTTGGACCTTCGCATCTTCGAAGAATTCATTGACCTGATCCGCGAGCCAGTGCCAGCGATGGCTTTGAAAGCGGTAGCCTAAGCGGACATGGTCCACGATGTGCGACTGTGGCTTAAAGGAATGAGCCGCAGTTTCGTGCGTAGGATATGATTTTGAAAGTGAGCGGATCCTGCACAGAATTCGCTCACTTTTTTATGCGCAGAACGATCGCTGGATTTGGCTAACGCATTGCTCTCAATAGCTCGTGCTCAATACTCCCTCTCCTATGAGTTCGGCCGCTGTTTGGTTCAATTGGAAAACTCAAGATTTGAATTCACCGCGGCTGATAAAACCAAGACAAAAACCCATCGAAGAACTCAAGCATGTGGCATGACTCAATTCCCGGTCGTACAGGCGGCAGTGCCATTCGTGCCAAGTATCCTCGGTTTGGATTCAATCCTTTTGTTTGTTCTGTGCGTTGGTTTTCGTTACATTAAACTGCTTCTAAAATCGTACTCGAACTCGAGGTTGAAATTAATCGCTTGACTTTATCAATTCGAACGGCCGTCGTGGTGGGGCTGGCTTTGAGCATTTTCTCAAAGACTCTAAATGGTCAACAACCCAACGTGTTGTTCATTTCGGTCGACGATCTTCGTCCGGAACTAGGTTGTTATGGATGCCCGGAAATCAAAACGCCAAATTTTGACGAATTTGCCAAATCGTCGACGACGTTCATGCGAGCTTATTGCCAAGCGGCGGTTTGTGCTCCATCGAGAGCCAGCGTGATGACTGGGCTCCGGCCAGATTCGACGCGTGTTTGGGATTTGAAAGGGAAGTTTCGAATTAATCTACCGGATGTCGTGACGCTGCCACAACACTTCAAAACGTACGGCTACCATACCGTTTCGATGGGCAAGATTTTCCACAACCACATGCCTGACCGAGTGTCGTTTGACGAACCGGATTTGCGGCCAAAAAAATACATGACGCCGGAAATGATTGACCGCGAGCCTGAATCTTTTTACCACGACGCAGGCTTGAACGAAGAATTGGCAGCGGTTCGTGAAAAACGTCTGGCGAAGAACCCAAACCGATATGCTGATGGATGGGCTTATGGCCGCTCTACCGAATCATTTGAAGGGCCCGACAACGAGTTCTATGACGGTGCTCAAACGGACTTGGCGATCGAGACCATGAAACGACTCAAGAAGGGAAACAAGCCATTTTTTTTAGCATTGGGTTACTACCGACCGCACCTTCCTTTCGTGGCGCCGAAAAAGTATTGGGACCTCTATGACCGGGAAAAACTATCGTTGGCTACGAATCCATTTTTGCCTAAGGACGCGCCAGCGTTGGCAATGAACTCTTGCTATGAACTTAAAGGCTGTTACGACCTAGAACACGTTAAGCATCCGGCCGAAGCGCAGCTTACCGAACATGAAGCTCGCCTGCTCAAGCACGGCTACTATGCCTCGGTCAGTTTCGTTGACGCGTGCCTTGGCAAGCTGTTGCAAGGGCTGAAGGATCTGGAGTTGGAAGACGATACCATTGTTGTGATTTGGGGAGACCACGGTTGGAAGCTCGGAGAACACGGCAGCTGGTGCAAACAATCCAACTACCACATCGATTTGCGTGTTCCGCTCCAGATCCGCGTTCCCGGCGTATCAACAAAAGGCGTGGCTTGCGATCAACTTGTGGAGCTGGTTGATTTGTACCCCACCGTTTGCGACGCTGCCGGGATACCGATTCCAGCGGACATGGAAGGCGTCAGTCTGAAGCCGTTGCTAAAAAATCCAAAGCAGCAGTTCAAAGCTGCCGCATTCAGTCAATTCCACCGCAACCCTCGTGTTAGCCCGGACAAGCAACGATACATGGGCCACTCGATGGTGACAAAGCAGTATCACTATATTGAATGGCGAAATTGGGATCACATCGAAGGCGCAGCCGGAGGTGACGTCAAAGCGGTTGAGCTATATGATCTGCATAGCGACCCAGATGAGAATGTGAACGTCGCCGGCAAAGCTGAACACAAGGCGTTGTTGAAGCAATTAAGCGACCAACTTGCTCTCGGCTGGGAAACCGCCAAGCCCAAGTAGGGCGGCCGTTCTACAATCAGCCGTTCGCCCAAGAGGAATCCCATACCGGCCGGTAGAGCATTTTCCATTCTCCAGATAAAATCGTCTTATGGAAAAAATCTGTATTTTTGGTGTGGGGCTTATCGGTGGCTCGCTGGCGCTTGCTCTGAAAGACAAATCTTTCTGCAACAAAATCGTTGGCTGTAGCCGCAATGAAAGCCACTTAAAACGCGCCAAGGAACTTGGCGTCATCGATGACTGGTCGCTCGATCCCTGCGAAGCCGTTAAAGACGCCGAACTGGTCTTTCTAGCAACGCCTGTCGGGGCGATCGAGTCAGTACTCACCTCGATCCGCGATTGCATCACCGATCAGGTGATTATCACCGATGGTGGAAGTTGCAAAGCATCCGTTGTCAACGCTGCGATTAGTGCCTTGGGTTGTTTGCCGGATCGCTTCGTGCCTGGTCACCCGATTGCAGGTCGCGAGAAGAGCGGCGTCGAATACGCGGATCCCACTTTGTATGTTGATCACAAAGTGATCCTGACTCCGATCGAAACGACTGATCTCACGGCAGTCGAAACGGTGACTCAAATGTGGCAAGCTTGCGGGGCGATCGTTCAAACACTCAGTGTTCAGCAGCACGATCAAGTCCTTGCTGCGACCAGCCATCTACCACACGTGCTGGCCTACGCCCTGGTTGAAACCGTGGCGAAAACGACCTATGTCAGCGAGATATTTGAGTTTGCAGCAGGTGGATTTCGTGATTCCTCGCGGGTTGCATCCAGTGACCCCACCATGTGGCGGGACATCTGCATGTACAATCGTGATGCGATATTGGAGATGACGTCCCTCTATCGACAGAAACTGGATTCGCTTGAGCAGCTAATCGATGCTGGCGATTCCGAAAAGCTATTTGAGTTGTTTTCGCGTTCCAAGGACGTTCGCGACGAGCGATTCGGTTAATCACCACCATTTGATCCGTTCGATTCGAGTACTTTTTTATGTTGAAGCTGAACGTTGCCGGGGTACCCGAGCATTTTAATTTTCCGTGGCATATGGCGATCGAATCTGGAGCCTTTGCAGAGGTCGGATTCGAAATCAATTGGACAGACTTTCCTGGTGGCACCGGCGCGATGATGAAATCGCTACGTCAGGGGAAATCGGACATCGCAGTCGTGCTCACTCAGGGCGCCGTGGCTGATATTCTCAAAGGCAACCCGTCACAGATTGTGAAGACTTACGTTGAGTCACCGCTGGTTTGGGGCATTCATGTTTCGGCCGATTCTGACATCGAAACCATTGACCAAATTGAAGGCCGAAAGTACGCGATCAGCCGCGAAGGATCGGGCTCTCACTTGATGTCGATCGTTGACGCTGCGGAACGAGGCTGGGATTCCAGTTCGCCGAAATTTGAAATTGTCGGAGGTCTCGACGGGGCTCGTAAAGCGCTCGCAGACGGTGACGCCGAAGTCTTTTTTTGGGAGAAAGTCACCACGGATCCCTACGTCAACAACGGAGAGTTCCGACTTTTAGGTGTTCGAAAAACAGTCTGGCCAGCGTTCGTGATTTGCGTCCGGAAAGAAGTGCTCGAACAGCACGGTGACGAATTACGTTGCCTGCTTGAAGTCCTCAATCGGCAGTGTGTCGATCTGATGCAGCGCGAAGACGCCGTCACCGTGATCGCTGATCGCTATGGTTTAGACGTTCACGAAACAGAGATGTGGTTCTCGGCGACGATCTGGGACCAAGGATTCGACATGCCGGACCGCGCCTTGCCGCTTGTGATTCAGTATTTGAATCGACTGGAGATCGTGAAAGCTCCTATGGCGATGCCAGACGACGTCTGGCATCAGTTGTAGTCGGCCGCCGGAAGCGATGATTGCATTTTGTTCAAAGGGTGCGAATTCTTGGGCAGTCACTTTGTCACCAAAGTAGCAATGTCAGACAACAATGAGGAGGAGTTTTGCGCATTGCCCCCAATCTTTCCAGTGTGAACGGGTTGGGGTTTCAGAGGGCAAAAGAAACCTCAACGAGAGCAAATATTCGGCGTTCGTGACATAAATTGCTTCAACTTGCTCACCAAGTAGTCGATTCGAAACAGGTAGGAATAATGCGGGTTAGTGAAGTATTAACGTATACGCCGATTATTCCGTTCACTCGATTGAGAAATTCGGATGCGACTCAGGTTCTTAGCGTTGATGGTCTTATTGCTGTCGCTGCATGCAGAAGCATTCGGTCAAACCGATTCGCTGATTTCTGGCAGTGCTCCTGTTGCGACCCTGAATGGCATTCCTTCCATCAGAGCGACCTTTACGGATTTGCAAGATGATTCCGTGGAAGATTCGGAAACGTCTGTTTACATGTCGATATTCGAAGGGCTTGGCCCCGGCGAGACCAACGAAGGAACCGAGCCAGAGACGCGTCGACTACCGGTCATTGTTGAAGAGGTCGTTAAGCCCGGTAAACAGGCTTCCGACGACGAATTCAAAAAGCTGAAATTCTACGCCGACTACGACAAGGGTTTCGCAATCCTGCCTTTCGACAAAAAGAAGACTCCCTTTAGTCTGCGGATCAACGGTTGGATTCAATTTCGGCATCACGGTTTCGCCCGCGAAGTGACCGAATGGACCGACAACGCCAACGTGACTCGTCCGGTTCGTAACCGAAACTCGCTTGATATCGAGCGTGCACGTATCTACTTCAAGGGCAATGCGTTAGACGAGCGATTGAGCTATTTCTATCATCTCGACGGGGACACCGACGGCGGACACGGCGTCGATTTCTTTGATTACTGGTGGTCTTGGAAATTCAGTGATCGATTCAGCGTGCAATTCGGTAAACGCAAAGTCACCGCTGGCCGCCAATGGCTGCTGGGAGCGCGGCGTACGCGGTTTATTGATCGTCCTATTGCGAACGACTTTTTCCGCCCTGACCGAACCATTGGCTTGTTTGGAATTGGGAAGATCGGAGACACAGGGCATTACGAAGCGATGATCGGAAATGGTTACCGCACGAGCAACCTTCCGAACCTCACTACGGACGATCAACTTACCTACGCGTTCACACAATACTTCGACCCGAACGGGGACTATGGCAGCCAACTTGTTGACTTCGACAACAACGATTGCCCGTTGGTCCGATTCGGTCATTCCTTTGTGTATTCCCCCATTACCTCAAATGCTTTGGGCACTCCGCAATTAGAAGCCGATTTTATTCGATTGTCCGATGGTACGCGTTTGAGTCAAGTTGGAGCATTGAGTCCGGGAGTGAGGGTTTCCGGATTCAACACGTTGTTCTACGGAGTCGACTTTGCAGCCAAATGGCGTGGATGGAGTGCCAATTCCGAGGTTTTCATGCGATGGCTAGACGACTTCGAAGCCGATGGTCCGCTTCCGGTCGACAGCCTGATGCAACGTGGCTTTTATGTAGAAGGCGGTAGATTCCTCGTCCCGCAAAAACTCGATGTCAATTTCCGCTATTCACAGATTCGCGGACTCATTGGCGGCGGTTCTGAGTATGCGGCCGGCGTGAACTGGTATCCGCTTGAAAACAATTACAAGCTGAAATGTTCATTCGACGTCACTGTCCTTGACGGAAGTCCACTCAACAACACGGCATCTGACATTCTCGTTGGCGACGACGGCACACTGTTTCGCACGCAAATTCAAGCTGAGTTTTGAAGCCAGCCTGGCGCTGGATCATTCATCGGCATCCGCGTAATTCCAAGCCTAACGGGAGTTTTAGCGTCACCGCCGCAAACGAAGCGCGAAAGACGTCAAACAACGAAATCAGTTGTCAGCGCAAGGAACGTGACCAGCCAAATAAGTCGCGCCGAATTTCCTTGCCGTTAAACGATGTTGGTCGACCGTGCATGCGGACAATTGCGACCGCCTGCATTAGCGTCAGATTCGTGAAGATTCGTGTTTGACACCGCCATGTTCTCGGGAACACTAATCTGCGCTAATCGAATACTAATCAAAGCCGCTCAAGGATCGCAAAACGCCCAAAATCCAAACACACTGGGGGCGGCCAACATGCTTTTGTAAGACGACGTATTGTATGCGTTGCCTAGTTGAATTCGATTCGACCTACATCCACACGTTCCGCGTTTCCGCTCACGTCTTGCCAGCGGAAATCGTTGTCGCGAATAAGCTTCTCCGCTGGCGAGAACCAGGACTCAAGCAACATTTGCTGAGGATCGGTCAGCGCACTGCCCTGCGGCGTTCGATTCTTTGAAACCACTAGCAATCGGTACTCCCGGTTTTGGTCCACCACGACTTCGAACTCGCCGTCCGTGTTTGCTCGGACAACGGCGCCGCCGGCGTTGTGAATGGCTTCGATCGAAGGGTTGTCCAACGCCACGAATGTGTTGGGCATCACCAATCCGGGGGTCTGACGTTTTTCAGGCGACGACTTTCTTGGAAAGAGAAACACCACCGCACCTGTGTCCGGCAACTCATTTCCGTTGCTGCGATAGGTGACGATGCCGGAGACTCGGCAGTCTTCCGCATACGCAGCGAACGTTTGACTCGCGTTTTGATTTGATCCAGAAGTCGACGTTAAGTTGCCAACCATCATGCCCAGCATGAAAAAAGTAGCGGCCGAAACGCCAAGCAGTGCGGCCTGTCCATAAATCAAACGACGGGAAACCCAAATGTGATTCTCGCGTACGGGTAAGTTGTCGGGCGCGTTTGCGATGGTTTTGCTCCTAGGTTAGTCCGATACACTATAATGTAATGCCGGGCAGAAATAGGAGACCGTTGAGATGGCTTTGAAACAGAAATCTTCAAATGTGCTGACGCTGATGGCAGCGATGTTGCTGTTCGCGATCGTTGTTAGCGTGCCGGGTTCCGTTTGTGCTCAGTTGCGAGGTTTGCCGGTTACAGTGAACGTGAAGTCTGGCCATCGTTTCGAAGGGGAGATCTTTGCCGTCAATGGCTACAGCACCATGCGGGTTCCCCCAGATTCTGGAGCAAGTTGCTACGTGGTGGACAATGGTCTTCGCCGAGTTTTCCTAGGCAAGAAACATATCGTTAATGAAGAACCGGTTCCGCTCAACTTCACGGAACTCGAATTCCCGATTTGGCAGGATGCCATCGACAAAAAGTCAGGTGTGGGAATCTTGAATCGCGCTTACCCATTCAATGAGTATGGGCATCGCGTTATCAATGCTTCGACGCCGAAGGACAACTCGAAGAACTTTGTTCAAGGGATCACCAAGATCACGCCGAGCTACATCGAGCTCAGTACGCTAAAGAGCGCCGGCCCAAAAAGCGCAAAAACATCCTTGAAGATGAGTATCGGCACGGGTGCTGTTCCCGTGGAAGTAATTCGCAAGTTGCTTCGGAATCAGATTACCAACGGCGAAAGCCCTGTTGAATACGAAGCGTTGTTTGGCTATTTTCTGCAGTCTCAGCAGTTTGGCGAGGCCTTAAAAGAACTGGATTTGATTGAACGGCGTTTCCCAGAACGTGGGGAGCAGGTCGAACGAAACCGTCAGCGCGTTCGACAGAGTCAGGCTCGGCAAGTCGTCCGTGAGATCAAGCGGCGAATTCGTAGCGGTCAAACTTACGTTGCCAGGGAACTTGCCGGAGTTCATATGGAAAAAGACGGCGTTGCCCAAAATACTTTGATTGAATTGCAGGATTTGCTGCGTGGACTTGACGACGCAGAAACCAAAGTCAGGGACGTTCGTCTGAAAGTCACTGACTTGGTGAAGCGGTATCAGGGAACGGGTGTTCCCACCGCAGAGCAGCAGACCCTGATGGGCCAGTTTTTGGTGGAATTGGAATCGGAACTTTCACCCACAAACGTTTCGCGACTTGATAGTTATCTGGTTCAAGCTGAGGATGCGGCTCAAAAGGATGAGCAAAAAGTAGCCTTGGCGATCAGCGGATGGTTGCGAGGTAGCAACAACGCGACGCCGAACTTCGCGATCACTCAATCGATGTTTGCAGTGCGGGAATTGATTCGAGCCTATCTGCTTAGTGGCAATGCGGCTGAGCGATTTGAGATCAATGAGCGCCTGAAAGGCTTTGAAGCAGGGGGTCCAAGATTTGTCGCCGAAATGTTGGCGCAAATGAAGCCGATCGAGCACGATGCTGCCGTTGCCGGATACACGGGAGAGAAGCCCATTGAATTCAATGTCACGGTGCCCGGAACGAATGCTCGGCCCGGGGACCAAAACTTTCGCGTGATGGTTCATCTGCCTATCGCATACGACCCATATCGTCGATATCCATTAATGATCACGTTGCCCGATGCCGGCGTGCCGATTGAATCTCAACTGAATATGTTTAGCGATCGCTTTGTCGAAACGGTCGGCCGCGTCGGTCGTGCCTCTCGAAATGGAGTCATCGTCGCGAGTGTTCAGTGGGCAAATCCGGGGCAAGGGGTTCCAGGCTATACGGCTCGCGAGCATGCGACGGTTCTCGGTGCGATGCGATCATGTTTTCGAAAGTTCTCGATCGATACAGACCGTGTGTTCCTGCATGGACACGGTAAGGGCGCGAATCTGGTTTACGATGTGGGGTTGGCACATCCAGAACATTTTGCCGGTCTGATTGCGATCGGTGGCGTGATTGAGAAGTATGCCAAAGTCCATGCCACCAACAGAAATATTCCGCTTTCGATTTACGCGGTCGTTGGTGAGGGCGACAGGGGCACGCAGTTGTCGAACATGGCGACATGGAACAAGTGGCTGACGTCGAGTGTTTACGTTAACTTGATCTTGGTCGAATACCTCGGTCGATTGGGGAACGAGAACTTTCCTGACGATATTGAATCGATGTTTGATTGGATGGAGTTCCAGAGACGTCGCTTGCCGGATCCGACTGGATTTGAGTTCTCAGTCAATTCGTTGCGGCCGTGGGATAACTACTATTGGTTCATGGAGCTTCACGGTTTTCCAGCCAAGAACACGATGTGGCCTCAAACATGGAAAGATGGAGCGCTGAAGGCGCTTGCCCTCGAAGGCGAGATGAAACCAAAGGAAGACAAGACGTGTAAATTCGTGCTCAAGCCTTCGAAGGCGGGACGGGGAATGACGTTATGGTTATCGCCAGAGATTGTGAACTTCGGCGACGTCGATGAAGAAGTCTGGATTACGGGGCGTGGCAAGGAGTTTCGCCAAGGAGTCACTGCTTCAACGCGAGTCATTTTGGATGATGTGCGGCGAAGAGCGGATCGATTGCATCCGTTTTGGGCACGATTGGATTGCATCAACGGAAAGTGGAGCGTGCCGGAGTAATTGTGTTGAAGCAGTCGTGGTTGTGGCTTCCAGCCGCAATCGTTGCGTGAATCAATACAAGCCCGAAGCGCAAGAGCGCAAGCGAGTGGATTGAAGATCCATGCAACTATTCACTCGCTGGCGCTTTTTGTAGTTGCACACATCGTATCAAAATTCAGATTCCATCCGGCAATAGCCGCAGAAAATGGAAAAATCGAACCGTGTAAATACAAGCCCGAAGCGCCAGCGAGTGAATCGAAGATCCATGCATTTATTCACTCGCTGGCGCTTCGAAGTTGTATTAGTGCAACTTCAAAACTTGCACTTCGGGATTGTATTTGAACGAACTCTATCGACCTTCGATCAGTCGATCGCCCAAGAAATTATCCAACCCAGGCTCGTCGTGAATCTTCTTTCGCGTCGCTTCTGAATCATACTCAACGCGACGAAATTCAATCTCCGTGTCGTCGACGATCACGTAGCTACTTCGAGGATCACCGTCGCGAGGTTGGCCAACGCTACCAACATTCACCATCACTTTTTGCTCATTCAGCGTGTAACGATTGCCAATCTCCTGTGGAGAGTAGAATCGACAATTCTCAGTGAAGACTCCGGGCACGTGTGTGTGGCCTTGGAAGCAGTACTGATGAATGAAGCCAAAGATCCGTTCGATCTTTCGCGTGTTGTAGACGTCTTCTGGGAACACGTATTCGTTCAAAGGGCTTCGCGGAGACCCGTGCACAAACATGAACGGTTGAGCTCGATGCGTGCGAGGAAGTTTTGCGAGAAAGTCCCACCGCTCAGCAGCGCCCGCGATAGATGTATCTTCTAGCTGTTGTCGGGTCCAGAAAATCGCTTTCTCGGCACCGGAGCTGAATCCGTCAGGATCAAAAAGTGCTCCGTTATCGTGATTGCCCAACAGAGTCAGAGCAAAGTTGCGGCAATGATCGATGCATTCGCGAGGGTTCGGCCCGTAGCCGATAACATCCCCCAAGCAGAAGATCTCGTCGACTTTTTCGCGTTCGATGTCCTGCAGCACTGTCGTGAGCGCTTCCAGATTGCCATGAATGTCGCTGATGATGGCTCGTCGTGTCACAGTCGCAGATTCAATTAAGCGCGTTTTAGTAAGTGACCAAAAAGATCAACGTCCGCCCATCAGGCGGTTGCCGAGCATGTCATCGAGGTCTGGAATGCTAAATATCTTATCACGTGTCGACTCGTTGTCGTACTCGACTCGGTGATATTCGATCGTGTTTTCTTCGGTATCGAGAACCACAAAGCAGGCTCTCGCATCGTCGTCTCGCGGTTGACCGACGCTGCCAACGTTGATCATGCACTTCTCTTCGCCGAGCCGGAAAAAATGGTCGGTTTCGTGTGGACGAACAAATTTTCCACTTTCCAGAAAGATGCCTGGGATGTGCGTGTGGCCCTGAAAGCAATACTGCTCAAAGCGGCTGATCAAATGTTGCAGAAGTTCTTTTTCGTAGACGTGTTCCGGAAACACGTACTCGTTGGTTGGATCTCGTGGCGAACCGTGAACGAAGAGATACTTTCCTTCATCGTGCCGGCGGGGAAGCTCGCCGAGGAAATCCCAGCGGCGATCACCTTGGGCCGACCGATCGGCTTCCAGTTGCTCACGCGTCCAGAAGATCGCCTTGATCGCCACAGGATTGAAACTTTCCGGGTCAAAAATCGCGGCTTGATCGTGGTTGCCGAGTATCGTCAAACCGCAATTCTCAATGACGAGGTCAAGACATTCGGTAGGGTTGGGACCGTATCCGATGATATCGCCGAGGCAGACAATGTCTGTAATACCAGCATCACGAATTTTCGATAGAACTGCAGTCAGGGCTTCTAAATTGCCGTGAATGTCACTTATGATTGCCCGTTTCATAGAAGCCTGATTGGTGACAGTGAGCGTAGCTGGAAGTGAGTGAAGTGGTCATCGGTGTCGCCACCGAGGCACAAATATTAACATAACATGACGCGAAAGACAGGCGAGGCGGATCAATATGCCGCCGAGTCACCGAGTATATCTAATCAAAATTGTTACCCAAGATGGCCAAATCAACAAAAAAAGCGTCCTTATTGCTGGGATTTGATACTTCGGAACGTGTCGCCACGGTCAACGTGTCGACGACCGAACAGACACTTTCCAAGATTGACGCCGATTCGTGGTTGGAGCAATTTAAGGACAACGAAACAATCGGCAGGTCAACCGGTTTGGCTTCCATGATCCGTTCGGTGATGAAGGCCGCAAACGTTGAGGCGAGCCAACTCGATGCGATTGGATTGTCCAACGGCCCAGGTACTTTTACTGGATTGCGAGTCGGCGTCGTGACCGCTCGCATGCTTTGCTACGCGTGGAATCTTCCGGTGATCGTCGTGAATTCGCTTGAAGTTGCTGCGGAAAAGTT
The DNA here is from genome assembly GCA_964352885.1 of uncultured Pirellulaceae bacterium. Taxonomy (GTDB): domain Bacteria; phylum Planctomycetota; class Planctomycetia; order Pirellulales; family Pirellulaceae; genus Mariniblastus. Next base: position 38,616 of record CAYGUE010000043.1, read on the forward strand.
GCGACGTTCGAGAAGTTTGCAGACTGGAACCAGAATTTGGTCAGCCACGAATGCTCAGCGTCGCCAGGTGTTTGCAGCCGAGTATGAGGTGATCGACGATGGTTTGTTGGAGATTGTAACTCCGCAAGCATTGTTCGAACGGCAGGCAATAGTTGATATGTTGAATGAGGGAGATCAGGTCACCGGTTCTGGTGCCTTGCTTTTTGGCGACATGATCGAGTCGAAGACGCAGGTAAAACTCCCCGATGCGGCGATCGCGAGTTCTGATGCGGATGGCGTTGCAATGTTGGCTCACCGTCGGCTGGAGTGTGGGGGCTTTGATGAGCTTCTGACCATCGAGCCGATCTATTTTCGTCCAAGTGCCGCCGAAGAAGTTCGCGTGGCTCGGGAAGCAACGGGATAATTTCCCTTGGGTTTCGTTGTCGAAAAACTGCGATGTCAGATCAGCCGATTCAAGGGCTCCGCGATCGAATCGCAGCGAAGATTAATTTCCGATTGCGATCAAAAAAACTAGGGTCCAGAAATAGATTCAGTACACGGCTACCGAATAGAAAACGCAGCTAATGGTTTATCCAGCTAACTAGTTTGAGTTAGCTTTTAGTTATTGCAGCGGAACCGTGGCTGGTGCCAAAACGGCTAACCCCAAATTTGAGCTTAGGCAGAAGGCGAGTCGAATTTTGGCATCCAGCACGTCGAATATGCCGTTAGGACAATTTGGCAGGCCTGAGAATTCATAGCTCAAAGTGCGACAGTTGCTGGAAATTCGCTTTCGGCCCAGTTTTCCCAATCAGCAAATCCTTGGGTTTTATCGAGGTTGGCGGCTTTCTTACGTTACGGCACGCAGGTTGCCATTGGTTAATGAACTACTTAGAGCGCGGCAAGGGCTCCTTCCGCACATCGTTTCCGAACTGGATCAGAAATGCCCAAAAATAGATTCGCCGAATATCGAACTCCCGAAGAAAGTTTGCTTGGCAAGCTCTTGGTTGCAGCGCCTCGCGTTCCCGTTGGCTTTCCGTTCAGCCAAGCTGTAATTTTGGTTTTGCAGGATTCCGATGAAGGCGTTTTTGGAGTGGTCCTCAATCGACCAGCAAGCCCTGAGATGCTGATGGCTTGGCAGCAAGTTGCTGATCGTCCTGTATTCGCCGCAGAAAAATTGGTCGCGGGTGGTCCCGTCCAAGGCCCAATTCTGGCGATTCATCGCGAACAGGAGCTGGCGGAAGTCGAAATTCAAGGCGGCGTTTTCGTTTCGGTTCAAAAGGAAGCGATTGAACAACTCAGCGAAATGGAACTTGATCACGAAAGTACACCATTCCGGATTGTTTTGGGCGCCGTTAGCTGGGACCTAGGCCAGTTGGAAAACGAAATCGAAAACGGAGCGTGGTTCGTCGTTGACGGCGAACCAGACCAAATCTTTTCTGATCCTGCCCTCATGTGGGAGAGTTCGGTCCGTCACTTTGGAGCTCAGTCGATCAAGGATATGACCGGAATTCTTAATTTCCCTGCTGATCCAACGTTGAACTAGCGTGTCTGTGGTTTCATTTTTTTGCCATTGCCGGGATAACTTGACATTCCGCGAACTCCCTGCGAAAAAATCCCGTAGATCCTATAATGTTTTGCATACACCCCAACGAAGCCCTCGAGGTCAACCTATGAAATTCGGACACATCTTTACTCTGCTGGCCGTGTGCTGTTTCAGCACTGCCATTTTTTCTGGTTGCGAAGCAGGTTCTGCAACAACTGAGACGAGCGAACACGATCACGATGATGGACATGATCACGATGGACACGATCACGATGGACACGATCACGATGGACACGAGCATGCGAAAGGCGACTTGCCGGCTCACGGCCCCAAGGGTGGTCACTTGTTCCGCTTGAGTGGAACGGAAAATGTCGGCGAGTGGTTGCACTACAATGACAGCGATATCATCCGCGTTTACCTGCTCGATTTGAAAAACAAGAATGCGGTTCCTTGTGATGGAATCACGATCACTCCAAAGGCCGGCGATGACAAGACACCGTTCGTTCTGGAACTCGACGAAGAAGCCAGTGGTGCAGATCAAAAATTGGTCTACATGCTGGATGAGAAAGCCCTTCAACTCGCAATGAATCTTGGAGTTGAGGTTGAGTTCACCGTTGGCGACAAAAAGTTCAAGGGAGCAATTGCTCCTCACGCGCCGCACGATCACTAATTGAGTCGGTAACCAGAAGATTCATTGGGCGCCATGTTTGGCGTCCTTTTTTGTTTGCCCAGCGAAGCTGGCAAACCCCGTCGGTGCTTGCCACCGACC
>CAYGUE010000044.1:0-18967 GCA_964352885.1 uncultured Pirellulaceae bacterium
GGTGGTTTCAAAAGCAATGGATTTTGCTTACGGCTGGATTTGGAAGCGTCAGATAACTAACGCGGAAAGATCCAACGGCGACGCTTAGATCGTCAAAAACCAGAGAGGGGGATTCGTTCCTCTCTCATTTTTTTCATCACAAGAGCAGCACGACATGAGCCAATCATTGAAGCACGAAATTCGCCTTGGACTGATCCTTGTAACAGTTCGACGAAAACGTCGACGAGGTGAGGCAGTATTCAGCTTCAAACTTGAACGACTCTTTCGCGATGGCGAATTGTGGCGACGAAGTACTCGCCTCGACCGTGCCGACCTGTTGATCGCATCTAAAGCATTGGAATTGGCTTACGACTGGGTTGAAACGCAAACCCCTGGATGCTCGTCAATGTAATTCTCTTTCTTGCCCACTCTTGAACGCTTCTGTTCTCGTTTGCCGCACCACGAGTTTCGATAATGCATTGATTGCGGATCACGCAATCCAGTTGATCGGTCGTTGAGAGAGAAAGCCGATCAGCTTGAAACCAATAGGCGACATGCATTTGTGGTAGTCGATTGATGTCCGAATCAGAAAATCACGCAATACGACTCTTAACTGTCGTTGAAGTTGCCGATTGGCTCAACGTCTCAAGCAGCTTGGTATATCAGCTTGTTGAGTCACGAAAGATTCCAGTTTGCAGAATAGGAAACGGACGTGGCTCAATACGATTCCGGTCAGAGGACATCGAGACTTACATCGCTTCTTGCGTTGACCATCAACTTCCGGTCAAGGCCTCCAAGCCTCCACGGACACGACTGAAGCACATCAAAGTCCGACGCAATGCTTCATGATTTGTACAACAGAGGCGAATCTCAGGTTCGCTTTGAAAAGCCCTGTCTGGCTGCCATCAGGCAGGGCATCTTTTCGAAAAATGAAGCAATAACTTTTGGCACTCATTAATCCTGACGACTTGCGTCGAACGATGAAGCCGAACGCAGTTTTGGATTCTCTTTCTGCACGGTTTTAGCGATTTCGGCAAATCCCGAATTGAATCGCCATTTGCGAACGAATGCGACGAAGCGTTCTCTCGCGCTCGTTCCAATCATTCTTGATTCTCTCACATTCGTGCCGAATTTGACTTGCGTTGGAACTGATTGGCTGAAAAGAAGAATTTGATCTGCGTTGGAGGATTCAACAACGGCGCTATTGGTGATCATGGTGCTCTTTTTCTGAAGTAAAAAATAGACGGCACAGGGACTGGACGAACTGTGAAAACGTTTTGAACCCTGAGCCGGCCAGGAATAGCCAGCCTGATTAGATTATCTACTCAACATTGATTTTAGAGTGAAGGAAGTGTTTTTCTTACGCGAACAGATGGTTAAGAAAATTTCACGACCAACAATCGAAATTTCAACGGCATGAGGGAGCAGGAGCTGTAGAGTGAAACTTCGAAACTGTTTCTCGTTGATCTTGCGGCGGAACTTGTTGCCGTTGTTTCAATTGCGAAATGGATCGACGCTTTGTTTCGCAAGATGCATGATCAAGCATCGCCCAGTCAGCATTCAAACAATCCCAAGTTTCAGAAATCTGTTCAGCGGACGCGAACTCTAAGCAAACTTCAATTTCATCAAACAAGGAGTAACGCGACGGCAACCAATCTGAATTCGGTTGGCAAGGAAATTGGTAAGGCCGTCCTGAAAGTCGAAACATGTTTCTGCACCAGTTGTGATTCGATTTGGCATCAGCATTAATCTATCTGACACTTACTGGAGTTTGATTATCTATCGCAACGTGAAGAAAATTAGTGGGACCAGTTAAGCTTCTGCGAAAAAGAGGTTAATAAATCTTACAGTTCTGCAAACGCGGATTGAGAATCTGCCATTACGGTTAGCAAGTAAACCGCCAGGCTTAGTGCGTTCTAAACGACCGTACAGCGGTTTTCACTTCTCCGACGGTAAGCCGCGGGCTGACCGCTATTTCCTTGATTCAGGGATTTGGGCTAAAACTAGTACGGGTTGCATGTGCCTTGGTGCCTGTACACGATAAACCCTGAGTTAGTTCGCCGGATTCGCACGCAAAGGACTACAGATGACTAAGAAGCTTTTCGTTCTCGACACCAACGTCATACTTCATGATGCCCGCTGCATCGACAATTTTGCGGAACACGATGTGATCATCCCAATCACAGTGTTGGAAGAGATCGACAAATTCAAGAGGGGGAATGAAGATATCCATTTTCAGGCTCGGCAATTTATGCGGTCACTGGATTCGCTGACCGGCCCGATACTAAGCGAACAAGGCGTTCCTCGCGGTGACGGCCTTGGGAATCTGCGCATCGTTTGGATGCCGCAAATGGATGTCGAAATCAAATCGGCGTTCATGAAGGACCTTCCCGACCACCGCATTCTCAACACGGCAGTTCTGCTGCAAAAAGAAAGTCCGGATGTGCGAGTGGTGCTGGTGTCCAAAGACATCAACATGAGAATGAAAGCCAAGTCGCTTGGCCTGACAGCAGAAGACTACGAGGCGGATAAGGTCGCTGATTTTGAAGAGCTGTATACCGGTAAGCGATTGGTGGAAGGAGTCGACGGTGCCGAGATCGAGCCTTTTTTTCAGGGTATTGGAATTGTAGAAAAATCGCTTGTTCCAAGTATCGACAATCCCATTGCAAACGAGAACTTCGTGTTTCGAAACGGATCGAAATCTGCATTGTTGACTTACATGGCTGACAACAATTCTTTTCGTAAAGTCAACAAAGTTTTCGCCTACGGGATTCAACCTCGAAATGCAGAACAGATCTTTGCCCTCAGAGCGCTACTGGATCCAAATATCAAGTTGGTTACCATCGCCGGCAAGGCTGGGACGGGAAAGACACTTCTGGCTCTGGCTGCGGCACTGGAAACGGCAAGCAAATACCAGCAGATTCTTCTGGCACGCCCAATTGTTCCGCTCAGTAACCGAGACCTCGGTTTTCTGCCGGGAGACATACAAGACAAACTCGATCCCTACATGCAGCCTCTATTTGACAATCTTAATGTAATTCGCCATCAGTTTGAAAGTAACGATCAACACGCGAACCGGATTCAACGAATGCTGGACGAAGAAAGGCTGGTGATCACGCCGCTGTCCTATATCCGTGGGCGTAGTTTGCAGCGCATGTACTTCATCGTCGACGAAGCACAGAATCTAACGCCCCATGAGGTCAAAACGATTATCACGCGGGCTGGTGAAGGAACCAAAATTGTGTTTACCGGCGATATGCATCAAATTGATCAACCCTATCTCGATGCTCTATCCAACGGGCTCAGTCACCTGATCAATCGAATGACGGGGCAGTCCATTTATGCCCACGTTACTTTGGAAAAGGGGGAACGTTCACCTTTGGCTGATTTGGCCAGCGAGTTGCTTTAGCTGATCAGGTCCACGTAAGTATTGACCGCATTGAGCGTTCACCCCCCCACAACGATCGGGGCACGGCAGTGACCGCCGAAATCGCGGTCCTGACTTGGTGCGTTCAGCGTGAAACGCGAATGAAGAGTACTTGACCGAGATTGGTCTGATTTTGGTTGTTCAGACTTGTGTTTTTTGGTCTTCGAACATTTCAAACAAAACATCTGCCTGCCACTGCAAGCAATTTGTCGACGAGTTTATCAAATGTTGGGTGACGCTCGATAAAGCCATCGATCGCTCTTTGCCTTTCTCTATCCATGTTGACCCTCGTATGTTTGTGGCGTAGTCGTCAGTCGTAAAGTCAAGAATGCGAAAGGCAACCGACAAAAAACAACCGGCGGACTCAATGCCTCAACAATCTAAGGCAGATCGGCTTGGCATGCCTCAATTTTGAGTCCGCCCACATGCATTTCCCAACGAACGGTCTTGAGCGTTTCTTGTCCAGTTCGGTCTATTTTGCGCCTGTCAATTTTGGACCCAGCTTGCTGACAGGGTCGTGGACTGGAGCAACCGCTGGCTACGGTTTTCAGGTTTCTGAATTCATTGAAGCTGGAAACCTGGTAAGAAACCGATCAACTGTCGGGATTGGCGAGTGCGATTGCAGATAGCCAAGGCTGAGTCATTCAAATAGATGATTCGCGGTGACTTTTTCCCCTTGGACTTCATCTGAGGAAAAATCCAGCGAGCATTCTTCGTGTCCACGTATTCTCCAACAATTCGAAGCGATTCTTGGGGACGACATCCGGTCTGGTACGTCGTGTTCAGCAGATCACGGAATCGTGGACAGGGAACATACCTCAACAACGTTTCGAATTCGTCGAGTGGCACATAGCCGTCTTTCCCTTCAGCCCCTGGGATATCGAGGGCCTCAAGCGGGTTCCTCTCGATTCGCCCTTGGCGAGTCGCCCAAGCAAGGCAGCGCTTGATATTTCGGAAGTAGTTCCGTCGAGTCGTTTGAGCGATGTCATAGCAATCAACCCACTCCTCAACATGGAACGGCTTGAGCGACGACACCTTCATGTCTGGATACTTGTCTACAAAACGCTGCAAACGGTAGCGATACCACTCGTACGTATCTGGATCCCGGTTTCGCTCCGTCCATTCAAGAAACGCGTCAATGATGTTGACCAGCGATTCTGGCGAAGCGGCGACCTGCTGCATTAGCAGGTGATACTGGCGAAAGGCTTCGTTTCGGTCCGGGCCAAGCTTGATTTGCTTGCGGTCAATTTGGACGTACCAGCTTTTGCGAGCCTGTTTGAAAAACGGCTTTGGGAAATGAGCCACGATAGAACTCCTCTATTCGAATCCAGGAAAGGAAAACAACAGAGGCGAATGAAGAGTTCGCAGAAGGTTTGAGGTCGACTGCCATCGACTCTCGAACCGGCATTCTAACAGAAGTTCTCGGACAACTTCTCGGACGCGGGGAAAAGCCAAAATTGAAATTTGGCTGTTTCCCGAAGAAAACTAAGTACACCCGGGAGGATTCGAACCTCCAACCCTCGGTTCCGAAGACCGATATTCTATCCAGTTGAACTACGGGTGCATGGCAGGATGATAGCCGATTTGATTTCGGCTGCAAAGACGCAAGTTGCTGCAAATCCTGAGGCAGTGGAGCGAAAGAATGCAGGGCGAATCGCAACGCGAAATACTTTCGACTTGCCTTTGTTTTCCATCCTTAACGTGTTAATTGCAAGGGCTCGCAGCAATTTTCGGGAGATTTCCCCGAGGATCAGCTTCTTTTGAGATAGGCCACCATTAATTTAGGGCTTGAAACGCTCTTTGTGTTAAAATGCATAGACAGGAGATGGGGTATTGAACAAGCTTCGTCCCCTCCAATTCCAGCAGCACGGTACGTGTCCAACCCACTGGATCAGAGCGACGGCTCATCAAGCAAGGCAGACGAATGACGAAGATTACCCTTCGAGTTCTTGACGGTGCCAACCGTGGAGAAATTTACGAAGACATCTCGCTTCCGATCACGATCGGTCGTGAAGAAGGCAATTCGATTCAGCTTAATGATGAGCGAGTCAGCAGAGTTCATTTGCGCATTCAGCTGGATCACGACGACTTGGTGCTTACCGACCTCGACAGCACCAACGGCTCTCGCGTCAATAATGAAGAAGTTCAGCTGAAAATCCTGCGGTTTGGCGACTTGGTTACCGTTGGTCGCAGCACACTAGTTTATGGCTCTCGAGAAGAGATTCAGGATCGCTTGAAAAAGTCCGGCCCAAAAACGGGCTCCAAAGCTGCCGAATTAGAGCAGCACGCTATTCCAATCTTCGAGTCGACGCCTCCGAAACTTCCTGAGCGGCTTTCGCCCGGGCAAGCAGCCCAGCTTTCTGAAGTCATCGATTACTTGCATCATCATGTTCGCAACATTGTTAGCGACGCAGAGGTGAAACCTCGTCAGCAGTCGATCGAGATCACCGCAGAAATGTGGCAACAGATCGTCGAAGTTCAGGCTCGGCTGGCTGAGTATCTTGAACGAATCGGCCAGCCGTCGAACTAGGCGGCACATTGTGTCGCCAAGTCTGCCGACGTCTGTGGCTAAACGTTAATCGATATGAGTTGCGTCCCTTTCATTTGTGGAAATGCTATAATCTTTGCAAAATAGAAATCCGCGAAGACTTTTTATTTCAATCTAAATGGCAGCGACCGATTCAAAAAAACGAGGCGAGGGCGTTCAAGACGTTGCCTCGAAAAAAGCAACTGACTTTGCCTTCAAAACAAAACTGACGGGTCCTATCTCAGAGCTCTCTTTCTTGCGACGGTCTGTCCTGTTTGCTGAAGTTTCGATGATTTCGTATCTGTCGATCGAAGAATGCAATATCGCGGCCGGTAAATTGGGGTTCACCAACGGCAAGTATTTCGACACCGAAGGAGCTCAGGCGTATTGGTTTCACAACGAATGGGACAGCGTCGTCGTTTGTCGCGGCACCGAGCCTCATGAGTGGGAAGACATCAAAGCAGATGCCAATGCACTGACGGCGATCGCTGAAACGGTTGGAAAAGTCCATCGCGGTTTCAAGGCGGAAGTCGATCGGATTTGGCCATTTATCGAAGAGGCTCTCGATGAGAACAAAAAGCCGCTCTGGTTTTGCGGCCATTCGCTCGGTGGAGCGATGGCAAACATCTGTGCGAATCGCTGCATGCTTTCCTACATCGAGAGCGAGCCAATCGAGCTTTACACTTACGGCAGCCCTCGCATTGGATGCAAGAAGTACGTTTGCCATGTCGAAATCAAACACCATCGTTGGGTCAACAACAATGACATCGTCACACGCGTACCACCGGTGTTCATGGGCTATCGACACAACGGTGAAGAAAAATATATCGATCGCAACGGTCGACTACGAAAGTTGACTGGATGGAAAAGGGTCAGCGATCGAATTCAGGGACTGTTGAACGGACTTCGTCGCTTTCGCATCGACTATTTGTCCGATCATTCGGCTCCTTTCTACATCGACCAGATTTTCAACATTGCACGCGCGGACGAAAATAACGGCAACGGAAAGAAGTCCTGAGCCATGGTGAATTTTGAGCTCGATTCAGTCTCCGACGAACAGCGTTGGGAGTCTCGTTTTCGGAAATCGCACGACGATCGTGTTACGTTGGCAAGATTCTTGGCAGCCTGTTTGGTTGGCATTGCGATTGTCAACGTAATTCCTGCGGTGGTGTTCTGGTATCGCTGGAGTGCCCTCGATCAGATGACTCCCCTGCCCCGCTGGATCTACCTGCAAATTTTCGTGGCACTATTGCACGTCTTCTATGCGGTCTTCCTAGTTCAAATTCCAGATTGGGCTTCTTTGCGTGCGGTTTCGTTTGCGCTGTTGGCGATCGCGATGACGTTTGGGTTGCTTTCGGTTGGCTTGGTGATCGGTGAAGGCGTTGAATTTGTTCCGCAGTTTCTCGGTCTTGAGCTGAGTTTGGTTCGCAAAGCCGGTTTGTGGTGCGTGGCGATGTTGTGCGTCGCGACGTTAGGCAGTTATCTCGGAGGGCGAGAGTCGGCCCGATGGCAACGTGCCGAAAAGTTGCTCTTTGGAATGCGTAATGAGTGAGTCCATCCTGATTCTGGTGCCAACGGACTTTGAGCTTGGTAAGCTTCATCCGCATCTGCAAAATTTGGATCACGAGAGCGTGGAAGTTTCCGTCTGCGGTTTCGGTCCGATCGCGGCGGCTGCTCGTACGGCAACGTTGATTGAAAAGCATCAGCCAAAGGCGGTTCTGATTGCGGGCATCGCTGGATCGCTAAACAATGCCCTGCCAGTTGGAGAAGCCACTATTTTCTCAGATGTTTCGATCGATGGAATTGGCGCCGGTTCGGGCGACGGTTTCGAGTCGGCTGAAGAGATGGGGTGGGATTTCTGGGGATCGATCGGTTCAAAGCTGGAATTGAACGGGGCCACAAAGGATGTTTCATTGCTAACTGTTTGTGCGGGGTCAGGATCGGCGGAGCAAGCCAGTTCAAGGTGTGAGCGATTTCCCGGCGCCATGGCAGAAGACATGGAAACCTTTGCTGCGGCTTTTGCGGCTCAAGCTGTAGGCGTGCCGCTGACTGCGATCCGAGGTATTTCGAATGTCGCTGGCCAACGTGATAAGCAACACTGGAGAATCGACGAAGCTCTTTCAGCCGCCGCGGAACTGGTGAACATTTGGATCGAGGAAGCGCTTGAGCAGTAATTCGAAAATTCGATTGGCGATTTCTACCTGTCCCAACGATACGTTTGCTTTTCACGCGTTGATGCATCGGCTGGTCGACTGGCGAGGGCTGGAATTCGACATCCAACTGTTGGACATTCAGCAGCTTAATGATGGTCTGTTCACTCGCTCGTTCGATGTCGCCAAAGCTAGCTTTCATGCGGCTGTGTTGCTGGCCGATTCGATGTGGGTCTTACCGAGTGGCTCGGCGCTTGGGTTTGGCGTTGGACCGTTGTTGCTCTCTGCAGAACCAGATCAAACTCCGCAATCACTGCACGGATCGTTGACGCTCTGTCCGGGAACGCACACGACGGCGACGATGCTGTTTCGGATATTTCACGGCGCTGCAAGAGTTGAGCAAGAGTTGTTTTCCGAGATCATGCCGCGATTGAAACAAAAGACAGCGGACTTCGGCGTCTGCATCCACGAAGGTCGATTCACGTGGCAGGAGAACGGCTTGTCGCTTGTGGAAGACCTTGGTACTCGTTGGGAGCAGACGACTGATTCTCCTTTGCCACTGGGCGGGATTCTCGCCAACAAGAAATTGAACTCGGAAACCGTTGCCAAAGTTCAAGCGGTGATTCGTGATTCAGTTGAGTTTGCGAACGCGTCGCCCGAGTCCGCGTTGCCAACGATGCGAGAGTATGCGGCGGAGTTCGACGACGAGGTGCTGATGCAGCACGTTGAACTTTATGTGAACGATTGGACGATTGAATTGGGAGAGGTCGGGCGAATTGCGTTGGCGGTTCTTTCTCAGGAGGCTCGAAAAGCCGGATTGATAACGGCGGATAATTCTGAATTGGAAATTTTCGATGAGTGAATCTAGACGTGAGATCGGTCAGTCGGGGATCTTTGTTTCGCCTGTCGCACTTGGTTGCTGGCCGATCGCTGGCATGACCAGTTTGGATGTGAACGATGACGATTCGCGCGGGACAATTCGTGCGGCGATCGATTCGGGAATCAACTTTCTGGATACGGCCCACTGCTACGGCATTGATGGAAAAAGCGAAGTGTTGATCGGTGAAGTCATCGCGGGCTGTCGTGACGATGTCGTGATCGCCAGTAAGGGCGGAATTCACTGGGACAGCGACGGTGTGCGGCACTACGACGGTTCGCCTGAGCGGATCATCCGGGAATGCGAAATCAGTTTGCTGCGGATGGGAATCGATACCATCGACTTGTTGTATCAACATGCTCCCGATCCGAAAGTGCCGGTCGAGGAGAGTGCGGTAGCGTTTGCAAGTCTGTTGGGGTTGGGGAAGATTCGCGGTGTTGGCGTTTCGAATTTTGAAGTTGAACAGCTTAATCGCTTTCATGCCGTTTGCCCAATCTCCGCGGTGCAACCGCCGTACAACATGCTTCAACGCGACATCGAAGCCGATTTGATTCCTTGGTGCGTTAAACACAACGTTTCGGTCATAAACTATTGGCCCTTGATGAAGGGATTGCTTGCCGGCAAGATTCGCCGTGGTCACGAGTTTAATCCGGCAGACAAGCGGTTGACTTACGATGTTTTCAAAGGCGAAGCGTTTGAGCAAGCACAGCAGTTGTTGGACAAGCTTGATGTTATTGCTGCTGAGTGCGGAAAATCCGTTGCCCAAGTTGTTATCAACTGGACGATGCAACGCGAGGGAATCACTTCTGTGCTGTGTGGTGCCAAACGGGATTGGCAAATCGAAGAAACTGCAGGTGCGATGGGCTGGCAGTTGAGTGATGAGCAATTGAGAGGATTGGATCTGCCTGTCTGATTCACTAAACGAGATTTTGAAACACTGAGTCGCAGAGAGCACAGAGGATTTCGATTGATACCTCTGCGCTCTCTGCGTTTATAAATCCACAGCAACATCACGAAGGAATTGATGTGCTGAAACGTTGTAGATGATTGAAGTTTCTATTGATCGGATCCGCGAATCTTGACCTTACGCGTCGTTGCGTCAACGACTAAAGGCAAAGCAAAACTGGCTCCTGCCTTAATCTTCACTTCGTGTGAAAAGATGGCGTCTCGCTGATCATACAGTTCGAATGTGTGCCTTCCTGATGGAAGCCCGCTAAACGAGAACGTTCCTCGATCTTCATGTTCGACCTGTTTCCCAAACCGTTGATTGTCGTCGCTAGTCAAAAGAACCCCAAGACCTTCAAGTGGCTCGCCTGATGTAGAGACTACCGTTCCCGAAATTGTCGATTCGGTTTGCAATTTCACGGTGAGCTCCTGTTGCCCATCTCGCCAACCAAAACGCTGTCTGGCAAAACCATCCGCTTGAATCACGATAGTTCCTTCGCTTTGAACCAGATCCAGAAGTTCCAGAACGCCATCGGAGTTTGTTCGATACACTTTGGATCCTCGCTCATCAGAATTCCAGGAAAACTGATCAGCATCCAAGTTCAGACCGTCATTTACAATTCTGACGTTCGCCTGCGGCACCGGCATTCCGTCTTGGTCGCTGACTTTGATCGTCAAGAAATTGGGATCCGGAAGCTGAAACACGTATTCCTCAGAGCGGTCCACCTGATCGGCCGTGGTGGTTGTTACACGATCGATGTTGCATTCTCCATACCCTTCTGCGGTCACATTGATGCGGTAGACAGCCAGCGGCACAATTTGGCTGCCCATGAAAAACTTTCCGTCACGATGGCAGTACGAGTTTCCGATCCGCTGCATGACGATATCAAAACCACTCGATTCGGGATCCGTTGGCTTTGGATTTCTCGGGAAGTCAAGCTTTACAACAAAGTTCTGGACCGGATTGCCATCCATGTCGATAACTTTACCACGAAATGCTCCGCGACCCTCAAGCCGGATGGTCTGCTCAGATGAATTCAATTCCAGTTTGCAGTTTCGAAGTTCCGTCATCTTGTCGTGCATGAAATCAAACCGAAGGGGTCTGTCCGATGGTAAACCCGTGATTTGAAAACTTCCCTCTTTGTCGGTCTCTGTCGCAAGTTCACTCAGCCACAGCGGGTTCATCAGTGACCGATCCGGAGACTGGATCAATGGTACGACTCGAACGCCTTCAACCGGCTCGCCGTTGGTGTCAACAACTTTCGCTCCAACCTTGAATCCTTTGGAGAGGCTGATCTTTATTTTTCTCGTAATGCCTTTGCGGATCTCGACGAACTCGGGCGACATGTTTTCTGCAATGACTGTGATGAATCCATCGCGATCAGGAACCTGCGATAGTTTGAAGTTGCCTTGCTCAGAACTTCTTTGTTCGCGGCGAACCTCTTCGTAGTCCGTTGCTCCCCAGCGAATGATCGCATTGACAATTGGATTTCCTTCAGGGTCAACAACTTTTCCCGATACGTCACGAAGGGAGAGTTTGGCAGTGGGTGTTGAGTTCTGATTGTCGACGGAAGACGGTGTTGGTTCATCGCTTGTGCTGACGAGTCTTTTGAGTAGAAATGTGACCGCAGTGGGTTTGTCTTGGGAGACTAGGGGGCCCTCGATTTCCTGCGATTCAAAACCCTCTTTTCCGGCAACGAAGGAGTACGTCTCTTGATCGTAGACGGCACCCTCCCAGGTGAAATTTCCTTTTGAATCGGCGACAGTAATCAGGCCATCCAACGCCATCGCTGTACCCGAGCAGGGAGCGTCGATCCACGCGAATGGGACGGGAGTTCCCCTTTGGTCAATGACTTTCCCGGTGATCTGGCCGGCTTTAAGGAGCACGATATTCAGCTCGCGATTCGATTCGCTTGTGTTGTCAAAGGAAATTCGTTTTCGCTGCAGGCCTCTGGCAACCAACACGGCTCGATGATTGTTCTTCGGAAGGCCGCCGATATTGATTTGGCCTCTTTGATCGCTTGTCAAAACACGTCCATCGCCCAGATAAAGCCGAGCGTTCTCGACGGGCATTTGAGTTTCAACATTGGTAATGGTGCACAGTGTGGTGCCGCGGTCCTTGAGCCTAGCCACGGCCGGCCTTGGTTGCACTGGTGTTTTCTGATTCAGCCAATCGAGGTTGAAGTCAATCTTGGTTCCACTGCTGCCGCGATAAGCGGTCAACATCCAGCGGGTATCCTCTTGGTTGAGCCGAGTCAGTGGCAGAGAAAACCGTCCTTGAGAGTCTGTTGTGACCATTTCTCGTCGTGGTGGATCGGCAAAAACGCTTGCGGCCCACACGTGAGTAAGTGCTGCAGGGTTTCCTTGACTATCGAGGATCTTTCCGCGTACTTCAATCGTTTCTGATTTTGGAATCTTGATCGCCGCGATCGAATCAAGCGTGCAGCTGACGATGTTGTTCAAGTGCGATTTCGTTTGCCCAACCGCTTGACCGACCATGAACAAAGTCAGCAATGAACAAATGATGCCGACGGTGCACGATCTGATGAGCGTTTTGTTCATGATCAACTTTCTGAATGATTCATCATGCAACGTTTTGAAACACAGAGTCACGGAGAACACAGAGAGATGCGATTAGTTCCTCTGTGCTCTCTGTAACTCCGTGTTTTAAATCTCAGTAGCAATTAACTGATCAAGTCACGAAGCTGCTGCAAATATTTCGGAACCTCTTCAAGCGGATTCGCTTCTTCAAACTCCAGCGTGACGTAGCCGCGGTACTTGGCCGCTTTGAGGATCTCGATGATTCGAGGAATGTCGGCTGGCTGCTTTCCTTTGCTGTTCGGATCGACGCAAACTTTGATTTGAGCGTTCACTGCGTAAGGCGCAATCTTTGCAAGATCGCGGTAGGGATCGTCCGTGCGGAAGTTGCCGCTGTCAAAGTTGACGCCGAACCAAGGAGAGTCATCAACTTTCTCGATGATCTTCAGCATTTGCTTGGGCGTGGCAGTGATGCCTCCGTGATTCTCTAGCGCAAGAAAAACACCTTTCGTCGCGGCGTATTCGAGGCATTCGTTGATTCCCGCGACGCAGCGATCAATTGAGGCCTGTTCGCTGTCGCCCTTTGGAACTTTGCCAGCAAAGATTCGAATCACCGGTGCGCCCATGATTGCAGCGTAGTCGATCCATTGACGACATTCAGCCAGTTGGGCTTCGCGAGCATCGCCTGCGGGTAAGCAGAAATCGTTTCCGATCGCGGTGCCAGAAATGTCCATGCCCAAGCGATGCGAAAGCTGTTTTAGCGACACGAGGTATTCGGTTGTGATGTCTTTGGGAAAGTAGTAGCCCGTAAGTTCCGCAGCGCCGAGTTGTTGCTCTGCACAGTAGGCGATGAACTTTTCCAGAGTCATCTTTGCGCCGGCGATCTGTTCTGGCGTGCCACGACGGGCGAACAGATTGTTGAAACTGTACGCCGCGAGGCTTAGTTTCATTTTCGAGGGTTGCCTGCGAATTGGTGGATCGGCAGCGATGCAAAGAGGGGCATTCGTGCATAAGATCGCGGCTGCTGTTGTGCCCGCAGAAAGAAACTGGCGTCGATTTTTCATGTTGTTTTCCGGATTGGATTGATCCCTCGCGATCATTGTATCTCATCTGATAGCGACATGAATGGTGATCTGGCCGAAATGAATATCAGTCGAGCCGACACGCTCCGTTTGCCAAGTTAATCCTTGGGAACTTGTCGTTTCCATTGCGGCTTTGGAGTAGTTCATTTGGTTTGTGCTGCGACATGATCTGGTTTGGATTGAAATTGATTTTGACGCAAACTTGACGAAACCAATAGGTAGATCCTGTCCTTCGATAGAAGGTCTTTTTCTTGAAATTGTTTGGCAGCTACTTGGGACCCGAAATCGCGAGCTGCAGGTTTCTAAGGGGCTCTCATTCCCAAAGGCCTTCCAATTCGGTTCGTCGTCGTTTCAGGATGCGGCCTCGGGTGACTTCCAGCTGGGCCATGAACTTGGGTTCGATATTTCGTTTGCATTTCCGAAAGTAGTCGCGACTTTTGTTGACGGTTATCGTGCGGAGCCAAGCCCGAAAGCTCGATGGACGAAAGCAGGTCCTTTTTTTAGACTTGAGCTTGCGCAAGGTCAACTTGGCCAAATCAAATTCCAACCCGCGACATTAATTGCGACTGTTGAAAAAAGTTGCAGTCGGAATGAAGTTGACCACGGGCCGCACACCGAAACCATTTGCGTTTCCGACCACTCCGATTTGTCCTCTTCGAGGTAACTTCTGCGCGCTGAGAATTCTCGCATTTGGAAATTCCTGCCATGCAAGTTGTTTCGCCTGGAGGCTGTTGGCAGCAAAGTAATTTCTCGATCCACTGTGGCCATTCGGGGCGACCATCCGAATCGTCCAGATGTCAACAAACTGCGACATCAATTGAACCTGCTGTTGCCGGATCTGCTGTTGTTCCAGTTGCTGCTGAATTCCCGCATTTCGAATGGAAAGCAAATTCGTTAAGTACTGAAGGTCTTTAGCATTCAATTCGTTCATTGGGACGGCTTGTCGATTTCCTTGCCCATCTTCGAGGAGTACCTTTGTGCCGTCGAAATCAACTGCCTTCGCTTCGAGATTTGTTCCATTGATCATCCACTCGTGCCCAAAGACCGAAGAGCATGCTAGGCAGAGGACTACGGACATGAACAAAACGAACCCACTGAATAAGCTGTTCGAACTTGGTAGGCGGAAACGTTTCATGGCATTCTCCTGAGAAGAAGTAACTTTCAGTTTCATTCTAGGGAGCACACTCGTATTTGATAAATCGATAAAAAACGAGGTTTCATTCAAAATATCTATATGAAAAGCTGGCGACTCATCGACCGGTTCTCTTGGGGATAGCCGAGTAGCATCCGAATGCAACATCGAGCTAATCGGAGTTGGGATCGGCGCACGCAAGAACGTGCTGCAATCAACGAGTCAGCAAATCGGACGAGCTGAGCTGCACAGATTGGTTTTGCGCAACGGTAAGCTTGTTAAGTCTGGGGCAAGATGCCCCAGACAAGAAGGAGCTTCGTCTTGAAACTGGTTTGTTAAGTTTACTGAGCCGCGTTCATGTTGGCGTCGCGACTGTCATCGTTTTGCTTGCTCTCTTCGTCGTCATTGTCTTTAGCAATGACATTGGTGAAGCTCGTGCCGGGCACCAAAAGTGGACCGGGTGAGTTTTCATCCATGATCGATTTAAGCTCTTCCGACTCGACAGATTCAACTTCAATCAGTCGGTCGGTTAAAGCGACCAACGCCTGTTTGCGAACTTTGAGCATGTCGCGAACTCTTTCGACGGCTTCCTCGATGATTCGGCTGACTTCCATGTCGATCTCACGAGCGGTTACTTCGCTGTAGAGTTGACCCGATACACTGCCGCCAGATCCTGCCAGGAACGGACTGCTTCGATCCGGCTTGAAATTGACTCGGCCGAGTGAACTCATGCCGTATTGCATCACCATGCCACGGGCGATGTCGGTTGCTCGTTCGAGATCGTTGGACGCTCCTGTTGAGATGTCCTTGTAAATTAGCTCTTCGGCCATCGTGCCAGCGACGAGGATTTGCAATTCGCTTTCGAGTTCACTCTTGGTCATCAAGTAGCGATCTTCGGTCGGACGCTGCATGGTGTAGCCAAGTGCCGCGAGACCGCGTGGAATGATCGAGACTTTGTGGACAGGATTCGTGTTCGGAAGAACGTAGGCGACCAAAGCGTGGCCGGCTTCGTGGTAGGCGACGCGTTGCTTCTCATCCGCGTTCATGACTCGTTGTTTTTTCTCCAAGCCAGCTGTCACACGTTCGACTGCTTCGTTAAAATTCTCCATCACGACGGTATTCTGTTCCATACGAGCAGCCAGCAGAGCAGCCTCGTTAACCAGGTTGGCCAGTTCCGCGCCGCCGAAGCCGGGGCTGATTGCAGCGACTTTCTTCAGATCGACATTCGGATCGAGCTTTACACTCTTGACGTGGACTTTAAGGATCTCTTCGCGTCCGCGGACATCGGGACGATCGACAAGTACGTGACGATCGAATCGGCCAGGCCGCATCAAAGCTTGGTCGAGCGTTTCTGGGCGGTTCGTCGCAGCCATGACAATGACGCCGCTGTTGGAAGAGAAACCGTCCATCTCGACCAGCAACGCATTCAGTGTTTGTTCACGTTCGTCATGGCCGCCAGCAGATTGGCCGCCACGAGTTTTTCCAAGTGCATCGAGTTCGTCAATAAAGATGATGCACGGTGCTTTCGCTACCGCTTGTTGGAACATGTCGCGGACCCGAGCTGCTCCGACGCCGACAAACATTTCGACAAAATCACTTCCGGAGAGACTGAAGAACGGGACGTCGGCTTCGCCAGCGATGGCTTTCGCGAGCAGAGTCTTTCCTGTTCCGGGAGGTCCGACCAAAAGAACACCGCAAGGAATCTTTCCGCCGAGCCGCTGATATTTTTCGGGCGAACTCAGGAAGTCGACGACCTCGCGAACCTCTTCGACGGCTTCATCGATTCCTGCGACGTCTGAAAAGCTGATGCCAAGATCTTCTTCAGCATAGAGTTTCCCGCGGCTGCGTCCGAACTGCATCGGTCCGCCGGCGCCACCAAGCCTGCGGATCATGAAGTAAAACAGGCCCAATGTCAGAGCCATCAGCAGCATCAATCCGCCGTACTGCTCCAGGAAGGATTGCTTCTCAAATTTCCATTGAATGTTGCTGGCGGCGAGCTGTTCGTTGATCGCGGTTTGTGTTGGATCGGAGTCGTCTTTCACGACGGTGAAGTTGGTGCGTGATCCAAAAGGTTGTCCATCGAGCGAGTTAGCCCGCTCGTAGTAGTAGCAAGTTCCTTTGATTTCGGTGTCGCTGATCTTCAGGTCATTCGGAAGTTGGACGACATATTCTTTTGGCGTTCGGCCATTGGTCTTGATTGTGATCTTTCCACTGTAGCCATCCTCCAGCTCTTTGCCGGCGCTGTCGACGTATTTCGTTTCCTTGATCAGATCCTGAAATTGACTGAATGAAAGCGTCTTTCGATTCTGCGAAAGGACCAGAAACAGGCAGATTGCCAGAGACACGACAATGATCAGTGCGAACCACGTGGTCGAACTGTTCTTCGGTTCCTGTGGTCGTTTTGAGTTTTGGTCCATGATTTTTCAGTTTCGCGTGTTGAAGGGAGCAGAGCTCCAAAAATGTCTGGCGAGAAGTTGGTAGCGAGATCTCGCGATCTCCATCGGTTGCATTTCCCGGGCCGCATCTCGAGAAACTCAATGTTATCGCTCTGTACGATGCCGTAAAGCGTTTGCGGCGGACTATGGCCATTTGCGCTTTGAAGCGGGTTAAATAACCCTCATGATTTGTTCATCTTGTGATTTTTCTCGGCGATTCGTAGAATTTCAATCGGAAGCAGGACTCTAATGGCTGACCGTGAGCGATGCTATTTTGCAACAGACAGAACGGGACACGTTGCGTTTGCGAGACATTTTTCGCGCTGACGCGGTTAATACCGCGGGTACGCCGAAAGATGCCAGTACCGGTCCGGCGGCTTAGCGTCTTTCCGCTCGACCGTTGACTACAGATTCCCAACTCAATTCTTTAGAATTTGCCAACACAAGCGACCGCCCTGCTGCAACATGAATCCCAAACGAATCAGCATCCTTGGCGCGACGGGCAGTATCGGGCAGAGCACTCTCGACGTCGTACGACAAGTTGATTGGCTCTCGGTTTACGCGATTTCCGGCCATTCACGGCTGGATTTGCTAGTTGAGGCCGCGAAAGAATTCCGCCCAAAGTACGTGGTTGCGACATGCGAAAAATCTGCTGAAGCTTTTGACTTTGTTGACTTGCCCGACGGGACCGAAGTACTGATTGGACAGTGTCACGTCGAACAAATCGCATCGGCTCAGGAAGTCGACGTTGTGGTGGCCGCGATTGTTGGGATCGCTGGTTTACCCGGCACGATGGCTGCAGTGAGGGCGGGTAAGACCGTCGCGTTGGCAAACAAAGAGACGCTGGTGGTTGCGGGGCAATTGATCACAGATATTGCGGTTGACAGCGGCAGCATCATTTTGCCGGTCGATAGCGAGCACAGTGCCATTTTTCAGGCTCTGCATGCTGGCAAGCCGGATGAGGTTTCTCGGGTAATACTGACCGCCAGCGGAGGCCCATTCCGGGATTTTTCGGCTCAGGAGTTGAAATCCGTCACGGTGGAGCAAGCATTGGCGCATCCGACGTGGCAGATGGGTGATAAGATATCGATTGATTCGGCGACAATGATGAACAAGGCTCTGGAAGTCATCGAAGCAAGGTGGCTCTTTGGAGTGCCCGCCGACAAAATCGAAGTCGTTGTGCATCCTCAGTCGATCATTCATTCGATGGTTGAGTTTGTGGATCATTCGACAATTGCTCAACTGAGCCCGCCGGATATGCGGTTGCCGATTCAGTACGCGTTGTCGTGGCCGGATCGGATTCCCGGAGTCAGTCCAAAGCTGGATTTGAGTCGACCGCAGACGTTGGAATTCATTCCACCGGACGTGGGACGTTTCCCGGCGCTGGCGTTGGGATTCGAGGTCGCAGCCAAAGGTGGGACTTCGGGAGCCGTGTTAAACGCGGCGAATGAATCCGCGGTGGCTGCGTTTATAAATAGAGAACTTTCGTTTACTGATATCGCATCGGCATGTCAGCAAATTTTAGAACAACATGAATTTATTGCGAACCCAAACCTGGAGCAGCTTATGGCTTGCGACCAATGGGCTCGCCAGGAGTTGAACAGGTGGATTTCAGTCTGATCGTTGTCGTTGCTGAGGGTAGTTGGTGGTTGCAGCTAGGAAACTGGTGGGCGATCGTGCAAGTTGTGCTGGGCCTCGGAATGGTGATCTTCGTTCACGAGCTGGGGCACTTTCTGGTTGCCAAGGCCTGCGGTGTGAAGTGCGAAAAGTTCTACGTCGGCTTTGATGTTCCGATCAAGATCTTTGGTCGTCAGATCTTGCCGGCTGCGCTTTTTCGAAAGCAGATTGGCGAAACGGAGTACGGCATTGGAATGA
>CAYGUE010000044.1:18977-40446 GCA_964352885.1 uncultured Pirellulaceae bacterium
ATCCCGTTCGGCGGTTACGTGAAGATGCTCGGTCAGGACGACAATCCTGGCAACATCGAACGGGAGATCGAACGTTCACGCGGTGAAAGCGACGACGACGGAAAGATTGAACGCGATGGATTCGTCGATAGCAATCAACTGGATCCGCGAAGTTATCGAGCCAAAACTGTGTCGCAGCGGATGGCCATCATTTCCGCGGGCGTCATCTTTAATCTTGCGTTCGCCGTTTTGTTTGCGGCGCTCGCATTTCGTGCTGGTGTGGACTACGACCCAGCGGCGATCGGTTCGGTTGTGGGAGGCGGACCGGGGTGGAAAGTGAACCTTGCTGGTGTTCAGCTTTCTCGGGTTGGAGATGAGCCAGTTTCCAAGGATCGCTACTTTTCTTGGGGCGATATGGCTCAGGAGATTATTTTCTCGGCCGACGAAGGCCCCGTTGAGTTTGAACTGAAGCGTGATGGTTCTGACAAAATGGAGACGGTTTCTGTTTCAGCTGAGAAAGGTATCCGCCGTGAAATGCCGGATCTCCCGATGCTTGGGCTCGGACCGCAGATGATTCCGGAGGTCGGTTCTGATAAGGCGATTCCCGGCAATCCGGCGATGGACGCAAGCCCACCGCTGAAGAAGGGCGATCTGATCCTTGCTGTAAACGATACAGAGGTTGATCGTGTTTCTGAACTTCGGCAGCAGATGTTCATCCACTCCTCGGAACCCATTGAACTACTGGTTGAGCGAACCAGCGGCGAAGAAGACAGTGAGACGACGGAACAAATCAAAATTAGCATTAACGCCAATCCGGCTCGCGAGATCGGATTCGGAATCGAGTGGGACGTTGTCGATGGAGTTCAGGTTGGTTCGCCGGCCGCAGCAGCCGGGTTCAAAGCAGGCGATAAGATCGAATCGGTTGTCGGATTTGAAAATGTGAACCCTCTGACTTTCGACTACGAAATGGGTCGACATCTCATCAATGGCGGCGGAGAGATTGAGTTTCTGATCAAACGAGATGGGAAGGATGTGTCGGTCAAACTGACTCCCGTTGCGTCGAGTTCAACTTCGACCGTCGGCTCGATCGGTTTGTTGGCCCTCGATTCGGTTGGCATCGCGGTCAAGATTTCGGACAAGGTAAGCCACGTTCCTCCGGGGAGTAAGCTGGCTTCGGCTGGAGTGCAGAACGGTGATCAGATCGTCGGTGTGACGTATCTGCTTTCCGAAGACAACCAGAAAGAAGTCTGGTTTGAGAAGATGCACAAGAAACAGATTGATCTCGTTGAGACGGAAACCAGTTTTGCCGAAATCTTTCAAATGATTCAAAAACTGCCAATCGGAACTGAATTCGAAATTGACTTTAAGAATGGCGAGACGACGAAGACAGTCGTCGTTCCGTCAACCGCGTCGGATCGTCACTTTCTGGCGATGCGAGGTTTTCAGCTGACGGGTTTGCAGTGGCATTATCAATCGAAAACTTGGTCGGATGCGTTTAGCAACGGTGTCAGTCAAGTAAAGAATGACGCGGGCCGTGTTTGGAAATTTCTCAAGAAGATGGTGACGGGAAAGCTGTCAGTAACCAACATGGGGGGCCCGGGACTGATTGCCGTTGCGGCGACATCGGAGGCATCACAAGGTACGGGCCGATTACTCCTGTTTCTGACTTTGCTGAGTGCGAACCTTGCGATTGTGAACTTCCTGCCGATTCCTGTGCTCGACGGAGGGCATATGGTTTTTCTGGCTTATGAAGGTTTGTTCCGGCGACCTGTCAGCGAGAAGGTTGAAATCTTGCTAACTTATGGAGGACTATTTTTCATCCTTGGCTTGATGATTTTCGTTTCCATCATGGACGTAAGTCGGATCTCGAAGCTGTTTTTCTAGGTGGTTGCGACGACGGAATTCGCGGTCGAGGAAGAGCAACGCGTGGTTTGAAACAAACTGTAAATTGCCGACCGCAAAGCTTGAAAAAACGGTATCCAAAAAGCAATGAGCATCGAGTTTGTACTCGGCTTGCGCCAAAAGGAGGGTGACATTTTTGACTCCACTGGTATCTTCACAACATCCAAAAGATGCAATTTTGACCGCGAAACGTGGAGATTCGGTTGACCCCCAAAGAAGTACTCGCCTACTGCCGCGAAAACAATGTCCGTGCGATCGATTTGAAATTCACCGACTTCCTGGGGCAATGGGCTCACACCACGGTGCCGGTCTCGATGTTTGGCGAAGCCGTATTTGAAAAAGGCATCGGTTTTGATGGCTCGAGCGTGCAAGGTTGGCAACGCATCGACGAAAGCGACATGCTTTTGTTGCCACAACCGGACGCATGTTTTCTGGATCCGTTTACCGAACTTCCAACGCTGAACATTATCTGCAACGTGGTGGATCCAATTACGTTTGAAGACTATAGCCGCGATCCCCGATTCATCGCTCGTAAGGCAGCCAACTACCTCAAAGGATCTGGTGTTGCTGATAAGGCGTGGTTCGGACCGGAAGCGGAGTTCTTCATTTTCGATGATGTGAAATTCGATCAGACTCGCAACGCGGGCTACTACCACGTCGACAGTGAAGAAGGGCCGTGGAATCGTGGTGCTGATCTTGGGCCGAATTCGGGATATCGTCCGCGATACCAAAGAGGCTATCTGGCGACCGCGCCGGTCGACAAGCTGATGAACGTGCGCAACGAAATGATGCAGACGATGATCGACTGCGGCATGACTGTTGAGTGTCAGCATCACGAAGTTGGATCAGCGGGACAGTCCGAGATCGACTTGAAGTACGACGAGCTTGTTCGAGCTGCGGACAACATCATGACGTACAAATACATCGTCAAGAACGTTGCAGTACGGCATCGTAAGACGGCGACTTTCATGCCCAAGCCACTTTTGGACGAGGCCGGTTCGGGCATGCACACGAATCTTTCGTTGTGGAAAGATGACGAGCCGATATTCGCCGGCGATGCTTACGCTGGCTTGAGCCAAACGGCGTTGTACGCGATCGGTGGGATCCTGAAACACGCCGCCGCACTGTTGGCGTTTACCAATCCAACGACAAACAGCTACAAGCGTTTGATCGCTGGTTTTGAAGCTCCGATCAATCTGGCTTATTCGCAACGAAACCGATCGGCTGCTTGCCGAATTCCGGTCTATAGCAACGACCCCGCGACGAAGCGAGTTGAGTTTCGTTGTCCGGATGCTGGAGGGAATCCTTACTTTTCGTTTTCCGCGATTCTCATGGCGGCACTTGATGGGATCGAAAACAAAATCGATCCGGGTCAACCGCTGGACAAAGATATCTACGACTTACCACCTGAAGAACTGAAGGATGTGCCACGGACGCCGCGTTCGCTCGAACAGGCTCTAGCTGCGCTCGAGAGTGACCACGAATTCCTGCTCAGAGGCGATGTGTTTACGCACGATGTTGTACAACATTGGATTGTGTACAAGCGTGAACACGAAGTCGAAGCCATGCGTCGTCGTCCACATCCTTTCGAGTTTTGTCTCTACTACGACGTTTAGGAAAATTAATTGTCTGAAACCAAGAAAAGAGTTTTGATTCTCTGCACGGGGAATTCCTGTCGGTCGCAAATGGCGGAGGTCATTTGGAACCAACTCGGCGGTGGCGAATGGGAGGCTGTTTCTGCTGGATCGAAGCCAGCGGGATACGTTCACCCGATGGCGATTGGATTATTAAAAGAGCTGAATCTGCCGACGGAAGGACTCGTCAGCAAATCGGTCGACCAGTTCGCCAAACAGCAATTCGATTTTGTCGTCACTGTTTGTGACAATGCCAGAAGCGACTGTCCTGTGTTTCCTGGTGCTAGGAAGACATTGCACTGGCCTTTCGAAGACCCGAACGATGCCGAAGGCGATGACGCCGAGAAGATGAAAGTCTTTCGCAGTGTTGCAGAACTGATTCGCGGACGGATCAATGCTTTCCTGTCAAAATTGAAGGGCGATGACTGTGCCTGAGCTTTCCAAGGAGACGATTGCTGATGCGGTGAAGCTAATCGAAGCTTCCTTGATTGAAGATACGGGGTCAAGCAACCTCGAATCGGGAATTGATTGCACCACTGATGCCGTTGTTCCTCGCGATGCGACGGCATCAGCAGCGTTTGTAAGTCGCCAATCCGGAATTGTTTGCGGCGTGGAGATCGCTCGCATCGTCGTGGAGAAGTTTGCGCCACGAGTTGAATTGACTCACGCGATCGCTGATGGTGAAGCCGTCGAGTCAAAGCAGACGATCGCGACGATTTCGGGTCCGGCCCATGATATTTTGACGATCGAACGAACGTGTTTAAATTTCATGTGCCGTCTTTCGGGCATCAGCACACTGGCTCGAACATTCGTTGACCGTGTTGCGGGAACACAGGCGCGAGTATTGGACACTCGCAAGACGACGCCTGGTTGGCGGCGAATTGAAAAGTATGCCGTAGTGTGTGGCGGTGGGGCGAATCATCGAATGGGGTTGTACGACGCCGTGATGCTAAAGGATAACCATCTGGCGTTTTATCGATCGCAGGTCGACGTGAATGCAGACGTGATTCCTAATGCACTCAAGCAGGCAAGGAAGTGGATCATCGAGAATGCCTCACGGTTGCCCAATGGAGAGGAGACGATTCTTCAACTTGAGGTCGATACGATTGAACAATTCGAGATTGCCATTTCCGATTCAAATGCTACCAGACCTGACATTGTGCTGTTGGACAACATGTCAACAGAGCAGCTTTCGGCTGCAGTGAAGATTCGCGATGGATGTGCCCAGGACGTATTGCTGGAAGCGAGTGGTGGAGTGAATTTAGACACGATCGCTGGCATCGCGAAAACCGGTGTCGATCGAATTAGCGTCGGCGCGTTGACGCATTCAGCGTTGAATTTTGATATTGGTTTGGATTGGATTAGCCGGGGCTAGATCAACGAATTGGGTCAACGAGTTGGGTTTAGCACCAGCGATTGATTGCTCAATCAGCGCAAGGAAAAAGCCCTGCTCAGTTGAGCAGGGCTTCGGATTGCGGGAAATCGTAGCAGCTAATTGAACGTTCTACTTTGAGAGAAAATTCAGCCAGCCCTTTTTATCTTTGCCTTCGTCTTCCGATGTAACAGCGGTTGAAGAGTCTCCTGAGAGACGTTCGCCCAATTCGGCGATTTGATGAGTGATCGAAGCTTTCGGTGCTTGCTCCAGCAATGGGATGCCGTTGTTCCGGCACTCGGAAATTACGACGTAGTTATTTGGTATGCGGGCGAAGATTTCGCCTCCGATCGTCTGCTCAGCTTTCTCGAGACTGATTTGGCTCTTCTCCAAGCCGGCTCGATTGACGACAACTTTAACGCGTTCGGCAACGCCATCGTAACGCTCAAACGAGGCCAGAAGGCGAACAACATTCCGCAAGCAAGGCAAATCAAGCTGTGTCAACAGCATGACGTGGGTTGATGCTTCCAGAGCAACCATGTCCAAGCGTGTGTAGGACTTTGAAAGGTCAACAATTACGTGAGAGAACGATGCCTTTAGCAGGCCGAGCACTTTGCGTAAGTCCTCCTCAGAGATCGATGCGTTGTCTTCGATCTGAACCGGACGCGGAAGCAAATACACTCCGGATTGGTGCTTGGTCAATGACTTTCGCAGTAGTGCGAGGTCCAGTCGACCGATGTTTTGAGCAACATCCAACAACGTGTACTCGGCCATCAGGTCGAGGAAGATGTCAGCATCACCAAGCGACAGGTCAAGGTCGACAAGAACAACACTTCGCTCAGGGTTTTGAGCGAGCGAGACAGCCATGTTGACGGCAATCGAAGTTGCGCCGACACCTCCCGACGCACCAGCCACTGGGATAATGACGCCTGTTTTCGATCGTTGTCCGCCACCCGCTCCAGAAGATGAAACTCGATCAAGGGCGCCCATCAGCTCATCAAGCTGGACGGGCGAGTTCAGAAACTCTCGAGCTCCACTACGCATTGCACGCAAAATCAGCTGGCCATCAGTCATGGTGCTGACGACAATCACGCCACAAGTTGGATGCTCGCGACTAATGTCTGCGACGAGAGAAAGTGCTCTCTCAACATCGCCATCGATGGCAACAATCGCGACGTCAGGCGTTGTCTCTCCGACGATCTCCCGAAAAAATTCGTATCGAGAGCAGTCTGCTTCGAGCCAAACCTTGTCCATTCCGATAAGGAACTTCTTCAGGTTTTCTCGCGATGCTTCGTCTGGGTCGCAGATTGAAATTCGCAGTGTTCCGCTCATTTCGATTCCGTTTTAACAAGTTTCAGTTTCGTCGTTGTATCCGTTGTGCTTGACGCCCGCTATCGATTCTGGGTGTCGGCAGGCCATGTGAATCCATCGCCAGCGGTCGTAGCGTTATCGTTTCCTTTCGGAATATTGATGCCGATTCGCTGCAGCAAGCTCTTTTTCTTCGGTTGCCCCCCCGCAGCTCGTTGAGCGGCTTCCTCAAACGATGCCGCTGAAATTCTGCTTCTCTGAGGTGCAGGCATCGACTGTGGTGTTTGAGGTTGACTCGGGTATGGGCTCAGGTTCGATGCCCCTTGATTGGTATCGAGTTGTGGGAATCCGCCAAGCGTTTGGTTGCCGGTGTTGACACCGAATCCTTGATTGACGGCTGGCGATTGAGATTGGTTACCGTTCTGGTTGATAGGACAGTCATCGGCACAGCGAGGGACCTCGAGGTATCCGTCGATCATCAGTTGGCGAGAAGAAGGAGCCGTTGTCATTTGACCAAGGCCAAGCTTTGGAGTAACTGCCGGATCAACATCGCTGATAAAGCTAGGCGTGATCAAGAAGACCAACTCGGTTTCGTTTGCTTCGTCACTTACTGCTCGGAACAGCGGGCCAAACACGGGGCTGTGCATGAGTCCCGGGATGCCTTGTTTCGTCGCCGTGTGATCTTCACGATAGTCACCGGCCAGAGCCAACGTGTGCCCTGCCTTCATTTTGACGCCTGTGTTAACACGTCGAACACGAAAGCCCGGTGTGCCATCCGGCGAAGCAAGGTCTGCCGCGACTTCAGAGACCTCCGCACGAACTTCTAATGTCAGCTCACCGTTGCCGTGAACGATTGGGACCATGTCGAGCTTGGTGCCGAATGCACGGAATTCAACTGTCGCCACTCCCAAACCTGCCGGAATCAGAATTGGAATCTCACCGCCGGAGAGGAATTCGGCAGGCCGCCCGTTTTGAGCAACCAAGATTGGTTGATCCAAAAGTTTTGCGATGCT
Organism: uncultured Pirellulaceae bacterium; assembly: GCA_964352885.1. GTDB lineage: Bacteria > Planctomycetota > Planctomycetia > Pirellulales > Pirellulaceae > Mariniblastus. The sequence continues at coordinate 26,186 of CAYGUE010000044.1, forward strand.
GTGACGCTCAAGTGTTTGGATGAATGCATCGAATTGAGTTCCACCATCATCAACAACACCAAAGGCAAGTGTGTTACCGTTTGCTTGAACGCCGCTGTTTCTGTTAACCGCTTGGATGATTTGAGAAACGCTGGAAACGATGCTGAATTCAGGACTGATGTATGACCAGTCGATTCCGAGCTGACGAAGCTTGGTTCGTGAGACTTCGTAGACTTTGACTTTGATGGCGATATTCTGGTTACCGTTGACCTGCAGTTGATTCACAACGTTGGTCGGGAAAAAGTCACGTGCTACCAACATGATGTTGGCGACTTGGTCGGCACGAGCAACGTGGCCAGCCAGAATGACGCCTGTCTGCAACGGGTGAACTTTGATTTGTGAGTCGGGGAAATAGTTTCGGAAAGCCATTTCGAGTTTACGTGTATCAACCTTCACTTCTACATTGATCATCTGCAAATTTTTATCTGCATCGCTGACGGTCAAAGTCGATATGCCCGGTTTGAGGCCGGTGACCAAAATCTCGTTTGGTGAAACGGGTGTTGCCTGAACAATTTCAGGGTTCTCGACGACCAATTCGGGAATGTCGAACTCGAACTTCAGCCGTCGAGCCGCGCCGGCGATCAGTTCTAGCTGGTCAACGGAGTCGTCAACTTGGAACTTTTGGCCGAATTTGGCTTGTGCTGACAGGGATGATCCTGAAGCGACGATAGTGAGTAAGGCAACGACAAGGCCCATAAACAGGTTGCAGTTCAGATGTTTTTTCATCCGTGATCCCCGAGGTTAAGCCACCGAATTTCGGTAGCCAAGTTCGATTTGCTGCTGAATTCCGTTTCAACAGTTGCCCGGACTATCGCGTAGAACGTTAGCCCGGGACCAATGTGCGTTACTGTTGCAAGCAACAGAACCGGTGCACATGATGTAAATCGAACCTATTCACCCCGATATTGATCTTCTTCGATGCCGTTGGGAATTTCAGCGGAACCGTCAAACCCTTCGTAGTCTACCGGAGGTCGCCCTCTTGCCCCGCTTGGCATTCCAGGGATTCCAGTTGACGGTCCCATCATGTTGCCAGATTCATTTGCCGGGATAATAACTTCGTTGCCTTCTTCATCAAACCAAGATGAAGTCACTTTGCCCAATGCATAGACTTTCACTTGGCGAAGCTTGCTTTTGTCAAACTTTGGGATCGGCGCTGTGAATGCCAAATCGGATGCAAGCGTTGATTGGTTTTTGGAGGGCTCATTGTCCATGTCGAATATCGGATCTACTTCAGTTTCGGCAACTTGATCGCCGATCAAAGCGAGACGAATTTCGCCGTTCTTGCGGGCCCAAACGATTTTCTCGGACTGGCTCTGAGTAACGAGGACTCCAACAATACCGCTGTTGACGCCCGCTTTTTTCTGGTCCTGAGCCGATGTGCTGCGACCAATGTTGAAGATGCGGATTCCCTTCAGGAACGTCTTCGTTTCGGACCTTTGTTCGCCATTCTGACGGGTGTCGAAGACACCAATGATGTCAACGCGGTCTCCAGGACTAAGTAGCCCATCCAAAAGATCCTCTGGTGGAACTTTAATGTTTATGACTTTGTGATCTGGTGGAATCGCCAAGCCAGGAATCTCGCTGCGATTGAAGACATCCTCAAGGATAATCGCCTGACCGCTTCGCAGTCGAGTTGTGATGAACTTCCCTTCGACTTGGGCTAAATCAGAAGCGGCGCCTTCCGGAATCAGGTTTGCAGGCCAGTTCTCCAGCTTGACATTCTCCTCGTTGAGCTCTGCCTTGTGGTCAAGATGGGCAGTCGCAACCAGGACTGGTCCATGCGGGATTTCAGCCGCAACTTGGCCCTTGCTTCCCATTGCCTGAATGATACCGATTGCCGATACCAAGCCGCACAAAAGTGCGATAGCAATAAGCACTAGTTGTTTTGATTTCATTTTACTTCCTCAGGAATTTGGAGATCTCTTGATGTAGTTGGAGCATCCATCCTGATTGCAAAATTTCCGTCCCTGGAATAAGCATTCGCCAAACCTCAAAGTCAGGTCGCTAGCGAACGATGACAGCAGTTGTTATTTTCGGTTGTGCGACAGTCGATAAATCAGCGAACGTCGAACAGCAACCAAAATCGTAGTTACCGGAAAATCCGGCATGTCATGAATATTGCGATTGGCCGATAACATCGAGTGCTATCGGCCGTTCGCATTGACGAATCATAGGCAGCTGTGGATCTGCGAATTAATCATCAGACAAGCATTCGTTCCCAGGCAAGGTAAATTACCGTTCCGATTGCCATCGGAATTCCGTAAGGGAGTAAACGCATTGAGCTTTTTCGCTCAGCTGCAATTTCGCTGAGCTTTTCTGGATTCTGAACGGAAGTGATCTCATTGATCAGATACCAGAACTGGTCGTAGTGTTTCTTTGCTTCGCCCGACATCAGGATCATGACAACAGCAATGATTCCGCCGACGGCTGCTCCGATACAGAACGAGAAGAACACGATGGTTACGTGAACCCAAGCTCCGATTGCGGCCATCATTTTTACGTCACCAGCCCCCATGCCTCCGATTGAGTAAAACGGAAGCAGTGTCATGCCACCGACGAACGTGCCGATCAGGCTCCACATCAGGCCGTAGTACCATCCGTCTCCGGCGTAACCATAGGCGGCCATACTGTAGACCCATCCCGCAATGATCATCGGGAATGTAAGTTTGTTTGGAACACGAAGTTCCTTTCCGTCGATATAGGCTGCGACGACAGCAAATATGGCAACAATCCAGTAAACCCAGTTGTCTGCCATGGTGGCAAATATCTCGCTCATGTTGTTCTCCTAAACCTTGTCGTGTTGCGACTGTTGGCAGCCGGCTTTCTCGTATGTGTTTCGTTTGACTGAGCGGCGTCAAAATCTGTCTCTGCCCGCGAACGGGAATTCAAAATGTTCCGTTTTTGCCAGATGGGTGGTCTAGCTTCGCAACGTAAGAACGTAGCTCGTGAATACCGCGATGAGGGTGAAAAAACAGCAGATCATCGCAAATCCCTGCTGACAAATATCTGGCGAGATTGAGTATGGCATGATCGTGTCCTTTCGGATTATTCCCGGTGTTGATAAAGAAAACGCCCACACCGGAAACCCGGGTGGGCGATATTCTTTTGGCAATTACCCGAAGCAAAAAGCGCCGGGCCAAAGCCAACCTAGTTGCCCAACTGTGTAGCAATTTGGTTGAACTTTGAGCTGGCGTTTGTACCAACCGACTGAATCGCTGCGAGGCAGACGATGACGATCAGTGCAAGCATGATGGCATACTCAACAGCTGTTGGGCCATCTTCAGACTTCAAGAAACGCTGTACTTTAGAAACGATGTTCTTCATTTAATTTCCTCCGACGGAATTGGATGCCCCAGAACGGGGGCAGAACCGAAAACGGTTCAAATGGTTAAAAAGGACGACTGAGTCAGACGGATGAGGCCTGTCCTACATATTTCAGATGTCCAACAATTTCGACTCACTTGAGTCATGTAGGATGGAAGCAGAGAGCTTCCAAAGTCAGTTGCAAAGAGTTTCACTTCCGACTCGATAGAAACTTATGACACGCTGACGGATAGTCAAACTTTGAGGGTCAATTAAACTGAAAAAAGTTTTCCGAACGTACCAGCGGGGGAAAACCTGACACCGAATTAACAGTCTGTGTTATGCCTGTATCGATTGCATCGATTAACGACATACGAGCTACTTGAGAATCGCTTTTCGTCGCGCGATGCCCTGCTTCTTGCGACGGTAGTACTTGAGGCCGGCCAAAAAGAAGCAGCCTGCCGAAACGAAACCAAACACGAGCATGTCGCATTCTGGTTTCAGCATCATGACGACCGCAGTCGCGAACATGATTGCCGAATGGATATAGAATTGCCCGGAGAGAATTCCCGCTTTGACCAAGAAAACCATCGCGGCAACAAGCGCAAGTACCGGCGCCAGCTGAAGCGTTTTCAGGCCCAAGGCCGCTTCAAGGGGAAACAGGAATATCACGATACCCATTGCCGCCGCCCAAACATGAGCCAGCTGGCGCTCAACGAAGGTTACGGGCCCCATACGGCGGCGCAACATCCAGAAAACGATGGCCCATACACCGACGCCAACCGTCCACATCAGCACATAGGGCCAACGAACATTACGATCCAAGTACTCGTGAAACGCGTAGGTAGTGAGGCTTGCGACCAGCAGTACCAAGCTGTGCCACATCCACAGCAATCCCCAATTCTCCAGAATTTCCACGTGGTACGTGTCGCGAAACAAGTTTGAAGCGACCTGCAGAAATCGCCCTTCCCTGGCACTTACCGAACGTCCATCAAGGAACGCCTGTAAGTCATCTCGCAACTTCGACGCTGTCTGGTAACGCAGGTCCTGAGGTTTTTGCAAACATCGAAGCGTCACCATTTCGAGGTTTCGATCGACTCGATGATTCAGCGTTCGCAATGGGATCGGAGACTGTTCGATAACCATTAGCACGGTTTCAACGGGTGTGGCACCTAAAAAGGGGGCGTGCCCGGTGAGCGTGTGATAGAGGATCGCTCCAAGGCTATAGATGTCGCTGGCCGTGCCAACGTTGCCTCGGGAACCAGACGCCTGTTCGGGCGACATGTAAGAAGGCGTTCCCAAAATGGCGCCTGTACGAGTTAGTGAGGCGCCAGCCTGCGGCGTGATGGCTTTGGCCAGACCGAAGTCGGCAAGGTGCGCAACGCCTTGGTTGTCCATGATAATGTTCGACGGCTTGAGATCGCGATGAAGGACCCCGTGCTCGTGAGCGTAAGCGATTGCATCGCTGATGCTGGCCATGATTGTGGCCGCTTTACGGGGCAACATGGGACCGCGCAGGAGCTTGACGGAAAGTGTCTGGCCTCGAATGAGCTTCATGCAGAAGTAGGGAAGGCCTTCGTGCTCTCCGATTTCATAGATAGGAACAATGTTCGGATGGTTCAGGCGTCGAGCCGCTTCTCCTTCAGCACGAAATCGTTCTTTCTCTATCTTCGTCGCAAAGTCGCCTTTAAGGATCATCTTAATGGCAACGGTTTTGCCATCCATCTTTCGTGTGGCCTCGTAGACGATGCCCATGCCTCCACGGCCAATCTCTTGCTCCAGCGTGTAGTTTTCGAGTTCAAACGGAAGTTCCAGCCCTGCGAACTCAAACTGGTCAACATCGCCAGAAAGTACGTTTCTCTGATGATGCCCCGCTGCTTGCGCAACAACCATCACACCCCAAAGATCACGCAAGTCTGACTCGAACTTTGGATGTTTCTGAACGGCATCCTCAAGCGTCACTTCATCACCGCCAATGACGCGGTCGGTGTACTCCGAAAGCAGATCTGCCAACGCCTGGTCGTAAACGGAGTCAGCCTGCTCTTGCTGGATTGCACCATCTCTCATGACTAGGACTGTCCGGTAGAGTCATCTGTCTGTTCTTCACTTTGCATCAAAGCTTTGAGACGCTTGATCGCTCGCAAGTAACGCATGCTGGCGGCAGGCTCGGTAAGATCGAGGATCTTTCCAATCTCCTGATTGGTCAGGTGCTCATAATGCCGCATCGTAATGATCTCACAGTCTTTGGCGTCCAATTGAGAGATCGCTGCTTCGACTTTGGTGGCCATTTCCTTCTGCAAGGCTGCTGCGGCAGGAGTTAGCTGTCCATCGCCCAGCAAGGAGGCCAGTTGGATTGACGAGTGGTCATGGCCGCGGGGGATGACCATGCCCTGCTCCCGGTCAACGGAACGTTTTGCCGACACGCGATGTCGGCGGTGAGCATCGATGATTCGATCTTTGGCAATCTGTCGTAGCCAAAGATGAAAAGGCATGATCGGATTTTCGATGTATGTTTGTAGTCGCCGATTGGCTTCGACTAATACGTCTTGAATAACGTCACTGACGTCGACCCGTTTTTGAATTCGGGCATCAAGCCTCATGCGGATTAGCTGTCGAAGGGAATTTCGATGCCTATCCATTAACTGGTTGACGGCGGAATCGTCTCCGTCTTTCGCTTGCGCGAGAAGCTCTTTGGTCGGTTGTTGGTCTGGCCACATACTTACAGTATCGCTGAAAATACTCAAAACGGCTATCATCGATTCGCGACAAATATGCAGATCACTTAAATCAATTAGCGTCAAACTCGGATTTTCAACTCATTTACTAGGAACTCTATTTGTTCTGGAGTGTTGTAGAGATGGCAAGAGACTCGAATCCACCATCGGCCATTGAGTTCCCAAATCGGAACTTCGATCGCCTCCTGCACCCAAAGCTCATCTTGAAGCTTCGCCCAGTCGCCTTCAGGTAATGCAACATGAGCCATCGATCCGTACCAGCCGTCGTGGCGATCGGCGATCGTCTCAGTCCCGAACAGCCCCGTTAGTTTTTGTTCGGCGAGCGAAGCGAGGTGGTTAAGTCGCCTACGCACGTTGTCGAATCCAATCTTTGCGAAGAAGTCGATTGCATCCGGGATGGCAAGGCAGCCTGTTTGGTCGCGGGTACCCAGCCAAATCTGTTCTTCTTCCCATCCACCTATACTAGGGGCGTCTAGTCGGCCCCAGCCCGTGATCGGTGCGCTGACCGTTTCGCGATGGTCGGCACCTACGAAGATAAAACCGGTCCCCAAAGGAGCACACAGCCATTTGTGAAGGCTGGCCGTATAAAAATCGCAGCCAATTTGATTCAGTTTCAAATCGATCTGAAGCGGCGCGTGGGGGCCGTCAATACAGCTGAGAACGTTTCGCTCACGAAGTGCAGCGCATATTTCTTTGGCCGGAAGAATCAGAGCCGAGACTGAGACGATGTGACTGAAAACAACCAATTTTGTTTTCGCCGTGACGCCTGCCAGTATCAAATCAACGATCTGTTGCTTCGATTCGATTTTCTCTGGCAGGGTGACAGCAACCAGTTTGATTCCTGTTTCCTTGGCCTTCTTTTCCCACATCCGTCTAACGGCACCGTACACCTGATCTGTCAGCAAGACTTCGTCATCAGCTGCAAATGTCATCGAATTCATGACGACGTTCATCGCGTAGGTTGCATTATCGACGAACGCCAGATTCTCGGCTTCTGTCCCTACGAATTCAGCGAGTCGCTGGCGAGCCCGCATTAGCAACGGTTCGTACTTTCGCAAGTAGAAGTCCATCGGCTGCGTTTCCATCTGCCGCAGCAAAAGGTCGCGACGATGCCGAACGCAATTGAGTGCGATTCCGAACGAGCCATGGTTGAGATAAACCGTGTCGGTGCGAACACGGAACTCATGGAGATAACTGATCCACTGCTTTTCGTTTGCCGGATCGAGTCTTGTTTCTGCCTCAGTTGTCATCAATGCCTTTCCCGTGACGATCGTCAGCAGTATAGAATAACAGCATCATGTTTGTGGCTTCCAGTCACCATCATCCGTCATTTCGAAACTTCATGGGACGAACATGCACGCTTTATCATATCGTCGGCTTGCTTTGGCGTTTCTTTGCGTCGCAGCACTGCAATGCGGCTGCGATGCCACGCCGAAAAAAAAGGCCTCAGAGGCAAACGCCGTGACTCCAGTTCAAAAAGATGAACCAGAAGCGGTTGATCCAGCCGAATCTGATCCAGCCGAATCTGATCCAGATGAGTCCTCGACAGAACAGGACGAAAACGTGACTTCGCTGTTCGATGGCGAATCCTTTGATGGGTGGGAGATTATCGAATTCGGTGGGGAGGGAGATGTCGAAATCGTCGACGGTGAGATTCGGATGCAGTCTGGCGATCCGCTGACCGGCATCTGTGTCACCGAGGATACGGAACTTCCGAAAGCAAATTACGAAGTGTCCCTGGAGGCGATGAAGATTGAAGGAAGCGATTTCTTTTGCGCCATCACCTTTCCAGTGAACGATACGTTTTGCACATTAGTTGTCGGAGGTTGGGGAGGCAGCCTTGTGGGACTTTCGAATCTTGACGGTCAAGACGCCTCAGAGAACGGCACCAAAGTCACGAGGAAGTTCGAGAAAAACCGCTGGTATGCCATTCGTGTTCAAGTTTTGCCAGAACGAATCATTGTCTGGATCGACGAAGAACAATTCATCGACGAGTCAATTGCAGGTCGCGAAGTGTCCATTCGCAACGACGTGATTACGACGACACCGCTAGGCATTACCAACTTCATTACGATGTCTGCACTTCGCAACATCAAAATTCGAAAACTTGACGGAGAGTAGTTGTTGTTCGAAGCAGTAGCTATAATCGCGATTGAACCCATTGGAGACTTGAATGCTTATCGAAATGCAATTGGCTCGCATCATTATTAGCGAGATCAACGACAACCAACTTGTCTTCCTGAAAGAAGTAGGCGGCGAGCGTCAATTTCCGATCCTGATTGGGATTTTTGAAGCGACCAGCATTGATCGTCGAGTCAAAAACATCAATCGTCCTCGTCCGCTTACGCATGATCTGTTGGTCGGAGCCATCGAAATGATGGGCGGTGAGCTGAAATCGGTCGTCATCAACGAACTGCGCGATCACACGTACTTTGCGAATCTTCGAGTTCGGCAGAATGGCGAGATGCTTGACCTTGATGCTCGACCGTCAGATGCGATCGCCGTTGCGGTAACATGCGATCCGCCGCTGCCAATTTTCATTGAGGAAGAAGTTCTCGAGCAGGCAATGTCGTCGCTTTAGGGAGAGTTGTGGCTTTGGCGTTTCGCCGCAGTATCTCTGGATCCACTGCGGCGTGACGCCACAGCCACAATTCATACGCGACTACTTTTTCGCCGCGCGGTAATCGCGTCGCTGGCGCGTATTGGGTATGCCCATCTTTTCGCGATACTTGCTGACCGTACGGCGAGCAATGTCGAAGCTCATGTTCTTGAGGCGATTCATGATTTCGAAATCGCTAAGCGGCTTTGCTTTGTCTTCCGCGTCGATCAGTTTCTGCAGCTCGATGCGGATTTTGTTGTAAGTCACATCCTCGCCGTCGTCGGTTTGCGTTCCTTGAATGAAAAACATTCGCAAGCCAACGATGCCGCGAGGTGTTTCGATGTACTTGTCATCAACAGCTCGACTAACAGTGCTCAAGTTGACACCGACTCGTTCGGCAATTTGATCCATCTTTAGGGCTTTCAGGAATTCCGGTCCTTTGTCGATGAAGTCAGATTGATGATCAAAAATTGCTTGAGCAACTCGCAGAAGCGTGCTGCGACGTTGTTCGATCGACTCGATCAACCATTGAGCCGACGAAATCTTTCCTTTGATGAAATCTTTTTCATCGCGTGTCGCTTTGCCAGTTTTAAGGCGATCGCGGTAGTACTTACTGATATAGAGGTTTCTTGCCGGCCCCTCATCCATTTTAACTTCCCAGTGACCTTTATCATCCTGCTCCAGCCATAGATCAGGCTTCACCACGGCGACAAAATTGTCCGCAAACTCACTCGCCGGACGCGGATCGAGTTTGCGAAGCTCATCGCGAGCCGCATAGATTTCCTCGATCGACATGCCCGTTGCTTTTTCAATCACGGGCAAACGGTTGTGCATTAAGTCGTCGAGGTGATCGACAATCAGCTTGTGAACGCTGTGGTAGTTCTCGATATCCAACGTCAATTGCAGCAGCAAACACTCTTTAAGATCACGAGCTCCCACCCCTTTGGGGTCAAGGTCTTGCACGTTCGCAAGTGCTTCTTCGGCACGTTCGACAACTTCAGGAGACGCGTCGAGAGGAAGTAAATCTGTCAGGCTGGCTTTGAAGTAGCCGCCGCTCTCTGCTGAAATCGCTGAAATGATTTTCTCGCACATCTTCAACACATCCGGGTCGATGTCTCGTTCGTGCAGTTGACTCATCAGGTAATCTTGGAGCGTCTCGCTACGTGTCTCCACGTTGGCCATCAGGTCATGTTGGCGGTCGCCGCTTTCCTGAATTCGGTTCGAAGAAACTCGTGGCTTTTCGTCGAAATGATCGGGAACGTCCTGTTGGAGATTTAAGAGTCGCTCAAAGTCGTCTTCATTTTTGGCGTTGTCGCCGTCTTCAATGACGAGTTCTTTTTGATCGACGTCCTTCTCTTTTTCCTTCTTGCCTCCAGGAGCTCCGTCTTCGGGAGCTGATTCCGGGTCGACACTGTGTTGCTCGAGGATCGGATTTTCGATCAACTCCTGCTCGATTTTCTCCTCGAGTTCCGTAGCAGCCATCCGCAGGATCTCCATCGACTGGATCATGCGCGGAGCCATCGTCTGCGATTGCTTCTGCGATAGATTTTGTCCGAAGGAAAATCTCATTGTGCGGGTTTCACCAAGGTTCAGTCTGATGCAATTTGAGCTGTTTCCAGCTGCAGGGAGTTTAGCATATTCCGTGCCACGGCGGTCAGGAATTTTAAGCTTGGAAAAAGCTGCCTCAACGGCAGCGAACGTTGTTACAGCGGCTGCCGACCAGCCAGCGCGTCGGAAAGAATTTCTTTATTCGTGTACTCCAAAATACTGCCTGTTGTGATTCCACGAGCGAGTCGCGTCAGCTGGACATCGAAATCACGAAGCAGGTTGCTTACGTAGAGCGCTGTTCCGTCGCCCTCAACCGTTGGGTTGGTCGCCATGATCACTTCCTTGAAGTTTCCATTGGCAATACGTTCAACCAGCCCGTCGATCGTCAGCTTCTCTGGGCCAATATTCTCCAACGGTGCGATACGCCCCAGCAGCACGTGATACATGCCTCGGTAGGTTCCCGATTGTTCCAACGCGATTAGATCGCGAGGCTGCTGTACGACGCAGATCTGAGTTGGTTCACGCGTCGCATCGCTACAAATCGTGCAGCGTTCGCTTTCGGCGAGGTTAAAGCAGACCTCACAGTATCGGACGTTTTCCCGGACGGCTCGAATCGAGTCCGCGAGAGCAAATGCTTCTGTTTCGGGTACGCGGAGAATGTGGTACGCGAGCCTTTCTGCTGACTTGCGACCGATCCCGGGCAGCCGCGAAAGCTGATCGATCATGTTTGTGACGGAATCCGATACTTTGCTCATTGAAATATCTGTTGCGAGGTCAAATCGCGTGACAGGTTGGATCGCATTGATTGAATCGCTGCTGATTTTAACCATAGTTAGGGAAAGCTTGAACGTGGCAGCAGGATGCTTCACGGGCATAAAAGCCGTTTTCGATCTGGCAGCGGGCGTTTTTTCAGATAAATTGAGCGATGTATGACACGTTTACCCAACAGGCCGGTTTCGGAACTGCAATGAGCGACCCTAACGAAAATCCAACGCCAGACTCTGAATTGACCCCAACTGCAGAATCTGCCGCCCAGCCAAGTGCGGATGAGCCAACCCCGACGCCCGCGCTGGAAACGCCTGCTCCTGCGACTGCTCCTGCGACTGCTCCTGCTGCTGCTGCTGCGGTGGAAGCACCGGTTGCTGTAACTACCTCCGCGGAAGAAGCCCCCAAGAAACCCAAGATCCAAATCGGATCTCAGCGAGACGTTGCAAAATCTCCGCTGCGACCTGCCGCCGTTCAAGCTGCAATTGCCAATCCGGTTCAACTCGATGTTGATGAAGCTGAGCCGCAGACGGAAACAATGACAGCAACCATCAAGTCCGATGTGGGACTCGGCGGTGGCGACATTGATGCCGATATCGACGCGGCACTTGCTGGCCTTTCAATGGAGACCGTTCTCGACAACACCGAAGCGGCGAAGGAAGAGCTTGAGCTCAACAGCCGTGTCAAAGGACTCGTGACGAAGATCCATGCCGAGAACGACAACGTCTTCTTCAAGCTCAACGGTCAATTCGAAGGCGTTGCTACCTTTCACCATTTCAAAGAGGAACCCAAAGAAGGTGACTTCGTAGAAGTCATCGTTCGCGGTCGCAACGAAGAAGATGGTCTCTATGAACTGGGCATTCCCGGCGCTACCGTTGGCGTCGCCGATTGGGACGACGTCATTGAGGGCTCTGTTGTGGAAGGCTTGGTTACTGGGTCGAACACGGGTGGCTTGGAAGTGAAGATCAGTTCGCTTTCTGGATTTATGCCGATGAGCCAAATCGATCGCTTCCGTGTTGAGGATGTTTCGACATACATTGGTCAGAAACTTCAATGCGTCGTCATGGAAGTGAACCCTGACAAACGTAAGCTGGTCGTAAGCCGCCGTGCGATTCTCGATCGTGAGAACGAAGAGAAGCGCGAAGCGTTGATGGAAGAGCTTGAGGCGGGTCAGCTTCGTGATGGTACCGTTACCAAGTTGATGGACTTTGGAGCGTTTGTTGATCTTGGCGGTGCTGAAGGGCTGATTCACGTTAGCAAAGTCAGTTGGACTCGCGTGAAGCATCCAAGTGAAGTTCTTGAAGTCGGCCAAAAAGTCAGTGTGAAAGTCGAAAAGATTGGTGACGGGCGAATTTCGCTTTCTTACCGCGATACGCTTGAGCATCCTTGGACGTCTATCGCCAGCCAGTTTGCAGTCGACGAGGTCGTCACGGGTAAGGTCACGAAAGTCATGGATTTTGGTGCCTTCGTTCAGTTGGCTCCTGGCGTTGAAGGCTTGGTTCATATTTCTGAGTTGGCTCATCATCGCGTGACGCGCGTCAGCACGATTTGTAACGCGGGTGATGATATCACGGTCAAGATTCTTTCGATGGACACAGAGGCTCAGAAGATGTCCTTGTCTCTGAAGGCAACACTGGCTGCTCCGGCACAGAAAGCCAGCGGCAAGCAGGAGCCAGAGATGCCGGATACTCGCGAGCTTGTCGTTCCTGCAAGCGGCGAACCGCTTAAGGGCGGAACCAATAAGCAGTCCGGCGGTGAGCAGTTCGGCTTGAAGTGGTAGAAGTTTTGTGAATCATTTGCAAATATTTTGGAACCTTATTGCATTCACAATGCTGACATATGTCAGCAACTTCACCCCGTGCTTGCACAGGCTTCAAACGAAACAGTAAAAGATTCGCAGGATAGATCGCTCATCGGTTCGCTTGAAGATCGCAAACTTAGCTTGAAAGCGATTTGGTCCGTTGATGTAAAAACTAATGTCGAGTTCGTCGACGAGTTGGTTGTATCGTTGGTGGACGATTCTGACCTTGAGACAATTTCTCATTTCGCTCGGCTTTGCGTTCTCTCTTGTACTGGTACGTTTTCGAATCAAGGTGTTGGAAAACTACTGAAGCTTTCAAGGCTAACGCAACTCACTGCATTCTCTCCGTTCTTGTCAACAGATTCTGTTCAATTGATTGGAAAGATGACTTCGCTCCGTCGGCTAGATATCCGCATGAAAACGAAGCACGGATTCGATTTGCAACCGTTGTCAAACCTTTCGAATCTTGAGAGTTTGAAACTTCCGGCGAGCCAGCATATCGGCGATGCCGAAATTGCTAAGATTTCAAACCTGAAACGTCTTGTTCTTCTTGACGTATCAGATTGTGCGATTTCCGACGCGGGAATCGATGCATTGCTCAAATTGGAGCGACTCAAATGGCTGAAAATAGCGGGCAACCCGATAACCAGCGATGGTGTAGCCAAATTCATTCGGTTGGAAAATTTGAAATTCCTTCATTTGGATGGCATCTCGGTTAATGACAATACGATTGAAACGCTGGTGAACGCGAACGGATGCAAGTTGCTCATTATTCCTTACGCAATGACACAGGACGACGGACACATAGCTCTTGGTCAGAAAATCAATTCTACCACCGAAACCAAATTGGCGTCGCTGTGGTCACGAAACGAAAACGGCAAGATACGATTGTCTAACCCGACTTCAAAGATCAATGGTAGGGCCAAGGCCAATCGAAATTTGGTGGGCGATCTCATGCAGGACCGTTTAAAGGATGATCGCGTCGATCGATTGTATATTGCCTCAACTGAAGATCAGCTTGCAGTATCCATTGTGCTTAAGAACGAAGGTGGAGCTGTCGATCTCAGCCGACCGTTGATTCCTGTCCTTTATAGTTTACTGCTTGAATCCGATGTCGCGTCTTGCAAGCTTGACTTCAGACACGGCGACGAATGGATTGAAAATAAATTCAAGCCGGGTCCCATTGTGTTTTCAGCTTTGATTGCGATTGCCGAAGAGCCAAGAATGAGTTGTGAATAGCAATAGTTTTAGCCGAAAGTCGTGACAATCGTCCACAGCTTCCGATTTTAATCAAACTGACTCGATAAATCATAACCCGCCGCGTAAAGCAAGGGATGGCCTCCGGTGCGAGCTCGCAAGCGAATCGTGAATCATCCCAACTGCGCGTTTTCCATTCGCTATGCGATTGCAACGACGATCCCTCGCTCACGCGTTTTGAAGTTGCACGCTTTGCATCAAAATTCAGATTTTA
>CAYGUE010000045.1:0-27222 GCA_964352885.1 uncultured Pirellulaceae bacterium
GGGTTCTACCTTGCGACGGGCAACGGCATTTTTCGAAACGGTTACCTCTACGGCGCCGATATCCGTAGCGGTGCCGTGATTTGCGCTCGCGCGAGCGACGGAAAACGAATGTGGCAATCCGCGATGCCAACCATGGCGTCCGAACGAGGCCGCGGCAAAGCACACGGAACTGCGATGCTGATGCACGTCGGCGAAGACAAATACCTTATCTTCAGCGAAACTGGCGCGTTCATTTCCGCAACGCTGACTCCCGACGGCTATACCGAAACGGGACGTTTCCAGGCAATCGAACCAACTCTAAAAACATCGGGCCGCATCGTTGTCTGGACCTATCCGGCGATTGCCGATGGGAAACTCTACGTGCGAAACGATGAGGAGATCGTTTGCTATTCGTTGTCGGCATCTGGGGATTCAGATTCGAAATAGCTGGCCAAATTGGATTCGATTGTCCTGTTTTCGGCGAAAAGCGGCATGGCAATCCTCTCCGTTTGAACCCGGATTATTCACGAGGCGTGGGCGTCGAATCAGAGAACACCAATTTTATTGGCGCACGAACTACATGTTTGCGGTTTTGGCAATTCACCGACTGCGTGAATTTCTCAAATCGTAATATTATTTGCATTACCTTTGAATCGTTCAAAATGGTAAACGCGACGCCCGTCGTCGTGAATAATTCCGGTTGATGAGTCAAATCGGTTGATTCATTCCATAATTCGGAGAAAGCCTAACTGACGAGCTTAGCATTGCTCACAGAATTACCGGCGAATCGTTCCCGTTTTTCGTTATCCCAATGTACATGGATTGCTACAATGGCTGCCTCGTTCGCTGCGAGGAATACTGAGTTGGAGAAAATTCAAATGAAGATTTTCTGTTGTTTGTGGTTTGCTATTTTGTTTGGTTTTGCGGGCCAAGTGTCAACAACTGGCCAAGAGATTAAATCAACGGAAGCTGATCAAGCGGGAGCGATCATTGCCAAACCTGATCTGTATGTACCACTGACGGAACCACCTTGTTCGTATTGCGTGAATCAGTCCTTAAAATCGCTGATTCGGGACGACGATGTCGTGCTGGCATGGATCCGAGGTAATCACAATGGCGGGGCGATGCCGCTACGCCATTTCATTGCCGCGCCGCGGGTCGTGAATGACACTTATGGGCTGTTCTTTTACGATCCTGATGGTGGTTACGTTTCGGCGTTTCAAAAAGACTACGGCTATCGCTTCTATGGATGGCGAGGAGGCGTGATGGTCGCTGCTGGACGCGATGGAACGTTGTGGTCCGCGTTGTCGGGTCGCGCGATCGAGGGCCCGCAGCAGGGTGCCAAACTTAAGCGGGTGCCCAGCCTGCTTACCACCTGGAAACATTGGCTCATGCTTCATCCCGAGTCGACAGCCTACGACCTGTTCGATGGAAAAAAATATCCTTTGGCTGAACTGCCCGATTCGATGTCCGCGGACGCCTTGGCATCGATCGGTAACGTTGATGATCGCCTCAAGAAATTCACGCCGGTGTTGGGCATCGAGGGGGCGAGTGAAAACCTCGCTGTTCCGCTCGATAATTTGGCGAGCCGAAATTGCCGAATGGTCCAAGTCGACGGCCGTGAGATTGCCGTGTTCTGGTATGGCCCGACGAAATCCGCGGTCGCGTTTTATTCGACGGTCGAAGGCAAAAAACTGACTTTCTACGCCGACGGCATCTCTCCGGAGACTGCACCGTTCAAGGACAAGGAAACCGGCACCCGGTGGAGTTTGGCCGGTCGAGCAATTGATGGCAAACTTCGAGGGACTGAATTGGAATGGGCACCTTCTGTCGCCTGCCGTTGGTACGCATGGAGTTACGAATATCCAAAAACCAAAGTCGATGAACAAGACAGGGTGGCTGGCAATGCAAAATAGTTTCACACGGGCAACGACCGTTAGCGCGGCTCGAAACCAAGCCATTGAGGAAACGCATCTAGCCTTGTTAATCGCACTTTGTTTGCTTCTATTTTCAATCCCGGGATGTCGGCCGACCGTTCCGTCCACGTCAGTTGCAGAGTCCACCAACTCAAGCTTTGCCACACCCACCACTGCGACGAATAAATCGTATGGTGTCGTGGTAACTGCTGATCAAGTTAATGCGACGAATCTTGCCGGGTGGAAAGCTGAACAGAATCCCGTTGTCCTGAGAATTGACTCATCAACCAATCACGCTGCAGATCTTGAGGCAGCGGATGCGATTCAAAGCGCGGGTCTGCAACTTGATTACTTCATCGAGGTCGCCCGCTGTCCCGAAATGGCGACCGACCACCCGGAATGGATGGCCAGCCTCCAGGGGCATCCTGAATGGCGACAACTGTTTCCCAACGTACTCAAACCGAGTGCAAGCCAGGTCATCAAGAATAGTCCCTGGGTTCCGATCTTGTATCGCGAGTCGTTTGATGCACATCTCATACGAATTAAGGCGTTGCTCGTTGGCAAACCACCCGCGTTACGAATCTGGCTCAATGATTTGCAAGGAGCCCCAAGCGCCTGTGGTTGTGGCCATCCACTCTGTCGTTGGACCGCCGACTACGGCCCGATCAAAACCGCAACACCCCTTGATGACAACGCTGCAGCTGAGTTTGTTGGTGCCGTGGAACGACTGGCAACCAAAAGCGAAATCATTCCGATCTTTGCCGGCGAATGCGAACAAGAAGATGAAGACACGGTCTGCTGCGGTGTGGCCTGTTTCGACGGCAAATGTTGGAAGGCCTTCACAAAACAGCTTGACGCCGTGGCAGTCCAAAGCCGCGTTATCGGCGTCGCCTGCTTCTACCGCGAATTCGATCGCGACCTCCCGAGGTACAAGAAGCCTGCCGGTTGGATTCAGTACACGCTCAACTCGTTTTCTTCAATGCCACCCAAACGCAACGGCACCGGGGTTCCAGTCACACGCCTCATTGCGATCCTGCAGGGGTGGAATGTTGCACCCGAACAACTCGCCGAGCAGATCGCGCGAGTCAATGAGACCGAAGCGCTAGGCTATCTCGTTTGCCTGTCTCCCATCGAACAGAGTTGGCAACCCGTCGTCTTTGACCTTGGTGAATCTGCGGTGACGGAAGAAAAGTAACGTGCGAGATCCCGCACGCTGGCGAGTTCTCAGAAAATGCACACAGCAATCTGGAAAATAACTCGCCGCGCCGTGCCAGCTGGTTTGATCGATGACCCCGTCCATGCCAAGGTCCATAATCGCCTTCGGGAAATACATCTTGAAAACGTTGACGAATTCGTCAAGGCGGTCCGCTCATCAGCCCCAATGCAAACGTGGGATCGAATTCCTTTTGACTACTCTGTTTTCGTTCCGCCTTTAGATATTCTGCGCCGTCGCGACCCAATCCAACCAACAAAGAACGTGGACAGGGAACCGATCACAGGGAACCATGGCCATGCGACTTTGTAGCTCCATGGTGAGGCTTCCGGCAACGCACCAAATCCAAACTTGACTACGACCAACACCATCAAACCTCCAGCCAATCCCGCCATAGCGACATTCTGGTTGGCTTTTGGAATAAACAATCCGATTGCAAAAAGTCCAAGTAAAAGGCCACTCGCGAAGCCAGCGATTGCGAGGGCATTGCTGATCACCGATTGGTCGAAATCGGCTGCCCAAATCCCAATCCCCATCTGCAAGACGCCAAATACAACGGTTAAGACCTTGGTCGTCAGCACGATAGATCGACTGCTCATCTTTGGTTTCGCCGGCAAAATCCAGTCATTAACAACCGTCGTCGCGGCCGAGTTCAGTGAACTGGAAAGCGTCGACATCGCGGTAGAAAAAACAGCGGCCAACAAGAGTCCGATCAAGCCTATTCCAGCCGGCATCTCATTCACAATGTATGACGATAGGACACGGTCCCCTGAAGCGAAGGGAACGCTTGGGGGATTGCTAGTGTAAAAACATGCCAAAGCAATCCCCACAAATAGAAACATTAGAAACTGCAAAAACACAGCAACGCCACTCAAAGCCAATGCCCGCCCTGCATCACGCTGCGATTTGGAGGCGAGCAGTCGTTGGACCATCATTTGATCCGTCCCATGTGTACCAAGCGTCAAAAATGCGCCTCCAATCAACCCAGCCCAAAACGTGTAGGTTTCATTGAAGCGTGGCACGCCGTCGTCAAAAAACTGAAAGTCGAACATTCGCAATCGGCCAGATTCTTGAGCAAACTCCATCAGCCCTGCAAAGCCGCCGTCGAGCCGACCAACGATTAGCAGAAATGCGATCACACCGCCAACCATGTAGACGACAAGCTGAATGCAATCGTTCCAAATGACCGACCGCATACCGCCAACAAATGTAAATACGATTGTCGCAACACCAATTGCGATAACACAAACTGGCAGTGACCAACCAAGCGTCGCTTCCAGCACCACTGCTGTCAAAAAAAGCCTAAGTCCGTCCCCCAGATTTCGTGTGATCAAAAAAACGACCGAAGCAAGCTTCTGGGTTGCACGCCCAAATCGTTTGTAGAGAAGCTCGTAGACGGTAAAGATCTGGCCTCTAAAAAAGTATGGCAACAACCACTTTACAATCACTAATCGGCCGACAATGAATCCCATCCCTAACTGCAAAAATCGAAGATCACCTTGTGCTGCAAAAGCTATCCCGGGCAGGCTTAAGAATGTCACTGTGCTGGTTTCGGTGGCGACGATCGATCCCAAAATCGCCCACCATGGAGCGTCGTTCCCGCCCAGCATGTACCCCCTCGCATCTTTTAGTCCACGCCCGAGCCAAAGGCCAACACAGACCACTCCCGCCAAATAGAACAGCAACACAATGGCATCAACAGTGGATAGATTCGCCATCAATTCTTCCGTAGGTAGTTTGGCTTCACGAGAACGCGGCTGGAAAACCAATCAATGAGCAGAGCGACTTCCGGAAACCACCGCTACATTACTTTGACAAACCACGCGCCAACTTGAGTGCTCCTAGCACCGGGTGCTCAATTATTTGAGGCGATGATAACACGACTCCGGCCGACTCGCAGCGTCGCCAGATCTCCTGCACCCACTTCTGTTGGTGACATGCCACTCCACCGGCCACCACCCAGGGCAATGGATCGAGTTTGCTTGTTTGGATTTCTGAACATGCCGAACAAACAATGTCTGCGATATGGTCCCCCGCCAACGACACAATTTGCTTCGCGATTTTGTTGTGAGCAGCCATTTCGAATACGTTTTTCGACAAAGCGGCAATTTTTGCTGCATCAACCGAGCTGCCATTCAGGTCGCTATCTGGAAGCAGTGGTTCGCCATCGAAAGTACAATCTACTAGGTTCGCAAATTCTTGGTCGGGCAAGCCGGATTTTCGCAATGACAAAATCATTTGTTTTCCGATCCAGTAGCCGCTTCCTTCATCCCCAACGATCGGCCCAAGTCCACCAGCTCGCTTCAAAACACCATCACTGCGGCGTGTCCAGGCAATGGATCCGGTTCCAATGATCGTGGCAATCCCCTTCCCCTGGACGTTGGCGGCGGCAAACAATATTGACACATCGGGCACGACCTGAATTCTTCGAACCGGAAGCGATTCTCTCAAACGACGCGTCCATTTCTGCTGAAGCTCGCTCGTTCCGGCACCCGCCAAGGCCGCCACGAAGGAATCGAGTTCAGCGTCCTCTGCAACATTGGCGAGTGCCATCGCGTGGAAGGTTGCCAGCCGAATATTTTCCAACGCCTGCCCTGGGTCCGACCGTATGTTTGCGGACCCGGTAATACACTTGCCTTCAGAAACGACCGCGCCCGAATCGTCTTGGACAACCAACCGTACTTCGCACTTGGAACCTCCGCCATCGCAACCGACAATGATACGCACTCAGCCGTCCCCGATCGCTGTTCGCAAGCGGCCGTCAGCGTTTGCCAAAACTTCACGTGCTCGGGTGGCGCCGAGCTTGTGTCGA
Source organism: uncultured Pirellulaceae bacterium (assembly GCA_964352885.1). Taxonomy (GTDB): domain Bacteria; phylum Planctomycetota; class Planctomycetia; order Pirellulales; family Pirellulaceae; genus Mariniblastus. The sequence goes on from CAYGUE010000045.1 coordinate 5,921, forward strand.
TGGGCGATAATTGCTGTTTTAACCTCGCCATCACACCGCTCAAGCAACTGTTCGGCAATGGTCTCATCGACTTCGGCTAGTGTGCTAACAATTCGCTTCGCACGGTCTCGTAATTTATTGTTGGTAGCTCGTAGGTCTACCATTAAGTTGCCGTAAGTTTTGCCCAATCGAATCATGGTTGCTGTTGTCAAAGAATTCAGGACCAGCTTCGTCGCCGTCCCGGCCTTCATTCGCGTCGAACCACTAACTATTTCAGGCCCAACCACCGGACGAATCATGATGTCCGATACAGTTTCCAGCTCTGAGCCGATATTGCAGGCCAATCCAATCGTCACACAGCCCAGTTCTTTTGCGAATGCCAGGCCGCCCAACACATAGGGCGTGCGACCGCTCGTCGCGATGCCAACCACGATATCCTGCGGCGTGAGCTTCAATTGCCTCAAATCCGAAACGCCAAGTGCAGGATCATCCTCTGCCCCTTCGATGGCACGTACCAAGGCCTCGCGTCCGCCCGCGATCAATCCGACCACCAATTCGGGATTTGTGTTGAAAGTCGGTGGGCACTCACTCGCATCCAGAACCCCAAGACGCCCGGACGTTCCGGCGCCAATGTAAATCAACCGACCTCCCTGTTTCATTCCAGCAACAATTGCATCAACACCTTGAGCAATTTTCTTCGACTCTTTGCTAACGGAGACAACGGCCGCTTGATCTTCACGATTCATCAATTCCACTATTTGCAAAGCAGAGAACTCATCAATCCGCTCGGAAGATGGATTTCGCTGTTCGGTTGTCAAACGCTCTAACAAGTTTTCTTCCAATCGATTTTTCAACTTCGATTCGACAACGCCACTGGCGATGCGACTGACTCGTCTATCAAAAAAACTTTTTTCTTCGCCTTTACTGTCGTTCTGATATTAGCACGCGAAACTGCGTTTGCCCAGCTGAGCATTGTTCCACCAGAGCAGGCTGACATGCAGACCGAACGCTTGAATCGCATCGACGGATTGGGTCGAGAAGGACTCCAAAAAAAGAAATCCCCGGCTGCGTTTCCTCGAATGGCCGCACGCACCAACCTCTCGAATTTTGTATTCAGATGTCGGATTCATCTTGCTGGACGATTTGATTGAGCGTCAATTCAGATTGCCGGTCGATCAGTTTGTGAAGCAACTTTTTTTACCGCCGGGCATCCAAGTATTGACCTCCTAGTCGATTGATGAATTGAAAAAGCGTGCCGCAACCACCGTACAACGTAAGTCGCAGTGGATGCAGAATGAAGTTCACGACCCAACGGTCTATCGCTTACGAGCTGCACTAGCTGAGATCAGCGAAGCATTCTAAAGCCACAAACTAAGAACCTCTTTTGGAGTACAATTGCCTGCTGTAGGATATTCAACCCAATCCTCATTGGGCCGCAGAATTCTTGGCAAAGATGAAATGAACACCACGTCACTCTCGCTTCTCGAACGGGTCCGCAATCCTATGGATCGGGAAGCTTGGATGAGGCTTGTCGAGCTGTATGCCCCCTTTCTTCATCTATGGGGTCGGCGCGCAGGGCTAAGCGAAACCGATGCTGCCGACCTGACCCAAGAAGTGCTAACCGTTCTGGTGCAGAAACTACCGGAGTTTGAGTACGACCCGAGCAAGAGTTTCCGATGCTGGCTTAAGACTGTCACGGTGAATCGCGCCAAGAACTTTCATCGAGCAGCTGCAAACCGCCCAGCGATTGGCGTCAATTCGGCGATTGGCCGCGAGGCTGTCTGTGGTTCTGAGGCTGATCTGTTTGAAGAGGACGAGTATTGTGCCTTTGTCACGCAACGTATCTTGCAGCTAGTAAAACACGAGTTCCGCGAGCAGGACTGGCAGGCATTTCAGTTGCAATTTCTAGAAGATCAGCCGGCCAATGATGTGGCTGCGGAACTTGGAATATCGGTCAACAGCGTCTACTTGGCCAAGTCTCGGGTACTGCGTCGGTTGCGTGAAGAGGCTGCCTCTTTGCTGGATTAAGTCTTCAACCGGAACTATTCACGACGACAGGCGTCCTGTTGGCGATTTTGAACGATCCAACGACAGTGGTCACATATTTGAGAATTAAAAAATTCATCTAGCAGGTGAACTGTCAATAACGCAACCTTTGAACATATCCTCCGCAATGAACAAGTGTCTCCCGTTTGACGCCCACGCCTCGTGAATAATCCGGGTTCAAATCCGAGATTCTCAGTTTTTCTGACAGATGTCGCCAGCAGGCGTGTACTCCATTGGATACATTTGAACAAACACCCGGAGAAATCCATGCTCGCGAAAACTTGCCCCGATGATCAGACGCTTCAGGACTTACTGCTCGGCCGCGTGCCCGTAGCCGTTCATGAAAGCTGGGAAAGCCATTTGCTCACGTGTGCAGATTGTGCTGGGCGGGCGGCCAATCTGAGCGGCTCAGACAATTTAACTCGGGGCATCAAATCGCCGTCACAGTTTGAATTGGATCTTACATCAGTGGAAGCTCTGGTGAAACGTGGCCTTCAGATCTTTGAAGAGACACGGGCTCCGTCTGCCGATGAAACAGCCGATATTCTTGGCGATATGGCGGCAAATATCGAATCATCCAATACGGGCGCGACCGACGCGTCTCACTCATGGAGTTTTCTTGATGCCGCCCACGATGGTTCCGAATTGGGAAGGCTCGGAGGCTATCGAATCCTGCGCCTCTTGGGGCAGGGAGGAATGGGGATGGTTTTTCTGGCGGAAGAGGAAGCCCTGCACCGACAAGTCGCTCTGAAAGTCATGTCACCCAGTTTGTCTGGTAACGAATCCGCTCGGCTGCGTTTTTTGCGAGAAGCCAGAGCGATGGCTGCAGTAGTGAACGACCATATCGTTCCGATTCATCAAGTGGGCGAACACAAGCAGATCCCATTCTTGGCGATGCCCTTACTGCAGGGAGAGAATTTAGGTGATTGCCTAAAGCGAGAAGGGAAGCTCTCGATTGCCCAAGTCTGTCGCCTTGGAAAGGAGATTGCTTCGGGGCTTGCCGCTGCCCATTCACGCGGCCTCATCCACCGTGACATCAAGCCCGACAATATTTGGTTGGAGGCTCCGCTGGGACGCGTCAAGATTCTCGACTTTGGCCTGGCTCGCGCACAGGAGGACAATGAACTCACTCAGTCGGGAACCGTGATGGGAACTCCCAAATACATGTCACCCGAACAAGCGGAAGGGCATGAAGTTGATCAGCGCTCTGATCTATTCAGTCTGGGAAGCCTGCTCTACCATTCGATCGCTGGGAAAACGCCGTTCGAAGGCAAATCACTGGCAGCGACCTTGATGTCCGTTATCAGTACCGAACCTCAGTCGTTGCCCGAGCTTCGAGAAGAGACTCCTGCGGAACTGTCCGCCCTGATCTCCAAGCTCATGACCAAGGCAGTAAACGACCGTCCATCTTCAGCAGAATCAGTCGCCGCCGATTTCGCGAGACTGGAACAACAGCTTGCAAGCACTCCGCCTACCGAACAACAAACTGCGACACCAAAAGCCCAACCGACGAGCCAGGCCAAAGCATCCAATTCGAATCGTGGCCCCTTGGCGATCTACGCAGTTGCTGCTGCATTGGCCCTAATTTTCGTGTTGCTTCTGGCATCCGTCGTTATCAAATGGAAAACGCCTGGTGGGACAGTTTATGTAACCATCGATTCGGCGGATTCGGTAGCCAATGTCGACGTTAGCCAGGACTCGCTAACCATTACCGATCCAAACGACAACATGAAGATCCTGGTCACGATCGATGAGGCGAACGGTAAGATGCGTTTTGAAAAGGACGGCTTTTCAGCTGTTATGACTGAATTCAATTTGAGTTCACCCGACGGGCGCAACATTGCGGTGAAGTTCGTACCAAATGAGCCAGAAGTCATTCCAGAAATATCTCGCGACGTGGCGATGCCTAATATTGCGGCGATGGAAGTGGTTGAGAAAGAACGAGAAATTGCTCAATGGATCATCGGCCAAGGCGGAACCGTGCAAGTTCAGTACGCCAACGTTGAACGTAGCGAGAGCATCGCTTCCATCGACGGATTGCCGCAGGAAGGTTTCTTCATTCGGGTGTTAGTGCTGACCAAGGTAGAACGCGAGTCTGACTTAGCGGTCCTCTCGCAGCTGAGCGGCGAAGTCAGTGTTTGGTTGCCCGGAACTGAGATCACGGGCACTTGCTTTGAACATCTCGGAAAGATCCCAAAACTGGATGGACTTAACTTGCAAGGCTGCAAGAACATCGATCCGACCAACGTCATGATGCTGTCGTCAGCCCAAATGCTAGAGGGCATCCTGCTGCTCAATTCAAACCTCGGCGATGAAGTGGCTGAACTAGTCACCCAAATCGATTCCTTATCCTACGTCGATTTTGGAAGCTTGCTTACTAAGGACGGGTTACAGGCGTTGAAAGACTGTAAGCATGTTACTCAGATCGGTTTGCACAGCTGTTCGTTATTGACTTCAGATGACTTGCGGTATCTTCAGGACATCCCCAACCTGAATATAGTCGCGATCAATCCCAACCAAGTCGATGCAACATCCATCAAGCATTTGGCGAGCGTTTCCGGTCTGAAGATCCTCCGTGTAATCGACATCAATAGCACAGGTGCGCTGCACGCATCTTTACTCAGCGAGCTGGATTCACTGGCTGAACTCGATCTTTCCTACGGCGTAGTTACCGTTGAACAACTGGAACCACTGCAAGAAATGCAGTCACTGAGACGTCTGGGGCTCCGCGGCACGGGATTGTCAAAGGCAGATTTGGCTCGCGTTCGTGCTCTCCTGCCCCGTTGCGAACTGGAGACGGACGCCGGCGTACTTCCAAGAGCGGAATCCGAACAGTAGCTTGAACGCAGTGGTGGCCAATGCAAACCCGATTCTCCTTCCTGGGTTCCCGGCAACAGATGCGATCCTTCGCCTCCATGACTGATCGAGCTGCTGGGGCCGAGTTCGCGAATCGCTTGCCAACGGAAGCAGAAAGCGACCAGCCTTGAATTGGTTTTGATAAAACTTCGAATTTTTATTCAATCGGTTTCGTTCCAAAGGCACTCTTAGCTGGTGATGGACAGCAACCCTTCCAAAAAGCGAATCGTACTGTTGGTGCTGCGAGCGCAAGCGGGCGATCGTGATGCCATGGATCGTTTGCTGGAGTTTTGCCAGAGCGAGTTGCTCAACTATTTGTCGAAAATGCTGGGGAACCGAGCCGACGCGGAAGACGTTTTGCAGGCCACGTTGCTGCAAGCCGTTAAGAAGATCAAATGGCTGCGAGAACCTGCATATTTTCGCCCATGGGTTTTTCGTATTGCCAGTCGAATTGCGTTTCGCAATATCAAGCATACGCGGCGCCGAAAGGAAGTTTCAAATGCCGAATTCATTGATGCTATACCGCGACAAGAGTTTGACAATCTGGTTCATCAAGACTTGATCGAACAAATTCCGGCATGGCTGGAAAAGTTAACACCCAAGGGGCGCGAAGCAGTCTTACTGCGTTACTTGAAAGGCTTCAGCAACGAAGAGGTTGCCGGAATTCTCGGCATCTCACTCGCAACGGCCAAGTCAAGAATCAGCTACTCGTTGGCCTGTATTCGTAAACAAATCAATATCAACAAAGAGTAAATAATGAATGGCAAAAACAAATTGAACACGATGCGAAGCGGAATATTGCAATCCATGGCCCGCAATGAACTTTGGTTCAAACTGTTGCTCGGCATTTGCAGCATCGCGGAGGTAATCGGCCTGGTGGCCGTGTTTTGGCTAATTGATTGGGGGGACGCAACTCACCGGTTAATTTTCGCTGCGACCATGTTGGTTTGGGTGAACCTTGCTCTATGGGTTTATACGCTGGCCGTTCGGAATCGAGTCGGTGAACAACGTATCTTGCGAGCGATCGATGTGCTGGTTGAAGCGGCACACGAGGAGGCATGATGAAGACGATCTACTACTATTGACCGTTGTTGGCGCGGTGGTTCCTTGTATTTTCTTTGGAAACTTTATGCTCCAAGAGGGAGTAAACCTAACTGGGTTTGTTCGGCAATTGTTTGCAAACTCGCCCGCCAGCGGGTTCACTGTTGACTTGCTAATCACTTCGTTGCATTCTGGATTTGGTCGTTCGGCGAAGCTCGGCAACGGGGAATGAAAAACTGGGAGGGCTACGTTTTACTCAACCTCGCCGTAGGGCTTTCGTGTGCCTTGCCGCTTTTCCTGTACTTCCGACAACGGCAAGCTGAACAATCGATTGGACAATCATGTTGAAAAAGGCATTGAAATTGCAACGCAGAACGATTGATTTTCGCTCGGCCAACGAAGTCATCGATGAAATTGCTTTGCTCCGTGGCGGTGCATACGATCGCGCCGGCAACTGGAACTTGACCCAAATTTGCCAGCACTTGTCGGGAACAATGGATGGCGGCATGGATGGCTTCGGGTTTCGAGTCCCTTGGATTCTGCGAGCGACGGTTGTCGAGTGGGGATTCCGTTTTGCATTGAAACGCCGCAAACTTGGCAGCGGCTTTCCAACTTTCAAAATCCTCAAGCCCTCGTACCACGAATCTATTGACGACGACTCGATCATCGACGCGTGCATTGCATCTTGTCGCCGAGCCAGCGAGTTCGATGGTTCGTTGAAGGAATACGCGCTGTTGGACAATTTATCAGTCAAAGATTGGCAGGACTTTATGTGGATTCACGCCGCACACCACCTCAGTTTTCTTGTTCCAAGACATGTACCGTGTAGCTAAACACATTGCCAAAACAAGCGAGATGAAACATGGATATTGGAACATCGTCCGAGAGGTTAATGGGGATGAACGATGCCGTTTGGCAGCGACACGCGAATCCTATCAGCGGTTGGAGCCGAGTGCCTGCGTTGCCTATGCTGGCGTTGGGGATTTGGAGCCGCGTCTGGTTGGGCTGGTGGGCATTGCTGCCAATCGGAGGCATCGTGGTTTGGATTTGGTTGAACCCACGAATTTTTCCAATCCCCCAAAGCACCGACAATTGGATGTCGAAAGGCGTGCTTGGCGAACGAGTTTGGTTAAACCGGAAAAATGTACCGATTCCCGCTCATCATTCCGCTATGGCAGCGATCTTAAACACACTTGCTGGAATCGGGTTGATTCCATTCGTGCTGGGGCTGGTGCAATTGAATGTATGGGCAACCGTCGCCGGCACGGCGGTCATGATGATCGCAAAACTCTGGTTCCTCGATCGCATGGTTTGGCTGTTCGATGACATGAGATCCAGCAACGCTGAGTACCAAAATTGGCTTCGATGATCGTGCGGTGCGTCGGTTCAAGCAGTCTCGCTAAGACAGTCCCGCCACGGCAGTCCCGCCACGGCAGTCTCGTCAAGCAATCACCAAGACACTGAGATGAGAAAATGAAAACGATTCAACTGGCAAATAACGAAACCTCGTTCAAACTTCTGGACAATTGGCACGGGCGGTTTGAGTCGGCAATCAGATTCGAATACCGAACGCAGCGAGTGGAAACTTCATTCGGGTTTTCAGACGTGATCATCACAGGCGAACGTGATGGCGTTCCAGCATCCAACGAGCCGCCTATTCTGATTCTACACGGTGCGATGTCCGGAGCCCATTTTGCGCTCGGTGAGCTAGGTGAACTACCCGCCAGGCGAAAAATGTACGCCGTCAACATCCCCGGTCAGTCGACTCGTGCCGCACAGGTTCGACTTGATTTTCGGACTGACGAATACGGTCGATGGCTCAGCGAAGTGATGGATAAGTTGGCTATCGAACAAGCTATTGTTTGCGGAGTCAGTTGGGGTGGATGCGTCGCCTTGCAAATGGCGCAGCACCGTCACGACCGCATTGGTGGGCTGATTCTGGTGGTTCCCGGTTCCATCGTCAGCGGGCCGGTTCTGAAAAACATCTGGCGCGTCGCACTGCCTATCATGCGTTACAAGCTGTTCCCGACGGAGCATAACCGTGATCGAGCATTGAAAAATATTTTGACTTCAGACGATGAACTCTGGTCACCCTATCTTGGTGATGCGATTCGGCATTGGAACGTCGATTTTTCCGTGCCACCGTTGATGCAAACCGAGGATCTTCGCTCACTGACAGCGCCGGTCTACGTGATCGCAGCGGATCAAGACCTCTCATTTCCGGGCGAAAAACTGTTGGCTCGTAGCAGAACGCTTTTTCCCAATTTGATCGGAAGCTATCTTCTGAAAAACAGTTGCCACAGCCCATCATTTCGTCCAGATAAACGAAAGAAGTTTGCCGAGATCTTTGAGAAAGCAATTTTGAAATTACATGCGTCCGCGTAGTTCTTAGTTTAGACATGCGTTGCCCGATGGCATGCGAGGACGAAGGGCAAAAGTGCCAATCCGACGGGGCTGGCCAGCATCGGGTTTCATTTTAATTTTTTGAATCGAGTCGCCGACGCGTTTGAAATCCCAAATTTAGGGTACAAGCTTTGGATGGTAGGCTTCTCAAGCAAAGTGAGGAACTCAGATTTACTCATCGCCCCCTGTACTTGCTCGATAACGTTTCCCTCGGCATCTGCGATGATCGTGGTTGGAGTAACGTAAACTTTATAGCGCTCCAGAGCCTCCGAAGATGCACCAGGTTCACCGACATCAATTAGTAGCGGTGTGAATCCTGCATTGACCACCGACTCGACCTGCTCATCGGCCCAGACCGTACGTTTCATGATTCGACAGGGAACACACCACGTGCCAGTGAAGAAGATAATCATGGGTTTCCCGGATTTCACAGCGAGTTGCTTAGCAGCTGGATACTCGTCGGCCCAAGCGATTTCGTTTTTGGGAACGTAGAAGCAGTACCATGCATAACCCAGGGAAACGACAAGCGTGACCCGCCAGAACCAACGCCACAACCATAGAGCGATTCCTGGGGACGGTTGAGATGTACTCGATTCCAGTGCCAGTGTGTCTTGCATGATTTTCCTCGATTAGACTGAAAGTTAGCGGATTAATTTGGCTTTCGATCAATGAAGATCTATCGCCCTTGAGGGCCACCCACGCCACGGTGTTGGGTGCATGTGCTCCTCTATTTTGGCTACCGCTTAATCTCGGAACTGCCCGACACCTAATTGGAAAAAAGTTTCTTCTTATGAACTTCTGCATGGTCAGAGCGCTGAACGATGGAATTTAGGCTTTGCCGGCCAAATTCTGGGTACGCAATGCAGCGAATGACAAAGACCGCGGCCAAAATCCGATTTGAGAGCACAAAGCCAGCCTGTGCAAAAATCGAATCTCTTGTTGGCGAGTTTGTGTCCGCCTGTTGAATTCTGGAGTTCATGATCGGTCGCGACGAAGGCTCTTGGCTGATCGAAAGTTATCGTTCCAGAGATGGCGTGTTCATTGTTTTATCCTACCTTCAAACGAAACGTTCCAGACAACTTTATGCCGCATTTGACTCCAAATGCGATGGCATGATCAAGGTCCTCGACGTCTTCCAGTTCCGCCAGCGATACGGCGGATCGCTGCGAGAAAGATGCGACTTTGTGTTGATCGATTGCTGTATTAAAAACGATGACAAGGATATTTAGATCGATCACCAACGATAATGACGTGAAAGCAAAACCGATGAAGCGAGCGAAATTCCGCCGTCGGAACAAGTCCAACCAAGCGATACTTAGTAATGATATTCGTACTGACGTGGTCACGATCGATCACCGGATTTCGGACGCGGTCGAGATCTATAATGCGGACGAGATCATTGTCGACGGCGGAGACAACGTCTTTCAGATTGGCTCGTTGCAACCGGTTGTCGATACAATCGTCGTTGGCACCCCGGTACAGGTTGTCCAGAGTCGATTCAACGTCGGAACCATCAACGAGAATATCACTTTCGCCAAAGCAAGCACCCTTCGCGGTGGTGCCGGGAATGACACGTTCAATATTGAAGCCCATGGCGTGCGAGGCTCTTTTTACGGTGGCGGCGGCGACGACCTGTTCCGCTTTGCTGGTGAAACGGATTCGGCGACGGAGCCGTTGTTTGGATCCAGCATCCAGGCTCATGGCAACGCAGGAAACGATCGGTTCATCTATCTGCCGGGCATTAAGATGGCCATTGAGACTTTTGGAGGTACCGGCGACGATGTTGCTGACTTCCGACACTCCAAGCAGGCTTCTTACGTTTACTTTCAGCGAGCATCCGACAGCAACTCGAACAGTCCAGCACTTGAAATCGAAAAGTTCAGCGGTGCAGAAGGCTACGACAACAATATTCGCTTGCGATCACAAGCCGTTGGCGAGCGATTCGACTGGATCATCGACGGGAGCTCAACGACGATCCGCAGCGCCTTTTATGGTCAGTCAGTCCAAGTAGAGAACTTCAACCGTTTTCACGCTGGCTCCAACGCGATTGATAATTTTTTTCTGCTCAGTACCTCCGACGATATCGAGATCATTGACGGAGACAATATTCAAATCTCTTCAGAGCTGGAGCCAAGCACCGGAAACCTAGATGGGATTACTCATGACATTTCGATCGTTCGCCTTGGTGACTACATTCAACCGCTGCCACCTGGCGTTTTCAGTTTTGCTGCAAATCTTCGCCGCGACGTTGACGGCACGACTGCCAGCCCAGTGGTCTCGATCAACAACATGGCAGGCGACGTCGTGATTGCAACATTCGGTGCCGACAAAGAGATTCGTGGCATCGCGGGTGGTGTCATTCGTTTCGTCGACGATCAGCAGTCACTCTCGACGATCTTAATCGACGCTGAAGAGCTGACTCCGTTTCAACCGAACCTGACCGTCCACGGATCTGCGACGGAGAATGACGTCTTTCTGATCAAAGAAACCTGGACGCCGACCACCGTGTTCTCGCATGGCGGTGACGACACGTTCATGATCGGATCCACTAACAGAGCGGCCGATGGCGATCTGCTTGCCATTGCAGGAGATCTTTCCATCGGTGCAGGCAGGGGAGTTGATCGAGTCTACGTCAACAACCAGAGCTTCGATACTGAAACAGCAAACTACGTATTGAGTGGATCGCAGCTGAGTGCTTCACGTGTCGCGACCGCAAACCCTTTTGCATCGATCAATTTCAACTCTGCAGTTGAAGTCGTCCGCATTAGCGGATCCCGTTCCCAGACAAACGAATTTCGAATAGCTGCACGCGGTCGACAACCTTTGTTGTCGTGGGCGGTACGAAAAGCGACCGCACGGACCAGGTAAATGTGCGATTTGCGACGGTTGCTGAAACTCCATTGCAAGTCGACTATTTGGATCATGATCGAAAACGTGGATCGATTGGATCGAGGATCGCACCTTTGGAAGGACGAGTTTTCTTTTCCGATATTGAGTCCGCAAGTATTCTTCCGGCCTAGGATAGGGTGATTCTCGACTAAACCCCGAACCCAAAATTCGATTCGCAATCATGGCGGTCAATAAAAGAAGCGTTTAAGGACGGAACTTTAGCACGATCGGGCCAAAACCACCGGATTACTATTTGTTTGATGACGTCTTGCCCGTCGCTTCATTCTTCTTCTTTTGACTCATCAGTGATTTCAGCTTTGCCAGGTCAGCTTCGCCTTCCAACCAGCCCAGCGAAACCAGGAACGCGTCTGTCTTTAGGACCGTATCCAGGAACGACTCCGGGCTCTTGCCCTCGTTGAAAAAACCATGTGGTTGGCCGTCGTAAATCCAGACCTCGGATTGAACACCAACGGCTTTCAAGTCCGCGTCGAATTTCATGGCGGTTTCGGCGGGAATGAGCGAGTCTTTGGAACCGAGAAAAACAATCGTCGGTGGATCATCTTTCGTGATATTGTGCGCCGGCGAAATCGCCGGGAACCAATCCTTGACTCGGTTGTAACCGTAGCCTTTCGGGCCGTTATCATAAACGGGATTGAACAACAACAATGCGTTCGCTTTGGAACTGACAATCGAATCCTTCTCCGCCTCGTCGTCCAAGCCGTCGCAAATTCCAGTTGTTGCCGCCACATGCCCCCCAGCCGAACCGCCACCCGCCGCGATCCGATTCGGATCGACCCCCAGTCGGGCTGCGTTCTGTCGAATCCAGCGGACCGCCGATTTCCCGTCAGCGACGCACGCATCTGGGCCAGTCTGCTGGCGGCTCTTGACGCGATAGTCAGCCACGAACGTCACCATCCCGCGCGACGCGAGGTACTTCGCTTGCTGTGCAAACTGCGTGACGGCACCGCCGTTCCAGCCGCCGCCAAAAAAGAACACTGCCGCTGGCCGCTTATCTTGTTTCGCATCGTAGCCCGACGGATCAAAGCGATAGATCCACAAGTCATCGCCTGACGCATGCTTGTAGACTTCCGCAGTCGCGGTGCCTTTGAAGTCGTGCTTTTCCGTTTGGGCCGATGCGGGTAGCGCAACGATCGCCGTCAGTAGCAAAGTCGCAAGAATGATTTTCATAGCGAGATTATCTTATGAAGTAGGAAGAATACTTTTCAGTCAGCAGCCATTAAGATACCAACACATCGTAGTTTTGCTTGCTCGACTTTAAGCCATGTCGTCGAGACAGAAGTCCTTGCCGGACAGAGAAAAAACCGGTTGGCTTGTGCCAATGATACCGCGGCGGCGATTGGAATGGTCCACGCATGAGAATACTCCCGCAGTTTTCAAAACCGGTGGACGACTGGTTTTGTTGGTTTGGAAACGCTGCAACTTCGGCACATCGGTAGGCCATCAGAAAGCTAAACCATCTGCTTTTTCTCGGGGCAATCCGGAATAAGGACCGGCTAGAGCGGTCCAAAGTCTGCTTGATTTGTTAGAAAACAATGCAACTCCCAAGATAAGTTGCGAGTATTTATTGAACCCGTCTCCGTTTCACTTCTCGAAGGCCAATTAGCGAGGAGTAAGGCCATCGAGAGAAATCGAACTTTGCCCAAGGATATTGTTCCCCCCGGGAAAGCTGAAGAACTGCTGAGGCAACGAACCGCCACGAAACTGAGAGGGCTGTGGCGATGCCAGCCGTTGGATCGTAGCTTCTAAACTTTCGTTCCGCTTCCGCACAATGTTGCCACGATTGGGACTGTTGGTCGATCGCTTTTCCCACTTGATTTCGCCATTCACTTCTAAGTCAATGCAGCTATAGGTCGTGGTCCACGATGCTTCCCGGAGCTCCGGATCGCGCAAAGTCCCACCAACCCGGATCTGTTTTGACTCGCGATCTCCGTCTTGCACGTAGCAAACGAATACGTTTTTCGAGCTCTCATCAAAAACGAACTTGCGTTTTTCCAAGTTGTCCCGCAGCTTCTTAAAAATCTCATCCTTCTCAGTCTCAGAAAACGGCAAATCCAATTCAAGTGCAAACGTATCACCTTCGCCAAGGACCTTCGCGTCTGCAATATCAAAGCCTTCCAACTGCCGACCGATCTCCGACAACGGCAACTCAATTGGACAAACGTTAGTCCCCGCATCGGAGTACAGGTACCAGTGATCGCGAATGTGAGTCAAACCAGAATCGCGCCCGTCGGCGATCGTAAACTCCCAAACTTTAGTCTTCAGCTCAAGATCCATTAGTGTTCCTTCGCCGATCATGATGAACCTCTCATCGGCCCACGAAATTCGTTGATCGATGCCCGTGTCTTCCACCGCAACGGAATCGTAGAGCTTTCCAGTCTTCAGGTCATATAAGCTGATCAGCGAAGCCGATCGTGAAAATACAGCTAGCCGGTCGCCGCTTGGTGAAAACGCACAGCTGTCTCCAGATATGGAATCACCAAATGCAATCGAACCTATCGGCTTGCCGCGTGCCGCATCAAAAAGTAAAACGCCTTCGAAAGACATCACCGCAATTTGCTTACGGTTGGGGCTGATCGCAAAGCTCTCCAACATGGTGCCCAACGGGAACTGCCGCGTGGCATAGCCCTTTCCCGATTCAACATCCAAACCGACGATCTCATTTCCAACCGTGATCAATGTCGAATCGTTCATGAAAGCTCCACGACAAACGCGAAAGCCCCCGCCGATCTCTGAAGGAGCGACCACTGGCAAGCGTTTGAGAATCTCCGAATCGCCAACCCGCCGAAAAATCAACTCGCCTCGTTCTTCATCGCCGCCGGTTTGCAAAAGCGCCACCCGTTCGCCCTTGGTCGAAATCGCCAGCGCGAACGCATCCAGCCTTTCGCTTGACTCAATTTCGTTGGTCGCAAGATCGATCACAATCACTGCACAGTTTTGACCTTCTACTTGGTTGGCCAGCACGTACAACTTCGTACCGCCTTCAGAAAATGTACTCTCCCAAATATGAAAAGGCCCGAACTGGTTTCGCATTCCGCGACCGCGACCGCCTCGTCCGGCCCCCACGCGCCGTCGACCGCCCAATCCTCCCTGGGCTCTACTGCCTTGCCCCTCACTGGCCATCGCCAACTGCGACTCGCCAAGCGTCCCAAACATACCGCTGTTAGCGTCATCGGCCACCATGCCGAGCCGATCAATCGAAACAGCCATCGGCAATTCCACCGAACGATAGGTCCCCGTGGGCACCTGGCCCTCCACCGGATGAGCTTTCCAGTTCCACTTCTTTGTCGCCAGCGATTTTCGTTTGGACCCAAAAGGCACGGTGGGTGAATCCAACACCGCCCGCCGTTCAAGGCTGCTGTCACGCATGCGATCGATGTACTTCTGGTCGCCTTCGGAAAGCGAATCAACTTTGACCGTGACCGCCTTGCCGTTCTTTCGTTTGAGGACTACCGAGTCGTTCGTGATCTCAGTCAGCGTTGCCTCGATCGTTGTGCCTCCTGATTTGGCCGTCCACTTTCGGGACTTTCGAGGCAGCCGGCCTTTTTTGACCAGCTCAACATACTTCATCGAGAGCGTGCCGGAGCGTCGACCGGTGGCGGTGACTCTTTCATAGGCGACCTTCTTTCGGTCCGGCGAGATTTCGACGACGAAAGCCTCGAAGTCTTCACCCGGCGGCAACCCCCTTGCCGAATCGGCCGGCATGTCTTGGCGAAGCTTCGAATGCATTACTAGCACCAAGTCTCCGACCTCGATCTCTTGTAACTCCTGCTCTTGTAACGCACTCAACGAAACGAAAAAACACAGGAGCAAAGAGAAAGTGAAATTCATGATTCAGTTGCCAGTGAGGAACAGTTATCGAAAGGCAGTTTAAACCAAGCAACCATTGGAGGCAAAGCCAAGTGATTTACACCTTGAAGCTAAATGCATCGACTAGAAATGCTTCGGCTTCATCGGCGCTTCATCGCCCAATTCGACTTTGTCCCCAACATGAAATGACCATCGAAGTTTCACGCCGATGCAGCTTAGCCCAAGTCTACTTGGGACATCGAGCGTGCGAGAATTATCGCGGAAACTGTGAGTCTGGAGCTGGATGAAATCCCGTTTGTAAGTCCGTCGGCTTTTGGAAACGGGAAACGGGAAACGGCGTTCATCGCTCGCCGAGTAACGACTGTGTAACGGCGTCGCGTTAGAATAATGTTATCCTACATTTCGTTGTAAACTGCCTGAACGGCAAGTTGCTCAACAACGCAAAACTTTTATGTAGTCGTTTGACAATCTGAAAAGGTTTCTAATGCCTAAGTTTATCTCCTTGGCCATCAGTAGCGTATTTGTCAGCCTATTGCTAAGCCTGACCTCAACCCTATCGCAAGAAGCGGCTGATATTCAAGAGCCTGTTACTCTCCGCAATCCGGTCATCTCGGCTGACGGAGCCTGGATAGCCGCCGAAGAACGTTTGGACTGGGGCGATGGGAGCGTTCGCCTGTGGTCGACTGAAGACGACGCCACATTCACGATTGAACGCGGACTCAGTCCGCGTATTAGCAATGACTCGCGTTGGGTGAGCGCTTTGCAGAAGACGCCGCTTGAGGAATCAAGGACTGCCACGCCGAAGAACCAACGAGCGGGCCAGACTCTAGTCTTGTTGAACTCGAAGGATGGCTCGCGAATGACGTTCGATTACGTCCTGTCCAATAGTTTTACCGTCAGTTCTGGTTACCTAGTTTATTTGTCGTCATCAGAAACGAAAGCTGCCGAGGAAAAGCCCGCCAATGACACGACAACGAAACGAACGGACATGACCACCACTGAAGAAAGCAATCTGGGAACGCTGCACTTCGTGTACCTGAATTCCGATAGTCCTGTGACGATAGCTTCGCTTGAGAAAGTTACACATTACGTCACCCACCCGACATACGCACAGCATCGAATAATCGATCACCTAGCCTATGTTTTTTATGATGAAGAGACTGGCCGTGATCGACTCCGTGTCGTTCAGCTCAGCGACGGCAACAAAAAGCGTGGGAATTGGGGCGTCCGCGGAGAATACGCTGGTCACAAAATAAACAACCTTCGTTGGGCGAACGACGCAACGTTCTTGGCGTTCATGGACAACCCGGAGACATCAAGTGATGACGAGAGGTCCGCCAATAACATGGTCTTCACGTGGCATGACGAGCCTGGGCGGTCTGAACTGAGAGAGTTTAAGCGAATAGATAGTTCGTCCTTACCTGCACAAGTGGTGCCAATTCCTGCTTCCAACCACGAGGTGGTTGGGCAGTTACAATTACCGCCTGGCAGCGGCTCTCGTGGAATGCACGTCATCATCGACGTTGTCAATCATGGAACGAAGACTCGCGAATGGCTGAAGCTGGACGAAAAGTTCAGGTTTCGGTCTTCCTTCACTGGAACCCTGACAAAGCTGGAGATTGCGACCGGCGTCGCCACAATAGTGCATCGACTTAATGCACAAGAACTCGCAAGATTGACGAAGCAGGCTACCGTAGACGTCGGAGCCATCGACTTGCGCAAACGGCTGCAAGCCCACAAGATCAAATTGCTTTCCGACAACGCAACGACGCTAAGAATTGGAATGTCGCTCAAGGAACCAGCTAGGGATTTCACGGGGAGCCTACCCTCACTTGGTTCGCGGCAGTTCCCGGAAATAGAGGCAGGCAAAGAGATGAATTGGCTGTTACCATCCGAGTTCGATACCGCCTATTTCTTGGTAGAGGAGCCGGCGGACGAAAGGCGGGGACGAGAATGGAGAAGCGGGAAACAAAAGCTCTTTGGCCCTTTTCGTTCGTCAGATCTGCCTACCGAACTAAAAATTCAATGAGCTTTCTCCCTTGGCCGGCGATTCGTCTGTCCTGCTAAACCGCTCCGGTGAAGTCAACTGAGGTGATTTATTTCACATCGGAACTGCGTCGGCTTCATCGCCGCTTCATCGCCCGACGCAACTCGCAATCAAAAGAGCAGCTTGATTTTATTGTTGTCATAGTGTGAATGATGACAGAAAAACGAGACATTTCGTGCCGATTTCTTCTGTTTAAGACCCGACCATTGTCCAAAAGTTCGCCACTTTTGTTGTCATAAGATTTGGCAATCTGTCACTTGATTTCCCTCGCTCAATTCGTCTATTTTATTAGCTCGATACACCAACGATCGTCACAGGCGTCGTTGTATCCCACCTGCCGAATTTCTGGTTGCTCGACTTAGGGGCAGAGATGTTGGCAGATAGAATCTTGTTTCCCTTCCGTAGATTTCGGCTTTGTCGATGTACAGCTGGACAGGCTTGGTTGATCGCATCAAAACTTAAACATACATTGATGGTCTGCCGACAAATGGCTTAACGTCGTTTTTAAATGAAAACGAAGTCGCGATTGCCGAGCTGTCGCCAATCTCCTTGTTTTGCCCGCCGCTGCAGTCGCACATTTCTATAAGGAACAGATGATGAAGATAATTCTTCAAGCGCTTATCGCAACATTCGTACTTTCCAGCCAGTGCTTGGCTGATGACCCGCTGCCTTCTTGGAACAATACTGCCACCAAGCAAGCAATTGTTAATTTTGTCGAAAGTGTGACCAAGGAGGGATCATCCAACTTTGTCCCGCCGGCGGAGCGTATCGCCACGTTTGACAACGACGGCTGCTTGTGGTCCGAACAGCCTATGTATTTCCAATTGATCTTTGCCCTTGAGCGTGTGAAGGCACTTGCTCCTCAGCATCCCGAATGGAAAACGCAAGAACCATTTGCCTCCGTACTCAAAGGAGATGTAAAAGCCGCGTTGGCTGGAGGTGAAAAAGCATTGCTTGAACTGATCATGGCAACTCACGCTGACATGACAACCGACGAGTTCAGCAAAACCGTGAGCGAATGGCTAGCCACAGCCAGACATCCAAAAACTGGGCTGCTCTACACTGAAATGGTCTATCAGCCGATGGTCGAATTACTCGCCTACTTACGAGCTAACGGATTCAAGACGTTCATCGTCTCTGGCGGCGGAATCGAATTTATGCGGCCTTGGACCGAGCGCGTCTACGGCATTCCGCCGGAGCAAGTTGTCGGTAGCAGCGTCAAGACCAAGTTCGAGATGCGCGACGGAAAACCGGTCTTGGTGCGTCTTGCTGAGATAAACTTCATCGACGACAAAGCCGGAAAGCCCGTAGGCATCAACCAACACATCGGCCGCCGCCCAATTTTCGCAGCCGGAAATTCGGACGGCGATCTGCAAATGTTGCAATGGACTGCTGCCGGTGACGGACCACGACACTGTCTACTCGTCCACCATACCGACGGCGACCGCGAGTGGGCGTACGATCGAGAATCGAAGATCGGCGGTTTGAATAAGGCTTTGGATGAGGCCACCAAACGCAAATGGAACATTGTGGACATGAAACAAGATTGGGAAACCATCTATCCGGTAACGCGTTGAACGAATTTTCGTCGATTTCAAGGCGATTCGCAAAGTAGCTTTCGAAGCCTGCCGAAGCCTTTTTTAAATCCCAAATTGCTCGCTTGCGGACTCGACAGTGCGTCGCTGTGAACGGTCGGTTGTCGCGAATTACTGCCCAATGAGCATTAAGGGGCAACACCAACGAATTAAAACAGCCAAACAAGTTCGGATTCGAATAGATCATCCCAACCAGCGGCATCCAAATTCCCAAAATCCAAGGTGGATGAATCGAACTTCTCGTTCGCCAATTTGCTGCCTTCAAACCACATTGCGTCCAGTTTTTCGAAGACTTCATCAGCTGACTGTTCAACCGCCTCGCCAATGACCGGCATCTGAGTTTTCAAAAACGATTGTCGCCAATCCTCTATCGATTGCACATTCCTTTGCCCTGTTTTCAGCTGATCCACAGGCTGCGTCGGACTAGCAATCGTAAAGCCTAACCATTTCCTGATTGATTGGTCACCGAATGCTTCGTCAACAGTTGCCGGTAGATCAATTGGTGCAAAAGCCAAACGATTTTCTACAGGTGTATCAATAATAAAATAGGCGACCTGCTCAGTTGTGTGCCTTCGTTCGCTGTCCTTTGACTGGTCTTCATCAATGGCCAAGTACAGCTCTCCACCGCCGCCAGCCGTTGGTAGCGAGTCGTTTCCGTACAAGAAAGCCCAACCACCGTTGCCACCGTCCATCCCAGCCATCGAAACCACCGCCGCTTTGGGGATGCCGTTTGAAAACGGGGTGTAGTTGTATTGATAAGCCGGTGCGTCGTCCACACCTTTCACGCTATCAGCACCAACGGCAGCCCGAAACGGTAGGCCTTCGATCACGCCACCGCTGTTGCTGGTTTCGATCACAAAGTAACCAATGGTTTCGTCTGCCCGGGTGACATCCGAATCCTCTCCCACCATCTTGCCGACGTACAAGGAAGAAGCCGAAGGAGCCGAGGTACGGCTGCTGCCACGAGTCCAGAAGTTTGACCAATCGGAATCGTTGTAGGACATGACTTGCCCGACCACGACCGGTGCCGAATAACCATCCGGATGCAGGTAGGATCTGGACTGTCCGTTCCAAGAGTTGTTTTCGTCAGTGACCGTGGAAGTGAATTTTACCGCTTCCAGTTTGTAAGTATCCTGGTCGCCGCCCCAGATGCCTTCTTCCATGACCGTGTAGTGCACATCGAGGCTCGAAAGCGACGCACCGCCAGCGGACTGAACCATGACTTCAAAACTGCTGCCCGACGCGTTGCGAATTCTGACCACACCAGGGCCGGAATTGTCGTCGTAATTCGCCGTTGCAACGACCACCATGGATGTGTAACTGCTGGCCAAGTTGATCGTCGTCCAGCCACTACTGCCAACGCCGGAAGCAACTCCAAAGGCGAGGTTGGGTCCCGACGAAACTGCATTGACCGTGATTGAAACAGTCGCAATATTAGAAACGTCCGTTCCGTCATTGGCGACGTAGGCAAAGCTGTCGCTGCCCGAGAATCCTCCATTGGGAATGTAGTCGAACGAGCCATCGCTATTGAGCGTAAGTGATCCGCTCGTCGGCCCCGAAACAACCGAGGCTGTTAACAGATCGTTGTCCGCGTCAACGTCGTTCACCAAGACACCCGGGGCAGCAATCAGAAGTCCAGTGTCCTGGTCAACCGAGTAACTGTCACCGGTGGCCACTGGTGAATCGTTAACCGAGTTGACCGTTAGGTTCACCGTGGCAAGATTGGAATCGGTTGTGCCGTCATTGGCCACATAGGTAAAACTGTCAGTCCCGTGAAAGTTGGCATCCGGTGTGTAGCTGAACGAGCCATCCGAGTTGAGTCCGAGTGTACCGTTGCTTGGGCCCGCGACCAACAATGCGGTCAGCGAATCGTTGTCTGAATCAACGTCGTTGGAAAGCATGCCGTCAGCCGCCACATTCAGTGCCGTATCTTCGTCAGTGGCATAACTGTCATTGGCTGCTACCGGGGCGTCATTGATCGAGTTAACCGTGATCGAGACGGTCACGATGTTCGAGTCGGATAATCCATCATGAGCGACATACGAAAATCCGTCGCTCCCATGGAAGTTCGCAGCAGGCGTATAGTCGAACGAGCCATCGGAGTTAAGTACAAGTGATCCATGGCTCACATCGGTTACCAACGTCGCCGTCAGCGAATCGCCATCCGCGTCACTATCGTTCGCAAGAACCCCATTGGCAGCGACGAAAAGCGATCCGTCTTCGTCAACGTTGAAACCATCAGCCGTCGCCACAGGATCGTCGTTGACCGAATTAATAATGAAACTAACCGTGGCGATGTTGGAATCACCAATGCCGTCGTTGGCTAAATAAGTAAAGCTATCGCTGCCGTTGAAATTGGCTTCCGGTGAATAGCTGAACGATCCGTCCGAGTTCAGCCCCAGCGAGCCGTTGCCCGGACCGGCGACTAGCACGGCGACCAACGGATCATTGTCGTCGTCAGTATCATTGGCCAGAATTCCTGCCGCCGCGATATTCAATGTCGTGTCTTCAGTTACGACATACGTGTTATCGACTGCAACGGGCAGATTGTTGATGCGGTTGATCGTCAGATTGACCTTGGCAATGTTGGAGTTCTCCATTCCATCGTTGGCCACATA
>CAYGUE010000045.1:27322-40316 GCA_964352885.1 uncultured Pirellulaceae bacterium
CCATCGTTGGCCACATAAGTGAAACTGTCATTGCCATGGAAATCAGCATCGGGCGTGTAGCGGAACGAACCATTCGAGTTAAGCGTTAGCGAACCGTTGCTTGGTCCGGCAACCAAAACTGCCGTCAGCGGATCACCGTCCGTGTCGCTGTCGTTGCTCAGAACGCCTGTGGCCGCCGTGACCGTTAACAAGAAGTCCTCGTCGACAATGTAGGTGCCATCGTTGGCAGCAAATGGCGCTTCATTAGCGGGGCCTGCCGGAATGCCGACCACGCGAACGTTGTCCACGTTGGCGTCTTCGTTGGAACGACTGACCGTAGAGCGAAATCGGAACTTGAGTTCGTTTGTCTGGTAACCACTCAGGTCGACGGTTTCGGTATGCCAAGTGTTCTCGGAATCAACATTGCCGCTCAGTCGTCGCACATCAATCTGCCACGTCGCGCCGCCATTGGTCGAAATATCGAGCGATAAGAACTCGTTGGTGTCGTATCCGCTTTCGATCAACCAATCAAACGTCAACGTCGCCGACTGCAGATTGTTCAAATCGATCGAGTTGGCGGTGGTCAGAGTCGCGTTGGTGGCACGCCCATCGACTTCGGCGGACCAATTTCCATCGGTCGCGCGTTGCGTTTGCCGTCGCCAATCGTTTTGATTGTCTTCCACCCACAGTCCATTCCACTCACTGATTTCGAAACTGTCCTCAAACAGAACCAAAGGCTGGTCGTCGTCAACATTGATGACGGTGACATCGGACGGATTTAGACCATTGTATCCAGCGTCACTGCTGGTGGCCGAGCCGGTGATGATTGAGTAGGCGATGTCACCATCAATCGATGCGTCATCAACACCGGTCACAACAACGGTTTGCGCGACGTTCCAGTTGGTCGGTGTAAACGTCAAGCTTGCCGTTGATACACTGCCTTCGCTGGGGTCGCTGGAATTCAAACCGATGGTCACATTGGCCGTTGGTTGCGTGTCCAGTCGCACATCAAACGAGGCGACGCCGCCATTCTCACTCGTGGTGAGCGCTTGCGTTGGCGATACAGTAATTCCAGGCGCCCTGGTTAGTTTCATCAGGTAGGCGCTAAACGATCCTTCGGGAGTCGAAAAAATATCGCCATTGGGAAGCGCGACGGTGCCCACATGCTCGCCCGTGATGATCAAGTTGCCATTGCCCTCAACCCCAATAGAACGGAACCCTGAAGTAATCTCCTGAACAACTTGCGTGATGTACTGAACGCTTCCGTCAGAGCCAAGTTGCAGGACCAATGTATCCTGGTTGACCAAGCTGGTCAGCTGCGTGGTTTGCGCGCCGACGTTGACGTCGACAACACCCGAAAACCCTGCGATCAGACTAACATTGTTAGCGTCATCTACTTGCAAATCGTAGATCCGGTTCGAAGAAGTGCCTTTGATCTCGCTATGCCAGTCTAAGTTGCCGTCGGAATCCCATTTGCTAATCAGGGAATCATAGCTTCCGGCGCTGGTTAGCGACAATGTTCCCTGATTGCCCGAATCGATTTCAAGGATTCCCCTGTATCGCGTGGCGTAATAAACACCGTCGGCATTGTCGACAAAAATCAGGGGATCAAATGAATAATCGTCGCCACCTGTCGAACGAACCCATTGCGTGTTGGTTGCAGACCCCTCCAGTGAGACTTTCATCAGGAAAGTGTTGGCGCGGTCGCCAGTGGTGAGGAAAACCGGCTGACCCTGATTCGAACCGAACTGAGTCGTGCCGGAGTACCTCCCAGTGAGATAGACGTCATTGTTGCTGTCGGTATCGACGTTGTTGAAAAAGACATAGGAGCTACCGCTAAGGGCCAGCGCAGAAATAAAGTTTCCGTTGCCATCCAAATTCAGTAGAAATCCGTCGCTTCCCGTTGCGGTCAAATTGTGCGTTCCATTTCCCGGGTCAAAATCGACGGTTTCGTAAAATCGTCCCGTTACATGGATCGTGCCATTGTCGGCGACTGCAACTCCGTAGACGTTTTCATTGGCGGTCCCGCCCCAATTGCGGACCCAGAGGAAATTTCCGTCGGAATCGAGCTTGGCCACAAACGCATCCGCTCCACCTTGGTTGTTAAAACTGAACGATCCAAAGCTGGGCGTTGAGGCATAGGAGTTACCCGACAGAATGACGTTGCCCGCGGCGTCCAGGTCGATCGCATAGGCGTACTCGCTACCGCCCGTGCCGCCAAATCGTTTTGCCCAAAGCAATTCGCCTGCCGGAGTGTATTTGGCGATAAACCCGTCGGAGTCCGATGGATCCAGCGACGAAAGCATGAACGTGCCCGGGCCCAAGTCAAAATCGGCTGATCCGCT
The DNA here is from genome assembly GCA_964352885.1 of uncultured Pirellulaceae bacterium. Classification (GTDB taxonomy): domain Bacteria; phylum Planctomycetota; class Planctomycetia; order Pirellulales; family Pirellulaceae; genus Mariniblastus. The sequence continues at coordinate 29,647 of CAYGUE010000045.1, forward strand.
TAGCCGGCCGGAAACATGAATGTTGCCGGCGTCATCGATGGCCAGATCGAGGGTGCGTGCGATATAGTCATTATCCAGGCTGAATGCCCAACCTGGAGCGTCATCGTCCGTGTTCAACGCCGCGATTTCGGGGATCGAAAATCCATCGTATTCCAAGTCAGGACTGACAACCGGACCTAAAATGATTGCAAATGCCTGCGGAAGCTCAATGTCTTGATCGTCAACCGGCGTGATCACGACCGTTTGGGGGGTGTTCCAATTCACAGGCGTGAACGTCAACGAGCTTACCGAAGGGGTTCCTTCCAACGGATTGCTTGAGCTAACGCCGATCGAAACATTGGCAGTCGGTTTGGTGTCGAGCGAGACATCGAAGCTTGCCAACTGTCCGGCCTCGGAAGTACTCAATACCTCAGAGTCGGTTGCGACAGTGATGCCGGCCGCCGGCGTGTCGATGTTGACGGTGTATTGCCCAACAAACCCATAGCTCGACGACTTACGAACCGCGACGAAGTAGTCGCCGGCTGACAGGCTGGCGACGATTTCTGCGTCAAGACTCTCGGCTGGATCGACCGCCGCGATTAAACCACCGGCCGCATTTCGCAATTCGAGGACTGCGTCCAGATTCTGTTCAACTTCGACACCATCGACACGAATCCGAAAGGTGTCTTCTGTGCCGGAGACGGTGAATCGAAACACATCCACATCGTTATGCGTTTCAATGATGCCCGAGCCAAAGTTTCCTGAGAGTTGCGTCGCGCCGCCAGTCCCATTGCTGTGATCGTCACTCCGATACCCAATTTCGCTGTTGAGGACTGCCATATCATCTTGATAGCTAAAGGCTCCTTCAGAATTGGGACCGTCGTACCACGTTGAAGTAATCGCCAGGCTCGACGTTCCGCCACCCATGATGGGCTGCCACTGGCTGGTTCCGGGGTTATATTCCTCAACAAGATTTCCACTGGTATCGTAAGTGCTCTGATGATACAGCCCGAAACCATGCCCTGCTTCATGACTGGCCGTTTCACCAAACAACGAACTTGTCGTGTCGCTAAATACATAGACGACGTTTGGAATCGACGACGTAAATGAATTGATATAACCAATACCGCCAGACGGCTGTCCTCGCCAATCTTCCCATGAGCCTCCAATCGCGACGCGCAGTGCAACGCCGTTATCGTTGGCAGTATTACCATCAGCCAAAATGGCCGGCTCGACCGTGGTTACATTGACGTTGAACGGCGCAAAGTCCTCGGAAACCGCCTCCCAAGCAGTCTGCATTCTGGCGAGCTCTGTATCGTTGAACGTGGTTGCATCACCGTCAATGTCATAGACAGGGGTGGTGATATTGTTGAACGCTCCCCAAACCGGTTCGTAGTGGCCGTCGTAGTCCAAATATAATGAAATCGGAGCACCCGGGTTGCTATTGCGAACTGGGTTTTCATCGATTGGTATGAGACTTGGAGAAGACGAACCGTCTGATGTGCCGATCGCGTTATCCAGCAGATTAGAGATTGAATGGTCATGGTTGGAATGGTCATGGTCTGAATGGTCATGGTCTGAATGGTCATGGTCTGAATGGTCGTCGTGATCGATCTCGTCGGATGTTACTGGTTCCCAGAAAAATTCGTGGCTGGCTTGTTCCGAGCTGTGGATCTGTAGATATTGACTGGTGGTCGATTCGACCGACCAATTGCCGTGGTCAAAAGAAGAAGCCCAACCTAGATCAGCCGAAAGTAATTTCCGGTCCTCCAGGCGTTCAATCTGATGTTCAACCTGCTGTTTGCTTGGGCGCTTACTGTGATTTGTTTTGCGTTTTTTCAGTCGGCGTTTGGATCGCATAGCTGGTTCCTGGTTTTTAGATCGTCGTTAAATGCCAAGCACAGACACGACGACTGGGGGAGCAAAAACCGATTTATATCGGCAATGGCTGATCAGACTTTGATTCTCGGACCGCGTATCGACTCGGAGGCGGTCCATGTTTCTAGCCTCGAAAAAGCTTTGAATAGGTAACGCAAATTCTTGAGAAAATTGAACTGCGCGACTTTCGTCGCATGTCGACCGCTCATGAGTAGCCGCGGATTCCAATCCGTGGTCTTCGAATTCGTAGAAACCCCTGCCTAACCGTGATCGGTCGCGATGCGACGGAAACCCGTCGATTAATCGCACGTCCCGAGTGAAACGCCACGTTGGCGAAGCGAGTTGCGGCGAGAGCAGCCGAGTTTGCATGAACCGTCAAGTACCGACCAACAGCTGCTAGATATTCAACCGCAGATAAACGCAAATGAACGCAGATATCGTCGCGCGGACCATCTGCGTTTATCTGCGTCCATCTGCGGTTCATTCATTCTGCATGGATTATTGAGTGCTTTCGTCGCATGGCGACCGCTTATGGGTAGCCACGGATTTCAATCCGTGGTCTTAGATCTCGTAAAAACCCTCGTCGCATCGCGACCGATCAAATGCTTGTCGACGTGATCGGTCACGACGTGACGAATGTCAATGGCGAACTTAAATCAGGGGTTGAAACCCCTGCCTAACCGTGATCGGTCGCGATGCGACGGAAACCCAGTTAATTAACCGCACGTCCCGAGTGAAACGCCACGTCGACGAAGGCTAAGTCATTGGTCGCCAACTATTTTTCGACCGCGACGCCGACGTACTCTCCGGGTCCTTCGACGGCGAGGCCAAATTCGCCCAGCAACCACTGCTGAACTAGCATACAAATGGCCGTTTACCTTGAGTGCTAAATTCGCCGACGTCGTCGTCCCAACATCGGTCCAACGGCCAAGAGCAACACCATCATCGAGGATGGTTCCGGAACGGCGCTGAACGACATGCTGAATCCGCCTTCAAGCACGGTACCGTTTAGATCGACATCGGCATTGAACAGCAATCGCACGTTCCCATTGGCATCACGGTCGCTCAACGTCAATCCGCGACTGGAGTTAGTAAAATCGGTAATGAACCCGTTCTGATCAGAGCCGTCAATGAGCCCGTCGTTATTCCAATCAACAAGATCTCCTGCGAGCAGGAGGATTTCACCATTCATGATCAATGCTTCGAGGTTGTCAGTGCCGAAATCAACATCCCAGACCGCAGCCCAATCACCATCTTCGTTCTGAAATGCACATTCGATTGCCCCGTTGAGTGTTAGACCATCAATTTCGTCGCCTTCACGGAGAACGATTTCGCCATCAATCATGATAAACTCGTCAAGTGTTTCTGCAGCATCCGTATCTCCCGTGATCAAATAGGAACCGGACTCCGTAATTCCAAAATGGTCAAAATTGCCATATAACTCACCTGCAAAACCGCCGATCGATGCTGAAACCGAAGATCCTTCGCGGATGACACTGCCGCCTGCCAGCAATGCCGCTCCGTTGGAAACCATGACCCCGTCGTTGGTTGTTGAGCCGCCCGTATCGACGTACACTTCGTTGATGTAGTTGGTTCCGTTGGCTGAAAATCGGAGATCAAGGCGGATGGCATTTGTAGTGGAATCGACCACTTGGGTTATCCCAGCAATACTATCTCCACTTTTCAGTAAGACAGTTAGATCGTCGCCCAAGAGAATTGCGCTGCCATCCGAAGTACCGCCCGTAGTCGAGTAGCTAGTTCTCCAATACGGCGTGCCACTTCGCGTGATACCAACGGCATCATTGTTCGTTGAAAAATTTCCAGGCAAAGTCGAAATTTCATCTTCTTCATTGAGAATCAGAGTTGAATCAAGCCACAAGCCTTGCAGAAGATCTGAACCACTAAGCGTATGGGTCGATGATGCTCGGTTGGCCAGTACCCCTGCGTCACTCATTCCGGATTGACCAAAGGCGAATTGTTCGAAATTGCCAAACGTGGATACCGATCTGAGGACGGTCCCGGCACCTCCCGTTGTGTTTCCCCATAAATGGGAAATGGTTTGAGTAGTGGATCCTGTTCCGGGCACATCGAACGTTTTTACATTGTATGCAAAACCACCAACTCCATTTTGGGCTTTGTGTTGCATAATGTCGCTGATTAAAAAACCGGATGAGTCACCTGGCAATGTCTCCCCTTCGCGAATCAAAGCGGATGCGATTTGGGCGTGGCTTACACCAACGCCAGGCAAAACGAATAACAGGCCAAAGAAAACCGAAAAAAGCAATCTGTTTAATTTCATGGTGTTCATCAAGTAAGTCTTCGGATGGAAAATCGAAACGAGCGCAATAACAGATGGATTGATCCAAGAATCACCGTATTTGTTCCGACAAGACTAGCCTCGAAAAAGTTTGGAAAAGGTAACGCAGATTCTTCAAAGAATTGAGATGAGCGGCTTTTTCAGCGTTTTATTGGTTCCCTTCGTGGTTCAGCGTGTTTTTCGCGTGATTCGCATGGCAAATGGCGACTGAACCGGTTTTTTCGGCTCGACGAGAGAATCCAAGCCCTAGAGCAGTTCCCAAATTTAGTCATCGTGGTAAAGCTGAGGTGGCAAAGGCCTCCAGCGCTTCCAGCCTATTCATACCCAATAAGACTGCGGCTGAATCGCAGCCAGATAAGGCGACTTCATTTGTCGCGTAGCGACTGATTATGGGTAGCCACGGGTTTCAACCCGTGGTTAAGGGATCGCAGAATCCTTCGTCGCGTAGCGACCGATCAAGTGCTTGTCGATGTGATCGGTCACGTCGTGATCGGTCACGTCGTGACGAAAGACTATGGCGAATTCAAATCAGGGGTTGAAACCCCCGCCAAACCGTGATCGGTCGCGATGCGACGGAAACGTGTCGGGATTTTCTACTACCACGGGTTAAAAACCCGTGGCTACCCATGACCTGTCGCTACGCGACGGTAGGGCGAGGACTTAGGGCGAATCAGCCCAAGAAAACCAAGCAATCACCTACTGAAAAACACAAAATGCGATTGCTTCCGCGAAAACCGTCAGCCCTTTTTCGAATAAACTCGAACTTAATGCGTTACCTTGGGTAATCGTTTTCGAGGCTTGGATTGGAGACAATAGCGGCTTGACCATCAACAACGCAGATACCGACGAATTGATCCAACGAGCCGCGGCTAATGACCGTGACGCGACCGAGGAATTATTGGGGCGTCATCGCAACCGGTTGCGGCGGATGATCGATATTCACTTGGATCAACGTATGGAAGCCCGCGTCGATGCGTCGGACATCGTGCAAGAGGTGTTGATCAAAGCGATCGAAAAACTTCCAAAGTACCTGGAAAAAAAACCGATCGCGTTTTACCCTTGGCTCAGGCAAATGGCATGGGACCAAATGGTAGATGCGTTTCGAATGCACGTCGTTGCCCAGAAGCGAAGTGTCAATCGGGAAGCCAGTCAAAACGGTAAATTCGAATTTGCGCTGCCGGATCAATCGTCGGTCATGTTGGCCGATGTACTGGTCGCCCAACGGAACAGTCCGAGTCAGCATATGGAAAACGAGCGACAGAAAACGAAAGTCCAGTTTGGTTTGAGCAAGATCAGTAAAACCTACCGCGACGTATTGGTGATGCGCTATCTTGAAGAACTTTCCATGCGCGAGATTGCTGACTGTTTGGGCGCCAGCGAAAGCGCTATAAAAATGCGACACATGCGGGCCCTCAAACAACTCGGAAACGCGATTAGCAAAACGGGGTCTGCCGATGCCTGAAAACCAACCTGCCATCTTGCGATCTGAAGATCACTCAGCTGATATTGAGCAGGAAGGCTTCGCTGAATTGCTTTCCCAGATCTCCGCCGATTTGGAGTTAGGAAAAAGAATCGATTGGAATCGGCTGGAACAGGAACATGCACACTACGCCAATGATTTGAACGATATCCGTCCCGCCATGGAGGCGCTCCAGAACCTGAAATTTAAGAAAGCATTCACGGGCCAAGTCTCGGATGACCACCCGAATTTCTCGTCGAATGAAGAATCACGAACGTTGGGTGATTTTCGGATTGTTCGCGAAATCGGACGCGGCGGAATGGGTGTTGTATACGAGGCCCAGCAATTATCGATCGACCGACTGGTCGCCCTCAAGATTTTGCCGTTGGCGGAATTGATTGACGAACGTGCATTGGCACGGTTCAAGAATGAGGTCGCGGCCATTGCAACGTTGGACCATCCGCACATTGTCTCAGTCTATGCCATTGGCGAACAACGCGGCGTTCATTATTTCGCCATGCAGTTGATCCACGGTCAAAGCTTGGCCGCCGTGATTCGCGAGTTGCGAGCGCGCTGCAGCAATAATGAATCAATCACTGGAAAAATGATTGATCAAGTTGTATCGCAAATCCAAGACCAGGGGATTGATGCAAGCGATGAATCAATTGACGAATCCTCCAAGGATTCGAACCGGAATGACCAGGCTGAAACGGTTGACGAAACCCGGGCCCGGGCAGGAACCGAGACAAGCAAAATCACCGACCGGAACTACTTTCGTAACATTGTCCGCATGGTTATCCACGCCGCGGAAGCACTTGATCATGCCCATGAATGCGGAATCGTGCATCGAGACATCAAGCCGGCTAATTTGTTGCTGAACAAAAAGGGCAAACTGTATATCACCGATTTTGGAGTCGCCAGAATCGATGCCGGTGCGGGCGTCACGATGACCGGTGACTTCATCGGAACCTTACGGTACATGAGCCCTGAGCAAGTGTTGGCGGGTCAGGCAATTGTGGACCATCGAACCGACATCTACTCACTGGGCGCGACGCTGTACGAACTGTTGGCGCTCCAATCAGTTTGGCCTGGCGAAGATCGGACAGATCTGATTCGCAAGATTTCCTTCGAGGAACCGATTCGGCCGCAAAAAATTAATCCGGCCATCCCGACCGATCTGGAAACCATCGTCCTCAAGTCGCTGACCAAGAATCCAAACGAACGGTACGCCAGCGCTCAAGCATTGGCCAACGATTTACAACGGTTCCTAGACGACAAACCAGTTGTCGCCAAGCGTCCGACTTTGATTCAACATGTCAGCAAATGGACGCGTCGCAATCCCGTCATCATGTGGTCAGCCGTTTTGGTCATGACCATCGCGGCGATAACGTCGACAGTCAGTGCCGTTTTGATTTCGAATGAAAGAGAGAAATCGGAACAACGGCTTGCCCAATTGACCAAAGGGAACGAGATCATCACGTCCATTTTCATGGATTTGGATATCGACAAAGTCAAAGATGGTCCTGACCCACTCGAGGCGGTTCTTGCCAAACGGTTGGTCAAGGCTGGAAAGCAAATCGACGGCGAATCGGTTGGTGATGCTTTAGTAGTCGCCGGGATGCAGGATCGACTTGGATCGTCCCTTTTGTCGCTAGGATTTTACGAGGATGCGACCGAGCTATTGCAAACGTGTTTGGACACCAGATCAGAGCTTCTCGATCCGGACGACCCTATCGTGATTGCGAGCATGAGCAATCTTGCGCTGGCATTCCTTTTGGCTGATCGATTAAATGAAGCTTTGCCACTGGCTGAGAAGGCGCATGATTTGTATGTAGAAATGCCCGAGCCTGACGACCCCAAATTGCATTCGGTGATGAATAATCTCGCATTGGCGTATCAGTCCGACGGGCAGCTTGACAAAGCCATTTTAATTCTTGAGCACGAATTGGCGTGGAGCCAAAGCACGCTTGAGCCTGATGATCCGGATTTGCTCGCGAATATGAGTAACCTCGCGAATATGTATGGCGACGCCGGACAAATGGATCGAGCTATTGTCATGCATGAGAAATCGTTGGAGATCAGCAAAGACGTCCTGGGGCCGAAGCATCCGGATACGATCATGAGCATGAATAACCTGGCAGCAACCTATGATCAGGACGGCCAACTGGACAGGGCGATCGCGCTGTGGGAGAAAACGCTTGACCTGTACAAGACTGAACTTGGCCCTTCGCACCGCTACACTTTTTACACAACATGTAGCCTAGCCACGGCGTATCAATCTGCCGGTCGACATGAAGACGCGTTGACTCTGCTTGAGTTGGCGGTCGAGCTAAGTACTGCTGAACTTGGACCGGAGAATCCCGATACGATTTCTTGTACCGTCGACCTTGCCAAGGCGTATGGTCGTGTTGATCGATTTGACGACGCACTTCCGTTATTGGTTTCGGCCATGGAAATGAAGAAAGTCTTATTCGGGCTAAGCGATCCCACGACTTTAAAAGGAATGAACGAAGTTGCGGTGATGTATCAACGCGTGGGTCGGCTGGATGACGCACTCGTTTTAATTGAAGAAACGTTGAAACTTGGAATGGCCGAATTAGGCCCGGACCACCGGCAAACGCTTAAATTTATGAATAGCCATGCCTATTTACACAATATTGCGGGCCTTCGAGACATCGCGATTCCCATGCATGAGAAAACGCTGAAATTGCGACAGGAGAAATTTGGGCTAAGCGACCGCGATTCGCTTCAGTCGTTGAACAATCTGGCGATGACTTACAAAGCTGATGGACAGCTCGACCGGGCGTTGCCCTTGCTGGAGCAAACGGTCGAGTTGCGAGAAGCCAGATTTGGACGCGACGATCCCAGTACAATCGAGAGCATGCGTCGCCTCGCGGTGGCGTATCGATCCAACCGTCAGCCGGATAAAGCGTTGCTTTTGCAAGAGGAAATACTCGAGTGGAAGGCTGCCAACTTAGGCCTCGACGACGACGATACCCTAAAGACCATGAGAACCCTCGCGAAGTTGCATGTTGAATCGGGTCAAGCCGAAGACGCGTTGCCTATCCTGAAGGCAAGACAGAAGTTGTTGAGTAAAAAACACGGTCCTGATCACCAATTAACACGCGACAGCCTGGCCGAATTAGGCGTTACTTATAACTGGGCTGGGCAGCTGAATGTATCTTTGAAATTGCTCGAAGAGGCCAGAAACTCGTCAGAAAAAGAACGATTTGTTGTTAGGTATGGCATGGAATTGGTGGATGTTTTCGTGAAAACGGGTCAGCCAGATTTGGCTACCGAATTGGCGAATGATGTCCTGGAAATCATTCGGGCCAAACTTCCAGCAGATAGCACTGAATTGGCTAGGCAGTTGTCGATGCTCGGCAGAGTTTACGGCCTGCCCGCGAAATCGTACTCCGATGCCGAAAGGTATCTACACGACAGCCTTGCGATTTGCGAAAAGGAGACTCCCGACAAATGGCAGACCTTCGATACGCAGTCCTTGCTGGGAGCTGCACTGCTTGGCCAAGAGAAATTCGGCCAGGCAGAATCGCATTTACTGACCGGACACGAGGGGTTGGTCGAACGCGAGGATTCGATTCCTGCGGTTCGCGCGGATTGTGTTGTCAATTCGGCTCAGCGACTGGTTGAGTTTTACGAAACATGGAATGCGGCCGATCCAAGCGAAGAGCGTTCCGCGAAAGCCAAAGAGTGGCATCTCCGACTCGAACAACTCGAAGCGAGATAGACAGTCCAAACAGCGATCACGAATTGACTCCGAATTTTAGGGCTGTACACGGCCAGTGATTATTGCTCCCCACGTTACGGGAGTGGCTGGCGAGTTGACCCTTGAACTGGAGGTATGGCGGCAGATACGAAACCTGCTGCAACTCGCCTCAAACGCAGCGGACATCGAACCCAGGTGCTAGTGGGGAAAGCCGTAACCAACAGCCTGCAATGGAATTAGAAAGATTCGAAAGTTGCCCGTTCGCGTTCTGAGGCATCGCTGGCGTTGGCGTCCTTATCCGAGTTTGAGACGGTTTTGCGTGGCTAAAGTGGCTCCGTAGTGCGATACGGAGAAAGTTAACCTGTTCTGTTTAAAACAGTAACACGACGGGTCGCCACGAAGTTCAGCCTGTGACGGTTATTCAGACGATAACCTTTAGGCGTGTCAAATGAATTTGTAGATGGACTACGATCCAATGTGGAATAGAACATTCTTGGCCGGCTTGCTCCTGATCGCTGTCTCAGGATGCAAGTCACCTCAAACCGTGCTGCAAACGCTGCAGCGATGCGACCCGAGTTTTGTTGCGCACGTTTCGTACATTAGTGAGTCCGCCGAGACCACAACAGAATCCGGACGCATTGAAGAGTACGTGCAGTTGGGGCTTTCTCGCAATCCACGGATTCAAGAAGCTCAGCACAAAATTGAAGCCATTCGACATCGCGTGCCACAGATGTTATCACTTCCAGATCCCACGGTGAATACCAACACTTACCTCGCGCCAGTAGAAACGGCTGCGGGAGAGCAAGCTTTCTCGCTCGGCGTAAGTCAAAAGTTTACGAATGCTGATCGGCGAGCAACGAAAGCCGCAATCGTCTCAGACGAAGTCGCAGCTGCCGAAGCCGCATTGGCTCAAACAGAGCTTGAGATCGCGGAAGGTATCCGCTCAGCATGTTACCAGCTGTTATTCATTCGCAATTCAATTGAAATCACAAACCAAGACAGTGAATCGCTTAAGCAGATCGCCGAAGTCGTGCTGCGACAGTATGAAGTCAAGAAATCCGTTACTCAGCAAGACGTGCTCAACATTCAAGTCGAACAATCAAAGATCGAGAATCAACTTGCGGAACTCCATCAAAAGGAAAAGTCGTTTCAAGCTCGATTGGCACGTTTGATTCATGTCGATCCAAAGTCTGACTTGCAGATCATCGACCAACTGGAAACCAGCAGCGCAAATCTCAATGTAGATGAGTTGATCGCCCAAGCTGCTCAATCGCGTCCCGACTTACAATCCCAGTTGGCCAACATTCGAC
>CAYGUE010000046.1:0-22626 GCA_964352885.1 uncultured Pirellulaceae bacterium
GTCCGGCGATCACCTACATCTGCACTGGAAACCAGTTGCCCGGACGTGCAAGCCTGGGGGCTTGGTTGAGTTACGGTCTCGGAAGCGAAAACGAAAACCTGCCGGCGTTCGTTGTGCTGAATTCGACTTGGACTGGACGCAAGGAAGCTCAAGCACTTTACAATCGATTATGGGGAAATGGTTTTCTACCCTCACGCCATCAAGGCGTTTTGATGCGGAACGACGGCGACCCGGTGCTCTTTCTGAAAAACGCAGGTGGGATCAGTTCCAAAATGCGTCGGCGGATGCTCGATTCGCTTTCGGAACTTAACGAACAGACGCATGTGACGTATGGCGATCCGGAAACTCAAGCTCGGATCGCGCAGTATGAAATGGCGTTTCGTATGCAGTCTTCGGTGCCGGAATTAGTTGACCTTTCCGACGAAACCGAAGCCACGCTCGCGCTTTATGGACCCGACGTTATGAAACCAGGCACGTTCGCTAACAACTGTCTGCTAGCGCGACGAATGGCAGAACGTGGCGTTCGATTCACTCAGATTTTCCATCGCGGTTGGGATCAGCATGGCAGCCTTCCCAAGGATCTCCCCAATCAATGCAAAGACATCGACCAAGCGACCTATGGACTGATTACGGATATGAAACAACGTGGCTTGTTAGATGACACGTTGCTGGTTTGGGGCGGAGAGTTTGGCCGAACGATCTATTGCCAAGGCGATCTGACGAAAGCCAACTACGGTCGCGACCATCATCCGCGTTGCTTTACGATGTGGATGGCAGGAGCAGGGATTAAGGGCGGCGTTGTGCATGGTGAGACCGATGAGTTTTCCTACAACGTCGTGAGGGATCCTGTTCACATTCGAGATATCAACGCTACGATTCTTCAGACGCTGGGTGTGGATCATGACCGATTTATGTATAAGCATCAAGGCTTGGATCAACGGTTGACCGGCGTCGAGCAAGCGACTCCCATCAAAGCAATCATGGCTTGATGCGTTGGACGGACATCGTCTGGCATTAAACAGATGGAAGAAAACATCGCAAATTGATCGGAACAACCGACTTTTTAATTTTCACCTCTGCCACCGATCAACATCCCAAACGCCTCTTCAATGGCCTTCGCGTCGTTTTCGTTTCTCAGCGATGATGGATTTGTACATCTTCCCGGTAGCTCGTTCGCGATCGTGACGCTCAGCCAGTGATTGAGAATTGCGAGCCTGTTCGGCGCGGAGCTTTATAAAACTGGTGAACCGGCGTTGATCAAGCTCGCCTGATTTGATGGCCTCTGCCAGAGCACAGCCAACGTCGCCTCCATGGTTGCAGTTTCTGAAACGGCAACGCTCGGCAGCTTCGAGGATGTCTTCGAACAGATCTGCGATGCCTTCTTCACAAGCTGGCAATTGAAGTTCGCGAATGCCAGGGTTGTCGATCAGGACTCCGCCGCTTGGTAACAGATGCAGAGATCGAGCCGTCGTCGTGTGTCGACCTTTGGCGTCGTGTTCACGAATGCCTGCCGTCGCCAGTCCTCCTACGCCAAGTGCGTTCGCCAGCGTTGATTTTCCGACTCCCGACGAACCGAGCAAGGCAACCGTTTTTCCGGGACCGCACCAATCTACCAAGACTTCGACTTGTTGCGGGTCGCGAGCATCAAGCGTTTCGACCAACAATCCAGGATGAAGCTGCTCAGCATCACGGCGGCAATCGGTGGCTCGATCGTTGAGATCTGCTTTCGTCAGAACGACGACCGGATTAATTTCGGCCTGCAGCGACAATGCGAGATAGCGTTCAATTCGCGAAAGATTGAAGTCTTCGTTGCACGAGCTGACGATAAAGATCGTGTCAATGTTCGCTGCAATTAATTGGGCTTTAACTTCTTCGCCAGCAGCCTTTCGATGGAGTATCGTCTGTCGTTCAAGTCTTCGCAATGCACGACTGTCTGCGGTATTCAAAATCAACCAATCGCCAACCGCAACTTCGCCCGCGGACTCGGCAAGCTGAACAGGCACCGCGAATTCGCCGTCGGGGCCAAGCAGTAAAGTCTGGCTACCATGATGCGCTGAAACGCGAACAATTTTTGCGTTCGCGGTTTCCTCAGAAGAAACCTGTTGCTCGAAGAACGGCTTCCACCCAATTACCCGAAGCTGGTCGTTGATCATAGAATGGATCCTCCGTTTAAGTTGCCCGACAGACACTGCAGAAGTGTTTAGGTTCACTGAATTCCGGGAACGGCCGTTTCGCTTATACTTGGCGATTATATCTCGCCACATTTTACAGGCTCACCATGAAAGCCGCGTCCATTGCGGAATTGAAAAAAGAGCTCGTCCGGTTGGATTCTGGAGAATTGCTGGATGCCTGTCTGAGTTTGGCTCGATTCAAAAAAGACAATAAAGAGCTTCTGACATATCTGTTATTTCTGTGCCAGGACGAACAGGGGTTTGCGAATTCACTGTGCGACGAGATTGACGAGCAATTTTCGTTGACGCCGAATGCTCACAAGAAGACGCTTCGAAAACTCATCCGTTGGATGAACAAGTGTCTGCGATTCACAAAGGTGAAGGACACGGAGATTCGAGTGCGACTTCATTTTTGCCGTGCGCTTCGTTCAAGTAAGACTCCGATTCGCCGAACCAAGGTTGTCACCAACATGTACAACGGACAACTGAAGAAGGTTCGCTCCGTCATCGAAAAACTGCACATCGACATCAAAAGCGAAGTAGAGCGTGAAATTCAGAGGCTGGAACTATGAGTGGGAAGCTTGACGATCGACTGGTTGCGGTCGCTCAGCAGATTCGCTCCGGAACGCATGCCGACATCGGCTCCGACCATGGAAGTTTGCTTGTCCGGTTGCTTGAGCGTGGCAAAGTCGAATATGGAATTGCGATTGAGAACAAGCGGCTCCCTTATGAGAATTCGGCTCGCGCGCTAAGAAACCTCCCTGCCGATGTTCGTCTTGGCGACGGATTGAGTGTCTTAAGAACAGACGAAGCAGACAGTCTGAGCATCTGCGGGCTCGGTGCCGAGAGCATGCGGGAAATCCTGCTGGCCAATCCGGATCGAATTCCGCGGAGCGTCGTGCTGCAAGTGTTTCACAAACCGGAAATCATTCGACGTTGGGCATTGAATCATGGATTTCATTTACTGCACGAACAAACGACACGCGGTCGACGAGCCTACACGATAATGTCGTTCGATCGAGCGGATGATTTTTCAAGCCGCGATCCAGCCTATGAAGGCATTGATCTTGAGTCCGCATTGCTTTTCGGTCCTTTCGCTTTGTCACGCGAAGACCGACAATTCGATCTTCAATTGCAGAGCGAGGAGGCTTGGTGGCAGAAGTTCGATCGGTTGTCGGCTGTATCTGCTCTGCGATTGAAACTCCTCCGGAAAGTGATGGCTGATCGCCGAATCGAACCACTCCTACAACGGAACCAGCCGTGAGTTTCATTGCCAACAGCCGATTCAAATTTTTGTCGCAACTGAACGATCTCGAGCGTACCGAATGGATGAGCTCAAGACAGAAGTTTCACAGCGAAATCACGAAACAGTATTTCAGTTCGGACAGCCTGCAAGACAAGTTCCTTCAAGCCATCGCTATCGAGCGTTTGCTTCCAATCAAGGAAGTTTTGGAGACCTTTGAATTCTTCGCTCGAGTTCGAAAGTCAACTCGAACGAAAACGGTTGTCGATCTCTGCTGCGGTCACGGCCTGCTTGGCATTCTGTTCGCGATGTTCGAACGGAATGTTGATCGTGTGCTTCTGATCGATCAAAATGAACCTGAAAGTCGTCAGAAGTTACTGGCTGTCGCGAGTAAAGTCGCACCGTGGATCGCCGACAAGATCGACAATCTCGCCGCAAAGATCAGCGTCAACGATGACTGGATCAAACCTGGCATTGCGATCGTCAGTGCCCACGCGTGCGGTGTTCTTTCTGACCTTTGCATCGACGTCGCGATCAAATCCAGTGGTCCGATCGCTATTTTGCCATGCTGTTATCCTCGTTCAGCATGCACTGCGCCACGATCGTTGCAATCTCAGTTCGGTCTCGAAACAGCGTTCGACATCGACCGCACCTATCGCCTCGAAGCCGCAGGCTATCGAATCCGCTGGGGAACGATCCCTGGCGAGATCACTCCAATGAATCGCATCATCTACGGAGTTCCAGCATAGGGTGGAACGCGCGTGGTTGTGCGATTATCAACTGACTAAATCAACAAACGCTATCGCCAAAAAAGTGCAGAGAAAAAGCTTATTCCGCGACGCCGGTGATGGTGAACGGTGCCCAAAGTTTAGGCGAAGGAAATTTCTCACGCGTCTTCATCATCGCAACACGAAGCGCGGTGGCTTTGTCGGCTCCTTTGAGCATTTCTTGATAGAAGTACGACATGAGTAGCGCCGTTGCCTGATCGCTGACCGGCCAGAGCGACACAACAACTGTCGGAACACCCGCCGAAACGTAGCCTTGCGAAAGCCCAATCACGCCGTCGCCTGTGATGACGCCGCGCCCCGTATCACACGCGCTCAGGACGACCAACTCGGCTTTCAAATCCATTCGCACGGTTTCCCTAACCGTGAGAAAGCCATCCTCTTTGTCCGATGGTGCCAAAGCGATTGCAGACAAGTATCCCTGAGTGAAACCGTTCTCCGATTCCAACAAGCCATGTGTCGCCAAGTGAATAAACCTTGCAGACTCCATCTTTTCAGCAACTGCGACCTCCGTTGCGTCTTCGCCCAACATTGGTTTGACGCCTAATAATTCGCCCAAGTATTTTGCCTCTGCCTCGGCGCCTTTGAGTGGTGAGAGCGCTTTCGGCGGTTTGTCGGGGCGAGACTGATACGAAGGCATTTTTGGATTGCCAACGATCAAAATCTCTTTTGAGCCTTCTGATGCGACTCTTAATTGTTGCTGTTTCGCCAAACGCATCATCTCGATCGACGGTGCAAAAGCAATCGTATGTTTGACCAGCAATGGTTCGCCGTCCTTGTCTGGTAGTGCCGCAAAGGGAACTAGAAACAGCGAACCTTGCGGAACAAAAGTTACTCGTGCTTTCGGATCCTTGGGAAGCCACTTGGCGATCGGATCAATCAGAAGACTAGCCAGAATCCTCATGGCTGAGGGAGTGTTAGATTGTTTCTTACTTAAATTCGCGGCGTCCAATTTTGCTGCAGTCTCGTCACGGTCTTCTTTTTTGGAGGCATCATTTTCGGCGGCCTTTTCATCTTTTCCATCTTTGGGCGGCTTGGGAGCAGCAAGAATTTCGTTGCGCGCCATGCCGACCAGACTATCCAACGACCCGCGGAGAGGTACGGACACAAAGTTAGCTTCGCCGCTGGGCTGAAGAATCCAGACGAAAATAGAATGTGGTCTGCTCGCTGGATGCTCTTTTGGCAACCATGCCCGAGTCTGCCGATCAAAGGAATGGGCAATCGAATACATCACCAAGGTGGTGTTCTGTTCCTTCGCAATTGCCGACATCTCCTCAAAAGATATTGGTTTTGCCTCCCCTGCACGCTCGACTCCAAGCTTTTCCTGAAGCATCTCAACTTGAGCACGACCGCGAGTATTCTCTGCCAACACCAAGGCTTCTCGGTAAAGTTTCTGCTTGACCAAAATCTGTTGTCGAAACTCCCCGGCTTCAGAAATCTGTTCGCTGAGCAACCGTTTGCTCATTTCACCAGTAATGATTCCAGTTTTGGAAAGCTGTTTGTATTGAGCTTGCTGATTGACAATCGCCTGATCAACGTCATCAAGAACCTTGACTGCATCATCGAGCTTATTTGCTGTCACCAAAAGGCTTGCGAGCGTCAGCCGGTCATTCGCAACGATGCCGGAGACCATCTCTTTGGAAATGGCATTCTTCGAAAGTGCCTTTTGCTTCTCGATAACGATGTTTTTCTGAACATCAATGATTGCGTTAAATGCGGCATCGCGGTTTTCCTTTTCCACACCTGCGAATCTCATGACGGCGATGGGCACTTTAAGTTGAGTCAGAGCCTGTCGAATGATCGCATCGATATCCATGCCGAGTGCACCGTCAATCGTGCGATTCGCCTCTTTGATTTTTCCCAGCCTGATTTGTGCTTGAGCGAGTGAGTGAGCGACGGTAGGACGAAACATATCTGTATCGTTTCCGCGAAGTTCAACTGCAGCTAAAAGCAATTCTTCTGCGGACTCATTGCCACCGATGCCCAGAAATGACAAGCCAAGAATCGTGTCCGATCGCATGAGCAGGTCGTTGCGTCTCAGCTTCTTGGCAATCGCTTTCGCTTCGCGGATTGCTTCGCCTCCAAGGTCAAAGATTTTCGACTGAACTGCCGTCGTCCCAAACGACATCAGCGCTTCATACTCTTCGATTGATCCCGGCGACTCCTTGTGGACGATCTGCAGCATCTCGAAATCGCTCACTGCCTGAAGGGGTAAGTTGCCCGTCTTCATTAGATGAATTCGGATCGCTTTGAGCACCTGTTTTTTGAACGCTATCTTGTCACCAGAAGCACGAAGCTGGCTGGAAAGAAACTGGTAGGCCGCTTCGTCATCTTTCTTGGAAAGGATACGTGCCGCGATATCCATCGACATCATGAACTCGTTCGGGCGATCCGACTTACGAGCAAGTGCGATGGCTTCGTCGATTCTGGAAATCGCTTTGTCGAGTTCGCCCGAACTAAAGTAGCCCTGAGCGCCAGCATTGAGCATCGCGATAATGGTGCCGGGTTGATCGTTGCCAGCATCTCGCATCATCTTGATGGCGTCGTCCATCTGCTTGCCAAGGCCGGCTTGTCTAGCCTGAGCCTGCGATGAAAAAAAGCAGCTGAAAATGGCAATTGCGAAAGTTACAGTTACGAATCTATTCATGAAATTATCATCGACATTTAGATGTACTTGGCCCATTCCTGCAATCTTGATTGCAGTGAACATTATGAACCATTTCGAAGTCAAATCCTGACTAAGAAAGCCAAAAACTGATTCGCAGCCTAAACTTTTGCGATCAACATCGAGGATCAAAAATGGACGTTGCGGATGCAATTGTGTCGATCCAGCTACCGAATTCGCGATCTGTACTCAGCGTATCTGAGATGAAAGTCTTTCGTCAGTTCTGCGTAGTCTGCAGAATACTGATGGCGGGCTGTCTCGATTACCAATTCCATTTTGGTCGGCGGATTGCAATCTGCCTGTGGCCCAAACTCAAGCAAAACTCGTTTGGCTTCTGACTGGGGATTCGGCCGAACATCGACTCGGCTCAGCAGACGAAAACCTGTTGATTGACTCAATTCCATGGTCTCATCAGCCTGCTCGAACGGAAGCACCAGACAAAGCCTTCCCGTTTCAGCCAACAGCATTCGAGTTTGTTGAAAAAGGAGTTCCCTAGAAAGTGACCCGCAGTGGCGGGCAACGTTCCGTGGTTCGTCGCTGGCAGGAGACGATGCAGAGAAAAAGGGGGGATTGCAAACCGCCAAGTCGATTTTCGACTGCCTGCTTTCCTGACAACTGAAAAACTGCTTCAGCGAAAGATGGACTTCGCCGCTCGATTGTGGCAGTCGATTGGGCCATGGTGATGCTTCGAAATTCTCGAAGGCTTGGGTGGCAGCTTCGTGGTCGATTTCGATCGCTGCGATATAGCTTTCTATTTCCGCCGTACGTTGGGCGAGCATCAAAGCCACAATACCGCAGCCAGTGCCGACATCCAGAATTCGCGTTGCGCCTCGAATTGGTGCCCAAGCGCCCAGCAAAACACCGTCGGTGCCAACCTTCATTGCCGCGCGGTCGTCTCGAATCGTGAACTGTTGAAATCGAAATGGTTGCTTCATTGTCGTAGGCGAGTCTCCGCAGACTCGCAATTTTGGTTGTTCCTGCCTAGGACAGACTGGCCTACAACAACTTGTCATCAACGGTCAATTGATCCACAAATTCCGCGGCTACTTTGACGGCTGCCATCATCGCGATGTAAAGCTTGCTTACCATTTCAGGATCCGCATTCCCACTATTTTCAGTCAACGTTTTTACATCGTCGAGCGTATCCAGCTCAAGCCCGAACCGCTGAGTAGCGATGTGAATCAAGTCAGTTTCGGTTTCGATGGAAGGTTCGCAAAGCCGTACAGCGGCTATCATCACACTGGAAAACGACTCATAGTTCCGCACCAAGGCCGTTCGTAATCTCTGCGGCGATGCAAAATGCATCAAACAAGTGCTCTGCATATTCCGCTGTAGGATTTTCAGTTCCTGTTCGCATCGCAGTCGCAAATGATCGCGGCGAATCTCGATTCCCTTGAGCTGATCTTCGCCATAAAGCACGCGGTACGATCGCTTCATCTCAAGGAAGAGAATGGGAAAAACATCCGTGGATGAACGCAACTCTTTTTCCGACAACAAAATTGGCACGACAGAAGCACGGCCTCTAAGTTGATCAAACGCATTTGAAACCCGCTTCCAACAGGCGATGTCCAAATCTCTGACGACAATCAACACCTTGATTTTCACATCTGCCGAAAAGACATCCGACAGATCGGCATCGATCAATTTCCCATAGTGCACGATCGCCACCAGCCGCTCTTCGAAAGAGCTCACCAACGATTGCTCGAGGGACTCAAGTGTATCTGCGACGCTAGGTTTTCTGGCCATGGTTGCTTTCGACAAAAAGTAGGCGAGGCTGTCCCCAATCTCGCGACCCTAAGTTCTCGGTCTGGGACAGACCGAGCTACTACAAACCAGACAAAACTTCGCTGAACGTTTCACTTGGTCGCATGGCGGCCACGACAAGTTCTTCGCTTGGGAAGTAGTAGCCGCCTAAATCAATCGCTTTGCCTTGAACCGAATTTAGCTCGTCTACGATCTGCGATTCCTTGGAAGCCAGCGCTTCAGCCAGCGGCGCAAACTTCGCCTTCAAATCCGCATCGTCATCCTGCGCCGCCAGCGCCTGAGCCCAATACAACGCAAGATAAAAATGGCTGCCACGATTGTCGAGTTCGTTGACTTTCCGTGATGGAGATTTGCCATTGTCGAGCAACTGGCCCGTCGCAGCGTCAAGCGCCTTCGCGAGGACCCTCGCTTTCGAATTGTCAGTCGTTTCGCCAAGATGTTCCAGCGAAACCGCCAACGCTAAAAACTCGCCAAGTGAATCCCAACGCAAATGGTTTTCTTGGACGAACTGCTGCACGTGTTTAGGTGCCGAGCCACCGGCTCCCGTTTCAAACAGGCCTCCGCCGTTCATCAACGGAACGATCGAGAGCATCTTTGCACTGGTGCCAAGTTCAAGAATCGGAAACAAGTCCGTCAGGTAATCGCGAAGCACATTACCGGTTACCGAAAGCGTATCCTGTCCGTCTTTGACGCGGGCCAGCGTAAACGCCGTCGCCTCTTGGGGTGAGAGAATTTCGATCTGTAGGCCCTTGGTATCGTGGTCAGCAAGATACGTTTTAACTTTCGCGATCAGCTGTGCATCATGAGCACGATCCGCATCGAGCCAGAAAACGGCTGGAGCACCCATCGCACGAGTCCGCGTAACGGCCAGCTTCACCCAGTCGCGAATCGGAGCATCCTTCACCATGCACATTCGCCAGATATCGCCGGTCGCCACGTCGTGGCTGAATACGGTTTCGCCAGCCGCGTTCACAACGCGAACCGTCGAACCTTCAGGCGTCGCTGGAATTTCAAACGTCTTGTCGTGCGAGCCGTACTCTTCGGCTTTCTGTGCCATCAAGCCAACGTTGGGTACGGTTCCCATCGTGGTCGGATCGAAAGCACCGTGTTCTTTGCAGAACTTAAACGTTTCGTCATAGATCGCCGCGTAGCTGCTATCAGGAATGACGGCCTTGGTATCTTGTTGCTTGCCATCGGCGTTCCACATTTGACCCGACGTGCGAATCATGGCGGGCATCGAAGCGTCGATGATCACGTCGCTTGGCACGTGAAGGTTCGTGATGCCTTTGTCCGAATTAACCATCGCGATGTCCGGACCGATGTCGAGAGCAGTCTGAACATCCGCCATGATGGCTTGCTTTTGTTCTGCGGGCAAAGTGTCGATCGCGTCGAGCACATTGCCGAATCCGTTGTTTGGATTGGCTCCAGCCTCTTCGAGTACTGCGCCGTGCTTGGCGAATACGTCTTTGAAGTAAACCTTGACCGCATGACCGAAGATGATCGGGTCCGAAACCTTCATCATCGTGGCTTTCATGTGCAGCGAAAACAGCACGCCTTGCTCTTTTGCCTCAGCGATTTGCGATGCGAGAAACTGTTGAAGTTTCTGGCAGTTCATCGTCGTTGCGTCGACGATTTCTCCCGCAAGGACGTCGATGCCTTCTTTGAGAACGGTTGCGTCTCCATTGGGCGTGACCAATTCAACTTTGAGAGAGTCAGCGGCTGCAAACGTGTGTGATTTTTCGTTGCCCCGAAAGTCATCTTCGCTCATCGTGGAAACGTGCGATTTCGAATCCGCAGACCAAGCACCCATCGAGTGCGGGTTCTTTTTAGCGTATTGCTTAACGGCGTTGGGAGCACGACGGTCCGAGTTACCCTCTCGCAAGACAGGATTGACGGCGCTGCCCATGACTTTCGCGTATCGCTTTTTGATTTCCTGTTCGGCATCGGTTTCTGGATCGTCGGGATAATCAGGAACAGCAAAGCCTTTGGCTTGCAATTCTTCGATGGCGGCTTTGGCTTGCGGGACCGAAGCACTGATGTTCGGCAGTTTGATAATATTGGCTTCAGGAGTCTTCGCCATGTCGCCAAGTTCAGCCAACGCATCGTCGACCTTCTGGTCGACTTTCAAGAAGTCCGGAAACGCAGCGAGGATGCGGCCAGCCAGCGAGATGTCTCGCGTTTCAACTTCGATGCCGCCAGTGGCAGTAAATGCTTCGACGATCGGCAGCAGCGATCGCGTCGCCAGAGCGGGTGCTTCGTCAGTCAAAGTGTAGATGATCTTGGGTTGGCTTGCCATGAGTGATCGATATGGGTCAACAAATTTCGGGGCTGTTATTGAGGCACACATTGTTGCTCAAGCCCCGGTTTTTGTCAGCCGCAAATTAGGTCCACAAACCAAGTACGCTTGACTAAAGTGCCAAACTTACGAATCGCTGCTACTTGGGTTCAGGCGTCTTGTCGCGAACAACATGTCGTATCGAATCCGGCAACACGCAAAAGCGGTCACAGGTTGCTTCCTCGTCGGCAACAAACATCGGACAGGCTCAACGTGAGTCGTCTGATGGTCTTTCGTTTCGTCAACGCCAGACCACAATCACTCCATGCCTTCGCGGCTTCATTGTAGGCCTTAACCCATGAAAACGGTTTGGCATAATACACGAGACCGGCAGCAAAATCTTTCCAGCCGGCCCCGAATCTCATTCCATCCACGTCACATTCCCGCATTGAACCAAGATACGAAACTTGCCCAAACAGGCTTCTTCCAACCGGTTCATTATCAATGATATGCATTCAACTTGCCAGGCGATCGTGCTTTGTGTCGTGAAATGTCGCCGACCCCCTGTCAGAATCGTTTAAGATACGTCGAGCAAATGTTCCTGTTTGAATCTTGGAGACCAAAATGCAACGGCTAAACGAATCGAATGAATCGAAACTTCTCATTCCACGTCGAAAATTCCTGACACTTGCGGCAACCGGCGGTGTAGGTCTCGCGGGAAGCGTTGGGGCATTGAACTTTGCAGCGGCGATGAGCACACCAGGCCGCTTCGCCGAAGAACTTTTCAAAACACCGGAAATGGCAGAGGGGCCGTTCTACCCGGACAAGCTTCCGCTCGATACGGACAACGACCTTCTGATTCTTAATGATGCGATCACGCCTGCCGTGGGAGAGATCACGCACTTGAGCGGCCGAGTCCTGACGACTGCTGGCAGTCCAGTTTGCAACGCGTTCGTTGAGATTTGGCAAGTCGACAACACGGGAGCTTACTTGCATAAAGACTCCGCTGGCGCGAAAGATCGTGACGTCAACTTCCAGGGCTATGGAAGGTTCCTGACGAATCGCAAAGGCGAATACTATTTCCGATCGGTCAAACCAGTGCCCTATCCGGGCCGCGTTCCACACATTCACTTTGCCGTGTCAATGAACGGCCACCGAATCCTGACGACGCAGATGCTGACCCGTGGCCACAAGTCGAACGAACAAGATGGCCTCTTCAAACGCTTCAAGGACGATCAAAGTCGCGCGGCATTGACCGCCGAGTACAAGCCGATCGCGAATTCGAAAATTGGAGAGCTGGCAGTCGAGTACGATTTGGTGCTCGGCATCACGCCAGACGAAAACGCACCGGTTAAAGCTGGCGTTGCGAAACCGACACGGCGTTAGAGCGAATGCTAAATTGTGTCAGGAGGGCGATATTGTGTGAGCCGCGAGTTCTGTTGCAATACCGGCGGCTAGCGCCTTGCCGCTCACCCTACCGATTCAACTTCCCACCATCCTAGAAACACGTGAATCGGACTTGAGAAATTCGCGTACCTGAATCATGCGCAACACCAATCCGACACGCGTGTTGACGCGAAGCTTTTTATGCAGCGTCTCCAGATGGTATCGCACGGTTCGAGGCGAGATCTCAAGCATCTCCGCGATGTGATCCCGCTTTTGCCCTTCGAATAGCAATCGGCAGACCTGCCCTTCCCGCATCGAAAGTCGCGAGTAGTTTTTGATTCGGTCCCACTCTGAATCACTGATCAAGTCTTTCCCGGAACGATCAGTCCAATCGAAGGTCTCCCTAGGTGGAGTATCAGAGGGGAATACGTGACGGTGAATGTTCATCTTGGTCTCAATCAATGCGACAGAATGCTTCGTAAGGTCCCCACCGTCCGTCTCTAGGCTGAATTTCGTCGGCGTTGTCACTCATCAAAAACTGTTTTTTCAGGAAACTCATCGTGCGAGCCAATACAAGCCCGAAGCGCAAGCGAGTGAATATCACCAAGACTTCGATTCACTCGCTTGCGCTTCGGGCTTGTATTCCCATTTGCAAATGCAGCCTTGCCCTCGCCAATCATGCACGATCTGACCACCAACGCTCGGTGTTCTCCCAGATCATTTCGGCAGACACCGCCCTGAGCTCAAAGAACCGTTCGTAAATGGCCGCGAGGTTGGCGGGATGATTGCAGATTTCGTCGCCAAAACGTCGATCGGTTTCCGGCGGTAGCATGTCAGGAGCATCCGTCTCCAAAAGAATTCGCTCGGGAGGAATCTGACGAAACACTTCAACGACGTTTTCCTTTCGCGGGTGCAGAAAGTACCCCGAGAATGAAAAGTAGGCACCCACACTTACCAACGCGTTGGCCGTTTCGATGGAACCGCCGAATGAGTGGAGGAGAAACCGTGGCAGCTCTTCACATGCCCGCAGTTCGTCCAGCAGCGGCCCCCAAGCTTTGAGGCAATGAATTGTGCATGGGCGATCAAGTTCAGCAGCCAGTTGAAGCTGAGCCCGAAACACGGAACGTTGATCTTCGATGTCGTGATCCTTAATCCAGCGATCAAGCCCACATTCTCCGACTCCGGAATTTGGAAACTGCAACAGAAAGTAACGCTGTTGCTCCAACCAGTCCTCTGGCCGTTGCTGAACCTTCCACGGATGCAAACCAAATGAAGGCAGCACCAAATCCGGATGTTGCCCAGCAAGATCTGCAACCCGCGACCAATCCGATGGCTCGGTTCCGTTGACGACACACTTCGTGATCCCAGCTGATTTCATCGCCGCGATGATGGCAGGGCGTTGGCCTGCAAAGCGACGATCCTGCAAGTGATTGTGAGCATCGAAGAACATTACCGCGGCGTTGGCAGCTGAAGTTCGGACAGCGAGATGCTGTGAGTCACTTCAACATCTCCAGCGACGCTGATGATTTGCATCGTGACCTTGGGATCGGCGACTGACCAATCGATTTCAATCATGCCAAAGTGATTTTTCGGCCAGACGTCGCCAACGCGAAATTTGTTCGGTTCAGTATTGTGCCAGTCCTGTGTCAAACCGCTGGCGGTGACATCGTAGATTGGATAGAGCCCTTCGAATTCACGCTTTGAAACTTCGCCCCAATGAACGTCGCCAGAAATGAAGACAACTCCGTTGGCTTTGGCATCACGAATCGTTTCGAACATCTTCTGCTGTTGCATCGGAAAGTTCGTCCAAGACTCATAGCCGTTGTACTCATGTCCAAACTGAATCGACGAGCAAATGATACGCAGGTCAGCTGGCTTCGCAAGTTCATCGGCAAGCCACTTCCATTGATCCCCACCAAGGACCGTTTTCTCTGCCGCCGGATCGGGTTGATACTGGTTCTTGAGCCCTGATCCTTCAGGAATTGGCGATGGATTTTGTTTCAGCGAATCACGAAACGTTCGCGTGTCCAGCAAGATGACTTGCACGGTATGTTTTTGGTCGGTGAAGAAGTGCGAACCATGGATACCAAGGTGATCGCGACGCGGACTGTCGGCTGGTACTTTCCAGAATTCCAAAAAGATCTCTTTTGATTCTGCTTTGAATTCGTACTCTTTTCCCGCATCGTTCCAGCCGTAGTCATGGTCGTCCCAAACGGAAAGTGTTGGAACGTTGGCTCGCAAGTTTTGGAACTCTTTCTTCGAAGCAAGTTTTTCGTACTTGGCTTTGAGAACCTTCATATCCTTCGTGTCGCCGTAGATATTGTCGCCAAGATAGATAAACAGATCTGGCTTTCTCGCAACAACAATGTCGAGCACCGGCTGATCCCTATCTTGATGACTGCAAGAGCCAAACGCAATCCGCGAAACGACGGAATCGATTTCAGCGACCGTTCGAATCGTCGATGATTCATTCTGCGCTATTCCCGTGGCCGCAGAAACAAGGATGGAAAGCAATACAGCCAATCCCGGTGCCAATTTTGAAGTCATTCTATTCTCTCTCGCGTTTCGGATTCAGTATTTCGTCGCTTGTAAAGCTGCGCGGCTGACTTGATGCATCGGCCAAAAACCGATTCACGGGAACCGCAACGCCAAGGCTTTCGCCCAAATCTGCCATGGCTCCCTCGATATAAATGGACTCCAGTGGCTTGCCTCTTTGCCGGCTCTGCCACGTCGAGCAACCTACCCGTTCGAATCCGGCAACGTCTGTTATCTTGACTGAGTCGCATCGAGCTAACAAGTCTTCGGTTGGAATTCGAGGAAGACCGG
This sequence comes from uncultured Pirellulaceae bacterium, assembly GCA_964352885.1. Taxonomy (GTDB): domain Bacteria; phylum Planctomycetota; class Planctomycetia; order Pirellulales; family Pirellulaceae; genus Mariniblastus. The sequence goes on from CAYGUE010000046.1 coordinate 15,116, forward strand.
AACGCTGGAGCGTGTTTTCTCCTTCGGCTTGTGCGGCCTTGAGAACCGACATCCAATCGCCCGTTACCATGGCTTGAGCAGCGCCCCCAAGATTCGTGATCCATTTCGCACGTTTCCAGGCGGCAATATTGTTGTGAGCCAACGAATCGAATCCAGCACCACGTAGAATGTCCGCGAATTCTTCGGCCTGGTCGTTCGAACGATGGTTTGTTGCTCCGACGTCCAATACTCCGCGAACATCCTGTGTGTGCAACATCACTTGCCCCGGTTCGAGGTGAGTTGCCGGAATCCAAACCATCATCCCAATGACGTTGTCGAATCTGGATTCAGCCCAAGGTTCGGCAGAGACTCCATTGGTTGCACAAACGATCGGCATACCCTTACCGGCTGACGCGACCACGTCATCCATTGCTTCGCGGGCATCGTTGAGCTTCGTCGCGAGAACAACCATGTCGCCACGCTGCCAGTCGACTTCTTGAACAGACTCAAAGCAATCGGTTTGCGTGACCAAGTCTCCATCGAACAACGCCAACCGCAGACCATGCTCCCGAATTGAGCGACCGTGTTCACCGCGAGCAACCATCGCGATCGGCACTCCGGAATTGGCAACCAGCCCGGCGATCGATCCGCCGACGGCTCCAACTCCAACAATGACGACGCGATTGATGGTCACTTTTTCGAAATCACTTTCATCAGATGTGGCTTGATGATTTTGGCGACGGCTTCGACGACGGGAACCGCGACACTGTTTCCGAATTGACGGTAAGCCTGAGTATCAGAAACTGGTATCTGCCAAGTATCAGGAAAGCCCATCAGCCGTGCGCATTCTCGGGGCGTGAGCCGACGCGGATTGCTGCGTGGGCCACGTTTGACCAGAATTTCGCTGCCGTCTTTGTAGTAGCGAGCCGACAGCGTTCGCGACGTATCCTCCGGCGTCACCAAACCGAAACCGAATCCATTGCCCTTGGCTTTGTGTTTCGCGGCGTAGCGTTGCAGATAGTCCCAAAGCTTATCGGAGAGTGTGTACTTTGGATTGACTTTGGCTTTCGCGCCGATCGTGAAGGGATCCTCAGCTAACTCAGTGGCATCTTGCGGGTGGAGGATAGATTTCAGCTTCGGTCCTGATTCTGGCAGTTTCAACTTGCTCCAACTGAACTTAGTAGGCTCGCGAAATCCAACGATAAAGACTCGTTCACGGTGTTGAGGCAGAAAGTGTTTTGCATCGATAACTTTGTGGTGGACTTCGTAGCCCAATTCATCCTGCAATGTTTCGCGGATAACCTTGAAGGTTTCGCCTTTGCGATGGCTCAGGAGGTTCTTGACGTTTTCCAGCACGAAAGCCGCTGGGCGATGACGGGCAATGATGCGAGCGATTTCGAAGAACAGCGTGCCCTGCGTTTTGCATTCAAAGCCATGTGGCGTGCCGAGCGAGTTCTTTTTGGAAACACCGGCGATTGAGAATGGCTGGCAAGGGAAACCTCCAACCAACAAATCGAAGGGAGGAATCTCATCCTCGTTCGCTTCACGAATGTCGCCGTGAATCGAATGCTCACCAGGAAAGTTGGTCGCGTATGTTTTTTGGCTGTGCTTGTCCCATTCGCTGGTCCAAACACATTGACCGCCGATCGACTCCATTCCCAAGCGGGTGCCGCCGATTCCGGCAAACAGGTCGATCATGCGAAAGGCCGGTTTGCGGGATCGTGATTTTCGTCTGGAATCAAAAGGCAGACGTTTCTGTTTTTCCTGCTGGAGTGTTTCGCTGGGCATATTCCCGTCCATGTAAGTGGTACGGAAATGTTACCAGAGATCAAACGTGCTGCCAGGGTTTCGTGCGACAACTAATCCTATTCTTCGCGGCTCTTGATTTGGTATTCAAGATCTTTCACGAAGTTTTGTACCCCTTCTGATACCGATTCGCTTGCCCGGATGACAAGCACTCCACCGATACATTTAGCGACGCCGTTTCCTGACCCATTGCAGACCCAAGAATCGGGACTGATCGCGGAGGTAATTGTGTCAATAAGAAGCTGATCGGGGGCTGAAGTGGGTTCAGCCAACCTAATGGATTTCAATAGCTCGCGAACCTCAATCATCTGCAGTGCCAAGTTCTCTGGTTCTTCTGCATCACCAATTGGGATGATTAGGAGAACTCCATCGCGAATTGCAAACGTCGCATCTACGGGGCGAAGCATGGCTCGCAACCCATCGGCGAGTCGGATTCCCGCCAGGTTTGCGGAAACTTCGGTATCGTCATCCAAGATACCGTCGAGGCTTTGGTCAACGATGATGTTGATCGCGAGGTCCTTCGAAAGCTGCGCCCGCACATCGCCGACTGGCTCGGCATCGTAAATAAGGTCCACAGCCTTGTTCAACTGTTTGCGAATCCTAGCTTCTTCCAGAGATCGGTGCGAAGGTTCACTTGCCTTCTTCTTTTTAGTTGGAGCTGGAGTCTCTTGTGCAACCAGATCTGACGCAAACGGCTTGTTCCATGTGCCGGTTGTCGTCACTGCCACCGCGGTCCCAATCAGAGTGGCAGTTGCTAAAGTAAAAAATCTCATCATTCACCTCTTTCCTGTAAGTGATTCAGTCTTTTCGGTTCTTCATTTGATACTCAAGATCCGTTACGAAGTCCTGAACTTCTTCGGCGAGCGACTCATGCGAAAGCACGACCAGTACGCCGCCAATGCAAGTGAGATCACAGTTTCCGCCGCTATCCGCCCAAGCATCCGGGCTGACAACACGCGTGATGGTCTCAACGAGCAAATGCTCCGCTGTCATTACTTCTTTCTGTATGACGATCTGAGTCGGTGTTTTATCTGATGCTTCATCCATCAGCACCCCTTGAGGTGCGATGCAGAACACGCCGCCACCGCCTTGTCCACCTCCGATGAATCCACCACCGCCTCCCGTACGGATGGATGCCAGCGGCTTTCCGATTCGATCCGCTTCGGAGAGCTTGATTATTCTCAACATTTCCCGAACGTCGACCATGTGACGAGCTAGGTAATGCGGTTCGCTTTCGTCATCAATCGAGATAACCAGGAGCACGCCTCCCTTGATGGCGTAGGTTGCATCGTGATTCTTGAGGATCATTCGAAGGCCATCGGAGATCCGGACTCCTTTCAAATTCGAACTGATCAACGAATCGCTATCGAGAACTCCTTCGAGACCTGAATCGACAACGATGTTTAACTGCAAATCCTGAGACAGCTGACGGCGAATATCTCCGAATGGCGTTTCATCGTAAGCGAGATCAATACTGTCATTGAGTGTTTCCCGGATCTGCATGTTCGACATCGAGCGTGCAGACGGCGTTGCGGTCGACTCGGCTTGCGCCACGGAACTCGGCGCAAACAGATCGTCCGGATCACCACCGCTGTTGATTGGATCTTCCTGTGCCACCGTATCCGATGGCGATCCGAAGCGTGCGTTTTCGGGCCACATGGCCATCGTCAAAACGGCGACCAGAAACATTGCAGCCGTTGCCAAAGTCATAAATCTCATCATCCACCTCTTTCGATTTTCCAAAGAAACTGATTGAAGATTTTTCGCCAAAACGGCGGCATCCCCGAACTCTTCGACGGCTTGCAGCACCGCTGATTTTTTATCCATCCCGCTTTCAAGCAAATCCGCGACGCGTGACTCAAGATGATCTCGAAGCTCCGCACCGATTTGCGTTCGTTGACGTTCGCTAAGCCCGAGTAATCGGCCGACCAGCGAAAGCCAAGTATCAAATTCGTCGTTCGACATCGCTTTCTCCCATGTGCTTTCTGGTGTTTAACTTCAACCCCTGCACCCTCCCCGGCTGCGCCGACGCTCCCGTGGGGAAAGTGTTTTAATTGCTATCCGGGCTTTGGAATCGGATTGAAATAGCCCTGCATCAACCCGGCCATGCACTCAACGTACTGATTCCATTGCATAGCCTGCTTGGTCAGACGTTTGCGACCGGCCGCTGTGAGCGAGTACCATTTTCGCCGTCTGCCCGTTGAATCATCCCAGCGGCTGCGAATGAGTTTGTCCCCTTCAAGCCGATGCAGCAGCGGATACATCGTGCCGGCCGACATGGAAACTTTCTCGCCGGAAGCCTCCCTGATCTTCTTTTGAATCACGTAGCCGTATTGGTCTTCCTTATCGAGGACTGCCAACACCATCAGGTCGAGGCTGCCTCGCAGCAGGTCGCTTTCAAACTTGTCTACCTTTTTCGCCATCGAGGGCTTTCTGAATCGCGTAAAACCGAGCTATCGCCAGACGATGCATCGAGATTCGATATATCGCACAACGATATGTTAGCGGGCTTGGCAGTTGCGTGTCAAGAAAAATGTTCTGACTCAATGACGCAACAGCGCCAGTGAAGTTCCGTGGATCAGAAAACTGCGATAAAAGACGTGCCAATTGTCGAATAAAGCTGCATGGGGCTGAATTTTCGATAGCAGCTCGAATTTTGTTTTGAAGCAACGTCATTTGGGCATCATCAACGCAGTCTTTCGCTTTGCGGTCCAATTCTTTCTGTATCTCCTTCGCCTCCCCACGACATCGCCAGTGTTCACATAGGCAAGCACAAGCTTTGCGGCATTCGGTTTCGCAACGCAAGAATCAGGCACTACAATGATTGAATCGCGAATTCTCCGATTCTGACTACTGGTGCGATCACGATGAACCATGCGACCTACCTTACATTGCTTGCCGTCACTATTTCGATTGGAGCGTTTTTCCCTACTGACTGCCATGCGATTCAAACTGAAAGCGGGCTAAGCGTCACGAGGATCAAACGCACGATTCCCGCGCTTCGACCATTGCATACGAAACTGGGCAAACCCGAGCCCGGACAATGGCTTGAAACGCACAAGGAGAAAGGGCAATCGTTTTCGAATTATCACAAGTCCGAGCCGAACGTGTTTTCCGGACGACGTCGCAAACTTTACGTTCAACCCATCGGAGACTTCACGGAATCAGATATCGAACTGATCGCTGCCAGCGCTGAGTTTCTTTCGATCTATTTCAACTGCGAAGTGACGACAAACGAAACGTTACCCGAAACGATCGTCCCCGACGATGCACAACGGTCTCATCCATCTTGGGGCGTCCACCAGTTGCTAACCGGACACATTCTGGAGGAAGTTCTAGCGCCCAAACTTCCTGCCGATGCGTTTGCAACGATCGCGTTTACGAAGTCCGATTTATGGCCCGGCGAAGGCTGGAATTTCGTATTTGGCTACGCTTCGCTTCGCGAACGGGTCGGCGTTTGGTCGTTGGCCAGATTTGGCGATCCGGAAGAGAGCGAAGATGCCAAAAAGAAATGCCTGCTTCGCACGATCAAAGTCGCCACGCACGAAACAGGTCACATGTTTTCAATTGAGCACTGCATCAAGTTTCGATGCAACATGCAAGGCAGCAACTCACTGGAAGAATCGGACGGACAACCGCTTTACCTTTGCCCTCAATGCCACGCAAAGGTCCTCTTTGCAACCGGCTGTCAGCCTGCCGAGCGATACAAGAAACTGATCGAATTCTTCGACAAGTACGAGCTGAAAGATCAACAGGAATACTTCCAGCGAGCACTGTCGCGACTCGAGTAAGTGCTACTCTGCTTTTTTAGCTTTGAGCAAACCTCCGACGAAGGTTTTGAATTCTTCGCTATCGGGTTTGACCCTTGATCCAAAGCGGCCAGCGAGCTTGCCATCTCGACCGACGACGAACTTTTCGAAGTTCCACTTGACCGCACCGGCGCCTTTAGGATTCGTCTCTTGGGCCGTCAGGTGCTTGAACAGCGGAGCAGCATCGTCACCATTGACGTCGACTTTCGAAAACATGTCGAATTCAACGCCGTAGTTCTTTTCGCAAAACTCCGCGATCTCTTTTTCGCTTCCAGGCTCTTGCTTGCCAAACTGATTGCAAGGAAAACCGAGTATCACGAGCCCATCTTCCTTGTGGTTTTCGTAAAGTTTCTGCAGCGTTTCGTACTGTGGTGTCATACCACACTTGCTGGCGACATTAACCATGACAACTACCTTGCCGGCGTACTTCGACAACTCAACTTCTTCGCCTTCAATATTTTTGACGGTGAAGTCGAGCGGCGCTGTTTCGTCAGCCGCTTCGGTCGATGCAGGCACATTCACTTTATCCCAAGCGTCCATCAATTGCTTGGCGGAGTGACGTCGTCGAACGGTTGCGGGGATGACACTGGCGACGGTATTGTCCTGATTCACGATGATCGTCAGCGGATGTGCGATATTGTATTTCATCGCACCTTCCTTGGCGTCCGTGTTCACGATACCAAGCTGTCGAATCACTTTGCTTTCAGGGTCCGACAAAAGCGGAAATTGAATGCCTGCCTTGGAAGAAAACTTTTGTAAAACGTCAACCTTGTCGTAGCTCAACCCAACAATACTGAGACCAGACTTCTCGATCGTTTCCAATTCGCTCTGCAACTGAACCAGCTGCTTCTTGCAGAATGGTCACCAATCGGCTGAACGATAAACAACGAGAGCAACCGGTCCCTCTGCGAGCAGATCGCTGAACTTGTGGCTTGTTCCGTTTTGGTCCTGAAGCGAAAATTCATCGATCGTTGACCCGACTTCGGGACCCGTCGATTGTTGCCCGTTGGAGGCTGCGGGCAGCAACAACAATGCAAGGAATGAAACCAGTAATACTCGACAAATCATTTCAATGTCCTCGACAAACTTTCAACAGTGAATCTGAATCGTAAACCACTCGCGTTGGCTACGGTAGAGGCGATTAAACAAGCTGGCCGTGAACAAGTTTCGCGAGAATCGTTGTGCCTATGTCCATCGTGGCCCAACTCACAAACCCACCAAAAGAAGGGTGCGTTATTTATCGGCTGCATCGTCGCTGGCTGCCTGAAGTTCCACGAGTGAGGTGTCACGAAATCTTTTCAACATCTCATCGAGCTTAAAAATCATCCGGAGATCGAGTCTTCCAGAATCATGGCGTCTGCGTTTTGATGGCGGTAGTTCTCCAACGCGAACCGGTCTGTCACGACGAGGCGATGAAGTGTTGGTAGGTCCATCAAAGGATTGTTTTCATCTTTCCATGAAATCAATCCGTTGTCGTTGCGGGCGTACGCCTTGAACGCGCTGGTAGCTTCAGGGCAAGCCTCGTCGAGTTTCTCATTCTTGTCATCGAACCAGAGCATTCGTTCCAAAACGAGATCGGGGTTTTTTTGGATCTTCGCCTATCTGCTGGACGATCTTCTGGACGTCTTCTCGCAGATCCGACGCGTGGGCAATGACTCCGCGAATCGCTGGCGGATAGTCGGTGCGGTCTTCGACCCAGAAATCAATTGAGCGTTCCAATTTCTGAATAATGTCTTCATTTTCATCTTCGCTCATCGCACTCCCCTGAAAACAAGCTGCCTGTCAACGACGGTTGAGCAGAACCTGCTCTGGAGTCAGGATGTACCAGTCTGGCTGCGTTTTCAGTGAAGGAAAATTTCGACGTCGCTTGGAATTAGCATTTGTTAGGAAAAATTGCGGAGCGGTTCACTCCAGAAT
>CAYGUE010000046.1:22636-39358 GCA_964352885.1 uncultured Pirellulaceae bacterium
CTCCAGAATTTCACCTAATCCAAACCTATTCTGGACGTCAACTGATTCATTTCCGGGCTCTAAAACGTCCGCGGCTGCCTGATCGGCCGAGTTCCCTTTGACATCCCGATTGAGTATCGCAATTTTTTCAGCGGGATAGAGAGAAGAAAGAAAGTTGCCGGTTGCCTGCTGAGCTTTTGCGTCGGTGGTGACTCGGAAATTGATCATCTCCTCGTTCTCTGATTCGATGATCTTTGTTTCTACAAGAGATTCTGGATCGAGCAAAAATAGCTTTTCAAGAATCGATGCAGCGTCTTTCGGCAGTACGTACTCTGCGCGAACCAGTGTACGAACATTCTTTGCGTTGCCCTGCACCGCAATCGACGGATGAGACGCAACAAAAGTCTGCGTTGGTTGAAAGGCGGAATTAGCTACTGAGCTTGAGTCAAAAGATGACGACCGCGAAGGCTGAGTGTTTCGAACTTGTTGGCCAAAACGATTCGTTGGAGGCATCGTTTGTTCAAACCCATTCTGGCTTGGTTGCTCTGCGAACCGATTGGCAAGAGGTTGAGTTGACGCTGCATGTACGAAAACTGCTTTGGCAACCACGGGCTGCAGCGAAGCGGCATTTTCGATGTTCTCGATTTGCGATTCGGCGGCAGGCCTTTCTGTTTCGGCTGGAATGGTGAACCATCGGCTAATGAAGATCAGCGAAACCAAACAGCCAATAAAAATCACCAAACGCATTGTTTCATTCCTTTAAAACCGCCGCCTGTCACAACCCACATATTATGAGTTTGGTGCAAGTGACGACCAATAGAGCTTTCAACGAAACCACATGACGCTATCAAAAGTTACGTCGCGAATAGAACGTTCGCGATTCTCGAGAAAACAGTTGGTACAAGTATGGGACAAACTCGCCCACACGCGAAACCGGTTTCAAGCTCTGCTACCCGGGAAGCCCATTATCAATACAAGCACGAATCGCGAGAGCATCGATTCGACTATCGTTTACGGCGAGAAGCTACCGCCAGACAAGCCAGCAAGATCACCGCGATCGATCCCGGTTCCGGAACGGCTGCAACAACGAAGGCATTGCGATTCATGGATTGGACGCCCGTGTTCCGAAGAATAATGTCTGACAAGAGGGTCGAATCAAAACTTGCATCGAGCAATCGAAAATCGGCCAGAAGGCTCTCGTCGAGGTAGAAAAACCGATCCCCGTCGCGAGTCCGGCTGAACTGATCCGCCAAGAACATCGAAAACGTGGGCCCAAGCATGCCGCCATGGTCGTCCGGAATTTCGCTGATCCCGCCGATCCATAGATCGATTTCATCGACGTCGCCGTAGGCCTGCTCAAACATTGCAACGATATCATCCTCAAACAACCCCAGACCATCCGAACCCAAATCACTAAAGTCACTCAACACTGAACCAAATAATGAGTTGTAAGTCTCGACGTATCCCGGAATCCCATGGTCGCGACCGCGTTGAATATTCAGAGACGCCAAGTCAAGTCCACCCGCACCGGGCGGCCCGAACAGGAAATTGCGCACACCATCTACCAGTTGATTATCCAATGCTTGAGCCTTTTGCTGACTCAACCCAAGAAGGATTGCGTCGACGCCATTGACTTGAACCTCATTGGGGTTAAAGAAAGCGTCCTGCAGGTCAATCGCGCCGACGCCGGGACGCTGCAACTGCGGCGACAAGAGTGTATGCCCCAATCGAAACGCCGCTGTCGAAAACTCTGTGCTGATACTTGCATCGACAGCTGAGTCGTAACCGGTGTAAGAGCCCAGATCGTTTCCAATCAACATTGGCAAAAACTCTTCGTAAGTCACTTTCTGCATCAACCCGCCTACCACTTTGCGAGATGACTGATAGATGAAGTCGTCGCGATCATCGACTCCGTTGTTCGGATCATTGATGGCAGCCTGCTCCTTGGCCAACAATGCGGAATCCAGTGCCCCCAACCGAGTTGCTAAAGATGTCGCGATCCGATTGTGCTCACGAACAAACAATGAGTGAGTTGCCGTCAAACCAATCTGTTCGTTCGCGCGGATATCACCTGACAGGAAAAATTCGGCGTTTTGCGTGCTGCCGCCGTTATCATTAGGCAGCCCAGCCGTGTTCCGCATTGGCAACACCTCGCCGTTGTCAGCCAGGGAGAAAGTCAGCTGCCCTAAACCCGCTCCATTACGTAGCTCGGAGGCACGCACAGCGTCAGATCCGTAGATGTTTGAACCGTCGATATAGGAAGTAATTTGATTGTCATGCTCGCGAGGATTCGAAAGCCCTGTTCCAGTGCCATTCGTGGGCGTCGAACGTGAAAATGAGATCACAGCATTACCGGCACCCGTTGGATCGAATTGTGGATCCCCCATCGGGACGGTGATATTGAAGCTGGATCCTGCGGCAAGTGTCAAATCGATGTCATGATCCAGAAATTGCCCCCATTGCCATAACCAGTCACTCGCACCAAAAGAATTCGTCACTGACGCAGTCTGGTTCGAGAGGACGTTGCTAACCCGCCTTGGGCTGGGCAATGTGTTGGCCAATCCTCCTCTCGGAGCGGATACTCCATCCTGATAAGCGTTGTCTAGCAAACGCAGCAACTGCCCCCCGGCAACGCCGAAGTCGTTCGATACGTTGTTGCCATAACCATCGATGGAACGATACTCTTGCGCAACTGCGGGAGAAATCGCAAACAACGCAAACAACGCAAACAACGCCGAGCCGTTGATCATCTTGATGATTGGTAGCATGAACTTAACCATAATAAGTGCCTCACAACATCATTTCTCAAACAGCATCTACGATTGGTGCTTCAGCCTTGGTCGGTCGCAGCACTTACGTATCGCATCTCACAGATAATCCATCGTAGATGCTCCATTTGAGGGGCACAAGAAAAATTTACGCATTTGGCACTCTGCGCTTCCTAAAGTACCGATTCCTTGGGCATCTTTACCGCAATAGACGTTCTATCAAGTACGTTTTTATCTTGACCAGCGTCTTTGAACCGCGGTTTCATGAGCCAACCTGTTCCAAGCGAATTACGATATCGGCGACTCGTTTGGCCCTATTTCGATTCATGTGTTACCCAAAAGCAATGACCCTTTCGAGCCGAGCCGCGGCAGGGTTCAGCCGATTCGGTGGTTTGAAAGTCCGTAGCAGACGTTGGCTCATCGAGCAGCAAGGCTGTTGGTTTCAAAAACATAGCTCCAATCAGCGAAGCGATCTAACACTCACTACCAGAGAACCCTCGCTGCGGCTTAAACAGCAATTCTTCGGATTCCATCCGGCAATAGCCACGGAAAATGGAAGAATCGAACCGTGCAAATACAAGCCCGAAGCGCAAGAGCGCAAGCGAGTGAGTCCAAATCCCTTGCGACTATTCACTCGCTTGCGCTCTGGCGCTTCGAGGTTGTAATAGTGCAACTTCAAAACATGCGCCTCGCGCTTGCACCTTCATTTGTCACACGGAACCGAACTAGTCTTAGTAATCGGTCCGTGAAAATGTCAGGCACGAAAGACCAAGCATGACGGCCATAAAAGTCAGCCCGCTGGTTAGCGGCGACCACGGATTGGACGAAGAATCTCGGGTCGTCAAATCGACATCCGGATTGCGCTTCGTGTCACTAGAACTCGAAAGGTACGATACAACTTTGTAAAACTCACCTGGTTTGGGAAACGCGAAATACAGCGGCTTAATGGCGTAGCGATACGCCTTGTCCATGTAACTTCCACTTGGAGTCCGTGCTTCTCTTTTCGAGAAATCGCTCAACGAATACGAGGTGACACGATCCGTGCGATCAGCAACCAGTATTTCGTCGTCATTAAAATGGACCGCTGAAATCGAACCTTGGCCACCGACGCGTGCTTTCGTCATCGCGGCATCGTTTTCAGTATCCAACAACCATACGGTTTCATTGCGATAGAGCACAGCAAACCAACGTCCATCCGGTGAAGCGACAACAGAATCGACTGGGTGACTGACTTCTGGCAAGTAGTCCTTTTTCTTCCGCAATGTCGTTGCATCCACTGATATGATCTGACCATTGCCAAGCACCAGAAGAACGGTGTTTCCCTGGTAGTCGATGCGACAACTCATCGTGTCACGGGTGTCCGTATCGATCTTTTCCGTTCGTTTATGAACGTACTGTCGATCGTCGCCGGAACCTTCGAGAGCAAAAATGCTCAACTCGCCGTTGTTGTAGATCGCAACGTCAAGATTCTTCTGGTTGATTGCCACAAGATCTCCGTTACGAACATCTTTCTTGTTCTCTTGGGGGCCCAGCTTGATGAAAAATTCATCCTTCTTTTTCTTTGCAGGTTTCTTTGGTGCTTCTTCGTCTGAATCCGATTCCGCAGCAACGGGTTCGTCTGGCTTTGGGTTTGGATTGTAGAGATGGACGTCGCCACGACGAGATACGGCAATAATGCCTTCTGACGTCGTGAACAATCTTGTTGTTCCACGGGGCATTGAACCCTCAAGCGTAAACGTCTCGCCGTTGTCGTCAGAGACAAGCAGCTGCTGACGATTTCTTGTTTTGATTGCATCCGTAAAGAGAAAACGCCCCATGATGGTATTGCCCGAAACAGGATCAAAGCTGGGACCCAACGTCGGAGGCATGCCCTCTGCGGCTCCGCCGGCGAACGCAAGAATGCCACGCGCCATTGCTTCCTCGGCGTCGACTGCTGGTAGCTTCGATTCGATCCAAGCCTTTTGTTCGGAATCCCAAATCGAAGGCGTTGATAGTGGGTCGACCTGAATCAGATTGTCTGACGTTGGTACAACGCCTCTGACTTCCTGGGCCTCCATGCGTGCTGCGAAGAACTGGTACGTAAAACCAACACCGGAGCAAAGAGCCCAAAACACTCCCGTCACAACGATCGCCAAAATCGTGCTGCGAGTCGTCAGCCCGACGAACCCGGAAACGGAGTAATAGATTGCGAAGACAATGATGTACAACGGAATGCTGATCAGAGTTGATCGCTCCCAAATGCCCAACGCGAGCCCCATCCAAAGCCATATTCCAACAAAAAGAACAGAAGCACACAGTGCCACAAAGATGCAACCGCCAACAAACTTGGCGATGTAAAGCCCCGCTCGGCCCAACGGTTTGCTCAACAGAAGGTTGAGTGTGCCAGGTTCGAATGTTTGCGGAATGATGTTTGCCGTGACAAGAATTGCGATCAGCAGACCGATCGACAAAACGAATTTGTCAAATATGTAAGGCAGCGAGGAAGTAACCTGCGACGCGAACTGTTGGCGAGTTGAATTCGAAGAAAGGAAATCCTGACGCCACGTCGCGTAATAGAAATCTAGCGACGTTCGGGCTCCCTCAAGGATGTTGGACCCCAAGGACTTGGTGATCAAGATACGATTCAGTCTGTCGGACTGTTGTTTCGTTCTGTTGTCTCCAACATCGATCAGTTCTTGGGCTTCGAGTCCATAGACGCCACTCTTCCAATCCTCCTCGCGATAGAAGTCGTCGTCTTTAATCAGCTCGTTGAGTTCATCTACCAAATCTGTGATGACGCCCAAAGATTCGAGTTCACTGGGTTTATTACCTCCTCGTCGGCCCCGGCGCGATCCTTTATCGTCATCGTCATCTTCTTCCTCGTCTTCGGATACTTCCTCGGTGTCACCACGTTCGCCGACCGTCTTCACGATCGACGCCTTCAACTCGTCTGACAGCTGACTCCAAATTCGATTAACAGCAACATTGTCTTCTTTTTGTCGATCTTCGTTGAGACTTTGCAACAACGAAGACGCATCGCGAAGGTCGCGGTCGCGAACGATTCGCGTATCAAGCGTTTCTCGTATGTGAGCCGGCGCGATGATCAGCAAAAAGAGAATGATCAGGCCCAGGAGCACGTATAGAATTCGAGATGCCAACGCTGCGCGAAAAGAGTCTTTGATGATTGCCAGATAAGGACGCATGTTCATTCGTGGGTTAATAGTGTGTGTTTTGGCAAGACATAATCAAGCAAACTAATGTCACTCGATCAGTTGCAGGAACGCGTCTTCGAGAGACACACGTTGCGATTCCATGCCAACAATCGAGACGCCGTTCTTGCGAAGCTGGTCGACGATGTGGTCAACATCCTTCTGGTCTTTGATTTTCACGGCGACGGTCGTCAGTCCGTCTTCATTGGACTTAATTTGAAACTCGCAGTTCGCAAATCCTTGCTTCAATAGATCTGGACTGCCAGCAACCTTGAACAGATGGCTTTTACCCAGCTCTTTGCCACCAACAAGAAACTCACCAATGTTATCGACCGGTCCGCAGTACTTGAGAGCCCCTTTATCCAGAATCGCGACCCGCTCGCAGATCATCTCGACTTCCTGCAGCAGGTGGCTGTTGAGGAAAATCGTCACGCCGCGATCGGCTAGATTTCGAATGATGGCTCGCATTTCGGCCCGAGCTCTCGGATCGAGACCATCGGTGGGCTCATCGAGAATTAGCATCTTTGGATCGTGCAGCAAAGCTTGAGCCAGTCCCAATCGCTGAACCATGCCTTTGCTGAATTTCTTGACCAGATCTTTCTCGCGACCTTTGAGTCCAACGAGTTCCAGATATTCGTCTCGTTTTGCTTTGACGACGCTGGTTGGAACGTTGCTCAGATTGCCGAAGTATTCGAGCGCGTTATAGGCCGTTAGGTGTGGCGGAATGCGAAGCCGTTCCGGCAGATAGCCCACCATCTCGCGACATTTTTTGCTGCCCGCGGCGTAGCCCATCATCGATGCACTTCCGCCGGACTTGCCGATGATGCCCAGTAGGACTTTGATGAACGTCGTCTTACCAGCACCATTGGGACCAAGCAGCCCGAAGACCTCACCCTGATTCACGGTGATACTAACGCCCTCGAGGGCCTGAAACTTCTTGCGGAAAACGAGGCCTTCACTGTATGTTTTGGACAACTTGTCGGAAACAATGGCTGGTGTTCCATCGCTCGCGTATTTCGCAGTCACTAATTCCGCTTCCGCAGTCGCTATCATGATTGGTCCGTCGTCTCGGTCGTCAAATTGTCGTGAGGATTGGCTGAAACAGGTGGAATCCGATTATAGATGCTGACCACCGGTTATGGATACTCACCGGTTATGGATACTCACCGGTTTGGCGATTGGGTCTGCCTTCTTGCCATGTTGGCATCGATTGGTACTCTCGAATAGCGACTACTGTTTCAAACGGCTCCCCTATCCTCCATATTGGCTCCACTTTCAGCGATGACCGACACAACCGAAACCATCCTTTTTGAGACTTCGCCCTTTGGCACACTGGACGGAATCGTAGAACACGACGGCCGAGTTGTGTACTTTTACCTCAATGAGCGTGTAAATTCGGCTGGAGAAGAGGGTCGATTCGGAACCCGAGCCTGCTGGGTTCGCAATCTTGAGCGTGGCCCCATGGTGCTAAGCAAGGCAAACATGGCCGACGGTAGTGCACCCATGTTGCCGCGGAACGACTGCGTCGATTCGACCCTACACCGGCTACCCAAAACCGATTCGCTGGAGATTGTCTGGTTCGAGGAAGGTAACGGCGCTGCTCTGGTTGAAACGGATCCCGACAGTAAATCGCGATCCACCATCGCCGTCATACCCCCATGGAGCGGAGTCGATGGCTTTCACGGATATGCTTCCAATTGCGCCCACGAAACGGCAATCGCCTGGCCGATGCCTGAGAATCCGTCGCTCCATTTGCGGATCGAGAAAGCCACTGAGTTTTGGCAATCTTTCACCACCGTCTCGTCGCCGTTCGTATCGTTTCAACCAATACTGGTAGACGTCTACGATCAACAATTGGGCAAACAGAATCAGAAACAGTACTACTCAATCGATGGTGGTAAATTTCCGCCGCGTGGGTTGATTCGCTATGAGTCTGAATCGGAGACAATCTTGCTGACCGTCGGCATGTCGCTGTGCTCACAGCCAGCGGTTGAGTTGTTTGTCGATCATCCTGCCGAGCATCGCCGAATCGAAATTGGCGTAAAGATTCCTCATGACAGCGATTCGCCAAATTCGGAGCGTATCGAATCCGCCATGCGGTCGATCAGTTCCTTTGCGGGGTATCCGTGGAGCAAATGGACATGGCTGGGGCCCGGTCACACGGTCGGTTGGTCCGACTCGAGTTCAGGCAAAGCAACTTTAATCCGTGATGAAGTGATTGCGATGCCAACGTTCAGGGAAGACCCCGTTAGCCTGCTCTGGATAAAAGCATAGCAACTGGAACTATCGACTCTCAGGCAACTCTGGATCCGGCACGCTCCTTAGAGCGTCTCTCACCTGAATGATGCGCAAGACCAGCGCGACGCGATTGTTGACGCGCAGTTTCGTGTGGAGCTGTTCGAGATAGTGCCTGACGGTGCGGACTTTGATATCCATTTGCTCGGCAATTTTCTCGCGAGTGATTCCCTCGAAAAGGAAACGACAGACTTCCTGTTCACGTTCAGAGATGGCAAGGATATGTGAGATATTTGTCCATTCGTCCTCGCTAATTAAAAGCTTGCCGGGCTGCTCCGGCCATTGCCATTCATCATCTTGTGCATTCAAAAGTTATTCCTCAAACCGTTTTTCTCATTGCCATTTCCCGATTGCCGCACACCCACCTGTTTTTAAAATATGGCTGGAACTAATTAATTTCCATATCGGACATTCAGGCGCCGCGGAAATTCACGTTGCTACTGTCGATGACATCCCCATGCCGGACAGTTAGTTGAATTCTACTACCGCCTTTTCAAAGTGGTCGCAAACGATTGCAAACTTAACCGCTGCAACCGATGGATTGTTGTTTCGGCAGGCTAAATCAGTGGATGGCTCTTTGTTCAGTCGCGCCGAAACACGGGTAACTTTAGAGTCTGTTTCTGGGCCTGCTGGAGCGTAAGAAGGCTAATTTCAAGCTTGTTTTTGGGATCGTCGAACCGATGGTGATTCGTCGCCCTGAGTCCCGCTCAGAATGACTACTAGAATTGAGAAACCAAAGCAGCCATTGGACCGTCGCGATTCAGGAAACAGTTTCGGAATCGAGAACTCTGTTTCGCTCGTTCGGGCGAATTTCGGTCTACTTTGTCTGGCGGTTTTTGGAATGGCTCCGCAGTGACGATTTACCTTGACAATGGTTCGATGCGAGCCTATTCTCACAGCATGAAGTACCCAACTGTACATCACCACCATCATCTCGTCCGCCATTGGCGGTGACGGTTGTGGTTTTTCTCTTTAGCGAATCAAACGAAACGCTGACCACTCCGGTCGGCGTTTTTTTGTGCCTCCGTGGTAACATGACGCCGGCCTTGATAAGGCTTAATTTCCAAACCACAAAGGAACGTCATGTCTCCATCAAGAGACCCCAATCTTGTTCGAATTGCGTTGCCCAAAGGCCGCATGTACGAAGAAATCGTCGCGCTTCTCAAGGGAGCCGGCATCACGATTCGCAATTCGTCTCGTGGTTATCGACCATCGATTTCGCTCTCTAACTACGACGCGAAAATCCTCAAACCGCGTAATGTAATCAGCATGTTGGTCGCCGGCGCTCGAGATGTGGGTTTCGCTGGAGCTGACTGGCTAAGCGAGATGGGTGTCGAACTGGTGGAAATTCTTGACACCCAACTCAATCCGGTTCAGCTGGTCGTTGCTGCTCCGCATCAGCTTCTCGTTGACGGTGAGTTGCCAAATCGACACCTCGTTATCGCGTCAGAATATCCCAACATGGCACAGCGTTGGATCGAGTCAGAAGGCATCGATGCTGAAGTCCTGACCACGTACGGAGCGACGGAAGTTTTCCCGCCCGAAGATGCTGATTTGATCATCGACAACACCGCAACAGGTTCGACGCTGCGAGCCAACGGTTTGCTGATCATCGATGAGATTATGAAATCTTCGACGCGGCTTTATGCTTCGAAGGCCGCGATGGAGAATCCGGCGGTCAAAACTCAACTGGAGGATCTTGGATTGCTGCTAGAGGCCGTATTGCGTGCTCGCGGGCGTGTCATGATGGACCTAAACGTTGCGTCGAGCGATCTCGATGCGGTACTGGAAGTTCTGCCAACAATGCGACAGCCAACGATTTCATCACTCAGCACCGACGGTTGGCATTCGGTTCGTTCCGCTGTTCCTCGTAGTGAACTGGCGGATGTGATTCCGAAACTGAAAGTTGCCGGGGCGTGCGACATCGTAACATCGGCGGCACAACAACTGATTCCGTAATTGCAGGCGAGTCTGCCTGAGACTCGTATCTGCGATGTCTCTGTCTGGGACAGACTGAGCTACAACTGATCGAATGAACCATGGTCTATAACCCACCAAAATTCAAGAACGTGATCGACCTGCAGCTTTCTCGCAACGAGAGCTGCTGTCCGATCGATGACCTTGCTCTGCAACTTGCGGATCAAGCCAGCCTCGTTTCGCAGTATCCGGATCACTTACCGCTGCAAAGTGCGATTGGAGAGTTCGTTGGCGTTGATCCGGAACGCATCGTTGTCACCGCCGGTGGCGATGATGCGATTGATCGCGTGATGAGCCATTCCATCACCGATTCGCGAAAGAAGATCGTTTGTCATCAACCCTCGTTCGAGATGATCGCAGTGTACGCGGACATGTACGGGGGAACGTTGGACGCAGCGAATTGGCTGGGTGGTGATTTTCCGCTGGAAGATTTTCTGGCTCGAATCGATGCTGAAACAGCGATCGTCGTCGTGGTTACTCCCAATAATCCGACTGGCGGACTGGTTTCTATAGATGAGACTCTGGAAATTGCGAACGCAGCAGCGAAGGTGGGCGCTAAGGTGCTGGTCGACAACGCCTATATTGAATTCGCGGACGACGGCGACCCGACGCCTTCGCTGTCCAGCTTTGACAACATCATGATGGTTCGTACGTTTTCCAAAGCCATCGGATTGGCGGGGTTACGTGTCGGCTATTTGATTGCGCCCGATGCCGCTTTCGCCGACACGATCCGAAACCTGTCCGGGCCGTTTCCCGTTAGCTGCCTTTCGCTGGAAACGGCCCGGCGAGCTTTGAGCGAATATCGTAGTTCGATGTACGAGCGGATTGCGCTGATCGTCACCATTCGCAGCTTCCTGCACGACGTGATCGCAGCTTGCGGCGGCCAAGCCGAACCATCGCACGGGAACTTCATTCTGGCCGCGTTCGATGATACCGATGGCGTCTGGGATCGATTGGTTGAGCAAGGAATTGGCGTTCGCAAGTTTCCCGGCAACGAATTGCTGACTGGTAAACTGCGGATCACTTGCCCGACAAATCACGGAGACCTGTTGCGATTGTCCAAAGCTCTGGCCAATGCCACCGATAGCGATTTCGCCATCGTGAACGCAGTCCTGATGCCTAAATTGGCGGAGGAAGCAGAAGCTTGGTACGGCGATTTTCCGCCAGAAGATGCACAAATCGATACGGACGGAGCGTTTACATCATCCACCAATCGGGAAACCAAAGAGACCAACATTCAGATTGAATTGGACCTCTACGGCACCGGCAAAACGGAGGTCTCAACCGGAATCGGATTCCTTGACCACATGCTGACGGCGCTCGCGTTTCACAGCGGCATGGATCTGAAACTGATTTGCGACGGTGACTTGCACATCGATGACCATCACACGGCAGAAGATTGTGCTTTGGCGTTGGGGACTGCGATTGATGAAGCCCTTGGTCCCCGTCGCGGCATCAAACGTTTTGGTTTCGCATACGCTCCGCTCGATGAGTCACTTGCTCGAACGGTAATCGATCTCAGCGGACGACCATGGCCGGAAATACATCTGGACTTGCAACGAGAAATGGTCGGCACTTGGGCCTGCGAGAATATCGTTCACTTTTTCCAATCGTTCGCCATGACGCTGAAATGTTCCTTACACGTCGATGTCATTCGCGGAACCAATGATCATCACAAAGCTGAAGCTGCATTTAAGTCACTCGCTAAGGCTTTGCAGCAAGCGTTGACGCGATCAGCAGGCGCTGTGCCCAGCACGAAGGGCGTTCTGTAAATGATTCAGATCATCAATACCGGAGTCGCGAATATTCGCTCTCTGCAAGCAGCGTTTGATCGGATCGATGCACCTTGGGCTTTGACCGAGGATGCTTCGGCGATCGAGTTGGCAACGCATGTCGTGCTGCCCGGCGTTGGAGCGTTCGGAGCGGCGGCCGATGCGATTGACCGACTTCAGTTGCGCGATGCGATTTGCGGGCGTCTTGCTCAACCTGAAAAAGCGACGCTCTGCATCTGCCTTGGGTTACAGCTGCTCTGCAAAGCCAGCCAAGAGAGTCCCAATCACAAAGGCCTTGGCGTTATCGATATGAGGATCGAAAGGTTTTCGCAGACCGTCGCGGTCCCGCAGCTCGGTTGGAATTCCGTCGTGCCTCATGAAAGTTGCACAGAGAAAAAATTCGAAGCCGGTGAAGCCTATTTCGCAAATTCCTTCCGCATGGGATCACCTCCTGAAGGCTGGGACTATGCGACGACCGACTACGACGGCGATTTCGTCAGCAGCGTCTGGCGCGACAAGACCCTGGCCTGTCAGTTTCATCCGGAACTCTCTGGCCAGTGGGGACAAGATCTTTTGAAAGGATGGTACGAGAATGCTTAAGTCACGAATCATTCCTTGCCTGGACGTGAACGATGGCCGAGTCGTCAAAGGCGTCAAGTTTCAAAACCTTCGCGATGCGGGCAACCCGGTTGATCTGGCCGCTCACTATCAGGAACAAGGCGCCGACGAACTGGTCGTGCTTGACGTTTCGGCGACGCGACAAGCCCGATTGGCGATGTTGGATACGAGCGAGGGCGTTCGAAAAGTGCTTTCGATCCCGCTGACCGTCGGCGGTGGCGTTGCTTCGATCGAGGACGCCGGGCGCCTGCTCAATGCAGGCGCAGACAAAGTCAGCGTGAACTCGGCAGCCGTTCGCAATCCAGATTTGATCAACGAAATGGCACAGCGATTTGGTGCCCAATGCACGGTCGTTGCGGTCGATGCAAAACGCGACACCACTCAGGAAAACATTTGGCAAGTCATGACGCGCAGCGGAACGCAAGGTGAAACGCTCGATGCGGCGTGGTGGGCTGGCGAAGCTCAGCGCCGCGGCGCCGGTGAGATCCTGCTGACAAGCTTTGATCGTGACGGCACACGCAGCGGCTACGATCTTGAGTTGATGGACAGTGTGGTCGCTGCTTGCAGTTTGCCCGTCATCGCATCCGGCGGCGCAGACTCAGTCGAACACATGGTCGAAGCGTTCCAACACGGAGCTCACGCGGTTCTTGCTGCTTCGATTTTCCACGACAAAAACATGACCGTCGCGGATGTGAAACGCGACCTCGCAAAACTTGGCATCGAGGTGCGAGAATGATCATCCCAAAAATTTCCGTCGATTCGACTTCGGCTGACAACCAGGAAGAACTTGTAGCGAAACTAAAGCACTGGGGCTTCCTTGGCAGCGTCTTGCTGGTGATTGAAGGCGAATGCGATCAAGAATTCACCGACGCACTTTATTCGGCGATCAAAAAAGTCAGCGGCTTTTGCGACCTGCTAGTTCGATTTGACATTGCCTCGGACGATGTCGCGATTGAGATGCTCAACATCGGCGCGACTTCGCTCGTCGTCGGATTGGCATCTCAAATCGAACAATGGCCGACGGTTCCAGATGATCGCATGGTGCTAGATTCAGATCTCACAGACGTCTACTGCACAGAGAATTTGGAATCCAATCCGAACATCATCGCCGATTTCCTGGTCGACAGGCTCAAAAGTGATCGATCGGACGGAATGTGGCCGACTGTGATTTGTGATCCACTCGGAATCGCACTCGGGCTGGCCTACTCCAACGAAGAAAGTCTCCGACACGCGATTGAGACGCGAAACGGAACCTATTGGTCCCGCTCGCGAAATGAACTCTGGGTCAAAGGTGCCACCAGCGGAGCGACCCAACAGCTGCTTGGCATTCGCCTGGACTGCGATTCGGATTGCCTTCGGTTTACAGTGACTCAAGGGCCTCCAGGCTTCTGTCACAAAAAGACACACACCTGTTTCGGTGAAGAGCGATCGATTGCCACGGTTCTGCATCGACTGGCTGAACGTATCGAATCGTCGAACGAGAAATCCTTCACTCGACGACTGGCAACGGATGCGGGTTTGCTCGAAAAGAAGCTACTTGAAGAAGCGAAAGAGCTTTCCGACGCCAGCCAGGAAGATGATCGCTACGAGGTGGCTTGGGAAACGGCAGACGTGTTCTACTTCTCTCTGGTCGCGATGCTAAAAAACGGCGTTGGGCTGGAGGAGGTTTACGCGGAACTTGCACGGCGAATGAATCGGGTAATCAGAAGAGACTAAAGGTGGCATAGGCTTCCAGCCTGTGGACGCCCAAAACATTGTTTGCTTCGATTCCATTTTTTGACATTACTCAAACCAGTCCTACTATTGCCGGTTCATTTCCAGCGCGATCGCTAGCCAGAGGCTTTTGCCACCTATCATGCTCAAAATCATTCACGCAGCCGACTTCGACGCCGAGTCGTTTCCGCATTCAATCGATTCGGAAACATTGGGCGTCGCGCAAAACATCGTCGATGATGTTCGTTCAAACGGCGCAGTCGCAATTCGAAAATACGCCGATCGGTTTAACGAACGCACCTCCGATCAGCCGCTGATCATCCCTCGAGAAGAACTCGACGCTGCATTGGCTCGCATTTCCTGCGCAGATTCTGACTTATTGCATCGAGTTAGCGCAAGAATCCAAAAGTTTGCCACATCGCAACTGAACTGTTTGAGCGAACTGACCACTGAAGTACCCGGCGGTAAAGCAGGGCACACGATAGAGCCGATCGAGCACGCGGGATGTTATGCTCCGGCGGGTCGCTACGCCCTGCCCTCCACGGTCATGATGACTGCAGTTACAGCACGTGTCGCGGGTTGCAAAAAGATAACCGTTGCTTCTCCCAATCCGTCGGACATGATTCTGGCTTCGGCCGCTGTTTCTGGAGCCGATTCAGTTTTGGCTGTCGGTGGCGCTCACGCCGTAGCTGCAATGGCATATGGCTTCCAAGAACTCGCACCATGCAACTTGATCGCCGGTCCGGGGAATCGATTCGTGACCGCCGCCAAAAAGCTCGTGCATGGCGATTGCGGCATCGACATGATCGCCGGACCGTCCGAACTCGTTTTGGTGGCTGACGAATCGGCCAATCCTGCGACCGTTGCCGCGGACCTGCTAGGACAAGCCGAACACGATGTTGACGCTCGCCCGTTTTTGATCACGACCAGTGCGGTCGTCGCCGATATGGTCAGCTTGGAATTGGAAAAGCAAGTCAAAGCACTTCCATCTTGCGATACCGCAACAGCATCGATCACCAACAACGGCGCTGCGATTGTGTGCGACTCAATCCAGCAAGCCATCGAAATGTGCAATCGAATTGCACCAGAGCATCTTGAATTGCACGTCGAGAATGCGGATTCGGTCGCCAAGCAAATCCGCAATGCTGGCTGCATCTTTATTGGCCATCAATCGGCCGAAGTCTTCGGCGACTACGGCGTCGGGCCAAATCATACGCTGCCCACTTCGGGAAACGCCCGATTCACTGCGGGATTGAACGTGTTCACGTTTCTGCGAATTCGAACCTGGTTGAAACTCGATTCTGCACCTGCGGACCTAGTGGCCGATACGGCAAGGCTCGCTGAGATCGAAGGGCTGATTGGTCATCAACAATCAGCGTTGCGAAGAAGCCCCGACAACTAATTGAACAGAACAATGCGAGGTATTACCCTTCTGCAGGGTAGTAGACTCGGCTCCCATTTCGCTCGACAGGCAAGCTTCAAAGATATTCGGCGACCCACCTAGCGGTGGCACGCAGAGGGGCGCGTCTTGACCGGAATTATTCACGACGACAAGCAAGCAAGTAATTTCTCAGGTATCTTTGGGGTGCGAAAGCGAACGAATTGTTTTGATGAAACTTCACGCAACCGGTGAATTTTCGGCGTCGACCCGAATAGTTAACAGCTCGAGAAAACAAGTCCAGCCGCAAACTCCCGCCCGCGCCTCGTGAATAATCCGGGTTTAAATCGCTTCTGGTATTTCCTGAGGAACGTTTTGATCGACGGATTGTTTCAATACGGAAGTTCCAGCTTGAATTAGCGTGCTTGCCATGCCACTATGGGGTTTCAGTCATTCACCTGCGTCTCGCTTCCTGTAAATAAAGTCCAGCAATGCAATTTCCGCATCGATTTCGAGTTGCGATCTTCGTCTTTGGATTATTTCTAACACTTTTCTCCACTGCGATTGCTTTTGCAAAAGGGACGGAAGAAGGGGACGGCAATTCAAATGACGCCTCTGAGATCGTTCTAAAAGACGCAACCATCCATTCGGTGGGTGCTAAGGGCACGTTCGTTGGTTCGATCGTCATCGCGGACGGTAAAATCAAAGCGGTCGGCAATGACGTCGAAGCATCGAAATCAGCCAAGGTCTATGAACTTGAAGGCTTTCACATCACGCCAGGTTTAATCGAGAGTCGCGGCAAGCTATGGCTGACGGATCAAGCCATCGCCGAAAACAATTCAAAAGGCGAACTTAATGTCATCGATGCCATTGATCCTTGGAATGAAGACTGGAAAGAGCTTGCGGCGCAGGGCGTGACTTCGGTCTACGTTCAACCAAATTCACTGGGTGCCGTCGGCGGCCTAGGGGCGGTTTTGCGAGTTGGTCCACACGGCTCTGTCGAAGACATCGTCATGAAAGACGAAGTTGCCGTT
>CAYGUE010000047.1:0-38799 GCA_964352885.1 uncultured Pirellulaceae bacterium
ACCGACGCCTTGCCCGTGGACGGAAGCCGTTCCGATCATCATCAGAGCCGCGATGGCCAGAGCGAAAATCCTGTTTGATTGAGCCCGCATTGAAGTCTCCAGTTGCGTTTTGTGCGTCAAAATCACGACGCTTATGTTTGGTGTTTTCTTGTCGATTTGATTCTGCGGAGAATACTCATGGCGCAGAAAATCCCTACTTGAATATTAGTTACCGTTAAGGGAACAAGCAAGAAAATCCGGAGTTTTCCCGACACTGGGCATATATTTGTCGCCCAAGCTAGGAATTGCGGATTTTTCCTGATTCGCTGGCTCAAAGGGACAAAGCCAGCGATATCTTTCTTATTTCGACAGGTCGATACCCATCTCTTTGACAAGCATTTGCATGTCTTCCCAAACGTGACGTTTCGCGCCTTCGTTGCGAAGCAAATAAGCGGGGTGGTAGGTCACAATCAGTCTCGCCCCCTTCCAGGCATGAAATTTCCCGCGAAGCCGCCCCAAAGACTGCGTAGTCTGCAACATCGTCTTGGCCGCTACGCTGCCCAAACAACAAATGAACTCAGGCTGGATGACTTCCAACTGACGCTGAGCGTAGCCCCAGCAGTCCCGAATCTCGGTTTCCGTTGGATTTCTATTTCTGGGTGGACGGCATTTGACGGTATTGAGGATATAAACCTCTTCCCGCTTGAGCTTTGACGCAGCCAGAATCTTGTTCAGCAGCTTGCCCGCAGCTCCGACGAAAGGCTCGCCCAATCGGTCCTCGTCGGCACCAGGTCCTTCCCCGACGAAAACCAGCCTGGTCGACGGACTTCCAACGCCAAAGACGGTCTGAGTCCGTTTTGTGCAAAGCTCTTCACATCGAGTGCAGCCGCTTACTTCCGCGCTGATCACGTCCAAAGCGGCCGGACGATCCTCGTGAACCGTGGCTGGACCCCATTTGTCAGAAGTTGGGAGCTTCGCTGCAGGAACAGGCTTGGACGCTGGCTTTGGCGGGTTCTTTGCGGGTGCAATCGGCTCCTGAACCACTGGTTCAGCATGAGCTTCCTCGGCCGCGAGCTGGAATTCGAATTCGCCGCTGCCCGTCGGAAGTTCGCGGACTCCGAATTGGGCTAACGAAAGAAGCTGTTGCTTAAGCAGCTTCTGCAAATCGATTTCGTCATATTGTGAGTCCATACTGTCCGCCATCGATTTGAGGTTCCTGCGTCGAAACCGTGTTTTCTCCCTGTTAAATTATCTGAATTCGCTAACATTTTGAACGGGCGGAGTCAGATTTCCGCTCTCTTCATTCGAACTATTGTCAAATCGTCATGTCTCTGCCACAAGTTTCCATCGTTGGCCGCCCCAACGTAGGTAAGTCAAGTATCTTCAATTGGTTAGCCGGTCGCCGGCTGGCGATCGTTGACGATATGGCTGGTGTGACTCGCGACCGAATGAATTACCTGCTGAACGAGAAAGATCGCTATTTTGAAATCGTCGACACGGGCGGTATTGGGATCAACGACGTTGATGAACTTGACAAAGAAATCGAGCATCAAATTGAGCTTGGTATTCAAGGTGCCGATGTCCTCATGTTTGTTGTCGATGCCCGCGACGGTATTACGCCGCTGGATCGAACCGTTGCGAATCGACTGCGGAAGTTGAAGAAACCTGTTCTGTTGGTGGCGAACAAGTGCGACGGCGAGAACTGGGAAACTCAGGCTGGCGAGTTCTTTGCGCTCGGTTTCGGTCCGCCCATTCTTTGTAGTGCCAAAAACAATCGTAGAAAGTCCGACCTTTCGGAAGCTCTCCATGAACTGCTTCCGCCAGAGCTTCCGCCTGATGCAAAGGAAATCGAAGATCCTGAAATGAAGTTCGTCATCGTCGGACGACGCAACGTTGGCAAGAGCACGTTTATCAACACGCTCGCCGAGGCCGATCGGATGATCGTTAGTGAAGTTGCCGGAACGACACGCGACAGCGTTGACGTACGTTTCGAGCTTGATCAAAAAACCATGGTCGCGATCGACACGCCCGGTTTGCGACGCGGCAAAAGCCGCAGCGACATCGACTTCTACGGAACGCATCGGGCCCATCGTTCGATTCGACACGCCGACGTCGTGCTGATGATGTTCGATTGCACTCATCGAATCAGCAAGGTCGACCGGAAACTGTGCAACTACATCGAACAGAACTACAAGCCCTGCGTGTTCGTCGTCAATAAATGGGACCAGATGGCAGCGCACATGCCGACACAGCGATGGTCGGACTACATCCATGACAACTTCCCCTCGATGGCGTGCTGCCCGATTGCCTTTGTCACTGGCCAGACAGGACAGAACTGCAAACGGCTGATGAACCACGCCCAGATGCTGTTTAAGCAAAGCCTTTACCGTGCGCCGACGCCACGACTCAATCGCATCGTGAAAGAAGCACTGGTTCGGCACCCGCCACCGATGGCTTCGAATCGTCGCCGCCCAAAAATCTTTTACGCGGCACAGATTGGAATCTCACCGCCTACGATCATGTTGAAGTGCAACAATCCGGATGCGTTTTCGAGAACTTATCAGCGATACCTGCTGGGTATTTTCCGTGACACGCTGGACTTCGGAGAGGTTCCGATTCGCTTGGTGCTGGAAGCACGCGGCAACTCGGATTCGAAAGATGAATTGCTGGACTCTTAGTGTTCACGATGCTGAGAGCATTGTTTCCCTAAGTCTTTTCTCAAAATCTCTTGCCAAACTATCGCGTTTGCCAAGGACTCGTTGAGCCGTAGCGGGGAGAGTAGTTCTGCGTTTGCCCTGCGCCGCCGTTTTGAGAAAACTGTTGCTGCAAAGAAGCAACGCGGTTTGCCACGTCGGCTTGGCTTCTGTCGAGCTGTAGCACTCTCATGTAGCTGTCCAACGCCAAAAGGTTCTGGCCCTGAGTCTCGCGAACGCGGCCCATTGCCTTGAGTGCGCGGATGTTGCTGCCGTCCACTTTTAATGCGTCAGCCAGCAAGTCGGTCGCATGCTGATTGTCGCCGTACTCTTGGTACACGCGAGCCAACTCGATCAACGGCTCAGCCGAGCCCGGCATTCGCTGCTTCCAGCCATCAAGCAAATCAAACGCGTATTGTTCACGGCCTGTTTCGATCAATAACGCCGCCAAGCCGCGATGTGCTTCGGGATGTTGCCCGTTAAGACTGATCGCTTTGCGGTAAAGTTGCTCAGCCTGCGAAAGGTATTGCGAGTTGCCTTGGTTCTTGCCCATCGAGTAGAACACTGCCGCAAGATTGTAGTTTGCATCAGGATTGTTTGGATTCTGCGCAAGCGCATTTTGAAAACGACTAAGCGCCTGCATATAGTTGCCGTTTTGGAATGCTTGTTGCCCAGCAATGTTGTTCTGCTGGGCACCAAGATTGCAACCAATTGCCTGACAAAGAAGTAGCAGCGACATCGCTGTCCACGTCCAAGCTGTTTTTGTTTTGTGATGTTGTTGTGACATCGCGAGCCGCCGATGCGAACTGACCTGAAATTTCGCCGGAAGATAGCGAATCGCTCAGATTGACTCAAGCTCAATGTGGCAGCATCTCTAGACGCTGCACAGCTGCAAGAATGAGCCGTCATAGCAACCAACGTCGGGCGAATTCGTCGGTTCTTCGCGTTTGGAAGCCGGAGGCGTTTCAGAGATAACGCGAATCAGATGAAGCGTCGCATTAACCGACTTGGTAACCGGTCGAATGCCCGGCAGATCTGCTGTCATGTCGATGACGTCTTGAAAAGACTCAACTCCACCACTGAGCTGTTCAAAACTGACAGCATTGATCAACTCTGTGGGGTTTGAAGTTTTGTGAGCTGTCGCCAAGAACATTAGACTCTGATCGGAGAAACCCGTGGAAACATACTCTCGAAGCGTCGGTACTTCTTCAACGACAGCCAAGTCTGATGGTGCGGCTTCGACTGGTGTCTCGATGGTTGCTTGCTTCGCAGGCGAAAACCAAGTGCCAGCCGTAAGCATCACCAACAGCAAACAGGCAATCGAAGCAACAAACGAAATAGGGTGAAGTCGCATTGAGTTTTTGGGCTCTGACTCTGCGTGCTGCAAGCTGGACAGTCGATGGAGGGTAGCAATTGGAATCTGTGAAAGCGAATCGTTCAGTGCCCCAAAATCCACAATCAATTCAGCACATGCATCACATTCGCACACATGCTGACGAACCAATTCATCAGAAAGCAGCGGTTGCCGAAGATCCATCAACTCGTGAATCCGATCCTCGACGCGTTCGCATGCTGGCAGACTAGCGTTACGACCCAGTTGCTTCTTATCGTCCTGCGATTCCTTCACCGAGCACGCCTCTTTTTCTCAAACGGTTTATTAACTCTCGCCGGGCCCGATGAACCCAAGTCTTGACGGTACCAAGCGGCACTTCCATCACTTCGGCGATTTCGAGGTAGGACATTTCCTTCTGATGGAAGAGCAGGAATGCTTTGCGATACTCGTCGCGAATTCCGACTAGTCCCAAAGAAACCTCTTCTGCCAACAGTTCGGCTTTACGATTTTCAACAGTTGCATCCGGAACGGGATAGTCAAGTGTCAAAACGTTCGGACGACGTTTTCGCTTGGCCAATTTTGTCCGGCAGCGGTTGCCTGCAATTGTAAGCAACCATGGCTCGAACGCTCGCGTCGGATCCCAGCGATGAAGGTTATTGACAACACGAAGAAAAGTTTCCTGCGTCGCGTCTTCGGCGTCTTCGCGCTGGCCAAGCATTCGATAGCAAAGTCCAAACACTTGTCCGCGGAACCGATCCACAAGTTCGCCAATCGCAGGTTGGCTACCGCCAATGCATCTGTTTACCAAGATAGGAAAGTCTTCTGACACTTCTCACCCCTCCACCACAACCGTGGTCAATGAAGCTTTCATCGCAGCTACATTCCACCACACTTACACGAAAACCATACTCTTGTGAAATACCCACAGTTTCAAGTTTTTGAAACGTTTAAGCTTGTATTTCGCCGCACTGAGCGAAATCTTGTAGAAAAATTACCGTCTCCGACCGAATTCGGAAACATCGGGATTCCGATGACTCAACGGAAAAAGCCGCCCGATCAACGATGGAGCGACATCGAATGCTTCAAGGAAGAGCTTTTTACCGACGGTTGAAGAAGTTCTTCAATGCTTCGTCGGCTGCAATCTTCGAGTTTTCATGGACGACTTTTGGAATCGGAGGCAATTTCCCTTTGCCCTTCTTTCTCATTTCAGTTGAGTCTTGCTCTTGATCGCTTTCCTGTTCCTGATCAACAACGATCTCCCCTGAAGACTGCTCTCCGATCTTCGATGGCGTCTCGAAAATCGTTTGTGTTTCCTCCATGCTGAACTGGACGGTTTCCGTTCTTTCCTCGGATTCCGGAACGTCGGTTGTTAGCCAGTCGGAGATACTGTCTTCAATTCCCTGCTTGGAAGAAGTCGCTGTTCGAGCGGCAGCCTCGACAACGCTCGCAACCTTGGCTTTCTTCGCAGTCCGAGCTGGATCCATGATAAGCTCGAATTGAAGACGACCGATCCGGATCGTGTCTCCAGAACGAGCGATATGTGCTTCTTTCAGTTGCTCACCATTCACGAAGGTGCCGTTTCGGCTTCCGAGATCTTCTACGATTACTCTGCCTTCTTCTACGGAAATCCCGCAGTGATGGCGACTTACAAGATCACTTGATGGACGAAGGTGAGCATCTTCTCCGCGACCAATAATGAACTTTGGTACAGCTAGTTTGATCTCCCGGCCATTATGCTTCCCCCCAACAACTCTCAAAACAACCTGCATACGCGCCTACCTCCTATTTCAATCAATCCCAATGTCACATCGGCGGTCAGTGGTGTACCACTTACTCTATATCGGATCATTGCCCCGCGAAACCACTTTCAGACTATATGTTTTGTGGGTTTTTGCCACGAACGCATTCCCATAGATGGTCCTAACGGCAACTTAAATCCCAAAGCCTCTTATGTAGTCTACCTCACTCCGCACTTCGATTCTGCGCAATTCTGTAACTATGGCAACGGAAGAACCGATTTTTCGAGCGATAAAACTCGGTTTTTCGCCTGCCATTTAATTAAACGGCAAGCGGAACAGATTTCTACGAGGAATCTGCATTTACTCGACAGCTGGTCGATGACAGCAGAGTTCAAAAATATTGCAAATTCGCGCGAACCTTCAACGGTCCTGAAGCGTCTGCCTGTTGTGAATGGGATTTTCACCCCGATTCTGTCAACATAATGTGATAGATTTGGGACGGCTAATTGGATTTCCTCCGTTAGCCGACAATACTGAATACATCGCGAGCGAAATCGTTTTGCTCGCCAAGTTCTCTTTTCCGTGCCTGGCACGTGGGAGTTTTGAAATGCGTCAATACATCAACAGCTCAATCGCAAACGTCATCCGTCGTTATCGCGCTGCAGCAGTGGATATGTCACGCATGGATATTGGCTCCCCGTCAATTCTGTGGCACGTCCAGCTTTGCACCGCGGTCCAACCGGCAGGTGGCGTTCACCAAAGACGTCACAGCTCGTTACTGACCAGTGTCGTCAATGCCTATGGCCCCGGGATATGCAATTTGCTTTCCCAGTCACTCGGCAAATTCCTCAAACCGGCCAATGAACGGCTATTTGTGGAGACGACCGGCAGCAACTGTCAGCTATGCCCTACGAGATTGGGCAGTTCAGGTAGTTCAAGAGTTAGTTAGCTCATTCCAGAGCCCGCTTCATTCGGCGGAACAACTCAACTCCAACTCCTGAAACGCTGCTTTCGCTGAAAAGCCAGCGTCGATTCGCGCATCCGCGTGCATCGATCTGATTTTCTCTCGAAAGCAATTGTCTGACATCGCTCGCACGTCCTTCGTCGCGACCTCGCCTCAATTGCTGATGAATCAAATCAAGAGAACAAGAAGATGAACGCAATCAACACATACACTCAAATCCTGACAACTGGCGATCTCGTTCGTGCTGCACAAACTGGTGATCGAGATGCTTTCGGCGAACTGTTCGAGCGATTCCAGCCAACCGTTTACGCGATCGCGATGCGACGACTGCGCGATCACGCTGACGCACAAGAGTTGTGCCAAGACGTTTTCGTTCAGGCGATGCTGAAGATCGAGCAACTGCGAGTCCCTGAAGCATTCATCGGATGGCTGCGTCAGATCACGGTTCGCATGGCCATCAACCGAGCAGTCCGACGCGGGAACTCAGTTTCCGTTGAGCCAGAAATGCTCGAAGCAACTTTGATGGACGAGGCGTCGCCTTTGGATTTCGCTCTCGAAGCAGAGCGTAAGGACGAAGTCCGCGCTGGTCTGGATCGACTGGGCCAGATGGACCGCGACACCTTGGTTGCGTTCTACGTTCAGGGACAGTCGTTGCTGGAAATGGCTGACTCGTTTGAGGCGCCTCTGGGCACAATCAAGCGTCGTCTGCACACGGCACGTAAGCGTCTGGCCCGAGAAGTTGACGAGCTGGCAGTTGTGTAACAGCGACTGAAAATTCCATTGACACTTTTACGCCGTAGCGAAGTTCGCTGCGGCATTTTTTCGTGGATCCTGCCAAATGCCAGCAGTCATTCAAAAATTTGCTGTCCAGGATGAGTTCGAGCGGCAGTACGTAAGTAGATGTCTTTGCAAAAGGGATGTTAAGACGCCGCGGTGACACCAATGACCGCGGCGTCTTTTTTTCAAACGAAACAGGAATACCAGTAACCTGAGAGCATCTTGGTAGAAAATATTCAGCGTATAAACGCCGCCAACGCTTTGAAACGAATGGACCTTTAAATCAACACCAACCGAGAAAATCCTGATTCGGGTCAACGTGACGAATTCGTGCGTTTGTTGGTTCGCCATGACCGCCCGATCCGTGCATGGTTACGTGCTTCGCTTCCAACGATGAATGATGTTGACGAAGTTATGCAGGAAGTCAGCGTTGTCGCATGGCGGAAGTTCGACCAACTGGATGATCCGGAAAACTTTCGTCGTTGGGTTTGCGTGATCGCGCGCTACGAAGTGCTAATGTATCGTCGCAAGAAAGCTCGTGATCGTATTGTGCTCGGAAAAGAAGTTGAGCAATTGATCGCCCAAGAAGGCGAAGAGGAACTTGACTTGCGCGAGCGGCAGCTTTCTGCTCTGGAGTATTGCGTCGAAAAACTTCCTGAACCGAAAAGACAGCTCGTGAGACAGGTCTATTCCGGCAATCAGTCAATCAATACTCTCGCTCAGCAGTTGGGTAAATCTAGCGCTGCGATCTACAAGACGATCAGCCGAGTTCGGCTGAGCCTGCAGGATTGCGTGCAGCGATCCCTCACGGAGGGCACCCAATGAACAACGAAGATTTTCAACTTTTGGAAGGTTATCTCGACGGCCAGCTTCGAGAGAAAGATGTTCCACGATTGCGTCAGTTGCTTCTCGAAAGCAGCGAAGCTCGATCGACATTGCGAACACTGGCGACTTTGGATCTTGGCTTGCACGACCTTGCAGCGGGCCAAAATCAAAACAGCAAGACAAAGACTATTCCGCCCGGGCGAACCACTTCCAGTTTGTTTGGCGGCTCTTTTGCTAAATCCCTGCTGGCGCTCGCCAGTCTCGCAATTGTTGGTTTGGGAACCGCCCTTTGGTTTCAAGTTGGCAACGTCCCAGATGCTCCGGATGCAAACCGCAGCGTCGCAAAAGTCGCTGGCATCGGTGGCGCCGTTGTCTTTACCGGAAACGGTGGTTCTGTTTCGACCGACCTGAAAGTCGGCACCCAACTCACTGGCGGAACGATCGAAGGTACCAACACGACGTCATGGGTTGAGCTGGAATTTCTTGACGGGTCGCGTCTGACGGTGGCGGGTAATTCACAGCTAACGTTTTCCGATTTCGGTCAGAAGGTGCTACATCTGAAAAAAGGCAGCGTCACCAGCTCGGTTGAACCTCAGTCACCCGACGCTCCAATGCTGGTTCACACGCAGACCGCGATGCTGGAAGTTTTGGGAACGGAATTCGAAGTCGAATCGAAAGTCGATACGACTTCGCTCAACGTGACCGAAGGGAAAGTCAGACTACAACGTTTGAGTGACGGTCAAACGGTCGACGTTCCAGCGAACCAACGCGTTTTGACTTCGGAAGGAGTCAAGCTTTCTTCACAACCAATTCCAGATTTCACCAGCCAGTGGAAAAGCAGACTCAATCAACCCTACGGAGTCTTTGGAAAGTGGTTGCCCTCTTCAGAGTCTGCTCCGCCTCGAGTGAAACTGGTTCGCTATCGACACACATCTTCACAGGGCGAAACGTTCGATATCAATAACGGTGGTGTAGCCGTTTTCGGCAAGAACAACGAACGAGTCGTGCTTTGCGGCGATTCACGAATTCGCATCCGTGGCTTTGCCCACCGATCCCAGAAAGCTGTCTTTGGAGTTGTTGTCCGCGACAGCGATGGCGGTTTCGGAGGATACTTTTCTTCCTTCAAGGCAGAGAACTACTGGATGGACATCGATTCTTCGATCCGTGAACACGGCCAGGCAAATGGCGATTTGCTTCCGTTTGAAATCGTAATCAAATCTTCCGATCTGAAGCTGTCTCCGGAGCTAGAATCGTCCGGGCAAAAATTCGCCAAGTCACCCGTTGGATCGACGATAGATGCTTTCGTTTGCTCGACGCCCCCCGAAGACGTTGGCATCGAAGTTAGCGAAGTTGAAATATTTCTTCCTGAAACCGATTGAGTCAAATTATCACATTTAATCTCCCACTCGATTCCCCAAGAAGGTTGACAATGTCCGCACTCGCAAAGTTTTCGATTGCTACGCTGTTCCTGTTCGCATTCACGCTCGCGGCATCAGCTAGCGCTCAGGACGCAACCTTGGGCAGCATTATGGAAGCTCACGTCAAGGCTCTGGGGGGCAAAGACGCGATTGCAAAAGTCGAAAACTTCAAAAGCAGATCGGAGGTCACAATGAAAAGCGGCTTTGGCGGTATGAACGGCACCGCGGATGAGATTGTTGACCTCAAGGAAAAGCGATACTACAGCGACCTCGATCTTGGCCAGTTCAAAAAAACTGAAGCAATGGTTGGCGACTCCGGTTGGTCAAAGGGCACCGAAGGCGACCTCGAGATGGATGCAAATGCGATTGCTTTTGCAAAAATGAGCCTTGGCGTTAGCCCGCTGCTCTCGGCACACGAAACTGCCAAAGGGGCTTTGAAGGTTAAAGGCGTCGAAAAATTCAATGACAAGAATTGCCACGTGATTGCCGCAGGCTCGAATGTTGACTATTTTGTCGACACCAAATCCAGTTTGCTTGAAGGCATGAAGATCGCGAACGTCGGCACGCTCGTCTTGGGTGACTACAACGAGACCGATGGCGTCCTGTTCCCCAAGAAACGGTCTTTGACGATCGATGCTCAGGGGATTTTGATCGACTACAAATTCAGTTACACGAAAACCAATGTCGAGATTGACGAAGCGCTGTTTGGTGATTTGAAAGGTTCAGAAGAGTCAGCAAAACCGGTTTACACGGCAGAACAAATCATCGGTTTTCTGGACAAGGATGGAGATGAGAAGATCAGCAAAAAAGAGGCTGCCTTGAGTCCCGAATTGGCTCCTGCTTTCGCTTATGTAGATACAAGCAAGGACGGCTTCATTGACACCACAGAAGCCCAAGCGATGGTTGACTACACGAAGAAAGAACAAGTGGCCAAGAAACCTGCCACTGATGGCAAGACGACTGCGAAGCAAGTCATTGACTCGATGGATAAAGACAACGACGGGAAAATTTCAAAACGAGAAGCTTCAGAAGAACTTAAGCCATTTTTCGGAGACACCGACGCCAATGGCGATGGGTTTATCGACGATAAAGAGGCTCAATCGCTAGCCGACTTTGTCAACAAGAATCAATAAACTGGATCCTACAAACATATGAAACAGCCTCTCTCAATTCTGATTTTGGTCATATCTTTGACCGCCGTTTCGAATGCACAGGACTTCAAGTCAGGCGTGGCCGTTCTGATCGAGTCATCCTGTATCCATTGCCATGACGAAGGAACTGATACCGATCTCAGTTTTGAATCTCTCAGCCATGACCTGACTGACCCGGACACGTTTCGCATGTGGGAGAAAGTCTTCGACCGAACTTCCGCTGGCGAGATGCCGCCTGAATCAGAAGATCGTCCCGACGCTGCCGAATTGAAAACTGCATTGGGATCGCTAAAGAAGGACCTTCACAAAGCCAGCGTAGAAAAGCAACAAACCGTTGGTCGCGTTCCCGGTCGACGGCTTACGAAGCTTGAATTCGGATACACGCTTCAAGACTTGCTATTGATAGACAACAACGTCACCAGCGGCATCCCCGACGAGATTGATGCCGGAACGTTCGACACTGTCGGCACCAATCAGCGAATCTCTGCAGTGCATCTTGAAAGTTACCTCGAAGCCGTCGACAAAGCGTTGGAACATGCAATCCGATTCGGCAAGAATCCGTATCACGACTACGGCGATCTTGCGGATAACGATTTCGCTAACGTGGAGATGTGGCACGAGAAGAGTCTTCAACAGGGCGGCAGCGTGACGCGCAAACTGAAGTTCGGGAAAGGCTATGCCCTATTTCGCGACCTCGAC
The DNA here is from genome assembly GCA_964352885.1 of uncultured Pirellulaceae bacterium. Taxonomy (GTDB): domain Bacteria; phylum Planctomycetota; class Planctomycetia; order Pirellulales; family Pirellulaceae; genus Mariniblastus. The sequence goes on from CAYGUE010000047.1 coordinate 11,579, forward strand.
TACATCACTCAATTTACAGATTACATTCGTCAACCGGGAATCCATCGTCTGACGGCAAAAGTCGCCGCGTTTCAGTCCAAGAAAACAGTCACCGCGAAGATCATTGTCAAAGATCAATCAGGGAGTGCACGACTAGCCAAGTCTGTCGACCTGCGTCCTGGCGAACCGCAAGTCGTTTCCTTTGAAACATTCCTCAAGCCCGGCGACATACCGTACCTCACCTGGGATTCGGGAAAGGATAAGGACAATAGGATTTTCACGGCCGGCGGCGCCAAGAATTACACTGGCCCCGGCTTGGCGGTGATGTCGCAAAAAGTGGAGGGGCCAATCTATCCGTCCTGGCCTGCACCAAGCATGCACAACCTTTTCGCGAGCATGGATCCGCACACCGACGATGGAAAAACGAAACTCAAATACACCAAAAAAGTTAGCCAACACCTCGAAGACCTGATTTCCGATCTCGCGCCGCGTGTCTTTCGCCGCGACGTGACTGCCGCCGAGATTCAAACCTATGTCGATCTTGGCAAACCTGCGTTGGACGATGGCCGCAATTTGCCAAACGCATTCAAAGTTTCGCTCCGGTCAATGCTGACGGCTCCCCAGTTTCTGATGTTTGAAGGGCAAACTGGAAAGCTGGACGATTTCGCGATTGCCAATCGGCTGTCGTACTTCCTCTGGAGCAGCATGCCGGACCAAGAGCTGTTCGAAGTCGCTCGATCTGGAAAGCTGTCTGATAAAGAAATCCTGTCGCAGCAAGTCGAGCGAATGCTGAAAGATGAAAAGGCCCAACGTTTCGTCAACGATTTTCTTGGACAGTGGCTGTGGGTTCACAAAGTCAATGCGACGACGCCTGACGATGGGCTCTATCCTGAATTCGACGAACTGCTCTCGGACGCGATCCCGCAAGAGCCACAACTGTTCTTTAATGAATTGATTAAAGAGAACTTGAGTCTGACGAATCTGATTGATTCAGACTTTGCGTTTCTCAATCGTCGCCTCGCAAAGCATTACAAGATCCGTGGCGTCGAGGGAACTCACTTCCGCAAAGTCACGCTTCCGGATGACAGTCTTCGCGGCGGCGTTCTCGTCCAAGCCGCGATTCTGAAAACGACTGCAAACGGCACGACGACATCACCGGTCATGCGTGGCAACTTTGTGTTGACTAATTTCCTCGGCACGCCACCGTCTCCTCCGCCGCCGGGCATCGGATCGATTGAACCCGATACGCGTGGCAAGACAACCATGCGTGAGATCCTTACGGCTCACCGCGAGATGGAGTCTTGCAATCAATGTCATCGCGAAATTGATCCGCCGGGATTCGCACTCGAGAGCTTCGATCCAATCGGCGGGTTTCGCGAACGATACCGTGCAGACGGCGGCAGCGTCGAGTTTGGAGGATCCGTCTTCAAGAATCCACCACGTCGCGGACCTGCTGTTGATCCAAGTGGCACGACTTCAGACGGGAAGAAATTTGCAGGCATTGGAGAATTCAAACAACATTTGCTGACTGACAAAGAACAGATCGCACGCAACTTTATCTCGAAGCTGACCGCGTACGCGACCGGTGCGGAAATTCAGTTCGCAGACCGAGAGAAGATTGAAGCTATTTTAAATCGCACAGCTGAAGACAACTATCCGATGCGGGACATCATTCACGAAATCGTGCAAAGTGAGATGTTTAGAAACAAGTAGCTCGTTCTAACGTCTAGCCGCAGGCGTCGGTGTTTAGGAAGTTCGAAACACCGACGCCTGCGGCTAGACGTTAAACAATCAAGACAATTCATTTCTCACAGAGCCATCATGCAACGTAGAACATTTCTCAAAACAGCTGGCGTTTCCCTTTCGCTACCCTTTCTCGAATCCATGACTCCGGCATGGGCACTTGCCAGTGGAGAGGCTCCAAAACGGCTCGTCTTTATCTGCACGGCACTCGGCTTACATCCACCGAACGTCTTTCCGGAAACGGAAGGTGCGGACTACGAGTCAACGAAGTACCTCGACATCCTCAAGGATCACCGCAAGGACTTCACGCTATTCTCTGGCCTCCAGCACGAAGATCAAACCGGTCGCCAACCTCACGATAGTGAACTCACCTTTCTAACTTCGGCTCGTAAACCTGGTATGGGCGGTTTTCGCAACACGATTTCAATCGACCAGGTCGCCGCCAATCATTTCGGCAATCAAACTCGATTCTCTTCGGTGTCGCTCGGATCCGCGAAAAGCCAAAGCCAGTCTTACACCAACGGCGGCGTCATGATTCCTGCCGAAACCAGCCCAGCAAAACTGTTTGCGAAAATGTTCCTTCAAGGAAAACCTGCTGAAATTCGCAAACAACAACAAAGACTCAACGATGGGAAAAGCATTCTTGATGAACTTGGGTCCCAGGCCAAGAAACTCAAACGCAAAACCAGCACTGCCGACAATCATCTGCTGAACGATTACTTCGAATCCGTGCGACAGGCTGAGAAAAACATCGAGTCAGCACAAGGCTGGATGGACAAACCAAAACCGAAAGTCGACGCGTCGCAACCATCTGACATCCTCGACCATTCCGACATGATCGGCCGAGTAAAACTTTTAACGGATCTTGTTCCGCTAATCATCCAAACGGATTCATCGCGGGTAATTTCGATCATGGTTCAGGATCACTATGTCGTCCCCAAAGTCGACGGCGTGACCGGCAACCATCACAACCTTTCGCACCACGGCCAAGACAAGGAGAAGATCGAACAGCTGCAAAAAATCGAAGCCGGAATCATTGGTTGCTATAGCGAACTACTTGGAAACATGAAGGCTCGCACCGAATCAGGTAAGTCGCTGCTTGACAGTACATCGATTCTCTTTGGCAGCAACCTTGGAAACGCAAACGCTCATCATGCGAACAATCTTCCAGTATTCCTCGCCGGCGGCGGGTTCAAGCATGGCCAGTACATCAAGCAAAAAGAAGGCACGCCGCTGTGCAATCTGTTTGTTTCGATGCTAAACCAAGCCGGGATTGAAGCAGATGGATTTGGTCAGAGCAAAGGAACACTTACGTGGTAGGAACATCATCGGTTTTGACCATGGCAATTACGGATTGACCAATCTTGGGTTTCAATTCGTAGTCTGCCGTATTGATGTGTAGCAATCCACTACTCTCCAAAACGAACAGCACCAAAACTTCATCGCCGTATTCGCTAGAAAAGTCTTCGAACGTGAACTCCTCTGAGATTCGAGTCAACTTGGGACGAAAGCCCGATTCGTAAGCAGTTTGAAATCGTTCTTCGGCCCAATTCTCGGCGAACAATTCTCGACCTCGCGAAACTTCACCGACTTTTGAGCGCGAGCCTTTTCCCGCATCGCCCGGAAGTAGCCGATAAACGTTCTGGCTTCCAAACAAATGCGAAAACTCCGCCGCTGCCATCGCGTTGACCGCATCATTCTTCGTCAACGCAAGAAACCGTCCGACTCCTGCAAGATTGACCTCTTCGTGAACGTAATCGGAAAGAATACTTTTACAGTGCGCGTCCAACCCAGCCATCTTTGCTGCTGAAATGTTTTCGTAGTTTGTATCAACGACGACCACGGTGTAGCCATTGTTCTTCAATATTTTGGCCACATCGCGGATCCACGGTGTTGCTCCGCCGAAAAGAATGCCTTGAGGATTCGATTCTGCCAAACCCAACCAACGCGCCAACGGAGCGGCTCCCAATCCATAGACCGCAACGGTTCCAACGATCAACATAAACGTGGCGGGGACCAAAACTTCGGCGTCTCGCATGAGCGCTGGATCTTCCCCAACGGTTGCCAGAATGCGAAGTGAAAAAACGCTGACCACGGCAGCAGCAACGATCCCTCGGGGAGCAAGAAAGGCCAGAAAGATCTGCTCTTGTTTGTTCAAACCGGACTTCCACATAGCTCCCCATATCGAAAGCGGGCGAACAATCACGATCATCAGCAGCACAAATAATGCTCCCTTCCAACCAACTTCACCCAACACCGCAAGATCCAATCGCGAACCGAGCACGATGAACAAACAGGAGATCAGAAACACGCCAAGGTTCTCCTTGAATTCAACGACGTGTTCAATCGAGATCTGTTTCTGATTGGCCAGATAGATTCCCATCACCGTCACCGTAACAAGACCTGATTCGTGCATCAGCCAATTCGAAAGTCCGAAAACCGCGAGCGAACTAGCCAGAAATGCAAGTCCGTGCAGATAGTCTGGCATCCAATATCGTTTGACGATTACGGTGAGCACATAACCGGTTGCGCACCCGAATCCGATTCCAATCGCTGACGTTTTCGCAAGACTAATCAGCGGCTCCCAAACGCTCATCGCTTCTGAGCCGTGGTGCCCGTGATGAAACAACTGTTCAAATACCAGCACCGCCAGAATCGCACCAATCGGATCAATGATGATGCCTTCCCATTTCACAACCGAGCCGATTTTTCGGTTCGGTCGAATGTAGCGAAGCAACGGAGCAACGACGGTCGGACCCGTCACGACCAAGACAGCACCCAGCAGCACGGCAGACTTCCAGTGAATGCCCAGTAGGCACCAAGCGAACAGGCTGCCGAGCACCCAAGAAATCAAAACTCCGACAGTGCAAAGTCGCAGCACCGCACCGCCAACAGAAGACTTGAGTTCATGAAAACGCAGCGACAACCCACCTTCGAAGAGGATCACCGCAACTGCCAACGAGACCAAAGGGAATACAAGCTTTGGCCCTAGTGTCTCATCACCGCTAAGTTCAGACAGAATGACATCAGGGTTCATCCAGAAACCCAGAAGAACGCCGAAGCCAAGCAATAGCAGAATCGAAGGGACTCGAATCCACCAAGCCAAAAACTGCGCCAGCATCCCCAGAAGTGGAACCAACGCCAAGTAGTTGAAAATTTTGTCGTCCATCGTTGGCTCCGGCCCAAGAAACGCTTCGTGCAAACCGACCTTGGAAACACAAGTGGTCGGTCCAAGCTGAAATCACAGTAGCCGGATTGGCCACAAATAGGGAACCTGACGTCTGGCGACATCAGCTACTTATCAAAATTCAGGTTTGAAACTGCAAACGGCTGATAACGCTACGCTTCGTCCAGCACATCAACCGCTGCGAAGCTTTTACCTTCCAGCATCGCTAGGCTTGCACCGCCGCCGGTGCTGACATGAGTCACCGAATCTTCGAAGCCCAGCTGTGCGACCGCTGCTGCACTGTCGCCGCCACCGATGATCGAAACGGAATCACTATCGGCAATCGCTTGAGCAACGATCTTGGTTCCTTCTGCGAACGGTGCCATTTCGAAAACGCCCATCGGACCATTCCAAACAACGGTCTTGGCTGACTTGATGATGTCTGCAAACTTCTTCGCAGATTCAGGACCGATATCAAAGCCTTCCCAGCCGTCAGGAATTTCGCCAGCCGCTACGACTTGTTTATTGCACTCGGCGTTGAAGTCGTCGCCGCAATGCGTGTCGACCGGAAGCACCAGTTTGTCGCCAGCCTTGTCAATCAACGACTTGGCCAAATCCACATGCTCTGGTTCGACAAGGCTTCCGCCAACCTTGCCACCTTGGGCAAGCGAAAATGTGTAAGCCATGGCACCACCGATGATGACGTAGTCGCAAATCCCGAGCAGGTTTTCAATGACTTTGATTTTGTCTGAGACTTTTGCACCGCCAAGGATTGCAACGAAAGGGCGGTCAGGATTCGCGATCATTTCGCTGAGATATTTGATTTCTTTCTCGACAAGTGAACCAACAACTTTTGGCTTGTCACCCATCGCTTTTGGAACACCGAACATCGAAGCATCTTCGCGATGACAGGTTCCGAATGCGTTGTTGCAGTAGATCTCAGCGAACGCAGCCAACTGGGCAGAAAACGCTTCGTCGCCTTGCTTTTCGCGTTCGTCAAATCGCAAGTTCTCGAGGACCAAAACTTCGCCATCGGCCAACGCGCCAGCTTTCGCAGCTGCATCAGGACCGACAGTATCAGTCGCAAAGTGAACGGTCGAGCCAAGAATTTCACCAAGGCGGTCGGCGGCAGGTTTGAGGCTTTTCTTGGGATCCGCAACACCCTTGGGTCGTCCAAGGTGGCTCATCAGAATCAGTTTGCCACCGCGATCGATCACGGACTTGATACTCGGAAGTGCCATCTCAATTCGGCGATCGTCTGTGATCTTCAGCTCATCGTCGAGCGGCACGTTGAAGTCGACTCGCATGAGAACTGTTTTGGAAGTGACATCGACGTTATCAATGGTTTGTTTGGCCATGGTAGTTTGCTGAAAAATGGGTTGGTTGTCAGGTCGAAGAATTTAGTCGATCGGACATCATGCATCCAGTACATGCTTCCGCCGCCCAAGTCTCGACGTCTTCAGGAGAACCGTTTTCTTCGAACGCTTCCAACTCGCACTATAGAATATAGCGGCTTAAATCTTCGTCTTCTGCGATTTTCCCAAGCCGCTCTGTCACGTAGGCGGCGTTGACTGTCACTGATCCCATCGACATGTCGGGGGCCTCGAAACTGAGGTCTTCGAGCAAGTGCTCAAGGATCGTATACAGACGACGGGCTCCAATGTTGACTGTCGTTTCATTGACCCGCGTTGCGATTCGAGCCAGTTCTTGGACGCCATCATCGGCGAACTCCAGCTTGACACCCTCCGTTTCAAGAAGCGCCGCATACTGTCGCGTCAAACTGTTCTTCGGCTCGGTCAGGATTCGAACAAAGTCGGCCTCGGTTAGATCGCTCAGTTCAACCCGAATCGGAAAACGTCCCTGTAGCTCTGGCATCAAATCGCTAGGCTGATTCTTGTGGAACGCCCCGGCGGCAACGAACAGAATGTGATCCGTCCGAATGTAGCCGTGCCTAGTCTTCACAGAAGTTCCCTCGACGATCGGCAACAGGTCGCGTTGAACGCCTTGCCGGGACACGTCGGTTGATTTTGATTCCGAAGCGATCACTTTGTCGAGCTCATCGAGAAAGATCATGCCTTCGTTTTCGGCCAACTCGATTGCAGCGGTGTTGAGCTTCTCTTCGTCCATCATCGCGTCGCATTGTTGCTCAAAGAGAATCTTGCGAGCGTCGCTGACTTTTACTTCGCGTTTCGATTGTGACTTGGGCATGATCTTTTCCAGCATGCCTTGAAAATCACCATCCATCTGATCCATGCCCATGCCACCAATCATCATCGGAGCCGACTTTTGCTCGACGCTCACTTCGACCATGCGATCTTCAAGGTCACCAGCAACCAACATCTTTCGCATTTTTTCGCGAGTACGTTCGAATGAATCTTCCGGCTCCGGTTTCATGGCGTCGGACACACTTCCGCCAAATTGGAATCCGCTAGGCGTGGGGCACAGCAGTTCCAGCAGCCGGTCTTCCGTTTTCGCATCAGCTTCCGGCTTGAGTCGTTCCTGCTCCTGCGTTCGAAGGATCGTGATCGCGTTGTCGACCAATTCGCGAACCATGCTTTCGACGTCGCGACCGTAGTAGCCAACTTCGGTGTATTTTGTGGCCTCGACTTTGATAAATGGCGAACCCGTCAGCTTCGCCAGACGTCTGGCGATCTCTGTTTTCCCAACGCCAGTTGAACCGATCATCAGGATGTTCTTTGGCGATACTTCGTTGCGCATGTCTTCGGACAGTTGCTGACGCCGCCACCGATTTCGCATCGCGACGGCAACGGCACGTTTTGCATCTCCTTGGCCAACAATATAGCGATCGAGTTGCTCAACCGTTTCGCGAGGTTTGAGCGGTGTTCTTGTTTCAGTCATGGGTGTTCTTCAATCGTTTCGGTGCGGGCAAATCAACGGCTGGAAGCCGTCGTTACGATGACGCAAATAGTTGCGGCTGGAAGCCACAACCACGACAGGCAACTCGATGTTTCTTAAGTGTCGATTTTTTCGACCGTGATGCTGGTGTTGGTGTAAATATCGATTCCGCCGGCAATCGTGAGACTTTCTCGAACGATGTCTTCCGCCGAAAGGTCGCTGTGTTGTTTCAACGCTCGAGCGGCTGCGATCGCATAGTTTCCTCCCGAGCCAATTCCTGCGATGCCGTCCGTTGGCTGAATCACATCGCCAGTTCCGCTAACCAGCAGAATCGTATTTCCATCAGTCGTGAGCAGCAATGCTTCAAGTTGTCGCAACGCTTTATCCATCCGCCATTGCTTGGCCAATTCAGTGGCAGCTCGCGTGATGTTCTTCGGCGAATCTTTTAGGAAAATCTCGAAGCGTTCCATCAGGGCAAACGCGTCTGCACTGCTTCCAGCGAAACCAACAAGAACCTTTCCGTCGAGAAGTTTACGGATCTTCATGGCGTCCGATTTCATAACGGCGGTGCCAAGCGTCACTTGACCGTCACCGCCCATCGCGACTTGGCCCCCTTTTTCGACCGTCAGGATGGTTGTTGCATGTATTTTCATGGAACCTGCTTCAATTTTAAGTAAGCGAACCTATCGCTGAAATTTGTCTTAGATATCTGAGCCAGAATTTGGCGCTGCCGAGAGCTGTGACCGTGCCTCTTCAGCCCACGGACTCTTAGGCGCCAATTGCAGAAAGGCCTCCCAATGCACAACCGCTTCTCCCGATCGAGCGGATTCCGACAGTAGTTTCGCCAAATGAAAGTGGACATCAGGATAGTCTGGATGCTGGTCCAGCGTCCCGCGAAAGCAGGAAATTGCCAATTCGGTTTCGCCCAGCTCCATCAATACGCAACCGAGACTCGCCCGCGCTTCAACATAGGATGGCTCAAGCTCAACGGCGTTGTAATATCGTTCACGGGCAGCCGACAAATCGCCAGCCTGATACAAAAGCTCGGCCATTCGAAACGAAATGTCAGCCGATGGACCATGCGACATCAGAATCGAGCGATAGCACTCGACTGCGCCAGCAAGTTCTCCGTCGTCTTCGAGCTCAATCGCCAATTCGATCAGCTCATCGGGAGCAAGAATCACTTCGGATTCATCTTCATTGCCCAAGTTAAAAGCGTATACCGCTTCGTCAGCCACCGAGTTATCACGCTGTGCCAAGTCCATCGGCAACAACGAGGGCGAATGGACTTCTGCTTCGTCCAAGATTTCAAAAGGCAGAACCTGTTGCCCACCCGGTTCAATCAAGCCATCGCCCTGCCGCAGCAAGACGTCTTTGCCTTCAACGATCACCGAGAGTTGTGATAGCGGACGATCGTTGGCACTTTCTGAGTTCGCGATCTTTGAGAGTTTGGCTTCGATGTCTGCGGGCGAGTTTCCGGCTGCGATCAATCTCGCAATCCTTCTCGCGGAAGCCACCTCTTCGAAATCAAAGTAGGGCAGTTTTTTGAATTGTCGAACCGGCTGGATCAGCTTGCGGCGGTGCCAGCGTCGAATGGTTGAAACGGGAATCTTCAAAAGCTCAGCCAACATCGCGGGCGTGTACAGTCGGCCGATCTCCGCTTCGGGTTCGATGAATCCAAGCGACTCCCAAAGCTCCGTTTCAGCGATTCGATCCGCGTCGAATGTCGCCTGAAATACAATTTTTGGAGACGCCGATTCTGCTCCGACGACGATCAGGTCGAGCTGCGAATTCGAAAGCTCAACCAGAGTTCCGCCTTTCGAATCGACAAGATTGCTGAAGTCCTTGCGGTTCATGCTGCCGAGCCGGCCATCGAGCGCCACATACTTACCATAAAGCACGGAAACGTCGTGGAGCTTCAGCGGGATTTGCGATTCGTTGCGGGGCATGGTCAAGCGACACGTTTGTCAAATTTGGTCTGACTGCAATCACTGACAGCTTGCAGATGTTTGTCCAAAATGTAACGACCAGTGATCCACTTGCGAAGCCGCAAAATCCCCTATCGGGCCGACTTACATTGCTTGAGCAACAAAAGGGTTGGGCAGGCTTGAGGGTTCTTCCGATTCCAAAGGCAACGTCATCTCGAACGCGTAACCTTCGCCAGCTTCACGAACCACTTCGGGCTTCGTCCCAATTGTCGAACCTTGAGCTGAAGTATCCACATCGCTGATGCCGTACGGAGCCAGTTCACCGCGGAGCACTTTGATATCACGAGGAGCCTGAATTCCGATACGGACTGTGTTGCCGCTGACTTTGAGGATTTCGATTCGTACGTTTTCGCCGATAACGATTGACTCGTTTTTCTTTCTTGAGAGCACTAACATGAATTCTTCCTTGATTTGAATCTGGGGGTTGCCAGGTCGCGACTGATGTCCAACCTCTTCATCATTACTATTCGCTTGAGACGTGACACATCTGGTCCAACTTTCGTTAAACTTCTACAACTACCACAGAAATAGCCAAAAATCGCACTTTTGCTAGCGAACTGGGCAAGCCTACGTGCTCGATTGCACCGTTATGTCGCCGTTGTCTGCGATCTGGCTCGGGCCTGAGTTTGCAGAATGCCACCACCGCCTCCGCTATTTAAGTACGCAGGCTACCAGCACCAATGTTGGCGATCGCTTCGCTACCACCGGGAGTCGGTCCATCCTCGTCTTCGCCGTTCAAGTTTGTGGAGTCAGTCCATTGAAGTGAGTTTCCGCCGGGAGCCCAGTTGAATTCGAATTCTTGGGCGGACAGAGGCAACGCAAACAACATCAGAATTAGCATTGGCATCAAATTGAAAGCAGTCTTGTGTCTCATCGCAGCACCTAACATGGAGTTCGTCTTGGTTCATTCGCCTTGAATACCCAGCCCAGCACCGTCGCCTATCACTTCAATCTGAATAAATTTTGCAACCAGAACAAATCCAACCGCGATACCCTCTCGAAAGAGAAACCTGTCGCGGAAGAAACAGAATTCGCACAATTAGTTTTGTGATCCATTTCCCTCGAAACACTGGATCGTCTGTGCTACTATGAAAACTCACATCGGCGAATCCATTGGGATGGTTGGTCGTAGCAAGGCGAACCGACTTGGACAAACATTGTGCCGCCACGCAAGCCGACGAATCAGACGACTGCACCAAGTTTGCTGGATCGCATTCGCGACCACGACGACACGAGTGCGTGGGAGACTTTCTGCGACGTCTACAGCCCATTGCTATACGACTACTGTCGCAAGCGAGGGCTGCAAGCGTCTGACGCCGCAGATGTTGTGCAGGAAGTTCTGCTTCGCGTTGCAAAAGGGATCATGAAGTTTGAGTACGATCCCGGGCGAGGACGATTTCGCGATTGGCTTTACAGGATCGTGTATCACGAAATCTGTCGTATGGCTCAGCGAAAAAAACAGACCAATATCGCCATCGCGAATGAAACCGACATCGCAGTCAAAGTCGATCGTGATTGGGACGAACACTTCCACAACCACATCCTGCGAACCGCGCTCGAACGAATCAAGCCGCGGTTTGAGCCAGCAACTTGGGAAGCGTTCACGCTCGTGTGGTTGCGAAACAGATCACCTAGTGAAGTCGCGAAAGAACTCGATCGACCTCTGGATTTTATCTATCTCTCAAAAAGTCGCGTGCTGAAAAGATTACATTTGGAAGTCGCACAATTGGCCGATGAAGCGGGAATGAGACATGGAAAATTGTCCTGAAACGAGAGTCCTGATCCAATGGCTAAACGGAGCATTGCGTGAAAACGAACCGTCCACCATTGAAAAACACATTGAGAAATGTGACGCTTGCCAAGCGAAACTTCTCAACCTGACTGATGACTTTTCACTTCAGCCACCTTCGGATCCAGATTCGGTTCTCGGTGATGGCGACACCTTCACCAACGAGCCGCATTTCCGTTCGATGCGTGAGCGGCTTTCGCGAATCGTCGCCAAATTGCAAGCCGATGCGAATGGGCCGGAAACCAGAAGGGATGATCAGGATGGCGAATTGAAAAATCTGGCCGTCTTTTCCGTTCAAATAAACGACCGTGAAACCGTTGAGGCCAATGCAGCCTCCACGCATAACGATGGGCATTCAACTGAATTGGCATTGGCCGATACTCTGACAACTGAACCTGAAGCGATTCGAATTGATGGCTTCCTGCTCGAATCACACATCGGCAGCGGCGGGTTTGCTCACGTTTTCAAGGCCTGGGAAAAGAGGCTCGCCCGGCCCGTGGCGATCAAACTGCTGGACAAAAATCGCATCGATGCACGAAATCGACATCGATTCTTGCGTGAAGCAAAAGCTGCCAGCTCGGTTCAGTCGCCGCATGTCGTACAAGTCTTCTCCAGCGGCGAAACGGAAACCGGCCAGCCATACATTGCGATGGAACTGGTCGAAGGAGATACGTTGGCCGGGTGGATTGCCGAAAAGTCAAAACGAAAACTCGGCACCGAAGCCATCGACCACGGCGCCAAGTTGCTCGCCCAGGTGTGTCGCGGCGTTCAAGCAGTCCACGACGCTGACTTGATTCATCGGGACATCAAGCCCAGCAATATTTTCGTTGACGCTTCAAGCGATTCAGCGAAGCTTGGCGATTTTGGCCTGATCAGAATCCTTGGCGACGACACGGTGACTCTAACGAGAGCAACCGAGTTGGCGGGAACACCGGCGTACATGAGCCCCGAACAAACGGATCCCAATGGTCAAATCGATGCTACGTCAGATGTCTACAGTCTGGGAGCCACGCTCTACCAAACGCTGACGGGTCAGCCTCCTTTCCGCGGATCGACCGTTGCGATTCTGAAACAGGTGAACGATTTACAACCTTTGCCACCGCGGCAACTTAATGAATTCGTCACCAGAGACCTAGAAACAATCTGCCTGAAATCCCTAGAAAAGGAACCGCAACGGCGATACCAAAGTGCTGCTGAAATGGCAGATGATCTTCAAGCAGCGATTGATGGGCGAGCGATTGAAGCTCGTCCCGTTTCGAGCGCCGGGCTTTTACTTCGATGGGCTAAGCGAAATCGCGCTCTCGCGACGGCGGTTTCCTTGCTGTTTGCCAGTTTACTCCTTGGAGCAATTGCCAGCACAACTCTTTGGATTCGAAGTGACTTTCATGCGAAACGCTCCGAAGCCAATGCGACCATAGCGCTGGCAAATGCTGCCCAAGCGAAAGCGAACGCGGCCGAAGCAACAGAAAGCCGGTCGCAGTTGGTCCAGTCAGTGAAGAAACTCGTCTCCGCGACGTTCACCCGCAAGTCCTCCTACTTGGCGCTGTCCGGGCAGGACCGTGAAAAAGCTGTCACGCAAATGAGTGAGATCTATCAGGCGATTATCGATGGCCAAACGGCCTACGACTCAGATCTGATGCGCGAGCTCATCACTGACATCGCGGCGGCGACAGAAGTCAATTTGGAAATGAAAAACTATGACCGAGCCGCTGACTTGCTCAAGATTAGTCTCCTTCCAGCAGAGCAACTGGTTACCGAAAATGGTGACACGCTCGAGAATCGAACACTTGCGGCGACCGTTTACAACCAGTTCGGCGAATTTCTGGTGAACCGAACGGCGAAACGACAGGCAAACAAAGAAGGCAGTGCGATTTGGAAAGTAGAAGCCACTCCCGACTTGCAAGCTCCCGAGGCTTTTGAAAAAGTTCTTGAGTTTGCCGAGGTTGAAGCCGAGCCGGATTCTGATATCGCGCTTCAACGGATGTACGCGAATTGGAATTTGATTTTGCTGGAGCAACCAGAAAAAGGTAACAGCCAAGAAGATCACTCTGCCACCGTCACCGCAAGCATGTTTGGCATGTCGCAGCGGATGAAGAGCCTACGAAACGAAAACCGGGAGCTTTCTGCGAACTGGATGTCAATTCATCAAAGAATGCTGCTCGGTTTGTCGAAGCGTCATCAAGGTCAGGAGAGCATCGATTTTAGAATCGAGCGAGCAAAAGTATTCAAGGACTTCATCGCGACGCTTGAGGGTCACGGAGAGGAAACCTATTGGTACGATCGCAGTATCGCCGTCAATGATTTCTTTATTGGGATGGGCTATCTTCGAATGGGCAACGCGACGTCTGCAAAGCCGATCATCCTTGAAGCGAAGGATCGCCTCGCCAATCTCTCCGCTGCCTACCCGCGTGTCATTCAGTTTCGCGCCGACCTTGCCGAAGCACTGATGGTCATCGCCAACATTGACTGGAACGAACTGTCTCGCGAATCGGCCATGGAATCGTTCACCAAAGCACTGAACGCATTTGAATTGTGCTTGAAAACGGACTCCGGTGAGATCGGATTGCGGCGGCGAATTGGGCACGTCTACGACACGGTTGGCATGCGACACCTTGAATTGGAAAACCGGGAAGCCGCCATTAGGTGTTTCCAAAAAGGACTTCTGCACACTCAGATCGTGCTGGCCGCCCCTTATGACTCAGACTTACAAGGGTCGGATGCTAGGATGGTCGAGGCTCTCGAAAAGAAACTGGAAGAACTAGCGATGGAAGAATGAATCAGTTTCGATCCAAGCGCCTCAGGTCACGTTTGATTTTGCGAATATCGAGATCGTATTTCTCTGGTGATTCTCTGGCCAGATTCAAGGCTTGGTTCAGTTTCCCCCGAGCCAATTCTGGCTCACCCTGACGCCGCAATATCCTGGCATGCAGCCGCAACGGCAGAAACATTGCAGATAGATCGCTTTGAGAGATCTTTTCATATTCGTTCAGGATCGGCTGCAATTCCTCCGCTGCATCTTCATATCGATTCGCCTTCTCCAGCGTCTGCACATAGCGAATTCCCGTTTGCAGGCACAATGGATGGTTCATACCAAAAACCTGTTTGGCAGACTCAAAAGATTGCTCGTGTAGCTGAAGCGCTTCGTCCATTCTTCCCATGCTGACGTAAAGCGTTCCCAAATTCGCTGCCAGCGTTAACTTGGTAGCGAGCGTTTTTGCGGATGCTCCTTCGATGGCATCCAATCCCGTCACAAATAGTCTTTCCGCTTCTTGGTACTTTTTTTGCGAAACGTAGAGCTGCGCCAAATTGTTCAGACTATGAATGGTTGCTTCATGTTGCATACCCAGCACTTTCTGACGACCTTCGAATGCTCTCACACAAAGAGCCAACGTTCGTGGCTCCGTTCCCAAAGACGCGCCCATGTTGGCTTGCGCTAAATTGTTCACGGCTTTCAGCGTGTCAGGGTGTTCAGCCCCCAATCCGTTTTCCCACAGCTCCAAAGCTTGCGAATACTCTCCTGCGGCTTCTTCAAATGATCGAACGTTGTAGTAGATGGTGCCAACTTCATTGCGAACGGCAGCTTCCAGCAGTGGATCGTTGCTGAACATCGTGCCGATTCGCGAGGAAGCAGCTTCAATAAGTTTGTTCAACTCAATCGGACCGCTCGAATCTTCAGAACGAACGTTGTGTAAAAGACGGGTCAGGAAATCGTTGGTGATAAAGCTGTTCACCGCGACGGCTTTACGTGCTTCATACTTTGCATCGGCGGCCGACTTGTTCGCTCGTTGCGCAATATTGGCATAGGTCACTAATCCAATCGCGAGTGCCAAAATTGTTGTCGCGGCACCGCCGACCAACACTTTATTGCGACTTATATATTTCGTCAGGCGATAGATTGCCGAGGGCGGATGTGAAAGAATGGGTTCGCGTCGCAGATACCGACGCAGATCGCCTGAAAGTTCTTCCACTGTTTGAAAGCGACGGTTCCGATCAGGATCCAACGCCTTGGAAACAATGACTTCAAGATCTTTAGAGTACCGTCGATCGATGTGTCTCAAGCGGAAACCGGGATCAAATTGAATTTGAGACAGGACTTCGGCTAGCGAACCAGATCTTCGATCGTGCGGAAGTTTTCCGGTTAGCATTTCGAAAAAAACCACGCCCAACGAATAGATATCGCAGCGATGGTCCAGTTGATCGTTTTCAAAATTTACCTGCTCGGGACTGAGATAGTCGATCGAACCGAGAACCGCCTGAGTTTTGGTCATCGTCGATCCCGACGTGCTGCCAGCAGCGATTCGCGCAATTCCAAAATCGACAATCTTTGGTTGCGGAGGAGAGCTTGAATCTTTGACCAGTATGTTTTCTGGCTTCAAGTCGCGATGCACAACGCCACGCTGGTGAGCATGCGAAACGCCATCGCAGATCCGCAAGAACAAATCCAACTTCTGTTTCTCGCTCCAGTCTGCCTGTCGCAAAAACTGCTTCAACGTAAATCCGTTGACCAACTCCATCGCAAACCAGGGCTGCACTCCTTCTTCGTCTCGAAACGTGCCCGACGCGTACACGTGAGCAATATTTGGATGCTGCAGCTTCGCTAAAACTTCGGACTCATTCTGGAACCGCCGCAACGTCGAGTCATCAATCGCGTTGTCGTGCCGTAGAACTTTGACTGCGACCTGCCGTCTCGGATCCGATTGAGTTGCCTCGTAGACGGCCCCCATGCCTCCCTTGCCGATTCGCTGTTGGATCTGAAATGACCCAAACGAACGTCCTAGCAATGGATCACGAGAAAGTTCATCGGACGACTCAGCGATAGAAAACGGGCTAGAAAGAAAATCTGATTCATCAAAATGATCTCGCAGCATCTGCAAGACCTGGTCGCAAGTCTCTTCGTCGGTGCATTGTGACTGCACATAGTCAGCTTGCTTGTCGGCTGGCAAATCGATCGCGTGCTGAAAGACTCGTTTCGCAAGTTGCCATTCTCTCTCCTGAGCTTTCATTTCGTGGCTCCATCAATTTGGCTACGCAACCACGCTCTCGCATGTGCCCATTCGTAGTAGGTGGCCCTCTCGGAGATCCCTAAGACATCGGCGCACTGCTTTGTCGTCATCCCACCAAAGAACCGCAGCTCCACAAGACGATGCTGGGTTTCGTCGACTTCCGCCAATCGCTGCATTGCTTCATCCAACGCAATCAGGTCAATCGCGGAATCATTGAACGAATCAGCAACATCCTGCAACTCAAACCCCAGTTTGTCACCACCTCGCTTTTGAGTCTTTTTCGCCTTGGCATGGTTGACCAAAATTCTACGCATGACCAACGCGGCGGTTGCAATAAAGTGATTCACATCTTGATACGCAGGGGTTTGGTCGGTGTCGTCGGAGGATTTCGTCAGCGTAAGAAAGGCCTCGTTAATCAAGGCTGTTGGCTGCAAAGTGTGGTTCGCCCGTTCGCGATTCATGTACGACGACGCAAGGCGATGCAACTCTTCGTAGACAACTGGAAAAAGATCGTCAAGCGCACTCCCATCGCCCTGCGAGATCGCATGAATCAGCTGTTTGACTTCCGCAGGCGATTTCTTCATCGCTCGATTGGATCATTTGAGACGGGAATCACCGGCGAAACTTGCCGATGAGAAAATCTTTCAACTTTTGTTGCAGTCAGCTCGCTCATTTCTTGCTTGATCATATGGAGACACGAATCCGCAATATCATCCAAGCCCAGTAAAGGGAACTGCCATGAGAATCCGTCGTTTTATCTTGCGCCACGTCATAGGCGTCACGCTGGTCGTCGCTTCATTTTCTCTATCTTACACTAACGCCGAAGTGGTTTCACTGATTTCGGGAGGCGGCGGATATCCTACGGGAGCCAACATCAACGCTCTGGCCGGTCCCCTTTTTGGAAGCGATCTAACGTCGGTCGATATAGGCGGATCTGGAATGGAATCGGCGTCCGCCAGCTTGGACGGAAATTCTGCGACGCATTCAAGTTTCGTTGAGCTTGACTTTAGCGGTGGCGGAATGGCTTTCTTCGACAGCGCTTATGAAGCTCCGTTCTCACGAACCGCAACAATCGATGATCGAGCTTCCGCCGAGAGCATTTTTCACTTTTCGGTCGATGTCCCAACGATGTTTGATGTCGTTGGGTCATTCGGCGTCACCGATGCTGACGGGACGACCGTTCCTGGGAACGTGGAACTGGAAATTGAGTTGCTTGAATTTGACGCGTTCGACATGTCAGCCGAGACGATCTTTTACAGCTATCAAGTCAGCAAGTCGACGATGGACCAAGGCTTCTTGGTTGGTGGCATGGATGGTGATACAGCGAACGCGCTGGTCGGAACGCCTTTCGGAATTCTTGATCCCTTGAAAGTTTATCGATATCGAACTTTGGTAACGACCAACGCCATCGATATCGATGGCAGCGGCGGTCCGTTGCCGGCAACCGATGGAGCTGCTTCCGCGATGGGCGCCCATGCGATCCTGTTTTCCGCAACAAGCGTTCCCGAACCAACTGCCTGTTTTTTCATCTCGTTAGGTCTGATCGCCATATTGACGCAACGACGACGGTAGCCGATTCGCCGAAGCGACCGCTCGCACTGTAAAAGGACGACTACGATTCGATCTAGGCAGACATGACTTTTGCTCCCGCTTCCGTGTGCGACTTCGTTTAACGGCAAGCCGTAGGCGACTGAGTTCGTCAGGATAATTCATAACCGGACTTCCCTACGGCAACGACAGTACTTTCGATTTTGGCAACCTCGTTCAGCCGATTCAGTGCGAACCTTTGCTAGACGAATGAGTCCTTCATCAGACGCGACTTTTTTAAAGGACAGACCGATGAAAGCCCAAACAAAAATTGCCACCTGCGAACCTGCCGTGCTCTTTGACGCAGTTCGCATTCTGTAGACGTTCACTCTGAACAATCCTACGCCTGTGCCACCAGAGTGCCGCGGTTCGCGCCCGCCTTTCTATTTAATCGCACTCTCGCCGCATTTGCGGCAACTCTCATTAGGCAAGTCATGAAACGAAAATTTACGACGAAGAAGCTGCGCGCATCCATGCTGGAATCGTGCGGAGAACTCCACGAAGACGACGGGATCGACCCGAGAACGTATTTCAAATCCAAACGAAACCAAACGGGAGATCGAAAGATAAAACAACTCTGCCAACAGGTCGCTCGCACGATCAACCTGTGCCTCAACGATTGTGACGACCCGTTCGTGGAATCCATGTTCCTCGTCGGCGTGCAGCCCGGGCCTGACAGCTCCTGTTTGTTGCTGCACATCGAATGCGACGTCGACGACTTTGATCACGGCGCTGCAATGTTGGCGATCCGTAGTCAGACTGCGCGACTACAGTTTGAGATCTCGCGTGCGATTCATCGCAAACGGGTGCCCAACTTAACGTTCTCAATTCGTGCAGCGGAAGGACGATGCGATGAGCAAACCAGCAACAATCAATAAGTGGGTTGGACACAAACTGGACGCTGTCATCGCACGTCAATTGCAGCGTTTGGCGAAAGCGGATGACGTCGTACGCGTCGCCGTGATGCCAGACGTACATTTGGCGGGCGATGTTTGCAATGGCGTCGTCGTCGCAACGGAAAGCAGATTCTTTCCACAAGCCATTGGTAGCGACATTGGGTGTGGCTATCTATCCGTTGCCCTTGGCAGCGATGATGACGTGTTCGATCAAAAGATCGCGGCCTTCGTATTGTCGAAACTCTATCAAGCCGTACCGATCAACAAGCATTCGAATCATGGTGCGATTGCCTACGAAATAAAACTCTCATGTCCAAAACTTGAGAAGGCCAGTTCGCGCGAGGGGAGATTACAGTTGGGCACACTCGGCCGCGGAAATCACTTCGTTGAATTCCAGAGAGATCAGAGCGGACGATTGTGGCTGCTGATTCACAGCGGTTCGCGGGCGATGGGCCAGATGATCTCGGTTCACCATCTGAAACACGCAGACATGGATTCTGTTTCCGGACTGAAGTTTCTCGACGCCGATACAGATGCGGGCCAAAGTTGGCTCAGCGACCAGAAGTGGGCACGCGAATACGCTGCTGCAAATCGAGTCGCAATCCTTGATGCAATTGCACGAACCGTCCTGCAACCGTTGGGCATCCATGTCGATCGTGCAACTTTGGTCCAGCTGGACCACAATCATGTGCAACTGGAATCGCACGACGGAATGGACCTTTGGGTTCATCGCAAAGGCGCTCAGAAACTATTGTCCGATGAAACCAGCGTGATCCCCGGATCCATGGGCACAACAACCTACGTTGTTTCCGGGCGTGGAAAATGTGACGCGTTGAACTCTTGCGCTCATGGTGCCGGACGGCAAATGAGTCGCACCGAAGCAGCAAATCGCCTTTCCCCAAAAATTCTGCGCCGCGAGATGAATAGCGTCTGGTTCGACCATCGCCAGCTCAGGCGTTTGCTAGACGAATCACCTTCGGCTTACAAGGACATTCGCAAAGTGATGAAGGCGCAAAAAGACCTCGTTCGGATCATCGATCAACGAATTCCAATCCTGAATTTTAAAGGGCGGTAGCTTCATGGAAAAATAGCTGTTGTATTTCTTGGTTCCATTCTCGTGATGTCATTAGGAGCTTTGGGGCCTGGCGGGCATCAGCCAAATGGGGTGGCGTTGATTTCGCTATCGCGCCCAACATTGTCTGCAAATTGCCGGATCTAACGCATTATCTTGGGATAAAGTCAGAAAAATCCGTGACAATGTCGCTGGCTCGGAGACTTCATGTTGCAAGTAAATATTGCGTTGAAAATACCGCATGAGCAATTCCAAAATCATTGGTGCTGTGGAAGGGAGCGAACAAGAAACTTCGTCCACCCTCGAAGGATTGGTGCGCGATCACCACAGGGAACTGCGAGCTTATCTTGTACGCCGAGTCGGAGACTTGGCGGTTGCCGATGATATTGCACAGGATGTTTTTCTTGCCGCTCTAAAACAGTTCGAAAAAGCTGACAATGGCCGTGTTCACCAATGGCGAGCTTGGTTGTTTCAAGTCGCGCGAAACAAAGCGGTCGACTATATTCGCCAAGTTTCGCGTGAGAGTAACAATCGCGAGGAGATCGAAATCTTGTTAGCAGAAAAAGCGATTGGCCGAATCGAGCGAGATGGAAACTTTCCTCAACGTCAACAAGATTTGGAAATGCAGGCCTTGCATGACTGTGTGGCCGTCCTAAATGACAAATCAAAAAAACTAATCGAATCGATCTATTTCAAAAACGTCAGCGCGGAGAAGTATGCTGCAGGCTCCAACCGTAAGGGAAGCTCTGTTCGCATGGCGTTGTTGCGAATTCGTAAGGCTCTGGCCGTTTGTGTCCGCAAGCGACTGCAGGCCCAGAACGGACTGCAGGACGGGATCGCAAAATGACCAGAAATGAAAATCAACTTAGCCAACTCTTGTCACGTTTTAAGTCGCAGGAAGAGCTTTCAATTTCCCAAATCGCGGACTTGAAACAGTATCTTGATTGCCATCATGACCTGATTGACGAAGTTTTGGATTGTCGTGCGATTAATGGAATGTTGCAATTGCTCGCAACGGATGAAACCGACAATGAACAGTTCATCGATCGTTGCCTTGAAAAAATGAAGCCCAGCCAAAACAGCGCAGGAATGGCTGAAGTAAGCGAATCGGAATCGTTGAAACCTCCTTGCAGCGAAACCAAAACAAATAGTGAAATCTTTGACCAGATCACGCGCAGTTCCAAACAGCCCGTTGGACGGCGTTCGACACGCAAGCCAATCGCCAAACGGCCAACTTCAAGAATTCTTGTTGTGATTGTCTCACTCGTCGTTGCGTTACTGACGATTTGGAGCGGAGTGGACTGGCTTGGCAAGGAAAGCTCGATAGAAAAAGATGAAAATGGTTTGGCGATTGTGACAAGGCCGGATTCTGTTGGATCAGATCCAACGCTCACCAGTCCAATCTTGAGCGACAAAGTCGCTGAACTAGAACCAACCCCCGCCCCAAACAATCCGTCGGCGACTGCAGGTAAAAACGAATTCAAAAAACGAGTGGCACGTTCTGTCCCGGTCGAAAAAGCCATCCTTGATGCTGAGACCGAGATAGCCGAATCGCAGGCATCAAACGGCTCCATGATCCAAAGTGAATTGGCCAGTCCAATCGAACAAAACCAACAGCTTGTCGAGGGTGGCGATCAGCTTGTTCCGGAATCTACGAAAGGCGAACGGACGAGCGAACAAGAAATTGCAACGGTCACCATGGGAAAGACGGGGCGTTGGGAAAACAAAAGATCGCCAGAAGACTTTGGGGCAGGAGAGTACAAACTGGTCGAAGGCAGTGCGAGACTTAAGTTTCGAAACCATGTCCTGTTGCAAGTTCTTGCGCCTGCACAATTCACGCTTAAGCACGGCAATTCGATTCGTTTATTGAACGGAAGCTTTTTTGCCGAAATTCCACGAGCTGCGAAAACGTTTGAGATTGTGACGAATCAAGGAGTGTTGCAGGATCCTGAGAACGTGAGATTGCAATTGATTGTGGACGCAGATAACGGTGTCGAAACGCTCGTGTCGCGAGGATCGATTGCCTTTGTTGGTGCCGACGAAGAGGATTCTCAACGAATCATTGGCTTGGCAAAGAATGGGTTGTTCCAGCTTGTCGTTCGGCCAGCGATCAGCAATCCTGTTGTTTCGCCGGTTCTCATCGCGCGAGGAAAAAAAGATTTTGTCGGACAGATTGGTTCTGGGCGCGACACGATCAGTACAAACTCACCAACGATCTTCGCCAATGTGATGTACCAGATCAATGAAGTCCCCAACGACGCACCTGTCGAGCAAAGTTTGAAAAACAAGTGGCCCGTTTTCGCTCAAAGGTTTCACGAGCAATCAGTGAATATTGATAGTCCCGAGTTTCGAAATCTTATATTCAACGGATTGAATCAAAATAGTCGTGACGTTTCAGGAACGGGTTCGACTAATTTCCAAGGAAGCGTGACGGTCAACGGTGTGGAGAAAACCTTTTCTTCTCTAGCCGAATACGAGCAAGCACTACAAATGCTCGAAGGTACGGTGCCGCCAAGCTTATTCAGTCTACCGAAGTTGCTGAACCAAGCCAACGATGAGAAACCGATCAAAGTGAACGGTCAAAAGTTGGATTTCAGTTCCCCGGAGAAATTCAAAGACTTAAAAAGACAAATGTCTCGCTGAGTCAGTTTTAGGAGCCACGATGAACGCTGAATATTTGAAAACGTTGCTGTTAGAGTTTGGACTGATCTGCTTACTGTTATTTTCGATCGCCTTCGAATGCAGCGCACAGGATTTACCCGTTGCCAACGCACCTATGCGACAATGGACCAGTCGTGACGGCAAGGAAACAGTTGATGCGAGTTTTGGAGCCTACCATCGAAAAACAAAAATTGTTTCGATCGTGTTTGAGGACGGCACTTCGCACGCGGTTGCACTGAATAAACTCAGTCGAGAAGATCGCAAGTACGTTCAGAAATTGGTTCGCGATGGAGTCAGCCAACCTACCTCTCATAAGAAGTCGGGGCTCGATTCAGCGACTCTCAAAAATCGTCGCAAGAATGCAGGGACAACTCGGTTGTTCGGTATCCAATGGACGCCCGATATGGAAGTGGCGTTTCAGAGTGCCGCGGGCGACGAGTCAAACAAAGACGACCGGCCAGTGATGTGGATGCGAGTTCTCGGTGAACTCGATGGCTTAATGTGAAGTGCGGGACATCGAATGAGAACCGTGACGTTCTCACAGCGGAAACTACAGGGTTTTCTAAACAACAATTTTGTCAACACGTTTACAAATACAACGGGCGACGCCACTTCAGGCACGTCAATCAATCACCGCCCAAACGATCGGGCAGGAAACTGCGTCCGGGGAAATGGAAAGCAGAATGTTCAGACGGTCTTCATGACTCCCCAAGGAGAAATTTTTCATGTCGCGACGGGTTTTCTAGCTGCTGAGGATTTGCACGATGAGGCTAAGTTCGCTCTAAACCTGTTTGCTGCAATGCAGAAAACCCAACGCGTCGTAGTGACTGAGGAAGACTCTGTGGGGGGCGATACTTTATCCAACTTGGTTGTTGATGCTCATCGGAAACGCCTCGAAGACCTCGGGTTTTCTGAGAACGAAATTGATCCGCCGTCAGAAATGGCGAGGATGCAAAACCTTCACAATATGATGAGCAACAATGCCTTTACGTTTCCTACCAATTCAAACGGAAGCTCAACGCGGAATGCAAATCGCACGGATTCGATACTCGGGGACGTTTTTCAGGGGTTCATCAAGAAGCAAATTCTTGAGGACAACCAGTTTTCGATCAATCATCCGCTGATCACACAGTCCGAACTGGAACAAGATCCCACGAAGTTAGTTGGGAACTCGAAGACTTTCTTTTCCAGCTCGTCATTTGGAAACTGATTTCGAGCAAACTCAAAGTTTCCCCCACCTTCGAGGTCGGCGATGGTTCGTGAGCGCCGAAGCAATCACGGATGCTTAGGTTGACTCAATTCTGTCTAGCCAGCATCTTTCGTTGGCATGCAAACATGACGCGAACAGAGTCGCGGAGGCGGAGAGGATATGCAATCAGGAAACCAGAACATGACTGACTTCGTTTAACGGCAAGCCGCAGGCGACTGCGTTCGCTGCGGCGATCCAAAGTCTTGCGAACTGGCCATCTTCGAAGCTCGTAGGCAAGACCATCCCATCCGAATGTTTTCGCAACGATTCGATGGTTTCGTTTGGAAGCGAAGTCATAACTAATCCGAGGTTAGGTTTGATTGTTTTCAACAAGTGACGGCGGTCTATTGAGAACGGCGAACTGATACAATCATATCCATGAAAACCGCCAATGAAATTAGAGAGTTTTTGCTTAATCGATTGCGAGTATGTCTTTTCCGCCCCAGCATGTGTGGCGGCGAGATGGGAATCCTCAACTTGTTTGAATACGTAACGTTTATCGACGAGCGAAGCGACGAGTGGTGGCAACATCGCGCAGAACTTCATCGCGTCAAAGCTTTCAATGCACAAGGAGTGATGGGTGGTTTCATTCAAGTTCATCGCAGTCGGAAAATCGTTTCTTACGACAGCGTCGTGGCTTCCGTTTACGCTCAGATCGCGTTTGCGATGGGCTACTTGGCTCCTTTGGATGAGGGAGAAAAATACGGCATCGCTCGTTTGCTCACCAAAGCGGAGTACGATTCGATGCGAGGTTTCCTCTCGAATCCGGTCGATCCCAATGCAATCGGCAATCTTGTACCCGAGGAAGTGCTCGAACGCTTTGGGGCCTGCTCGATCCGATGGGGTACAAATGACTTTTACCCTTGCACGTTAACCTATCTGGTTGACGGTGACGCCGACGCGTTTGTCCATTTCGATTTCTGGGCCGAGTGGAACAAAAGTGAATCCGGCGAACGAGTCCCCTGTAAGTTCGGCCCAAAACCGATCTTGCGAAACATTCGTTTACCGGCTGCGACATTCCCCGAACAGTTTGTGTTTTCAGATTTTGGAAAAGGGCTTCAAGATTCAAATGAGTGATTTTCGAACGAGCATTTTTGATGTGCCATTCCTGTTTCGTCAGCCTGTCGCCGTTGACGCAGAAACCATTATTGGCGTGAGCGGGACGAAGCCGTACCGAAGCTTTGTCAGCATCAGTCGCGATGGCCAAATACAAGAACAAAGCGAACTTGAGAAACCGTTTGAATTGCTCGTTGGTGTTGTCGATCAGCACATTTGGACGACATCCAAAAACACGCTGACTCAATACTCTGTTTCAGGAGAGCCGGTTAAGGACATTGAATTGCAAATTGACTCGGGCTTGACCTCCATCGGGTCGGCGGCTTGCGCTGGCAAGAATCTGCTTCTCAACTTGGATCGTCACCAGCGGCATGAACAATACGGGCTTGGAGGCGAACTTGTTTTGCTCGGCACCGATGGCACAATCCTTTGGGGTTCCGTTTTGCCTGTCGACCGAATTCAGTTCGCGGGTTGCGTCGAAGCAAATACAAAGAACCATTTTCAGCCTGAACCAAAACCTGCTTGGCTGCCGAGAACCTGGGTTTCCACCCAGGGGCCAGCGACTTTTGTTTCTGGCAAATTCGTCTACGCGAGTTGGAGTGAGTTTCCGCGTACCGGGATTGGCAAGCACTATGTGGTCGAGGCAAGTTCGGGACATCCAGTAGTCGTCACCCGCCCGTATCCTGTTTCGCAAGCGTTTAACATGGGCGATGGTCGCGCGTTAATTTCGGCCTGCGGATATGCCCCGCCGCAAACCCAACTGCTCGATCCAGCGACCGATCGACTGACGAGCTGGCCAACGCACGGTCGCTTTTTCCGATCCGCCGACGGCAGCCACCTATTTTGCGTCGAGATGAAAAGCCCAAATACTCCCGATCAACATGTCGTGCGATTGAATGAAGACGGTTCAATGGAGAAATTTGAGCCTGCGATCAGTGGCTTTCGCACCTCGGTGCCGCAGGCATTGAGCGACCACCAATTTTGCTTTTGGAAAGGCGATCAAGTGTGGGTTTTCGACACGCGTGATGGATCGTTGAATTCGATTGCTCAAACAGAATTTGGCGAATTGGCGTGGGCGAATTCTGTGCGGTTCCCAGACAAATGCGTTGCGATTTTTGCTTATCGAAATGCAAAAGGCGAATCGCCCGCAGCAAGCAAAATGATCTTGATCAAGAGTCGACAATAGAAAGAGAAAGAGTTTTGTAGATGGGACATGAAGTAAGACTGCAAACGGTTCCGCTGGATCACCCGCTGGTGCGGGAGTGGTTTGAGCCAACTTCCGGTCATGATCCCGGCGAGGAAATTCAAAACATGTTTTTTCGGTTTGGTGAAATGCGGCGAGGCATGAACCCGGAATCGTTTTTGGCCAACGATACACCGGCGTCTCAAGTTAAAAAACGGAAGGTTGTCAGTCTCGCGCAACAGTACCCTTGGCTGTTGTGCGGATTCGTTGACCTCGATCGAAAATATGACTATGTAATCTGGATGTTGGAGCGGTGGTGCGCGAACGAAGAAGGTTGCGAGGCACTTGCTCGCGCGGCAGTGTTGGGATCGCAGCAAATCGCTGGCTCGGCAACTGCCAGTCAGGGCCGCCCCATTAACTTTTCAACTGCCGAACAAGCGGACGAGATTTACCGTTTTCTTAAACGCATCGAACAACGCACCGAGTTTCCCGATCTCGCGTTCGACCAGATTCCAGAGGAACGTTATATTTACAAACGCTGTTCAGCCGAAAGCCTGCGCGATCAGGATCGTAGACGAGAACTAGAGATTGAAATTAGCAACTTGTTGCGCGCGCTGCTGAAATTTTACCAAGCCGCTCGGCAAACTGAATTTGGTGTGATATCGCTTCGTGATTGAGAACTCTAACTCATGACCAATAGTTCAGTATCAACTTCTGAGTTTCGCTATCATTCGGGCCCGACACTTCCTTGATCCAACGGATAAAGATGCCAAGAAAGATAACGCGAAACAATCGGGATTGGATCAAATTTTCGATAGCGGTTCGAAGTTGACAGATGCAGAGATTCTCAATTACTTAATGACTATTTCCGCCAATTCGGTACCAGACACGAATGGCACTGCCGAGTGTTTTGAGGAAAGAGCGCGCCCCGGGAAATGGGTTGCCCCTCGCGCGTCCGGGCCGAAGGTCCATCACAAGATAGCCCGGGGCACA
>CAYGUE010000048.1:0-4284 GCA_964352885.1 uncultured Pirellulaceae bacterium
ATACAAAAAAAGGCGGAGGAGTTGCAAAAGAAATTGAATGAAGAAATTGCAAGACTTCGAGCGGAAATGCAGGAGAACCTTCTCAAAGAGTTGACACCTGAGCAGCAAGCTGAGATCAAAGAAATCTTTGGCGAGAAGTTCACGTTCCCGCAGCAACAACGTGGTGGCGATCGCGGTGCTGCAGGCGGAAACCGTGGAGGCCGGGGCGGTGGTGCTGCCGGTGGTCGAAATCGTGGCGCTGGCGGCGGAGGTCGAGAAGGTCGCGGCGGACGAGGCAACCGTGGCGGCGATCGCAATAGCGACACCGACGCATAGCTAGACTTGAGTAGCCTGAAAAAACGAGTGGCTGTGCCTCGCCGTAGTTCTTTTCGCGAAATACTGCGGCGGGACGCCACAGCCACGATCATACTGCGGCGGGACGCCACAGCCACGATCCAGATGTCCCTTAGCGAACCGCTTTTCCGGTTGAATCGCAGAAGCGAACTTGAAAGCTCCAGTCCTGTGCCCAAGGCTCAGTCTGTTCGTTTTGGCAGAGCTTGACGACAATTTGATTGTTGCCCTTTTTCAGTTTGACCGGGGCAGTGAACTTATCGATCGAGTTGCTGTTGTGGTAGATCTCGTTCGACATCACAAGCTCCCCATTGACCCAAATCTTGTGGGCGTTCGGTGTCCCGATGCGAACTTCTGCGTCGCAGTCCGACGAGCTTTCGAAGCCGGCGAGCGCATAGGCGATGACCCCCTTATCCTTTGAGACGACCTTGTTTAGATCAACGACGCCAGTTTCTTCCGTTGTGGTGGTCTCCATCCATGAAACGTTCTTTCCACCGACGGTGTAAGTTCCAGATAAATTTGGTGCAGAAACGCTCACCTCTGGTTCGTAAACGACATCGAAGCCAGCTTCTTCTTTATTGTCGAAGCCCGCGACCAGACTCCAGGTCTCAATGAATCCAAGCTGTTCTCGAAGATTGACTTCCTGCCCAAGCGGAGCCAGTGATTTCGCGATCGATTTGACTTGCTCGACGTCGCGAGCGTTTTCCAGCGCCGTCTGCAATAGTGCCCTCTTCTTGCCTTTCGCAACTTCGTCCATTTCTTTGACATCCGTGCCAAATTCGTTCGCGTCATCGATCAATTTGGCGATGCCGATTTCACGAAGAGGCATGCTTGAGTCAGTCGCAAGTGCGGCAATCGTTTTGGCACGAAAGTCAGGCTGCGATTCAATAAGCATCTGCCACGCGAGCCAGCGGCCTTTCGGATTCTTCGATTGGTCTTCAAAGTAGGCTCGAACTCCGCTAGTGGGGAAACTTCCGGTTCGAGCGATTGATCTCTGGATGGCGGCCCGAATCCAGTTCGCTGAAATCGGATTGCTGCCATCCATCCCCTCGAAAAGCATCGGAATCTGACTCGCGGAAACTCCATTGAGTGTTTTCATGGCTTCCACCGCCTCGGCATGGCCAACTCCGTGTAATTCAACTTTCTGAACCGCCGCCACGGCGTCTGCAACAGCGGCATCGTCAGGAGTCGACTGAGCCAAAGCAAACGTGGAAAGCAGCGAGAAAAAAATGATGGAAACGAAGGCTGGCTTCATTGGAATGGTCCTGAGAAAAACCTGAATCGAACAGTATTTGAGTCAGTATATCGATTTAGTCCCCCAGGTGCACTGCTTCATGAATCTGAGTTGTCAATCCGAGTTAACCGAAGGTTGCCGTCGTGCCGATGGAAAAAGAAAGTTAGCGTTCGTCAAAAACTCGGCTGGATATAGCGGGGACGTGTTTTTTTAGCCGAAACGGTCTATATTCTTCGTTTGCAACATATTTCTTCCCGCCGCGGCCTGCTAAAGACAATGCGAACGATTGCCGTAACAACCCGAAAACATTGGCGTGACTTCTATGGGTTGTGGCGCAAGATCTATCGCAACGATCCCGCTGCCGTCTTTCCACTTAAGATTATGGAGCGGCAACTCCTCGATACGGATGCCAATCCGTTCTTCGAAACCGCTTCTCGAGAAGTGTTCGTCTGCTACAACGACAAAAATGCGCCCGTCGGCCGGATCGTCGCGATCAAAGATGATCTTCACAACGATTATACCAAAGACAAACTTGGCTTCTTTGGGTTTTACGAAGTCTCAGATTGTCCAGACTCGTTGGCGATTCACCTGTCGCTAATGGAGGCCGCAACCGGTTGGCTCAAGGAGCGAGGCTGCAATGGAATTCGGGGACCGGTAAACCCGTCAATGAAGTCTGAGTTCGGTGTTGTTGTCGAAGGCAATCACATTCCGCCTTCGATCATGCTGGCTCATACGCCCGCCCGCTACGATGCACTGATGCAAGAAAATGGCTTCGACGTGGCAAAGTCTTTTTACGCTTTCCACAGCACGCTAGCCGACCATCATTCTCAATCCGACGAGGAGTTGGTGAAACTTAAGTCGTCATGTGAGAAGATTTCGAAGCGGTTTCCACAACTGAAAATGCGAACCGTCGACAAAAACAATTTCGAGCAGACGTTTCGCGAGATCAATGAACTTGCCAACGAAGTTCGAAAGGACGACTGGGGCTACGTTCCGTTTACCGATTCTGAATTGAAGTTCATGGTCAAAAGTTTGCGACCGGTGGTGCGATTCGACATGATCCATGTCGCCTACTGGGATGACCAGTTGGTTGGTTACATCGTGAACATTCCTGATGTTAATTGGGCATTGCAAAAGACGATTGGCACTTGGGACTGGATTCGCCTTCCCCAACTACTTTTCTGGCTGAAGCGTACTCCGAGGACTCGCGTGTTTCTGTTGGGCGTGAAGAAGGAGTATCGAAATCGTGGGGTGTCCACCAGCCTGATCAAACGCCTTGTCGTCAAGCGTTGGGAGTACGATGAATGGGAGTTTTCGTGGATTCAGGAGGATAATCTTCGCTCAATGCGAGCGATTGCCCGTTCCGGGAAAGTTGAAAAGTTCAAGACTTTTCGAATTTACGAAAAGCCAATCACATAAATCGGACTGTCATGACTTCCAACGATCCGGATATCAGAAACGAACCCCATCTGCTTCCGACGTATGGAAAAGATCCGGCCTCCGATCCTGCAATCGATGCTCCGCTTGGTCTGGAATCGCCTGCAGTGAATTTCTCGCCCCACTCAGAGGAAGACATCGACCACAGCGTTTGGGACGAGCCATCACTGGCTCCCAATGTTTTGGCCACGACTCCTGAATCAGCTTTGACTTATGCGAACTGGCTGACCCGGCGCAGGGAGAACTGGAGTGAATGGCAAGCTTGGACCGCAACACTTGGCATCATTTTGCTCTCGTTTCCGTGTGCGGCCATTGCCGCGATCATTTCTTCGGTCTCCGGCAACCACTTTTTTGTGACGGATGTTTTCGTTGCTTGTATCGCTGGCCCGATCCTGCAAGAGATCTGTAAAATCGTAGTGCCACTGTGGATCGTTGAGAAACGGCCTTATCTGCTCACGACTTGGTTTCAATTCTTCGTTTTTGCATTGGCAAGCGCCACCGTGTTCGCCGTCGTATCGAACTTTTTTCTTTCAATGACGGTGAAAGAAGTGACTCGACCGTTTTTCCTGTTTCAATGGGTCGGAATTCTGGGCTTGAATTTAGTGACTGCCGCCATTGCAACTTTTGGCCTCGAAACGATCTGGCGAAAAACGATCAATTCTGGAAAGCCACCCAAGCTCGAGCATGGCTATCCCTATTTTGCCACGGCGATTGGGCTGCATATTGCGTTCGCAGTCGGCACGACGATCTGGTTTCTGGTGAACGACATCAATCGAGTGTTTTTTCTCTAGCGTGGACCTCTCAAGGGACGAGTCAACGGTAAGTGATTTCCAGACGGCAGGAAACTCGCCCCCTTTTCCAAATACATGGAAAATCGGCTACAATATCGGTTTGATTTTCACGTTACGTCGCCACCGACTTCGATAGAGGATAATAGTATGCCAGCCAATGAAATTTTAACGGACTCTGAAGAGCGAATGGGTAAAGCGATTGAGATTCTGAAAAAGAACCTCAGCGGCATTCGAACGGGTCGCGCCAATCCTGGTTTGGTGGATTCCGTTCGCGTCGATGTTTACGGTTCACCAACACCTTTGAAGCAGATCGCTCAAGTGGGAGCGCCCGAGCCATCGCAGATTGTCATTCGCCCCTACGACACGGCGATCATCAAAGAAATTGAAAAGGCAATCGTCGGCAGCGATTTGGGCTTCAATCCTCAAAGCGATGGACGCGTCGTTCGCATCAACATTCCTGCACTTTCAACGGACGTCCGCAAGAAGATGGTC
>CAYGUE010000048.1:4294-38797 GCA_964352885.1 uncultured Pirellulaceae bacterium
ATGGTCGGCCGCATCAAGGACCTGACCGAAGACGCAAAGATCTCGATTCGCAACGTCCGGCGTGATGGCAATAAAGCTGCCGATCAGGAGCAAAAGGACAAAACGATGACCGAGGACGATCGCGATTCGGTAAAGAGCGACATTCAGGACCTGACAAAGAAGTACGAAGACAAAGCCAATGAAATGGCGAAGTCTCGTGAATCTGAAGTGATGGACGATGGACAGTAGAGGTTTTGCGTCACATGCGACATTTGCGACGCGTCGTATAGCGTAGTGAACCTTTTCCCAATCTCCTTGCTCTTACCAATATCCGTTGATGAGCGGAAATTGCCTGCATCGTGATTTGTCGACAGTCCCCTCGATTTGAGGGGGCCTTCAAAATCCACGTTGCATGGCGGTGATCGCTTGATCATAATGCGGACGTTGGATCGCACGACGCAGTGCGATAGCCTGTCGACCTGTGGGAAACCAATTCTTACGGCATTCGGTTTCAACAGGATGATTTAAAGAAAAGGAGGTGACTAAGTGTGTAGTTTCTGTATTAGCCGAGTGGGTGGTACCGCTTGATGGTTATCGGCGGGTAGCCAAACGGCCACCCATCGCAGAACTCATCATCCCTTGTGAAGATAAGTTCAGCAATGACAGCCCGTTGTTCGTTCATTCGAGCAACGGGTTTTTTCGTTTTATTAATTCCGAACGGCAGAGCATGTAGCCACAGTAAGCCAGCGAGATAGCCAAAAATGATCGCACTTTGCGAATCAAGCACAATCAATGTTGTGCAAAAACTGTCGTCGCCACTGATCGATGCCTTCGTACAGATGCATCGAATCATCAAAATGTATCTAAAAAGTGATCACCGTGGGATCGTTCGGATACATCCGAGGGCATGCGATGCATCATTGTCCCAAGCCGACGCGATCCAAGATTGAAAGCAAATCGAACACTAGAATCGTTCAAGACTACCTCGCCATTGCTTTAGCGGCCCAAGTAACTGGGACAGCTTCCATGCCTTTAGGAATTGGCCGTCGTCGTAAAATCGCTGAATTTTATTCAGCCTATCCTCGCGAGACAGTGTTTTTGCTGGTCGTCCATTTACCTTTCTTGGTCAACGCGGCCTTATTGGGATGATCCATCATTGCCATTGCCAGTGCCTGGCATTCGGCCTCAAACTTGGCGAGCACAGCCTTCGAGTCCATTCCAAGTTTGTTCAGCTTCAGAGCGACCTTGCGGGTAACCGGTTCGGTCTGTTCGGCGACCCAAACCGTCCCCATTCCTCCCTCGCCGATCTTTTCCAGCAGCTTGTAGCGACTAGCAATGACGCAGCCAACAGTCCCTTTGATTGGCCACCTGCGTCACCTCCAAAACCTGATCAATTGCCGGCTGAAGTCATCGATTGTCGCTGTTCACTTAGCTCTCGCCAGATACCCGCTCAACACTACCTAACTAACAGGTTTCGGGCCAAGTTTCTGGAAATCATGTCGCTCCGACGAGCCGAAGGTCTCATCGAATGCATCGTTGCGTTGGAGCTTGCTACTCTGAATCAGCATTTGGAATCCACGGTGGCCATTCGGGGTCGGTACGCATACGGTGAAGATAGGCTTCGCCGCGAGTGTAAAACATATTCGAAATGCCCCAAGCCGCTTTGCCTTCTTTCTCCATTTGTTCGAAGGCATGAATCGCTTCGTCCCTTCGTCCTTCTGCCATTCGAAGGCAACCTGTATAGAAATACGACGGAATTCGTTGCAAGCGCGTCTCGGCCGCGGCGAAGAGTTCTGCTTCAGAGATTTGGCCGGAAACAAATTTGTTGAGCCACGCTGAAAATGGCATGCGAGGGAGTGGAGATACTTCTTTCAAATGTTTCCCGGCAATACGGACGGCTTCTTCGGGTTTCCCCAAGAGGCACAGGGTTTCAAACGCAGCCAAACCTGAACCCGGGTATTTCGAAAGCTTGGCTTGCGATTCCCATTCAGAAAATGCTTCGAAACCAGCTTCAGGACCTTTCGAATAGATCGTGATCAAGGGTAACCATGCCTCCCCTTCACGGAAGTACTTCGAGATCTGTTCAAACACCGGGTAGGGGTCACGTCCCTCTCTGAATAGAATCACTGGGGCGCAAGCGTATTCGTCCCTATTTCTCATGTATTTGGCGGCGAGAAGTGAGTGCTCGGTCGCCAAGCTCCACTCTCCTTTGTAAACCAAGACTGAGACCAGCGTCTGATAGGCATAAGCGGAAGTATCGTGACTTTTGACAAAGTCGTAGGCGGCGAGTTCAGCCTTGCGAAGATGGTCTTTCTCCAAGGCTGAATTTTCGTGCAGTCGGTGGTAGTCCGCCTCAACTAATTGAGCATTGATGTATCGACGGGCTGCCAAGTCATTGTTTGGCATGGTGCGGTACGCGATCTCGGAGTACTGCACGGATTTCTCAATATCGTCCAAATCATAGGTGTTACGGGCCTTGGCATTGTAGACGCGACTGAGTTCGTAGTAGACAGAGCGGGAATTATGGGTCGTTAGCAGTTTTTCGAGATACTCAATGCAAAGACCGTGATCTTTCGCATTCGCATAAAACTGTGCATCGATCAGCAGGTCGATGGGCGATTCTGGTTCCATCGCTTTGATCTGAGCCAAGAGGTTTAGGACGACGTCACGGGGTACCGCTGCGTCATATTTGTAAGCATTCGACAGGAGGATTTTGGCGGCCATGCTGTCGGGCAGGAGTCGCAAGGCTTCTTCGGCGTGCTCGCGGTTTGAAAGGTCCTCGGAATAATGGTTGATTGCAGCCTCACAGAGTGCGATCTCTCCAGGGCTTGTGCCGTGCGTTCGGGCAATTTCCAGCGAAGCCAGGGATTCATCTAAGTTGCCACGAAAGAATTGATCGAAGGCGTTGTCCAGTGATTCTTGACCACGTGCGGCAACAAGGCGATTGTTGGCTTCGATGTTCTTTTTTTGTTCGACCCGCAGGTCGTCAAGATTTTGATTGGCAATTCGCTCCGCGTTGTTTGCGCGAATTCCAAAGAGTGTGCTGAGGACAGTGGCGACCAACAACACAAGCAGAACAGACCCGGTAGAAACCAGAATGCCACGGTGCTTCGAAGCGAACTTTTTGAACCGGTAGCGCAAAGACGGCGGACAAGCGGTGACGGCTTCCCCTTGTAAATATCGTTGGACATCATTCGCCAAGCCATTTGCTGTTTCGTATCGTCGGTCTCGATTCTTTTCCAGAGCCTTCATCACGATCCAGTCCAGCTCGCCACGCAGCAGATCGCCGAGTTTTTTCGCTTCGGAGTTTCTCGCGGTTGCGATCCTGGCCGACTGTTCTCCCTGAGTGCTCAGTCTTACCGAGGGCCTGGGCGGTTCTTCCTCGCGGATCATCCGTTGCATCTCTGCATAGGCTGTTTCACGCAGGCGTTCGGGTTCAATCGGTGTTGAGCCAGCCAGCAATTCGTACAGCAACACGCCAAGCGAATAGACGTCGCTTCGTGTGTCGATGTCGAGCCCGCTCATTTCGGCCTGTTCGGGGCTCATGTACTGCGGAGTGCCAATCATTTGACCGTAGGCAGTGAACATCGTCTTATCGGTGAGCTGTTGAGAGATGGCCTTCGCGACGCCGAAGTCGATGACTTTGACAATCGGTTCCCCATCGTGCAGCGTGACCATCACGTTGGACGGTTTGATGTCGCGGTGGATGATGCCTTTGTGATGGGCGTGTTGGATGGCTTTGCAAACGGAATGAAACAACTGCAGACGCTTTGACGTGTCGAGCTTGTTCTCGTCACAGAATTGTGTCATCGGCACGCCCTTGACCAGTTCCATGACGAAGTAGGGGCGTCCGCTGTCGGTGGAACCTCCGTCGAGCACTTTGGCAATGTTGGGATGCTCCATCAAAGCCAACGCTTGACGCTCGGCCTCAAACCTCGCGACGACCTCCTTGGTGTCCATGCCCGCTTTGATGACTTTCAATGCTACCTTGCGGCGAACTGGCTTTTCCTGCTCGGCCATGTAGACCACACCAAAACCACCCTCTCCGATTTGCTGCAACAACTTGTATCGGCCGATCTGTTCGCCGGGTTGCTCGCGAATCTTCGCAAGGGATTGCGTGGGTGCTAGTGCGGGAGCTTCGAGAAACTGTGATTCATCGGCCTGAGATTGCAAGAGATTCTCGACGCGTTCCATCAGAGCAGCATCGCCCGCGCAGACCTGCGTCAGATACTCTTTACGAGCCTCGATGGAATCGATCTTCCGTGCGGTATTGAAGATGACATATTCATTGGTTTTTTGACCTGAGGACATAGATTTCGCTCCTATCTGTTCGTGATCGATTCGCAACCAATATCCAATGCGACGTTTGGAAGCGGATCACCCAATGAAAAATAAAATTTTCCGACGATGAGTCAAAATCCTAAGAATTCAGGCAGAATTCTACCGTCAAGCTTCGCTTTCAGTCTCGTTGAAGCACTATCTGGTGATCTCAAGACGTAACCAATTCTTTGCGTAAGCCCAATCATTGTCAGCTGTCGACGACGAAATGCCGAGGGCTTTCGCGGCCTCGTCAACCGTGAGCCCTGCAAAATACCGAAGGCGCACCAAGTCTGCTCGCCGCTTGTCTTGTTTTTCAAGCTTCTCCAACGCTTCATCCAAATCCAACAAGTCGACTTTAGGTCCTGGTGCCGTTGGCTGCAACTTGGAGAAATCAACTTGGTTTCTGTCTCCGCCAGCCTTGATACGTTTTTTCCGCCGTGCGTTTTCAACCAGAATTCTTTGCATGGCCCGCGCCGCAGCGGCAAAGAAATGACCACGTCCATCCCACTCCTGAGCATCGTCCGAATCCTTGCCTACCAAACGCAGATAGGCCTCATGCACCAAAGCGGTTGCTTGAAGTGTTTGACCAGGAAGCTCGTTGGACAATCTTGCTTTGGCCAGTTGACGAAGCTCATCGTAGACCAGGGGCAGCAACGAATTGGCCGCAGCCGGATCACCTTGTTCAATTTTGCTCAACAATCTGGTAACGTCAGTCATGAACACACTCTGGGCTGGGGCGCGTGCTAATACTTAATATGGAACAAGCGGAATGAAACCGTCAGTACAAGTAGTCTATCAATCCAAGCAGCTGCGCGACGTGACAATTTGTTCGCCATGTCGACGCTGAGAGCGGAAGAAGCCCCGACGATCGATTCAGCTCAGGACAAACCAGTAAATTTGACTCCGCGGTGAAAGACGTGTCATATGCTGCGACCACTGTGAAGTTGGGCAAGAAACGACTTCAATAGTTGCTCGTTTCATACCGACTTGAGATCAAGAAATCTCATCGTACGTATATAGCAGCTCAGAGAAACCGTCGCAGCAACATCTTCTCGAGACTCAATCTTTGCCCGCGGCTGTGTCCCACCGTTGACATCTAGGATGCGGAAAATTGATCCGCCGTGCCCTAGTTTCGGGTCCTGGTGTGATACCGGCGCCGCACCTACTCGTATGAGCGGCAAGACTAGTGCTGAAAATCGGAATTGATGTTTTTCATAAAATGTCGGCATTGCCTGGTGAACGATTGAGAATGCCATTTCCGTTGCAAGGTTTGCTGTCACT
The DNA here is from genome assembly GCA_964352885.1 of uncultured Pirellulaceae bacterium. Lineage (GTDB taxonomy): Bacteria > Planctomycetota > Planctomycetia > Pirellulales > Pirellulaceae > Mariniblastus. Next base: position 9,875 of record CAYGUE010000048.1, read on the forward strand.
TCGAGCACTCGAAAGTCATCATTCATTCAAGGGCAATACAAAAACCTGCACTCCAACGGATCGGAGTACAGGTTTTGTGAAGATTAGTCGCTACAGCCGTCAAAGGTTTACAGCAATCCTCGGGTGTGCGTTACAGAAGTCTTCAAGACTTTCCACGATTAGCTTCCCTTCGGATACTCTTGCGAGCTTCACTCAAATAAACTCAAAGTGGATAAACCACTAGTCCTTCTTCTTCGTTTTGCTGGCCGCCTTCTTTTTACCGAAGCCCAAATAGTCGCTAGCTTTCTCACCCGGAACTGGGATCGCGTAGCTACCGTCTTCTTTTGGCTGAACTGGTGCTGGCGAGTTAAAGCCTGTCATGTCATCAACGTTTGCCAATTGTGGACCGTTCGCAAGACATTCATCCCACGAAATTTCCTTTCCGCTGTACGTCGCCATGCGGCCGAAGATCGCGGTGAACGTACTCTTGGCACCGTACTCTGCTTCGTTGACGTAGTTTCCAGCTTCAATATCGGCGAACAAGTCATGGTGCTCTTGTTGCCAACCGTCATGTTTTTTCTTCGGGTCAAATTCGGCTTCGAAGATAACGTTGTTGTCCTTGTCGTAAATCTTTCCCTCAGACAAGTGAGCCCAGCCGTTGCTGCCATGAACGAACTCGGTCACAGCGCTCCAACACTTCGGCATGTGACGGCAGAAGCTAAACATCTTGTGGCCGTTTTCGTAGGTGTACTCGACCGCGTGATGGTCAAAGATCTCACCATTCTTGGTGCCAGTCCGAACCAAGCGTCCGCCTTGCCCTTGAGCCTTCGTTGGAAAACCATCATTGAGCCAGTTGATCACATCTAAGTTGTGGATGTGCTGTTCAACGATGTGGTCGCCGCAAAGCCAGTTGAAGTAGTACCAGTTTCGCAGTTGATACTCCAATTCGTTGTCTTCTGGACTGCGCGGGCGGTTCCAAACGCCGTTGTTGTTCCAGTAGACACGGCTGACCAGAAGGTCGCCAATGATTCCATCCTGAAGCTGCTTAATGGTGTCCTTGTAGATTGGCTCGTGGCGACGCTGAAGTCCGACTTGAACCCACAATTTTTTCTCGCGTGCCTTTTCACCAGCTTCCAAAACGCGACGAATGCCTGGAGCGTCAACGCCGACTGGTTTTTCCATGAAGACGTGCTTTCCAGCTTCAACTGCTTTCTCAAAATGCAGTGGGCGGAACCCCGGAGGCGTCGCAAGGATCACCATGTCGACATCGGAATCAAGCACACGCTTGTACCCATCGAGTCCAATGAACTTTGAGTCGCCTGTTACTTTGACTTTGCCTTCGTGATTCGAAGTGCACTGTTCGATCGCAAGGTCAGCGCGGTTTTCGAAAACGTCGGCGATCGCGTGTAGCTCAACGTTGTTGCCAGACATCGTGTTCATCGCTTGGATGGAAGCACCCGTTCCGCGACCACCACCGCCGATCAGGCCGAGTTTGATCGTATCGCGCCCAGCTGCGTTAGCTGAACGAGCCAACGACAATGACGGCGAGCCCAATCCGACTGCCGCGGCTGCACCTGCTGCCACAGTTCCAGTCTTGAGAAAGCTGCGACGTGACGTGCCAGCGGCCGGTGCGGAATTCGTGTTTTTCTTTTCAGTCACAGTCTTTTTTCTCCAGAGTCCAAGTTTGGTTTAGTGATTGCAAACGCCCCAACTGATCCTGAGTAGGGAAGGCATCACAACCAAGATTATATCGTAAATCCTCAGCGTTTTCTTGCGAGACGCCCAACAGATTCATTTTCTGTTTTGTAAATACTCCCCTATTGAGGGCGTAAAAAACCTGCTAATTACCCTCAGTCTACTCAAGGATTAGTCAGTTACAGCAGGGTTCCCATGCTTTCTATGGTTTCAAAATTCAAACATTTACCGATCGTTTTCGGCGTATTTGCATTCTTCCAACTTGGATTCACACAGACTTCACAGTCGCAGACGTTCACACCGGAAAATTTCACCGATCAACGTTTTGCGCAGTACGAACAGCAGCTCAACGCAATCCTAAAAACTCGCCGCAACGAAGAACGAAAATTCGTTTCTGACATTGTTGCCAACGTTCGTGCCGGAGAGTTGCCCTCAAAGTTAATCCAAACAAGTTTCAAATGGGTCCAGAAGAAACGACCCCACACCAACTTCCCTTTCATCTACTTCGAGAAAGTACTCCGTATTCAGGCGACCAAAGCAGGCATCGCGAGCACGGTCCCTGAATACGATTTTGGGATCTACCGGCAATTCGACACGGGCGTGCGTCCATATATTCAGGGTGGCTCGCCGACAACTCAAGGCTCGGGGTTGAGCTCTGATGAATCAACTTTCACACGTTAGCTGGTGCCCGTGGCCTTCGGCCGCAGCGATCTGCTTGCAATCTCGTCCAAGGCGCTCGCAAAGCGAGTTAGCTTACAAAGCCGGTTTCGCCAATTCTGCCGTCACACTTAATCGCATAGACTTGCGGGAGTCAAAGCACTCTCGTTGAAAGCGATACGATGGCACAGAAACTATTTGGACTAGCAATTGCTGCCACGCTTGCTCTTTCCGCGACGTACCTTTTTTCGGCACATAAGCAGCAACCTGAAACGGAACCGAACAAGACTAGAACGCTGTCGAATCAGTCCAGCGACTTCCAGCCGAAAACCGTCATCGAAAAACCATTCGATGCCATCACCGAAGCGCCGTTCCAAACGGCCGAAGAGGGCTCCAAAATTCTCGGCGATGCGATGCTGGTTCTTGGCGTCGAATATGATGGAGTTGCCAAGGCCTATCCGATTGGGATGCTATGCGGTCCGTCTCGCGAGATCATCAACGATACATTCGGTGAACACGCGGTCGCCGCCACATGGTGACATCTTTGTCACAACGGCATCGTGTATGACCGAAACGTAGATGGAAAGGAATTAATCTTTCAAGTTTCTGGAAAGCTTTGGAAGCGAAGCCTGATCATGTCGGATGTTGAAACCGGTTCGCTTTGGAGTCACCTTCTTGGCGAGGCCATGGAGGGCAAATTTAAAGGGACTCAACTAACGAGAATTCCTTCGGTCATCACAAGCTGGGCAGATTGGAAAGTAATCCATCCAGAAACCAGCGTCATGATCTGGCCGCAGCGGCAAGGAAAACGATACGACACTTCCTTTTTCAATCAAAGCAGGCGTAATACGTTTGCGATCGGATACGTCGATGGAGAAGTATCGAAATCCTACCCGAACAAATTGCTTTTGACGCATCCTCTGGTCAACGATCTGGTTGCCGATACAGCGATTCTTCTTTCGTTTGATTCCGAAACGGGAGCCGCTTGGTGCTTCGAGCGAAATGTGAACGGAAAAGTACTCACGTTCGCGAAAAAGGACAATCAAGTTGTTGACGCAGAAACAGGCTCAATCTGGAACTTGAAATCCGGCATCGCAACTGCGGGGCCAATGAAAGACACAAATCTCAAGCCGCGTGTTGTCATTCCGACGTATGAGCAAGCTTGGTCTAATTTCCATCCGGACTCTGTAGTTTATACACCGTAATAAGTAGACGTGCGGCTTCTTTCTGGCGAGCCGTGGTCCTCGCTTCAGACTGTAATCGTATTGGCCAATTCGCTGCAGAAGCAGCTTAGTCTCACGCTGAGTCGAATAGCCGCAGAGGCCATGCAAAATACTCTTCCGCCCCGCAGCCTAGCGCTCGGCGACCGGCACTACGGCAACTCTGACTCTCTGCGCGCGGCGCTAACGTGCCCTTTGCAATGGATCAAAAAAAACGCCAATCATTCGAAAGAATACGCAACATGCGGCGTCTTGCCGCAGTGAGTCGTGGCATCTCGATCGCGGCAGAGCGTTTTCTCGCCTTGGCCCGCCAATGAGCATGCTTGCACATTGTCATTTTGCATCGATCGAGTTACCTTTTGAGGCAACTTTCGTTTACTCGTCGTGCAACAACAAACATGATTCCGTTCCCCAACCCATCCGACTTACCAGACTCACAACGGATCGTCATGACCGGAGTCGGCTTGACGTCGCCCAACGGCAACAGCCTTGCCGAGATGCGTGAAGCTGTCCTCAACGCGCGCAGCGGAATCAGTGAATACGAGATCCGATACTTTGGAAAAACCATCGCTGGCATTTGCGATTTCGATGTCAAGAAACATCAATCACGAAAAGACGCACGACGCGGAACTCGTGCCGGCAGCATTGGCGTCTACTGCAGTCACGAAGCGGTCGCTGACGCCGGACTGGATATGGACTCGATCGACAAAAGCCGCATCGGCGTCTACGTGGGCATCACGGAGCACGGCAACGTCGAAACCGAAAGTGAAATCTTCGAGATCAGCAAGTACGAGTACGACTGTCAGTACTGGACGCATCACCACAACCCGCGAACGGTTGCTAACAATCCGGCCGGCGAAGTCGCACTGCACATGGGCATCACTGGTCCGCACTATACGATTGGAGCCGCTTGTGCCGCTGGAAACGCATGCCTGATTCAGGCGGTGCAAATGTTGCGATTGCATGAGTGCGATCTAGCGATTGCGGGCGGTATTTCGGAAAGCATTCACACGTTCGGAATTTTTGCTGGATTCAGCAGCCAGAACGCATTGGCAACCCACAACGATCCAACAAAAGCCTCACGACCGTTCGACAAAGACCGCAATGGAATCGTGGTCTCTGAAGGTGGATGTCTATACGTGATGGAACGTTTGGACGATGCCAAGAAACGCGGTGCCAAAATCTACGCAGAGATTGTCGGTTACGGCATGAATACCGACGCGACGGACTTTGTTTTGCCAAATGCTGAACGACAAGCCCAGTGCATGCGTATGGCTCTGGACCGAGCACACTTGAACGCGGAACAAATTGACATCGTTAGCACGCACGCGACGGCGACGGGGATGGGAGACATTTTGGAAGCGAAAGCTGTTCAGGAGGTCTTTGGAACGTCCAAAAAAACGTTCGTAAATAACACGAAAAGCTTTATCGGGCATACGATGGGAGCAGCCGGTGCGTTAGAATTAGCCGGCAACTTGCCCTCGTTCGACGACGGTGTCGTGCATCCCACCATCAACGTGGATGAGATGGACCCGGAGATCGAACTGACCGGTTTGGTCGCAAACCAGCCTCGCGAAATCGGCAAAGTTGATTATATTTTGAACAGCTCGTTTGGGATGCTGGGGATCAATTCATCCCTGATCGTCAAGCGTTTTTGAACCAGAACCATTAGCAGAGAAATTCGGAGTCATCAAATGGCACCCGCAGATATCCGTAACGCAATCATCGACATCCTCGCTGACATCGCACCGGATGAAGATTTGAACGATCTCAAGGATGAAGTTTCGTTCCGTGATCAGATGGAACTCGATTCGATGGACTTCCTCGATATCGTGATGGAGCTTCGCAAGCGTTACAAAGTTCAGGTTCCAGAAGAGGACTACACAAACCTCGATTCAATGCACTCGACGGTCACTTACCTAACGCCAAAGATGGTTGCCTGTGTCTAGTCGCATCGACGGCTTCTAACCGTTGATTTCAGTAGTGACGGCTTCCAGCCGTCGCAGTTAAATCATTGCGACGGCTGGAAGCCGCACTACGAGTCGAACCCAACCATGTACGACACTATTATCATCGGCGCTGGAATGTCTGGGCTCGCGGCTGGCATTCGCCTCGCCCACTACGACCAAAAAGTCTGCATTCTCGAACGCCATTACACGATCGGCGGCTTGAATTCTTTCTATCGCATGAACGGTCGCGACTATGACGTTGGGCTCCACGCCGTCACCAACTTCACGGAAAAGGGCACCAAGAAAGGCCCGCTTGCTCGGATCCTGCGGCAACTTAGATTCAAGTGGGAAGACTTTTCACTCGCGCCCCAACGCGGATCGCGAATTGCGTTTCCTAGCGTCGACATTCGTTTCGACAACGACCTCGAGCTTTTACGCAGCGAAGTCGCAAACGCGTTTCCGAATCAAATCGACAGCTTTGACGCTCTACTGGCGAAGATTCTCGACTACGACGATCTCGATCAAGCCAGCTTTCAAATTTCTGGTCGACAAATCGTCTCGGAAACGATCACCGAACCGTTGCTCGTTGAGATGATTTTCTGCCCGCTCATGTGGTACGGGAACGCCCAGGAACACGACATGGCTTGGGGGCAGTTCTGCATCATGTTTCGTAGTATTTTTTTGGAAGGGTTTGCAAGGCCCTACAAAGGAGTACGCTTGATCCTGAAGAATCTCGTCAAACGCTTTCGCAGCCTTGGCGGAGAATTGAAACTGCGCAGCGGCGTCGGCAAGATCATCGTCGACAACGGCCGAGCAACAGCGATTGAACTCGACAACGGAGAAGTCCTCGAAGGCAAGCGCATCCTTTCGTCGGCCGGCTCACTAGAAACCATGCGGCTCTGCACTGACACCTCCGAGCCTGATCCTCGCAAGGCAGGGAAACTAACGTTTATCGAGTCCATTTCGATTTTGGATCGACAGCCTGAGAAACTTGGCAACGAGGACACGATCGTGTTCTACAACGACAGCGAAAAATTCCATTGGCAAGCGCCAGAGAATGACTTTTGCGACATTCGAACCGGCGTCGTTTGCTCGCCCAACAACTACGTTTACGCTGATGACGAGCAACTCAGTGACGGCGTCATCCGCATCACGACGATCGCGGACTTTGATCGCTGGAATGCATTATCGGAAGAGGAATACCACCGAGCCAAACTTCGCTGGTACGACGAAAGCGTGGCGTCAAGTGTTCGCTTCACGCCTGACTTCCGTCCGTACGTGATCGATATCGACGTCTTCACACCCAAAACGATACAACGTTTTACTTGGCACGACAACGGCGCGGTTTACGGAGCGCCGGACAAACAGCTTGACGGCACAACCCACTTGGACAACCTGTTCCTTTGCGGCACCGATCAGGGCTACGTTGGGGTCATCGGCGCCATGATGAGCGGAATTTCCATGGCGAATCTGCATTGTCTCCGCGGCTAATTCAAGCCAACAAGCCTGAATCAAAAACACGTGAACGGATGGCAACAGGTAACCATTGTGCCCGCCGTCCCGAATGCTGTTTAAAGACCGTCTTTCCGTCCATTGCAGCTGCAGTACGCAGTTGTTTTACTTCTGGCAGTTGTTCGATCAAAGAAGGGTTGTCCCAAACAATCGCAGCTCCACACCAAGCAAGACAAGGATCCCCTTCGGATGATCACCAAGAATGTGGCACGAATCAATGGATTGATCATGATTTCGAGTATTTGGTTTACGAGGAAACTACACGCAGTCCTTTCTATTGTGTTGGCAGTAGTCCGTTTCTGGCTTTCGCCGATCTGTGGGAAAACGGTGGGCCTTGGGATTTAGTGATGGTTTAAGCCCTGATCCGGACGCTGGCAACTTCGCAGAGTTTGAACTTCAGGACTTGAACAACATCGCGTGGATGACGGCGACGTTCGTTGCACCCGCAGATAATGTGCAGGAAGTGTATGTTTGGGCCTCTATGACAAACGACTCCAACGGAATGTTGATTGACGGCCGTTAAGGATGACACCATCGTCCGTGGCTTCGATCGAAAATGACTTGCCCAAAAATCCTTCACGATATGATTCGCCAGACATTGTGAAAACCTCATCCTGCAAAACCAAGTCTCGACTGAACCATTTGGAGTCATTCACGACGCTATGAACACCAATCAGGTTGGCATCGAGATTCTATTAGTTGAAATTTCGATACAGGCCATTCCTCGCGCCATTGCCATGCCAATCCAAAGATCCTGTATGATGCGATTAGGTTGAGATGCAAAATCATGAACAGGATGGAATAACGACCATGAGAAACAATCGAGCTTTCGGTCAACGACTTGGTTTCAATTCACTCACTTTGATTGCCGTGGCTTGGTTGTCGATTGCGACTGCTTACGTTCAAGCCGACGAATGGACTCGATTCCTCGGCAACAAAGGAGATGCAACTGTAGAGAAGGCTGACATTCCGTCTGAGTGGGCCGACGACAAGAATCTAAAATGGAAATCCGAACTGCCGGGCCCCGGATCTTCATCGCCGATTGTGCTGGGCGATCGAGTCTATTTGACTTGTTACACGGGCTATGGTGTTCAGAAAGCCGTCGATCGAAAACAGAGCGACAAGGAGGCAGGAGAAATCAAGGACCTGACCCGTCATTTAGTTTGCTGTGATCGTACGACAGGACAACTCTTGTGGCAAAAACCCGTTAGTAACGAAGGTGTGAAGAATGAAGACCCTTACAAGAGCTACATTACGTATCACGGTTACGCGACCAACACACCAATCACAGATGGTCAATCAATTTATGTCTTTTTCGGCAAAGCAGGTGTTATCGCTTTTGATCTCGAAGGCACAGAACGTTGGCGCCGTTCATTTGAAGGCGAGCCCAACGAGACCCGATGGGGATCCGCATCGAGCCCAATCTTTCACCGCGAGTACTTGATCGTCAACGCAATCGATGAATGCGGGAAAATTCTCGCCATCGCAAAGTCGGATGGTTCGATCAAATGGGAATTCGACGCGGGCTCTCGAATGGCCTACTCAACCCCAAGCTTGATCGAGACCAAAGACGAAGTCACCGAGCTGATCGTTGCGGTGCCGGAAAAGGTATACGGCATTGATCCAGAAAACGGCGAACCCAAATGGCACGCCAAAACGACGCTGTTGAATGAAGTTAACCCTTCAATCATTGTCGCAGATGACATTGCCTATATTTACGGTGGATACCAAGGCGTTGGCAGCCTTGCGGTCCGTGCTGGCGGCAAAGGTGATGTCACCGAATCTCACGTGATTTGGTCATCGCCGGACACTTCATACGTGTCCACACCCATCTTGAAAGACAAACATCTGTATTGGATCGACGAAAAAGGAATCGCATATTGTGCTGACGCTGAGACGGGCAAACGCGTTTATCGAGAACGGGTTCCTGGTGCCCAAGGCGGGGCGGGCGTCAAGTTTTTCGCGTCCTTGGTCCTCAATGGCGATCAACTGATTGCTGTCAGCCGCAATATGGGATCTTTTGTCTGGTCAGCTGATCACGAAAAATTCAATCTGATTTACCAAAATGTTTTCGAAGGCGACGATTCCGATTTCAACGGCACCCCCGCAATTGCTGACAACCAACTGTTCATTCGCAGCAACAAGTTTTTGTACTGCGTTTCTAAGAAGTAAATTTCATGCGATTCGAGAGTTGACGCGAGGCTGGCAGCAATTTACTGCCAGCCTTTCTGTTGACCCAACAACAATCTACCGGGCATGTACATCGTCGGACCCATCAATCATGCGCCCATCCATAAACGCTGTGACGTGATTGATATGTTCACGAGTATCTGTGATTCCGGCCTCAGGGTCGTAGACGGTTCGATCGAAAAGGAAACTGATCAGAAGTATCCAGCGGTGTCTGCTCTGACGTATTTTCAGTTGAAACATCGAACACGCGATTGATGTCGTGGTCCAGAAACTGTCCCCATTGGAACCACATCGATGTGCTAAATCGATCGTTAAGGATGGACTCATCTTGCGCTGATATCAAGTTGCAAATATCACGAGGGTTTGCTTCACCAAGCCTTGCAGGTTCGTTCAGTGCATCCGCATAGGCAGCGTCTGCGACATGAACAAAATGCTCCCCATTCGGGATTTTCTTGGTTGTTTCCGAGTCCATTGATGGAAGCGAAGCCATCCACGGCCAAAAGTCTACGAATCTCAAGTTTTGCGTAACCAACGTTTTTTTTGGGCCTGGTTTTTTTGTTTACGCTTCATTCCTTGCTCGTGGGTTGGGGGAACTACTCGATTGAGGGCGATCGTCTGCGTGGCGAGATGTTCTCGCAGTCAAACACGAGAAGGTGGCGGGAGTGCAGGGCGTTGTATCAACTTTTCTAAGCCCATGTCGTTAATACGCATAGCTGGAGGAAAATCCACAGTCACAAATGACATGTTCCAACTGAATTCAAGACGGATCAGCTTGGCACCGTAGACAGGGAATTTGCTACAATTAATAAATGATATCAACACTTTCAATTTTCCTACTTTCAATTCACGTCGTCACTGGATATTTACAAGACGGCGACCGCCCACTTACCGCTCCTGCTTCGGTCGTGGAAATTGAGAACGAGCGTATCAGTGCAATCGCAAAGGGCTCTCGCTGCACGATCGGTGTCTTCGGTCCGCGGAGCCAAGGCGGCGGAAGTGGCGTCGTCATCTCTGCCGACGGATATGCATTGAGCAACTATCATGTTGTCGAGGGCAATGGGCCTTTCATGAAGTGCAGCATGAACGACGGCGTGTTGTACGACGCCGTCATCGTCGGAATTGATCCTGTTGGTGATGTCGCATTGATCAAACTCTTTGGTCGCGATAACTTTCCTTTTGCGACCCTTGCCGATAGTGATGCTGTAGAGCAGGGCGATAATTGCTTTGCCGTCGGAAATCCGTTTCTCCTGGCGACGAATTTTCAACCGACGGTTACTTGGGGAATCGTCTCTGGCGTTCACCGCTATCAGTATCCGTCTGGAACGCTTTTGGAGTATGCGGACTGCATACAAACTGATGCCGCCATCAATCCAGGAAACTCAGGTGGTCCCTTGTTCAACGCAGATGGAGATTTGATCGGCATCAATGGTCGCGGTAGTTTCGAAAAACGAGGTCGGGTCAACGTTGGCGTTGGTTACGCGATTTCGAGCAATCAAATCAAGCTGTTCCTCGATTACCTGAAGAGCGGTAGGATCATCGACCACGCGACGATCGGAGCCACCGTTGCGACGGACGAACAGGGCGACGTCCGCGTATCGAACATTTTGGAATCGTCTGACGCGTGGCGACGGGGTTTACGATACGACGACAGGGTCACGAAGTTTGCGGGACGCTCTATTCGAACTGTCAACCAATTCAAAAACGTTTTGGGTATTTACCCAAAGGGATATCGAGTCCCAATTTCGTTTGAGCGAGGCGGCACAACGATCGACGTAATGGTCCGGCTTACGGGAGTTCACTCAGCCGAAAAATTGACGGAGATGATCGAGGGTTCGGCAGTTGAAGCAGGGGAAGATGACGCATCGGCTACTGAAGATGAAAAAGCGGAAATCAATGAGCACTCCGAGTGGCACGAGGCTCGCAGGGGATTCACCAATTATCATTTCAACAAAATCAATCGAAGCAAGGTTTGGGCCAAGGCAATCAATGGACAGGGCGATTTTTCGGTGGCAATTAAGCGTTGGCGACTAAGCGGGATCGACAACGACATGAAGAAAGTCCAGATGGTTCTGTCAGACGAAAGCTCCGGTATTGAGATTGGCAGTAAGACTTGGATCCTTGATCCGGAAACGGAACTGTCTGAGCAAATGATTCCCGATGACACGGGGGGATTCTTGATTGCACTTCATCTTTGGCGAAAATTCTTGATCCTCGGCCCAGATAAGTTCGGGGAAGTCCAATATTTCGGATCGGCGCCACTGGAGCCAGATGGGCTGCGATATCAAATTCTCGTTGCGACTCGGGGAACGGTCGAATCGCATCTGTTTTTCCATCCTGAAACAGGCATGCTTGCAGCCATCGAAGTTTTTCCTGAGCTTGATAGCGACCCGTGTTTATTGGAACTCAAAGAGTATCGTAGGGACGAGGAATTTTCTGTTCCGGCGACGTTTGAATATTCCTTTGGGAACAATCAGGGCAAGATCGAAATTGAGACGCTTGAGTTTCTGAAGTAATGACAAACAACAAAAGCTCCAATTCGACGAACCTTGATGTTTCCCTGTTGGACATCAATGGCGAGGAAGTCCAACTGGCTGATCTGTGTGCGGATCGAGCGACGCTGCTGGTGTTCCTTCGACAATTTGGCTGAGCTTTCTGCCGCGAGCAGGTTGTTCGCATTAACTCAATCGCCGGTGACATCGAATCCAACGGCGTTTCGATCATCGGCATCGGGAATGGGACGGCGGATCAGGCCAGTGGCTTTAGCAGCAAATTCGACATCGAATTCGAGCTCTATACCGATTCAACACTGGCTTGTTTTCAAGCCTTCAAATTGAAACGAAAGCTCGGCATTGGTCCGACGGCGATCCTTCGCTATCTCAAAGCACTGTCGTCGGGTTATCGCCAAGGCTCGATGCAGGGCGACGGTCTGCAACAGGGGGGCGTGGTGCTAATCAACGCGAGTGGCAACGTCGTATGGAGCCACGTCAATAGTGGCCCCGGCGATCACGCGAACCTAGAAACCATTTTGAATGAAGTACGCGCTTTGGAATTATCTAGTTAATAACTGAAATTAAAAACTCTCGTTACTTGCCGCCCTTTCCACCGACTTCTTTGACAGGCCGGTCACCTTCGGTTGTTTTCTTGGCTTTCTGCAAATCAGGCATTTTTGCGGCTCAACCGCTCAAGGATTTCCCGTCGTAAAGTAGACAGGTTTGATTTTACTTTCGTTTGCGTTTCGCCAGATGCGAAAACAGTAAGGATCGGATGCCCTGGTTTGATTGACTCGCCATCATGGGGTACATCGCCAATGGAAACTCTCTGGGGGTCAGTTAAATGACGCAGTGAAAACCCTTTCAATCGTTTTGATACAAATTGAACTGCAGTATCGGACCGATTGAACACAACCGCCTTACCAAAGATGAGCTCCGCGTCTCGTTCGCAAGCATCTTTGCATTCAATTCCGAATGCTCTTAGATGTCGCTGCATTGCAAATCCTCCTAGGACCTCTAAAGAGGCAGGGATCCGCGGATTAACGTCGACAGGCCAGATACCATGCTTGTTGCGAACAAAATCGATTCCGAAGATGCCAGTGAACTTTGATTGTTCCAGCAACGCTACTGCGAAATTGAATGCAGTTTTCTTATCTTTTTGTGCCAACTTCAAGCCGGATATTGAACCAACCCACGCTAACGATTCCGTCAGTTGAATCGTCCCACCGAGACACTCAATATTTCCCATTTCGGCAACGTAAAGCTGCGAAACGGATTCACCCTCAATAAATTTCTGAAAAATTCGGTTTGGCAACGCAAGAGAACGGCACTCGGATTCCGAATGCACCAGCGTCGCCGTTGCTGAATGCGTGACGTCTTTTACGACGGCTGGCAAACCGATGTTGGCAGGATCGTTAGACAATGAATGGCGATCGATTCCTGCTTGCAAAAGGGCATGATTGAATCTAGCCACGTCGTTGATTTGCTGCAGTGAAGAAACATCGGGAAACACTGGTTTTGACCAAATAGCCAACTTTTCCGCGACTTTGAGGTTGCCTTCCAAACCGCCTGCAAAAACAACGAATCGATGAGCACGAACGAGAGACTCGCGGTCCAGTAAATCGCTGAGACGATCCAGCTTGTGGACCCTGCCCTGACATATTTGGGCTGTGTCCGAATCACCGTAAAGATCGGCCACCGAGCATTCTATTCCGAGCCGCACGAGTTCCGCGGCGACCATCCTTCCACTGGCGCCGACCACCAAAGCAGGAGTACTGTTTGAATTTGCATTGTCAACAGCGTGTTTCATTGGCGTGAACTGGGAATGGAAGAGGTTGTCAGGTTGCCGCACCGCGGTCTGTTTGTTAATCTTTCGCTTGAAACTTCATGACTTGATGCGGCACTCGTTGCTGGCATCGCAACGTATAACAGGAGTCCGATTATGTCCATGTTTATTGGCGAAGCCCTTGATGGCGATGGTAACGAAATCTCGCACATTGATTTGATGATTGGCAGCAAGTCCGGTCCCGTCGGAACAGCATTCGCAAACGCATTGTCGACTCAATCTGAAGGCCACACCAACCTTCTGGCTGTATTGACTCCGAATGTCGCAGTTAAACCAGCCACCGTCATGATCACCAAGGTCACGATCAAAGGCATGAAGCAAGCCGTCCAGATGTTTGGCCCAGCACAAGCTGCTGTCGCCAAAGCAGTGGCTGACAGCGTTGCTGAAGGGGTCATTCCCAAAGATCAATGCGAAGATCTGGTTTGTGTCTGCGGTGTCTTCATTCACCCACAAGCCGAAGATGACAAAAAGATCTACGACTACAACTACTCGGCAACTAAGATGGCGATCGCGAACGCGATGAACTCGTCTCCTTCAGCTGACGAAATGATCGCACAGAAAGATGCGGTTCACCCGTTCCGCGGATTCTAGTCGACGATTGAATTCAAAAAAGTACTAAACTCGCATCTGACAGAGCCATCGATTGGTGGCTTTTTTGATTGCGAGTCTTTTTATTTTTACACGAGCAAAGGTTGCTGTCATGCCAAAGAAGCGAATTCTTGTGCAAATCGATCCCGATCCGCATACCAGCATTTTCGATTCGGTGGTTGCGATCGATTCTGGCGTGGAGCAGCTTTTGACTCAAGGTTCGGTTTCCGAAGATGACGTTGCCGGTATGGTGCATGGTTGCATCTTTACTCGCTCCATCGACGACCTGAAATCGACGGCTCTGTTTTTCGGCGGCTCCAACGTTGATCAAACAGAAGCTTTAGTTGCGAAAGCCAAATCAACGTTTTTTGGCCCAATGCGCGTGTCGCTTATGTCGGATCCAAACGGCTGCAATACGACCGCTGCTGCTGCAGTCCTTTCTGCGGGCCAGCATCTTGCATGGGACGGTTCGACGGTGACGATTCTTGCGGCAACGGGTCCTGTTGGAATTCGCATCGCACAGAATCTTTCTAGGGAAGTCAGTTCGTCAGGTGAATCAATCACCATTCGGATTTGCTCACGCCGTTTACAAAGAGCGAAAGAAGTCTGTGAAAAGATCGCTTCCGATGTCTGTGAAGGCGTGATTCTCACGCCCATGGAAGTCGCGGACGCCATTGAAGCTGTGTCGGCTGTCGAAGGCGCTGATGCGGTTTTCTCGGCTGGCGCCGCAGGAATTGAACTTTTAGCCGATGGATGGCTGGCCCATGTTCCCAAAGTTGTCGTTGACGTAAACGCCGTACCTCCAGCCGGGATCGATGGTGTGGAAGTAATGGATAAAGGCGAGCTTCGCGGCGAAACAGTCTGTTATGGCGCGATTGGTGTTGGCGGGTTAAAGATGAAGATCCATCGGAGGTGCATCGAAAGCTTGTTTGAGTCCAACGATAAAGTTCTCGAAGTTCACGAAGTGCACCAAATTGGCAAGACGCTGATCGGATAGAATTCGGTCCGGTTTCGATTCGGAATTTACACTAAACGGCAACTTTCATCAGCACTCTGCCTAACAATCGAATTGCCATTATCGGAAGCGGAATGGCTGGGCTTTCTGCAGCGTGGCAACTTTCGCGGGAAGGCTATCGCGTCACCGTCTTTGAAAAAGGATCGAACCCTGGCCTATCGGCTCATTCTCGTGACTTTTCGGATTTCGTTCCCGGTCTCGATGGCGAGTTGATTGGCGACGTTCCATCGCGAATGCTCAACGCCTCACTGTGGCCCGGCGTGACGAGGCTATACGAGAACGCCGGAATCAAGATTGAACCGGTCGATCACAAGCAGACTTTTTTCAATGATCAGGGTGAGTTGCGGTTGAAAATTGGACTGCCTTACGACGCTACGGCAATGTTGAAGCTGGTACTCAATCCGATCGCGAGAAAAATTCTGCTCGACTTGCGGAGTTTTCAATCGATTGGCATCCAAGCACTGAAGGATGGCGGCGTTGACGGCATCACGTTTGGAGAATTCGTCGAGTCCACCTCTAAGCGGATTTCTTCCTCCAGCTTTTTCGATGACTTTCTGTTCCCTGCGCTAACGTCGACCGTGTTTACTTGTCCGTCAAATGACCTGCTGGAATATCCAAGTCGAGTGGTTCTCGATGCGTTGGAAAAAATCACGAACAACCGTGATCCGTTGATGCGGACGATCCACGGATCAAAAGACGCTGCAAACAAACTACTTATTGGCGTCGAAAATTTCCTGTGCAATACGAGGGTCGATAGTGTTTTAGAGCGAGGCGAAACAATTATTGTTCACGCTGACGGAAAAGCGCATGAATTCGATCAGGTGATTGTCGCGACTCAAGCGAACCATGCGAGCAAACTTGTTTCATCCGAGTACCCGAAAGCTTCAAAACTGCTTGCCAAATTTCGCTATGTCGACGTTCCGGTCGTCATTCACACTGATGTTATGGCAATGCCCGCCCACAAAAAGGACTGGGGAACATTCAACTTTCAGTCCGGGCAGGATCGAGAGTCGACCTGCACTGTGTGGATGAATCAGTTTCACTCTCGCTGGCCAGATGCTCCCAACCTGTTTCACTCGATTTTTCCGAGGGACGGAATTGATAGCTCTCAGATTGTTGCTTTCGCAAAATTGCAGAGGCCCGTCGTCGATTCCAGCACGGATTCGCTTCATGGCGAGCTTGATAGGATCCATTCGCAACGTCGACGAGTTTGGTTTGTTGGGTCCTACGCCGCTCGCGGAGTCCCTCTTCTTGAATCGGCCGTTCAGTCAAGTCATGCAGTCGTTGAGCGAATTGCATCGCAATTGGTCAAAGCGAGTTTTTAGTTGCAATGGCCAGAAACACGCAAGTATCAGGAACCGCGACGCTAGCACGAACAGATCCTAATGGCGTTTTTTCTGAATTGCCATTTTGCTACCCTCAGTCGTAATTCCGTGGTCTGAATCCAACTCAAATCAGACCCTTTGCCCGACGAAATAACGAGGAAACGATGAGCATCGCAGCTTCTCCTACACCACAAAAACTGGATCGCGAAACGCTGGTTAAGCGCATCGAGACGCTTGGTCCTTGGCACATGAACATTCAGTTGACCGACGATCTCAACACCGGGCAAGTCTTTGTCGAAGACGGCGTAAAGCGTGGTCGTGACAAAGGCGGCAAAGGAGGAGACGTCAGTCTCTTGCAGCTTCGTGAATTGTTCCTGAAGCAGATCGACTCAATCTATCCAAACGGCTTGACAGAAAAAACGTTTCTGGATTGTGCATGCAATGCCGGTGGTTACTGCTTTTGGACTCGCGAACGAGAAATCAAAGAAGCCTTTGGATTTGACGTTCGAGAGCACTGGATCAAGCAGGCTCGATTTGTAAAGACGCAGCGTCAGATTAGCCCGACGGATCGCATTCAGTTTCGTGTCAACGACCTCTATGACATTCCATCACAAAACCTGACTCCTTCGGACATTACGATGTTCAAAGGTATCTTTTATCACCTGCCCGATCCAATCACTGGCTTGAAGATCGCGGCAGACTTGACCAACGAAATTATGTTTTTCAACACGTCGACAACTTGGGGTCAGGAAGACGGTCACATGAAGGCTGGCTGGGAAAGTAAAGAAAACGTCATGTCAGGTGTTCATGGCTTGAAGTGGTATCCAACAGGTCCAAAAGTTTGCGCTGACATCCTGAAGTGGGCCGGCTTTGTTGAGATGAAGCTGATGTTCTACCGTCAGCAGTTTGACACGCCAGATATCGGCCGTACCGAGATCATTGCCTCGAAAGTTCCGGGCTTGCTTGAGAATCTCAATGGTGAATGGATTAAGTAAGGTCGCCGAATTCGATGAACTGACATTCTGGTAATAGCAAGGAAAGCCCGATGATTCGTCTTCGGGCTTTCTTTTTGCGATTCAGCTTAAGCCCAGAAGTGGTTTCAAGACCCAGTACGCAAGTCTGTTCCAGGCTCGCGCTTCTTGATTTTCAGGGTCTGGGGCAGACCGAGCTACTTTGGTTTGGCAGTATTGAAACCGGCTCTGCTCATTTGCGTAAATACGTCACGCCACACTAAGATGGGGCTATCGACTACCGTTACTTCGTGAGCCTGAAATGAATCTACTGTTCCGCCCACTCGCCACATTCGCTTTTCTGGTTCTGGTGTCTAGCGTTGCCTTTGCGGCATCCGGCAACGACATCGTTCCCGTTCCTGAGACGGTCGAGCCCGCAAAGATCGAGGGCTCGAAACCGCGAAACGTGGTCTTCATATTGTCCGATGACCATCGCTACGATGCGATGAGCTTCATGGGTCATCAGTTCGCAGAAACTCCGCATATGGATGCGATGGCGCAAAACGGAGTTCATATGAAGAACGCATTCGTGACAACATCTCTTTGTTCACCAAGCCGCGCCTCGATCCTTACTGGCCTGTATACATTTCGCCATCGAGTCATCGACAACAACCGACTGGTGCCCGAAGGCACGCAGTTCTTTCCGCAATACTTGCAGAAAGCTGGCTACAAGACGGGTTACATCGGCAAATGGCATATGGGCGGCCACAATGACAATGCTCGACCGGGTTTCGATTACTGGGTCAGCTTTAAGGGGCAAGGGCATTACCTGCCGCCTGGACCAAACTACACGATCAACGTGAACGGCGAACGTGTCAAACAAGACGGATACATTACGACGCTGCTGACAAAGTACGCTGTCGATTTCCTTGAGCAACAGGAAGGCAGCGAGGAACCTTTCTTCTTGTACCTTTCACACAAAGCCGTCCACGCGAACTTTACACCAGAAGAAAAATACAAGCAAAAGTTCGCCGACAAACCTTTCAATCGCCCAGCAAGTGAAACAGAACTGACAGAAAACAAACTCAATCGTCCGCGATGGTTGTTAGACCAACGCAACAGTTGGCACGGTGTCGACTTTCCGTATCACAGCGAATTGAACATCGAACAGTACTATAAACGATACTGCGAATCGCTTTGCTCGGTTGACGACAGTGTAGGTGCCGTGATGGATCAGCTGAAAAAGATGGGCATCCACGACGAAACGTTGGTAATCTACATGGGCGACAACGGATTCATGTTTGGCGAACACGGTTTGATCGACAAACGAGTTGCCTATGAGACTTCGATTCGCGTTCCGATGCTGGTTCAGTGCCCTGAGCTTTTCAAAGGCGGTTCAACGGTTGATAAAATGGTGGCCAATATTGATATCGCACCGACTGTCATGGAAGCGATGGGCTTGGAGAAACCGCCACACATGGACGGCGATAGCTTTATCTCGTTGACCAAAGGCGAAGACGTTCCCTGGCGTGAGTATTTTCTCTATGCGTACTACTGGGAGAAGAACTTTCCCCAGTCGCCCACTGTGTTCTCACTGCGTAGCGACAAATATAAGTACACGACTTACTACGGCTTGTGGGACACGGATGAATTTTTCGACATCGAGGCCGATCCGATGGAGCAGAACAACTTGATTCGCTCCAAGGCTTATCAGGCAAAATCCAAAGAGATGGAAGCCAAACTCTATTCGATGATGGAAGAACTTGGCGGCATGGATATTCCGTTAAATGCCCCTCGCGGAGGATCGCAGAATAAGCGACTTCAAACTCGGAAAGGCGATCACGCGGCTGACTTCCCCGCCGATATGGTTTTGGAAGCGCCAGCCAATAGGAATGCCAAGTAACTTTCACGAAAGACAACATGACTGCTCTATTCGACGTTTCCCGATTGAGTTGCTTGCTAATGTTCGTTCTTACGTTTGCATTTGAATCAACATCGATCGCCGTTTCGCAAGTGACCAAGGCTAAACGCAATGTGTTGTTGATCATGACAGACGATTGCAATTGTGATCTTGGCTGCTACGGCGATCCGTTGGTTCAGACGCCTAACATTGATGCTTTGGCGATGCGTGGGACACGTTTCAAGCAGGCTTACTGCCAGTATCCTGTCTGCAATCCGAGCCGCGCGTCCATGCTGACGGGCTTGTTCCCGGATCAAACAGGCGTCATTTCTAACGCCCAAAATTTTCGCAACCAGATACCGGATGTTGTGACATTGCCACAGATGTTTCGCAATCAAGGATACTGGTCCGGTCGTGTTGGCAAGATCTATCACTACAACGTGCCGATGCAGATCGGCGAAGACGGCATGGATGACTCGGCTTCTTGGGATACCGTCGTCAATCCGCGAGGTGTTGATCGGGAAGTTCACGACCAAATCAAGACGTTGCAAAAAGGAAAGTTTGGCGGAACGCTTAGCTGGCTAAATCTCCCCAGCAAGGCGGAAGAACATACGGATGGTATCGCTGCGATCGAAGCGATCAAGTTGATGGAAGAACATCACCCAGACGAGACGGGGCAGCCATTCTTTTTGGCCGTCGGGTTCTATCGGCCTCACACGCCCTATGTCGCTCCGTCAGAATACTTCGACAAGTATCCGTTGGACAAGATTTCGCCGATCATGGAAACGGAAGGCGACCGAGATGACATTCCGCTGGCGGCACAGATGGATCGCCCAAAACAGGATCAGCTTACGATACGACAGCGAAAAGAAATCATTCAGGCATACTATGCATCGATCACTTTGATGGATGAACAGGTCGGAAAAGTCGTCAACGCTCTCGATCGCCTAGGTCTGAAAGACAACACAACCATCGTATTCGCATCCGACCACGGCTATCACCTAGGAGCACACGGCCTATGGCAGAAAAGCGATTTGTTCGAAGGCTCTTGCCACGTTCCGTTAGTGATTTGCGATCCAAATATGCCTGCCGGAAAAACCACTGATTCTTTGGTTGGCTTGATTGATGTCTACCCAACGTTGGGTGAACTGGCAGGCATCTCCGTTCCAAAGCACTTGCTCGGCAAAAGCCTGATACCTGTATTGAAAGACGAATCGGCAAAAGTGAACGATCACGTTTTCACGATGACCGTGAGTCGCGCAAAATGGACGCACAAAGAGTTTACAAAGAAACAGGTTAAGGGATATTCGATTCGCACGGAGCAGTATCGGTACACGCAGTGGGGCGGCGGCGAATTTGGTCATGAGTTATACGACTACGAATCGGACCCAAATGAATTTAGCAATCTTGCCGACCTTCCTGAGCACGCTGAGGCCGTTAAAGACATGCGGTCCCGTTTACATTCAGCCGTTCAGTACGCGCATTAATGGCACCCAGTTGGCCGATATTACTTTCGCCGTTAAATGTGTGTTATAGTTTGTTCGTGAGATATTATTGCGACCGATCCGAAAGTTTCACCAATGAGCTTGCGACAGATTCCCCGCCAATGCTTGGCACTGCTCATTCTTGCCCTCCTTTGCCCGGCGATCTCTTTTTCGCAAGAATCAATCCGCCGCGAAACTTCTTGGCAGCCCGCTGACCGCGCGACTGTCGTTGCTCGATTTGAGAGATGGTTACTCGAAGCAAAAGTGGAAGGCCTTACGGCCAAACATGTCCGCGATTTTCTTGGATCGCCCGAATCTGCTTCAGGCGATTCAGCTTCCCTCGATTCGATCGACTATGTTATTGCAGGTATTGGAGTCGGCGACGCTGACGTTGCCCGCTTCATCGAAATCCTCGCTGCAGCCCAACCTGACGACGAGATTCTAACGAGCAATTTTTTTGAGAATGAAGCTTGCCACGATTTCGTTCGGGATCACGCAAGGTTGCTCTATGGCAGATGGCTCGCACGAAATCAACTTTTCGATGAATCGCTGACTCAACTGAAACAGTTGAAAGTCAAAGACGTTTTGGATCCGGCAACGCTGCTGTATTATCGGGGCCTGATGGAGCATCAACTAATGAAAAAGAAAGAATGCATCCAGACGCTTAAACAGCTGCAGGAAAACGAAGAAGCATTGCCGCGTCGGTATGCCGTCCTGGCCAAACTGATGCTGGCGGACATGAAGCGACTTGAAGAAGATTCGCTTGACGAGATTTCACGAATGATGGGCGACATCCGAAGACGTACGGGTCTGAATCGCAGCGGAACTCGAGTGCGAGATCAGGAAAAGGACGTGATCAAAAAACTCGACAAACTGATTGAACAGCTCGAAGAACAACAACGTCAAATGCAGATGGCCCAAGCCAATGGTAATAACTCGCCTTCATCCCCCGCCGATCGGGAGCAACGTATCGGCGGCCAAGGCTCCGGCGATGTGAAAAGCAAACGCCAGTCTGATGGCGGCCAATGGGGGAATCTTGAGCCCGCTCAGCGCGATGCCGCTCTTGCTGAAATGTCGAAAGACCTTCCGCCTCACTATCGGTCCGTGATCGAAGAGTATTTCCGCAAGCTGGCTGATCAAACGGAAAAGCAGAAATGATCAAACGCTGGTTGTTTTTAATTGCCGTGGTTCTGATGCTACACATCGGAAATTCGAGCGTCGTTTTAGCTCAGGAATTCAGCGGCTTGGAAGCCGGGATCGAAATGAGCGACGGTTCGCAGCTCGAAGGAATTCTGCTATCCATCAACACTGACGCGGCGACGTTCAACATCGATGGCAATGAAAAAACTCTCTCGGTCAAATCGATTAGCCAAATCCGTTTCGCCGATCGAGCTGAAGGCCTGAGTGAGACTTCCAATATCGTTGCGCTTGTCGACCGTTCCAAATTGATTTGTCAATCATTGCGTTTGACGGACCGCAAATTGCAAGCGACGACCGAAAACGGTGTTGAATTTAAACTGAACTCACGCTTGATTGATTTCGTTCGTTTTGGTGGAGGAGATCCTGCCCTTGAAGTGCTTTGGCGCGAAGCCGTTGAACGAGTTCGCGAGAGTGATGCTTTGATCGTCGTGCGCGATCAAAAACTGCAATCCATAGACGGCATCATAGGAGAGGTCTCAGCCGAGGCGGTTTTGTTCACGGCAGGCGAACGCACGGCTGAAGTAAAACTCGACCGGCTATCGGGAATGCTGTTTTATCGCCGCGTCACAGACGAATTTGCACCTGCTCAATGCATTATGCAGTTCAGTGATGGATCGACGATCCACGTTCGCTCCATCGCAATCAAGGATCAGGCATTCGAGGTTAACTCCGTTGCTGGGATCTCGGTTTCGGTGGCTCTGGACTCCGTTGCATCAATTGACTTTGGGGCAAACCGATCGGTATGGCTGACCGATTTGGATTCGGCGACCAACGACTGGACGCCTTTGATTGCGAACCCAACCATTCTTGCAAGCCTGAAACAGTTTTCGGTCGCTCGAATGGACCGGAGCTTTTCCGGGAAAGCACTCGCTATTTTAACGTACGATGAGGATTCTCAATCAGGCTCTGAACATCGGCAAGAATTCTCAAAAGGCTTTGCAATCAAGGGAGGAGGAAAGCTTTCTTTCTTGCTCGCCAAGCAGTACCGCCGGCTTACCGGATTGATCTCTTTTGACCCCGAAGCGAACGCAACCGGCAAGGTCAAATTTATCGTTCAGATCGATGGGAAGAATCGCATCGAAGAAATTCTGGACGCTTCCAACATGCGAAGACCGTTCGATGTCGACATCGATCTCAGCGGTGCTGATCGAATCGTTTTTCAAGTCGACTACCATGATCGCCGCAGTGTTGGAGACATTCTTCACGCGGTCGACATGAAGCTTGATCGGTAAGATTGTCATCATTTCGGTTACGCTCTGACATCGGAATGATACGCGAATCGCAACCGAGATTCGATTTTCTTCGGTAAACAACATCTTTGAGCACTGGCATAGGGATTGCGTTACTACTCATTGCACCAAATGGGTGCAAGAACCCCCCAGCTAATCGGAGAAACTATGACTCAAATCTTTTCAATTAAATCTGCTGCGATGATCTGCGTTGCGACGTTTGCTATGTGCTTAGCCGGACAGGACGCCAACGCTCAATGTCGTGGCGGCGGCTACGGAGGCGGTTACGGAGGCGGATTTTCATCCGGCTTCGGCAGTCCCGGAATCAGCATCGGCTACTCAAGCGGTTACCGTGGCGGATACGGCCGAAACTTTGGATACGGCGGCTATGGTAACTATGGAGGATTCAACCGAGGCATTTCGGTCAATCTCTATCGTCCATCCTATTCGCGACCGGCTTCATTTCACAACACCTCACACTTTGACCACCATCCAGCTCGTCTGGTGCCACACGGCAATCACCTCGACTATGTGCCGGCCCATTCGTCATTTCATCGCACAGGTCATTGGCATCACTAATCCAATTCTCAGTGTGTAACGCTAAAAGCCCGCGAGACTGTCTCGCGGGCTTTTTGTTTTTCCCTGGATTATTCAAGAGGCGTGGGCAAGGCTTCGTTCAAGTTTGGATTTTCCTGTCACCAACGCTTTTCAGATCAATCACTGTTCTTCATTTGACTGGAGAGACACACGGCAAGAAAAAAGTTGTTTTCGCCATTCCTAAAACCCGGCATCTTGATGTCCCCGCCCGTCGTCGTGAATAGTTCCGGGTTTGGGCATATCGCAGTTGCGATAAATTACTTTTCCTCTTCGTGAAACTTCGGCTCTTTGCCTTCGTATGCACGGTAGAAATCAAGGATGGCAGCTTTGAGCCCCTCGGCGGTTGCAGGCGAAGCATCCTGCTTGCACTTCATCGCACAAACGATGATTTTATGAGCTGTCGCTAACTGAGCCGTGTAGTCTTTGTGTTCAGTTTTGATTCGTTGTGCGAAAAAGTACGCTCCCATGACATCCTGAATGTTTTGAGCGTGGGACTCCTTCGTATTGACCCAGCGTACAGCCTGGTTCATTCCCTTCGCCGATGGGGCCCCGTCAGCTAAGCCTCCTGAGAACTCTTCGATCTGGGCGATCGCCTTGGCAATGGTTGCTGTGTCTTCGAGCATACCATCGAAACGCATTTGGTCGCCGTAGATTCCACAAGGCACCTGGCAATGTGGAGCAGGTGTCGCCACCATCGGTGTCGGCTCGGGCTTGACGACAGTCGCTGATGGCTCAGTCGCTGAGGCAAAGACGGCAAAGCCTGCGAGTACCGCTGCGGCAACAACGGCAAGAGAGAACGATTTATTCATTGGATGTTTCCTGTTCAAGTTAACTGGGTTGCTGAGAGCTCAATATATCAGGTTGTGTCGGTGAAAAGAATTGGAACGTCCAACCGACAAACGTTAGTGTTCGTATCCGGATTGCTCGATGAATTCTCCGGTTTTTGAGTCAATGATCATTCCCACATGGTCCTTAGTGACGTTCCCAATTTGGAAAAAATCAAATTCGAAGCTCGGATCCCCATGCAGGGCGTCTAAGTCAGCTAACGACATGCTGAACAATAATTCGAAATCTTCGCCGTCTGAAAGTGCATGAGCAAGCGCCGTCATCCCGGAATGCTTGGAACGTTCAATCGCATCGTCACAAAGAGGAATCCTGTCGCATTCCAACTCTGCTCCAACGCCGCTCTTGCCGATCAGATGGCCAAGGTCGATTGAGAGCGAATCACTGATGTCGGTCGCCGAATGAATTCGGACGCGATCTTGAATCGCCTTTGCCAATTCTAGGCGTGGCTCAAAACTCAGATGCCTTCCAGCGATGCTTCCTCCGAGTGGCCCAGTCACTACGAGCACATCGCCGTCACGAGCTCCATCAAGTCGCCACCCTTCGGGAGATTTCGAATTTGGTTCAATCCGCCCCGTCGCCGAAACGCTGATCATTAGAGGACCATCGTGACGCACGGTGTCGCCACCCACGATCGCAACACCATATTGCTTCGCCGTCTTTGCGATCCCTTTGAATAGCTCTTGAGCCTGCGGAAATAACATGTCTCGCGGAAGGACCAGTGTGACCAATGCAGATTCTGCGATCGCACCCATTGCTGCAATGTCGCTGAGATTGATTGCGAGCGCCTTATGACCGATCGCAGACAATTCGTGCTCTCGCAGATCAAAATGGACCCGATCCACGATCGCATCGGTGACTTGGACTCGATGCGATTGGCTTCCGCCAAGGATGGCGCCATCATCTCCGATGCCGAGCATTACACTTTGCAGGTCGTTCTGCGCGCAAGGCGTCTCTAGGACGTGTTGCTGCAGCCATCGAATGAACTCTTGTTCCATCGTTGCAATATACCACGACAAAAAAAAGCTGCCTCCCGATATGGAAGGCAGCTTGTAACCGTTGGGGCGTCGTCTGCGGGCTCTAGACGGACCTGTTCTGGGGACAGTTTCGCCGAGCTCAAGCAAACGTTTCGCAGCAACCTATTTGCCAGATGCGAATTTTCGCGTTGCGACTCGCATCTTGCCCCAAAACGGCTCTTTTTCACGAAGAATGTAAAACATAAACGAAGACTGCTGATCCAAGTCCGGTTGCTCCAGAACCCACTGCAGGTTTTCAAGCGACTCAGTCTTGTATCCAGCCATGGCAACTAGGACGTCGCCTTCAAGGATTCCTTCTGAATCCGCTGGGCTACCCGATCGCACGCCGACAACACGCAGCCCTTGTTTGTAAGTTGGATGTCGACCGAGCATGGCCGAATCGTTGGCTCGGACAAGCTTCATACCAAGTGATCCCCAAGCCATGTCACTGACGAGATGTGTGATCGTGTTGACGTTGATGTCAACCGTCAATCTGCTTTTTTCATGCTCAACCGCAACCTTCAGTGGAAACACCTGACCGGATTTTTTTTCGGTCGCCGTAACCAATGCACACTCAAAATCAAGACGGTTGTTGATCACACGATCACCGATTTCGAGAATTCGGTCACCTTTGGAAATCCCCGATGCTGCCGCAGGTGAGTTTGGAATAATTGAGTCAACGAGGAGAGTCGGTTGATTGTCAACCAAAACTGTCTTCGTGAGCAAACCGTGACTGATTCGCTGTGCCGACAAATTCTTCATCAGGTCAGCAGCAACCTCCAAGGCATCGTTGACTGGAATGGCAAATGCAATTCCTTGAGCACCAATTCGAACGGCAACGTTGATGCCAATCATCTCGCCATTGAGATTCAGCAATGGTCCGCCGGAGTTGCCTGGATTGATCGACGCATCCGTTTGAATGAGGTTACGGTAGACTTGATCTTCATTGACCTGAACCGTGCGACCAAGCTGACTGATGATTCCGACGGTGACTGTGTGTTCGTATCCGTACGCATTTCCGACGGCAGCAACGGTTTCAGCCAACATCAAATCGGATGATGATCCGATTCGAATCGTGGGAAGTTCTTGAGGCAGTTCGATTTTCAAAATCGCCAGATCCGTTTCGGGATCATGAGCGATGACTTTCGCTATTGTTTTTTGTTTGTCACTCGTCGTGACTTCGATTCGTTTGACACCCTGAACCACGTGATAATTTGTCAGCACGTATCCACGAGAGTCGATGATGACTCCCGTGCCCATTCCGTTAACCTGTTTGGATTCCGAATTAGAGCCAGTGTCGGAAGCAACGGTCTTACGACCTCGCAAGTTGACAACTGAAAGGCTGCAACCCTCGATGGCCTTCACGAGCGGCGTACTACGAATGTCTTCCTGAGGTGCAGCGTCTGCTTGCGACCCGAGAGCGATGGTGACCCCAATCAAACAGCAGATGATCTGCAACCACTTGGGGAAAGTATATCTTGGCATAGGTCAGGCCGGCCTGTTGGTGGAACCGGAGTCGACAGTGCGGGCTGGCGACGACGGCAAGAGCTTATGTCCTGAGTTATCGGAATCGTCTGCAACACGGATTGAAACGAGTCAAACGGACCCGCATAAGTTGCCAGACTTGCCATCTGATGAACTCTCGAAAGCGAAAAGTTCCAATAGATAGCCTGTTGGGGAAGTGCTAGCGGAAAAATTGCAGCAGACCCAAAAGATCCGTGCCGTGGCCGAAATACCGGATGGGCGAACTAGCTCTTCTTTTTCTTGTCCTTCAACTGCTTGTTGCGGTCACGATTCCGCTGCTTACGCATGTCAGCTTCTTGTCGTGATAGTTCTAAAGCATCTGGCTTGTTCCGACCGAGCAAAGCCATGCTCTTTTTGGCAAGTGAAGGAGAGCTTTCTTTTTCGGTTTCCAGCTTCGATGTATCAAGTTCAGGTTTTGGCAAAAGCTTCTTTTCGAGAATCGCCCAAACGCTCGAAGTCACAAAATAGACGCACAAACCAGCTGGAACTTTGAAGAACATGATCGCCATGAACAACATCATGAACGACATCATCTTTTGCATCATCTTTTGTTGTTCGTCGACCGCTGGCGGCGTGAACATCTTCTGCTGAATCAGGAACAATGCCATCGTCACCAGCGGCAAGATATTCAGGAACGGCCCAAACCAACCGGATTCGCCAAGCCACGTGGGCAGCCAGTGTTTCCAGTAGAACAACTGGTCAGGACCAGAGAGATTGGTGCACCACGCCAATCCGGGAATCAAAGACTGATCACGAAGGGCGATATCAAGCGACAATCCGCGATAAAGGCCTAGGAAAACAGGTAGTTGAATGAAACCCATGAAACAGCCGCCCAATGGCTTATAGTTGTGCCTCTTGAACAATTCCTGCTGGGCGGAGGCTTGCTGTTGCATGTTGTCTGGATACTTTTCCTTGATCGCTTTCATCTGCGGTTGTAGGAATTGCATCATCTGTGCGTTGAGGGCAGCACGCCTGGAAAAAGGAATCATCAAACAACGAACCAAAATCGTGATGATGATGATCGGAATGGTGTAGGTGATGCTAAACGTCATTACGAATAGAGCATGCATCAGCCACAGAAGCGGTTTCGAGCACCACCAAAACCAGCCGAATGCACGTGTTTCTTCGAGCCCATATTGCTCGAGGATCTCCGATTCTTTGGGACCGCTGAAGATGTTGAAGGGCTGATTGGATGAGCCATTTGCGGGAACGGCCAACGTCTTGAAAACGCGAAACGTGCAATCGACCAGTTTGTGTTCTCGAGTGTTCTTCGGAATCTTGGGGGCAACCAACTGCCCATTGACACGCCCACCGTTAACTTCCCCGAACGCACTGAAGACGCTGAATTTCTTTCCATCTTCCAATTCCGGAAACATCGTGACATTGAAATACATCGCATCAACGCCCAACCAGTTTACTTCGCAGGCTTCCGGAATTTCCATTGCTTCGTAGGGGTCAGCAAAGAAACTCGTTTGACCACCATCATCCTCACGTGACTCTTTGACGATTTCTGGTCCGCCCCAGAACTGAAAATTTCGGTGTGTGGTCGATCCCAAAACGTCGCGTGCACCAGCCATTTGGAAAAGTGCCGTCGCGCGACCGTGAGTCTTCTGCGAATACCACCAAGTTTCCGAAGGTGTCCCAGTTGGGCCTTTGAGCTCGTAACCAATATCTTGAGTCCTGCCAGCACCGTTGAGAATCTCAAAATCAAAATC
>CAYGUE010000049.1:0-38708 GCA_964352885.1 uncultured Pirellulaceae bacterium
GTAATACAACGAGTAGAAGTCGCTCATTCCGCGACTTTCCCAATTAAACTCGCGTGCCGGCTCCGCGAAATTCCGATGCGTCCGGATGCCAACGAACGTCGTCGCCAGAATCAGAAACAGCACTCCACCCACGGCCCAGATTTGGCGGCTAAAGAGCGGAAATTTGATTTCGGTGACTTGCATGCTGCTTAAACTCGGATTCTTCACGAGGCGTGGGCGGGAGTGTGCGATTGGACTTATTCTCTAGAACTGTTAGCCGTTTCAGTCAAAAACCACTCCTAAATTTTTGATTGTCCGCCTGTCGTCGCGACGGGGTCCTACGCTTCTTCTGCTTCAGCTCGATACCGCGTCTCAAGCGCCAGCGCTTTCTCCACAACGACTTCCCAAGGATCAACGTAATCGATTGGATCGCGTCGCTGAAATTTGTGAAACGCAAGAATTCGCTCGACATCAGAACCAGTCAATCCATGAGAACGACCTGCCGAATCCGGTTGGTAGCTGGTGCACGTGTTTCGAAAGATTGTATCGAAATCCAGACCAAGTTTTTCGATCGAGCCCGCTGCTTCCTGCAAGATCGTGTATTTGTCACCATTGATATACGGGATGTGCAAGTGAACTTTTCTACTGTCCCAATTGCCAATCGAAAACGCATGAAAAATCGATTGGTAGAATTCTGGTCGGCAGTCTGGATAGATCGCATGATCACCGGCGTGAACACCAAGGCAGAAATCGACGTGCTCATCGTTTTGGATCGCGATCGACAAAGCGTATCCGTAGGCAATCGATGCAAAAATCGCATTTCGATTTGGCACGACTGTCTGACGCATGTTCTCTTGTTCGTAGTGACCTTTGGGAACTTGCCAATTGGAATCCGTGAGTGCCGAGTGAAACAGATTGCCGAGCTTCGGAATCTCGATCGTTTCGCAACTCATCTCAATATCGTTCTCTCGTAGATATTCGATGTTGGCCTGGAGTCGCTTAAGCTCGAGAAGGTGCTTTTGCCCGTAGTCAAAGCAAAGGCCATAGATTTTTCGGCGTTCAGCCACCAAACGCATCAGCAGCGATGTTGAGTCCATTCCACCACTTAGGCATACGACGGCAGTTCGTGCTCTCTCCATAATAAACCTGTAAGCAAATATTGGCAAAAGTGATGGTTGCGTTTCACGATTTCGTCGCCGCTCGTTCCCAAAAACAGGGACAGTCGTTACGCTATCCGGGCAGTGTAGTGTATCCAGCATGACCGGGAATTGTGAGCCCAATGGCACGAAACGAACAATTGATTCGCCAGCACAAGATTATGCAGATCTTGGAACGTGTCCGCTTTGGTAAAACGATTCAGGAACTCCATGATGACGTCATTGAAGAACTCGGTTTGCCATCACTACATAACCGCACGCTCAAGCGGGACCTCGAGGCGTTGCAGGCCGCCGGTTTCGATGTCGACCAACACGATTCGGCTCGAGGCAAGATTTGGAAACTCGGTCCTCTCGCAAAAACGACGACGCGGATTAGCTTCTCTTCGACGGAGCTAATTGCACTGGCGCTCGGCCGCGAACTAATGCACCCACTCTCTGGTACGCAGTTTGGATCCGGCATCGAAACCTTCTGGAACAAGGTCAAGGAAGAAGTCCCGGCGACGGTATTGAGTCACTACGAAAAGTACCGCAAAACGTTTCGCGTTCAGGGTTTGCCGATCAAATCCTACGAGAGCAAGCAGGGAATCATCAAAACGATCAATCGAGGCATCTTGGAGCATCGTGTTCTCGAGGTCGTCTATCAAAGTGAAGACAAGCCGTCGAAGACTCGCAAAATTGAACCCTATGAAGTCATTCTGTTTCGATCGAGCCTCTACACGATCGCCGCGGCAAATGAAGTCGAAGATGAGAAATCACGCGTTCGAGTTTGGAAGCTTGACCGCTTCGCAAAAGCGACGATTCTGGACGAGTGGTTTAAACCACCGGAAGATTTGAATATAGACGAATTTTTCGGGAGCAGCCAAACAATCTTTCGATCCAGCGACGACGAAACGCCTTACAAAGTAAAACTGACTTCAAGAGCATCCGTTTGGCTCACCGAAGAACCTTGGCATCCAGAGCAGACTATCGAAAAAATCTCGGACACGCACTCTGTTCTGACGGTTCCGGTTTCCAATCCTCGAGATATTCTTCCTCGAATCCTCGGCTTAGGCGCTGACGCCGAATTGCTGTCGCCCGAAGAAGCACGGCGGGACCTTAAAGCGACCGCAGAAGAAATGGTCGGGCACTACGACGACTGATTCATCAGAACATCGTGACCATTGTTGGCGTTTGCTGATGTCAGGAGTTTCGTTTATCGGCAAGGCGACTGCGGCATGCCCGGCACCAAATGCAACGCAGGCGCCTTCGGCTTGCCGTTAAACGAATACTGGCAATCCAATTTTTGCTATGCTTTTTGACATGACCCACTTGATTCGTATATCACTGTTGTTGCTTCTATCGTCGGTCGTCGGCTGCTACGACTCCGAGACAAAGATAGCTGTCGAATCGGCCGACTCATTCGAGCAAACGATTCAACAAATCATCGAATCCGAGTCGACGATTCTCGATCTCGCACCGTACATCTCGAAAATCGGAGCCTTCCTCACCGATTCCAACGATCAATCGAAAGATGCTCTGCGAGAGATTTTTGCTGGCACGACGCGTTATAAAACTGTCGGCGCAACATCTTCTCAATCTGTCGACAATTTCCTAGATGAACTCTGGCAACCGTTTCTAGGTAAACGAAAGTTCATCGAATGTCATTTCGGTACCGAAGAGGGAACACTTGACGCGTCAAAACAGCGGTTCGAAATGAAAACACATTTTGAGGGCAAATTGCGCGATGGGAAAGGGCTCTGCGGTATCACCGCCACGCAAACGATCACGTGGACCAAAATCAACAAACTGTGGACCATTACCGATTGGACTCAGCATTCTTTCGATAAAGTGGAAACTTCTCGCCCGCTGTTCGAGGATGTTACGGCGACAGTCATTCCCGAAGCCAAAACGCTGGAAGCCGTATCTTCGTCATCGCACGAGCAACGTGTGCGCGAAGCAATCCGCACGAAAAACGTCATGGAGCCTCTGGTTGATGGATTGCCGGGCTTCAATGATTGGGAATCCGCGTGGCAATTTCCTTCGGCAAGTGTTGTCGATTACGATGGCGACGGATGGGACGACGTGTTTCTGATGGATCGGTGGAGCGGAGGGATGATGCTGCGAAACGAGAGTGGAAACTTTGAAGACACGACGAATGAATCTGGGCTCAACGTTGGCCCAAACGCGAACTGCGTTGTGTTCGCGGATTTCGACAACGACGGCGACCAGGATGCTTTTGTAGGGCATTCGATTCAGGACAGCCAATATTTCATCAACGAAAACGGCACTTTTCGGCATGACGTGTCGATGGGCGACGAATTGAAGCTCGTACGTTTCGTGACGGCCGGATCAGTCGCCGATGTTAACGGTGATGGGCTGTTGGACCTCTATCTTTCAACATACGTTTCTCCGTCCGGGTCCGCCTCAAAGATTAACTGGGTGGCAAAGATGCTTCCCCATTCCGATCGTAAGAAAATCGAACAACTGCAAGGAAACCACCCGTATGTTGACCGTGGTGGGCCGGCCAATATTCTGTTTCTCAACGAAAACGGAAAACTGAAACGTTGCGATGGGGATGACGTTCTCAAGCAATGGCGAAATAGCTATCAAAGTGTTTGGCACGACTGGGACAACGATGGCGATCAGGATCTGTTCGTTTGCAATGACTTTGCGCCAGATGCGTTTTTGCGAAACGACACGGTTCGAGGAAGCTCGAAACCCGTGTTCGTTGATGTAACCAAACGGCTAATCGCAGCCAACACGATGGGCTACAGCATGGGCGGTTCGTGGGGCGACTTCGACAACGACGGCGACATGGACCTTTACGTTTCCGAAATGTATTCCAAAGCAGGCACGCGAATTCTGAGACAATTTGCAGAAGCGGATCCTCGCTCCGTCGAGTCCGCTAAGGGGAACTTTCTGTTTCGCAGCGATGGCGATCGATTCACTCAAGTCGCCGGCTCAGGCGAAGACGACTTCCATGTCGCAAAAGTTGGCTGGTCCTTCGGTGGACAATTCGTAGACTTTGACAATGACGGTTGGCTGGACCTGTACGTCCCGAGCGGATTCTACACCGCTCCGCAAGATGTCCGCGGCAACGCGGATTTGTGATCGTGTAATTGGCGCGCGGTCGCGCGGCTTGACCCCCAACAGCCCATTGAATTCCGTGAGCATCCGGCCTGGAAAAGTCTTGATGACACGTTGTCTATTTTCCAAATCAATCCGGACACAGACGCGGTCACTGGATTCTCGTTCAGCGGCAGCGAAAGCAACCGGATGTTTCTACGCCGCGGAGAAAACTTTGAAGACGTCAGCTTGATCTCTGGGGTCGACTTTACGGAGGACGGCCGTGGATTCGTGATGTTTGACTACGACAACGACGGATCAATGGATCTCGGTATTGTCTCGAACCAGAATCCACGGTTTCGAATTGCGAAAAACAATCTCAACGCAAAGCGGACGCAATTTGTAAAGCTTAGACTATTCGGTGGCAACCAAACGTCAGCTCGCAACGATGAGTCTAGCCCCCGCGACCCGATCGGAGCGACGATCATAGCGAAAATTGGGCAACAGCAACGGATGTTTCGGCTATCCGGCGGAGAAGGGTTCTCCGTGCAAAATTCTCGCTCAATTCACATTGGATTAGGCGAACATTCCCAGATCGAGCACCTGGAAATTCGTTGGCCAAGCGGAAAGATTACGGTTGAGAACGAGATCGTGGCAGGTTCGACGTTTGAAATTTTCGAAAACAGAGACTGAGTTGCCACGTTTCGGAGAACGCCAAAAAAGGTTAAAATCCGGTTGTTGAAACGGATCAATGCAAGCGCGATACCATTTCCACATCTTTCAAACTTTAGCAGCGCAGCGAAGGAAAAGTACACATGGGAGACGCCGCAAAACTTAGTTGCGATGGGCATGAACTTGAGCTACCGATTGTGGTCGGGACCGAAAACGAAAAAGCAATCGATATCGGATCATTACGCAAGGAAACCGGGATCGTCACCATCGATGAAGGTTACGTGAACACCGGTGCTGTTCAGAGCTCGATCACGTTTCTCAACGGCGAGGAGGGCGTCCTTCGATATCGAGGCTATCCGATCGAGGAACTCGCATCCAACTGCGATTTCGTTGAAGTTGCCTACCTATTGATCTACGGCGAATTGCCGTCTCAAGACGAATTAGGTCAGTTTCGCGGAAAGATCCGTCGGCACACGATGCTGCATGAGGATTTGAAGTCGTTTTACGATGGATTTCCTAAGGATGCTCATCCGATGGCAATTTTGTCCAGCGTCGTCAGCGCGATGTCAACGTTCTATCAAGATGCTCTCGATCCTCACGATCCACAACAGGTTGAAGTCAGCATTCATCGTTTGTTGGCCAAACTTCCAACGATCGCTGCGTTTTCGCACAAGAAATCGCTGGGACAGCCCTTCATCTATCCGAATAATAACTCGAGCTATTGTGAGAACTTCTTGCAAATGATGTTTTCTGTTCCGTGCGAAGATTACAAAGTCGACAAAACTTTTGTTGAAGCACTGAACATGTTGTTGATCGTTCATGCCGACCACGAACAGAATTGCAGCACTTCAACGGTGAGAATGGTTGGCTCAGCGGATTCGAACATCTTCGCAAGTATTTCGGCTGGCATTTGTGCACTTTGGGGCCCGCTGCATGGCGGTGCCAATGAAGCAGTCGTCAACATGCTTCAACAAATCCAAGACGACGGCGGTGACGTTGATAAATACGTCAACATGGCAAAGGACAAAGAAAATGGATTCCGTTTGATGGGATTCGGACACCGCGTTTACAAGAATTTCGATCCTCGGGCTACGTTGATTAAGACTTCTTGCGACAAGCTACTTGCGAAACTGGACATCGATGACCCCCTGTTCGAGATCGCTCAAAAGCTTGAGAAAGTTGCTCTCGAAGACGAGTATTTCGTGAAGCGAAAGCTTTATCCGAACGTCGACTTCTACTCTGGCGTCATCTATCGTGCGATGGGCATCCCCGTCGAAATGTTCACGGTACTGTTCGCGATTGGGCGTTTGCCGGGCTGGATTGCTCACTGGCGTGAGATGCAGTTATCGCCGACAAGCCGTATCTGTCGCCCGCGACAGGTGTATCAGGGATCCACAAAACGTGATTTTGTGGCGTTGGGAAAACGGTAAAAATTTCGAGAAAAGTTCGAGGATTGCCGAGCTCTTTTCGGCATCCTCGCGGCTCACGTTTCGCACAGTTCTTTCAGATCACGAAATCACACAGCGAGTTCACTGCGGCTCTGTGCCTTGGCCCGTTCTCAGGGAAACTTAATTCAGGCAAACTCAACCCCGAGACCGACGTCTAGCGAAGCAGCACAGCGTTACGGCTATTAGAAACCCGACCGAAGATGGCTCAGGAACGGCAAACACCTGACCTCGAACCGCGATATTGCCGTTTTGCCCTGCAGTGTGGATTGCCAGATACAGTTGACCGGCTAGAAGATCGTCAACAAAATTCGATAATAGCTTCGTCGTCAGCGGATTGTTTTGGTCGTACAGATTTCCAGTGGCCGGATCGACCGCATCCGCATCGCTGAACACTCCGCTAATGGTATCGTTGTCGAAATCAACGACCATATCCGCGTCATCTTCGCTGGGCAATCCAAAGATATTAAGAACGTGTGG
Source organism: uncultured Pirellulaceae bacterium (assembly GCA_964352885.1). Classification (GTDB taxonomy): domain Bacteria; phylum Planctomycetota; class Planctomycetia; order Pirellulales; family Pirellulaceae; genus Mariniblastus. Next base: position 6,779 of record CAYGUE010000049.1, read on the forward strand.
ACCAGAACTGCCAATGAAACCGTTGTGCAAATGAATTTTGTCGATATCACCGAAACCGGTTCGATCCGTCGGATTAGGTTTCAAATCCATACCGAAGATTGCAATTGTGTAGCTCAATTTCTGCTGGGAATCATGGAGTACGAAAGTCGCTATCGCGGTGCCGGTTTCCGTGGAATTTCCACCTGCGACCTGAGCTGCGTCGAGGTTTGCGACAAACATGTCCGCCTTCGTTGTTCCAACGCCAGCAACGCAAACCAGCATCATGGCGATGAGCGGACGAAGTCGTGAACTGACAAGTAGCAAAATTCCGTTCATTTCAAAACTCATTCTAAACGAGAGTAGGTTACGAGTCGTTGTTGCAAATCAAAACAGTCAAAACACAAACTAGGCTATTTGCCGGATTCGCGTTTCGTCGTCAAAGTGCGTTTCTCCAACTTACTGGGCGTTTGAGACGATCGTGATGACCCAAACGTGAATGGCAATGATTTGCCGTATCGAATTCGGAACTGTAGCAGGTCAAAAACGTTGACCGCGCCGTCGGCGCCGTAGTCAAAGTAGAAATCATAGTCAGAGCCTCCAGAGAACGAACCGTAGCTTTGTCGGAAAGCGAGCAAGTCAAAAATGTTGACGTTGCGGTCTCCGTCTGAATCGCCGTAGTAGCTGAAGAATCCGTCGGTTTCCTCGCCGCCAAAAACATAGTCATCGACCATTGCAACGCCATCTCGAGTAACAAGATCCGCTGCCAGCGTAATCTGATAGTTCCCATCAACCAGTGCGTTGTCAGAATTGCGGACGTGAGAATCAAATTGAATCGTAATTCTCGTTTGATCCGTGGGGAAATCGACGGTGACATTGGTCGTGACTGGCTGAAAAGTTGCTTCCGTGGCGGTGCTACGTTGCACAACGGAAACGGCTCCTCCACCAAAGATCACATCGCCATCGAAACTAAGGGAGATTGACTCGACGGCAGATCGTTGCACGTCCGCCGTGTTCAGCTCGACAGCTGTCACAGTCGGCGCCGGAATTCTCTTAACGAGAAACAGGCCTCCTTGTTGATCACTAATTAAAATAACGTCGTCATCACCGTAATCGAAGAAAGGATACACGGACCACGCGCCATCGAATCTCACGTTATTGTTAGCCGAGTAAGTGTCAAAGTATCCGACTTCGGAAAGGGAAGTTGAATCACCGCTGTCGATCCGCAAAATCCGCATTCCAGAGGTGTAATTGGCCTGGTACATCAAATCGCCTTTGATGTATAGATTGTGGTCGATTGTCTTTTCGGTGCCGTTAAAGAAGCCTTCATAGAGTGGGTTGTCCAAATCTTCGACATTCCAGATATGAGTCTTGGTTGGAATTGGAGCACCATCATCGGCCGTGCCGAATTGGCCATCGGGTCCACGAGCATGGTTGTACTCATCAAGCTCATCGTTCATGTAGAAGTGGGTCTGATCCGTTGATAGCCATCCCTGATGAGAGTAGTTCGAACCAGCATATGGGTTTCGAGAAATCTGGATTGTATCGACACCCCCGCTACCGTCATCTGTGATACGAACAATCGTCAGAGTATCTTCGTTCGATGCGAAAACGATCTCTTGCCCGGTGTAGTCGGTATCAGGGCCACTGTACATGACTACTTGAGCGTCGTGCGTATATCCGTCGGCCCGAAAATCGCCGATTTCTGTAATGTTCGTTGGATCATTCAGATCCAGAATGGTCAATCCACCGTTGTAAAGTCGTCCACCGCTTGCGTCCCGAGCGCCCACCACGTATCCGTGTCCTGTTGCTTCGTTGATCACAATGTTGTGCGACGACGCGAATCCAGTGTAGAGACTCGTTGCCGTAAAGCTCTGAGGCGACGCCGGATCAACGGCCAGCAGTTGCTGAAGATCAAATGCTTGAATTCCCTGATCGTTGCCACCACCGTCAGCAACAATGAACGCGTGATCGTTGTGTACTTTCACGTCTCTCCACGCGCGATTTTGGCCAGCTTCTGTGGTATCAAGTTTTCCTAGGTACAGTGGGTTGGTCGGGTCGGTCACTTCAACAAACGAAGTCCCATTGCTCAAACCAAAGAGCGCAAACTTTCGATTCGTTGCCGTGTCCGTCCATCCCCAGCAGTCGCTTCCAAAAACTGATCCGCCGCCGCCGATTTGATCGAGCTCTAGATGAGAGAGCAAACAGACGCCCACGGCATCGAAAGGGCCGCTGCCGCCACTGCCGACAGGTGCATTGTCGACCAACGACTGTCCATCGCCATCATGAGCGGTGACCGAGCTGATCGAGACAAAACATCCAAGGATAAAGAGAAGAACGGCACTCAAAACAGAAGGCAATTTTCGCATGGTCAATCGCTTATTTGTTGGGTAGGAGTCAAACGCCACAAGAACCGGGAATGGAAACATGGGCCCAAAATGTTCGATAATTTATAGTAACCTGCCGAGTGTTTTTTTCCAAATGATTTGCCCATTCTTCGCGTCTCTTCCGCATTTTGAGACGTTTTCGGGCTGCCGTATCGGCACTACGGTTATCACCAATTCAATCGAACTGCGCCTTTGAGCGAAGAATGTGATGGTAGTGCTGTGCGAATCGGTGCGCCTCGTCTCGCACGTATTGCAACAATCGCAAGCTAAACGCGTGCCGACTCAAGCGAATGGGTTCCGAGTCACCCGGCCTGAAGATCTCTTCGTTCTTCTTCGCCAACGAGATCAGAACGGGTGGCTTGATTTCGAGTGCTTCGAATGCTGCGACCGCACTACTCAACTGCCCCTTGCCGCCATCGATAAGAAGTATGTCCGGAAACATGTCGTTTTCATCGGACAGTCTTTTGAAGCGCCGCGAAACGACTTCGTGAATGCTTCGAAAATCGTCAACTCCATCAACGCCGTTGATTTTGAACCGTCGATAACCAGGTTTAAAAGGTAAGCCATCGATAAACTGAACGAGGCTGGCAACGGTTTCGTTGCCTCCAAGATGCGCGATGTCGACTCCCTCGATGGAACGAGGTGTTTTTGAAAGCTTCAGGACCTGTCGGAGCCCCGCCAAACCTTTTTTCGGGTCTATGTGAAAAACCTCTGGCTGAACGTGTGTGTCGAGCTCACCGCGCCGATCGAGCGAACCGAGCATTTCAATCTCGTCTCGCAACCGGGCGGCTTTCTCGAACTGAAGTCCCTTCGATGCTTCCAGCATTTCCGTCTTCATTTCTCGCAACAACTTCGTCTTGTTTCCGATCAAAACTTGCTGCAGCCGTCGAATGTCCTTGCGATAATCTTCTTTCGAGATTCGCATGTTGCAGGGAGCCGTGCATTGCTTGATGCTTGCCAACAGGCAAGGGCGAAACCATTTCCACTTGGGGTCGTTTTCTTCGATATCCAGCGGGCACGTACGGAATTTAAATACTCGCTGCAATACTTGGACGGCCCCGCGAAGCGAACCGGCGCTGGCAAAGGGCCCGTACAGTTTCACGCCAGAGGACATTGGTTCCCGAGTCACCTCGACCCGAGGAAAGTCTTCATGCGTCGTGATTTGAAGATACGGAAACGATTTATCGTCTTTGAGAATCTTGTTGTGAACGGGCTGAATGTCCTTGATCAATCGGGACTCAACCAGAAGCGCATCGACTTCGCTGTCACATTCGATGAAATCAGCGTCTGCGATCAGCGGAACCCAATCCGCCGTGCGTGACTCTTCGCTTGCGGCCTTAAGAAAGTAACTTCCGGCACGCGAACGCAGATTGGTCGCTTTGCCGATGTAGATCACGACGCCCGCAGAATCCTTCATTAGATAGACGCCAGGCATCTGAGGAAACGTACGAACCTTCTCTGCCGTAGCCTCAAAATCATTGAGCGGTTCGGTTATATCACCAACGGGTTCAGGATCGGGAACATAGTCAGCCGTTTCGTAAATCTTTGGAGTCTCCGCGACGGAATCAATCTCTTTCGGAGCTTTGCTGACCTTTTTGACGGGCTTCTTTTCTGACGTCGGTTTGGATTTCGATTTCTTTTTCGCCATGATGTCAGGACTTAACTCACTCGGGCTTCAGATTGTGCTTCGATTTTTCGACAGCACGCGCGACCTCGTTGTTTTCGTCGACCAAAACGATTTGATCCGAGTGGTTCTCAACTTCTTCTTCGTTGAACTGTCCGAAGCAGCAAATCATAACGACGTCGTCGACCTTAACGAGCCGCACAGTGGCACCATTGTTTCTTGCGAGCCAATGACGGTTTGCGGCATTACGTTATTGTCGTCAATTCATCCAGCAAGGCAAGGTAACGCTTTTGGCTGTAACGAAGAGCTATCGAAAAGCTCTCGCGTTCTTCCTGTCGCCGGTTTCAAAACTGCCATACAAAAGCAGCTCGGTCTGTCCCAGACCGGGAAAATCAGGATTCGCGAGTCTGGTACAGACTCGCCTACTGGCTTTTGAAACTGCTTCTAGGCTGCCTTGGCAATATCGGACTTTTCAGCCGCAATTGCTGGGCGAGTTATTTCCTGACCGCGGGGCATAAAGCGACGCAACTGAGGCCACAACAGTAAACCGTTCTCTTTCAAATACCGTGCTCGAAAGTAAAACTTCTCGAAACACTTTCCGTGCAATTCAGCGACTTCTGCAGATGTCAGATTCTCATACTTCATGACCGGCTGATACACACTGTAGTTATTGTAATCATGATCCTCGATTTGGTCTTTGACTTCATCGTAGAATCCGGTGCCAGGGTAGGGCGTCACGATATTGAAATTCGCATAGGTCGGATTTACAACACGAGCGTAATTCAAAACATCATAGATGCTCTGTTCCGTGTCGCCCGGAAATCCGATCATAAAACCAGCCACCGTCCGAATTTGCAATCGGCGACATAAGGCGACAAAGTCTCGTTGGCGGTCATCGTTGATTGCCACACGTGAGTATCGCTTCAACGTAGCTTCGTCGGGCGTCTCGATGCCGATCGTAATGCTCGTGAGCCCAGCCTCTTTCAGTTCGCGAAGTGTATCTTCTCGCATTAGGTCGACGCGAGTCTCAACCGAGAACTGAACTTTACGAGGAAGGTTTCGAATGCCTTCTGCAAGAGCCAATGCTTTCTTTCGATTCAAACCAAACAGCGGATCACGAAACTTGAATGACTCAAATCCGTAGCGTTCCATCCCGTAACGCATCTCCGCGACGACGGCTTCAGGATCGCGAAAGCGTGTTTTGCTTTCAATCATGATATATGGGCAGTAGTTGCATTTGAATGTGCAACCGCGGCTTTGCTGTATGTAAGCCGTTGGGAAACGCCAGAAGTCGTAGTTGATTCGAAACCGCTTGTACTGAAATTGTGACCAGTCAGGAATTGGCAACGAATTCAAATCGTGAACGCTACCAATGTCGATGATCGGCTCTGACGATTCCATGACTTCGTCCCACCGCGTCAACAATTGCTCGGGCTCGCCCTTGAGAATTGTTACATCCTGATCCTGAAACGCTCCCGCAAGCGTATCTGCCAGCGCGAAAGCAACTTGGCCTACAATCAGAATTCTTGCATTTGGATTCTTTGAACGAACGCGACGGATCGCTTCCGTTTCCATGTCCAGCGTTATCAACGCCGGATTGAAAATGTAAACGTCAGCAGTCGGAGGATTCTGCTGGTCGAGGGAGTAGATCGGCGTGTGGCCAAGCTGTTTGATGACGGCAATGAGATAAGCGAAGTTGAGCGGTGTCGGACGATAGTCGCGCAGGTACATTTGGCGGATAATCTTGCCGCGAACGCCGCCGGTGCCGGGATACATCCCGACCCCCATGCCTCCAGCAAAATCTTTTTGTGCGTTGTTTCGACGTGTATCCCAAAGGACTACGTTCATATTCGAATCCGAAAGTGGCTGTTTTGATTATTTTTTAGCGATGCGAGGAAACTGCGACAACATGGATTGGCTCATTCTGTCAAAGGACTTCCTCGACGATATTCCGAATCATGGGCCGATCGAGAAGTAATGCGGATCGTTCAACTGCTTGAGAATGAGTTTCGGTTACAACTTTCTTTGCTTGCACCTTCGAAAACTTCGGCTCAAGCACAACGCTGTTGGTGCGAACGGGCCATTGCGGAGTCTCTACGTTCCGCCCCAGCACCATCGTTCGTCCACCTTCTCCAACGAGGTAATGAATGTTGCTCCAGCAGATTCTATTGCCCAGGGAAGACGCAACAAACGCAACGATTGCCAATGCGCCACCCATTGGCCCCGCAAACAGATCGAAGCGACGTGCACGATGGTGCTTTCGCCAATCCGGAATCAAGCGCCGTGCCATATTTTGACGAACCGCTGCTCGCGCTACACCGAGAAGATAAATTCCGATGAACGAAAACATCAACAGTGTCGGCAACAAGCCACGGTCGCCAGTGCTCATCACGGCAATCCACACGACAATGCTGCCCCAAAAAGCGATCTGAGTGATGGCAACGTTCCAGACTGCGGCGGTCCATAGGCCGGGGGCGTAAAGCCGAGTGATTTTCAATTGCCGAACCACAAATTCGAACAGTGTGGACCATGTTAACGCGATGCCCGTCTCGCAAAGACATTGTGGCTCAAACTGAATTTTCAATTTCTGTCCGCCGAAGCGAGCCTGACGAATCGTGCGACTGGCGACAAAGTCATCACTGAGAACCTGCGCCCACGCCTCACGCATACCGACATGTTCAAATACTTTTCGGTGAATCGCCCATGAACCTCCCCACACAAGATTGTGGTTGCCTTTTCCGAGGCACGCCGCAATGGCATTGTTCAACGAAGCTGCGATCAACGTTGGAATGTTTTTGCTTTCGGGTACCATCCATCGATAGCCAGTTCTGGCTCCCACGTTCTCGCGACCGACACCGATCGTCAACCAACGCAACCACGATGGTTTTACCAACGCATCCATGTCGGCGAATGCCAAGACATCGACTTCGACCTGCAATCGCTCGATCACAGCGATTAAATTGTAAACCTTCTGCCCGCAATGCGTCGCTCTACCAGCAGCAACAATCGAAGACTCAACGAACCGATTTTCTTTCTGCAGTTCGCGAATCAGAGGCACGACAGGATCGGTAGCAGATTCAACGGCGAACGTAATTCGAAAGTTTGGATGATCCTGAAAGAAGAAAGCTTGAAGCCGACGGCGTGTACCCGGCACAACACCTTTACATGGGACGATCAATTCTATTTTTGCAGTCCCATGCGCTAAAGGAGCACCGCGTTGTTGGTGCACTTTCCAGAAGCGACGGTTCTCAACCGTTAACGCCAACAGCATCATTCCACTAATGGCCGCAGCGACGACACAAATAGCTAATGCAACATATAGAAACGGAACCACAAGACTTCCTTGTCAAAACGGCGGACGCAACATTGCTGAATCGACTGACGCAGCTGGTAAAGTTTAGCGTTTGGGTGGAGTAGTCTGAAAAAATTGGCAATGCGATGCGACCCCAGTTTGAGAAGCTTGCCCTCATTTTCGACAGCACTTTTTTTTCATTCTCTCGTTCACCTGGTTCCGTGAAATTGAACGAGCATGTCAACAGCACTTTTGCTGGTGAATCAAGGATCAACCCCAAATGACGCAGAATTCTCGGAGCTCAATAATCTTAGAGCCAACCAATCCATTCTGTTTTAATATTGGCAGTGCAGGTCCGTTTTGATACTTTTGGGGCATCGCAGCAAAGCGGTCGCGGCGATTCGAAAAAGGATCAAAGGTTGCCACTCAGGCTGCCGAAAATAAAAAGAGTTAGGCAAAAGATTCAGATTAAGTTGACAACTCTGCCCACTCATGGGCAAGCAACCAAGTTTGAGTTTCGTTCGCCTTCAACATAGAGAAAAGACAAAGGATGTCACTGATGGGCATGGATGCTGAGTTTGACATGAATGTGCATATTCGCTGGATGATTCGACGCGATATGCCAGAAGTTCTCTCGATCGAACAATCCAGTTTCGAATTCCCTTGGTCGGAAGAGGACTTTATCAGGTGCCTTCGCCAGCGAAACTGCATCGGAATGGTTGCTGAATTCGATGAACGCGTCGTGGGCTTCATGATCTACGAGTTGCACAAGGATCAGTTACACGTTTTGAACTTTTCCGTTCGCCCCGACGTTCGTCGCCGACATATCGGCAAGCAAATGTTGAACAAGCTTGTCAGTAAGCTTTCTCAGCAGCGTCGCAACAAGATTTTGCTTGAGATCCGCGAAACGAATCTCGCTGCACAATTATTCTTTCGAAATCTCGGCTTTAAGGCCACCTCGGTACTGCGGAATTACTACGACGACACCGTCGAGGACGCATACGTCATGCAGTTCCGCTACATGAGTGAAGCAGAGCGCCAATTCGAGCCTGTAAATCGAATCGCTCGTCGCATGGCTGGCTAAAAACCATCGAATTGAAATCATCAAACCGCTTCCGCCCGGAAAAATCCGTGGCGAAGGCGGTTTTTTTTTATGCGTTGATTTTTTCTTGTCCATATAACGAAATGTCCGTTTTGCCACGCCTCGGATCATCAGGAAACTTTTCACCGTAATATTTCCCAGATTCATGCGTGACCAACGAATTAGAGCCTGACTTTCCCGTGCTGTCCGGCTCCAGAACTCTGGCCATTGAGGCAGGTGTCACCGTCAAACTCCACACATTTACTTTCAACATGCTCGTACCAGACAAGTTGACTTTTGACATGGCGATACGTTGATTACACTCAGTAGCATCTTATTCGTTTCAGAATGCCCCTTCACTTTCCCTCCTAGTCAAGACAGAAATGGATCAAGAATTCGATCCGTATTTCGAGTTACTTGGAATCCCCAAGGCTGAGCAGCCTCCGAACTGTTATCGATTGCTCAGCATTCCCGAATACACCTCGAACAAACTGGTAATCACGAATGGAGCTGCGCGCCAAATGCAATTTTTGCGGCGCGTTGGTGGTGATCAATATTCAGGGGATGTTCAAAACATACTCAGTGAGATTTCCAAGGTTCGAATACTCCTTCTCAATGATGAAAAGCGAGCTGAATATGACCGGAATCTGAAGGCGAAGGAGCGAGCAAGATCCGGCAAGAATCCGGGCTCTGATTCAGCCTCCGATTCTCGCAGCCAGTCACAATTTGATTTGTCGGCACCGACCCAAAATGAATCTGGACGTGTTGCGGCAATTCAATTACTGCATCTATGCGGTCCTTGTGTTGGACAATTGATTTCGGTTCAATCTCGCGATATCACGATTGGACCAAGTTCACGATCCGACATCATGCTTCCTACTCGAAACCGATCGAAGTTCAAACTTGAACACGAAATCGATCAATGGATCCTTTCCTCAGAAGACACCAGCTTTGCGGTCAACGGACGTCTTGTGACGGGTCTGGCAACCATCAAAGACGGGGACATCTTACGATTTTCAGTCGAAGGACCGGACCTACAGTTCATCGAAGAAATTGATCTCACGCGGCATCTGGATACGCTTGGGCAATACGATGGAGTTGTCCACAGCCCTTCCAAGATTCGATCTTCAAGTTCTGCTGCGTGGCAATCTGGTGCACCGGTCGCTGCGGGATCGCGACAGTCGCATTCCGCGTCCAAACCTCGAACCGAAAGTCGCCAGCCGGTCACTCGACCAACGCAGGACCCAGCTCAAAACGTTGCTCCGGTCCCAACTCGGCCACACGAGTCAAAGTTGGTCCAGAAACCTGCTTCGCAAGCGAATCGTGGTATTGCTGGCTCGATGATCGCAATCGCCAATCGTGCAATCGGTCGCAACCAATCGTTTTCCAAAAAGACGGGGAGCACCGTTGACTGGCAAATCGGAGTTTTCTGGTTGGTCGTCGGTTGTGCGCTCGCGGCGATCACCGCTGGAGTCATTTTCGGATGGAGAGGCTGAATGAGTGAATCTTCAAAAACAATTCCTATCGGAATTGATTTGGGAACCACCGAATCTATCATGGCTTACGTCGATGAGACAGGACAAGCCGTAACTTGGTGTCCGCGCGGCGGAAGTGCGCTTCATGCGAACGCAGTTTTGGTCAAGAACGAAAAACTTTTCGTCGGCGACGATGCGATTCTTGAGTCAGACAATTCTTCGACGCTTATCGATTACTTCAAGCGTGATATGGGGAAGGGTCATACTTCCATCACCGTCAACGAAGTTAAAGTGCCGCCGGAAGTTTTAAGCGGATACGTCCTAGAGCATCTCCGGGAACGCGCGGAAAGGATCCTTGGGCCAATCAATGACGTCGTTGTGACGGTGCCGGCACACTTCGATTCGAATCGTCGTCAGGCAACTCACGAAGCAGGACGCCTAGCTGGACTGAATGTCATTTCGCTTATCAACGAACCTTCGGCGGCCGCCATCGGGTATTACGACATGAAAGGTTGTTTCCGCGATGGCAATAAAGCAAAAACTGAAAACTTGCTGATCTACGATTTCGGTGGCGGAACGTTCGACACAACGGTGATCACCAGTGGTAACGGAAAGTTCACAACTCTCGCAACCGATGGCGATGTTTACCTCGGTGGGTTTGACATCGATGAGGAACTCGCAGACTGGCTCGGTCAGCAATTCTTGCATCGTGAGTGGTTCGACCCTCGCGAGACTCCCGGCGGCTGGAAATCGTTGATGCTGCTCGCCAACGAAATCAAACATGATTTGTCGGAAGCTGAATCGACGGACGTCAACCTGTACTACGACGATCGATCACTGGACCTCGAGATCACCAGAGAATTCTTCAATGACCTGATCGCTCCATTCGTCGACCGAACGCTCGCGGCCTGCGAGGACGTGCTGTTCTCGGCCCGGAAAGCTTGGGGTGAAATCGATACGATCCTGCTCTGCGGAGGAACCAGCCAGATCCCATACATCAGCCAGCGGTTGCGTGAAGCATCGAAGATCGAACCGACGCAAATCGACAATCCCCAAGAGTTGATTGCCAAGGGTTGTGCCCTGTATGCGGCATCTCTTGCTGAAAACTCGCAGCTCAATTTCAAGGTCGCCAACGTCAATTCGCATAGCCTTGGAATTCGGGGGCATGACGTTGAGACAGATCGGCCGACGAATCGAATTCTGATCCCTCGAAACTCAACGCTCCCAATTACCGTCGTTAAAAAGTTCGTTACGTCCAAAGACGATCAGGACCATGTATTTCTGGTTTTGTTGGAAGGAGAAAGTGAAAATCCGAGTCTCTGTTTTGAAGTGGGGAAATTTAAGGTCGCGTTGGGTGAAGGAGTTCGCAGGGGCGACGTCATTGAAGTTTTCTGTCGTTACGACAAAGACGGTCGCATCGACGTTTCCGCAAAATCTTCTGACAATCTAGGCCTTGGACGTTTGGCGATTAGACGAAGCCAAACGCGACGTGAATCGTTGCAAGTCTGGCGCGATAGGATACTCTACGGCGTTAACTTCGAAGTCGATGGCGATTCGTTCGAAGGCATGGATATATTTTCTGACGAAATTCCGTTTGGACATCATGAGCTCGCGGAGTTGGACGGATTGTTGGTCACCGCGGGATCCGAGGCCAAGCGAAAGCCGTTGCCTCAAGAACTGCATGCTCAACAACGTTTTACATTGAAGCTGGCACGTGAGATCGAGATTTTGGACCATCTGATCGAAATGGGCGAGAAGAAAGCCGAAAACCAGTACGATGTTCGCCGGCAACGCAAATTTCGACTACATGTTTATGAGCTGAAGGCTCTTCGTATTCAACGTCGCAAAGCACACGACCACGCAGTCATGGCTCTCGGGCGGCAGTGCTTCCAGCAGATGGTTCCCGACAACGTCGTAACCGACAACGTCGTAAGCATGCCTTACGAAGAAGTGAACCGCCGAATGAAGGAATTGAAGCAGGTTTGGTACTAGCGGTTTAACCAATCTTTGTCAGTGGAGGCCATGTCTTACGCTTGCGTAAGCATGGCACCCAGACAAATTCGTCAAGCCAAGCTTGACGGACCACCAAAGGTTTACTCGAACCCTACTTCTGCAACTCGCGACGCAGCAATAGCAGGCCGACAACCGCACAAGCAATGTTTCCCATCCACACGGACCAAGCCGGCATCGTGTTCATCTTGGCTCCGTTTAGCCCAAACATAAAAAGTGGGTAATAGAGCAACAGAATTGGAACGAAGCACGCTCCAAATGTCGTGGCATAGTTTCCTGTTCGCAGCCGAAGTGCAACCGGCACGCCGATGATCGCAAACGCAAGGCAGCTGAAACCATTGGCCCAGCGTCGATGCGGAACCACTTTTAAGCGATTGCATCGATGGCGAGCCTCTTCTAACTCTTTGTTTTGTTCCACCCAACCGACGTGAGACAACCCGACGAAATCGCCACCGAACCATTGGGCCGTTGCAGCAAGCGTCATCTCGGATTCCAGTTTCGCAAGATTCTCTTTCTGTTCTTCAAGAGCACCAGCAATTTGACTGAGGTAAAGATTGGACGGGCTTAACATCGCAAGTGCGTTATCATCGTGTGACCTAAGCGGAATTTCAATGACCGATTCATTCCCATCGACCAGCCTGAATTTGTTGTCGCTGTCGATCGACCCCTGATCCATGCGAAATTGCAGGCTGTGGCTTACCGGATCGACCGTCATGCTACCGCTCGCAGCCGTCACATGAAAGTTGGCGTCTGATCCTACGGTCACGACTGGTTTGATGAGCGTTCGTCCGACAACAGCATCGACTTCAATCGAAAACTGGTCAGATCGGAAGCTTCCTTCTTGTTGCAGCACACTGTAGACGATCTTATCTGTACTATTGAGGACAACTCGCTCAATTCCGAAATGGCTCCAGGCGTAAGCAACATCGTTAAGCCAAACGGCAAACAGACTCAATCCAAAGGCCATAATCAATGCAGGAACGATGACGAACGACTTGGACAAACCTAACGATTCCAAGGCCGTGACCTCGTTGTCCGACGCCATTCGCCCAAAAACGACACACACGCTGAACAACGAAGTCGCCGGAATCGCAAACATGAGCGCTTCGGGAACGAGAAAAGGGATCAGCTGCATCACGATATCCGGACTGATACCGTATTCGCGAGCCTTCTGCGCCAATCCTACAAACAACATCAATAATACAAACGCCGACGACGAAACAATGAAAACTTTTAACAGTTCCCACACAACGTATCGAGTTATCAGCTTTGGAAACAAGTTAGTAGTTCTTTGAGAGAGTAGGCGGCATCGATTGATTTAGGCAGATTTGGCGAGTAGCTTACCCCCGACATGGACATCCAGTTGCGGATACGGAATTCCAATCCCAGCTCGGTCCATCTCAATCTTTGCGCTTGCAATTAAGCGTTCTCGAACAGCCCAATAGTCCGCCACATCGCACCATAGTCTTAGTTGCCAGTCGACGGAGGATGCGCCGAGTTCCTTTAAGCAAACACATCCTGACGGTTCGTCGACTCCTCCTGACTTGGCGATTGCTCTTTCCAAAGCCGCTCGAGTTTGGTCAAGATCGGCGGCATAGGCAGCTCCAACGTTGACATCCACGCGACGCAATTGGTTGCGCGTATAGTTCTCCAACTTACTGCCGAAGATTTCACTATTGGGGATAATGATGTGGCGATTGTCGGGCGTATTGATTCGCGTGGTGAATAGATCAATTTCTTCAACGGTTCCTGCGGTGTCGGCGACCACAATGTAGTCATCTACTTTGAACGGTCGAAAAACCAAAAGCATGACTCCCGATGCAAAGTTTCCGAGCGTGCCTTGCAATGCCATGCCAACAGCGAACCCGACAGCGGCCAAAATCGCTGCATAGGCTGTGACGTCGATGCCGTAGTAGCCCAATACTCCGATTGCGACGACGACCATCAGCAGGTTGCGAATCGCTTTGGTAAGGAACTTTCCAAGCGTCAGATCAACTTTCTTCGAGACCATCCCTCCGACATACCGCCCGATGGAAGAAGCCACCGAGAACGTCAGGACCAATGCTGCCAGTAGAATAAGAGTCGGAATTACTTTCGACTGTATCAATTCGTCGATCGACAGGCGGTCACCATTGATTGCTCCCTTACACAAATCGACAAAACTGGCTTCGGCGTGCACTTTGTCGGCTTTTTCTGGTACTTCCGCTATTTCTTTGTTTGATTCTTGCGTGACTTTTTGACCTGCCACTTCCTCGAAGGCAAACGCAGATGCCGGAGCAACGATCGAAACGAAAAACATCGCTAACATCGCCCAACACATCGCGGTTTTCAGTATTCGCTGTCGCCCAGTCATCCGTCATCCCGTCCTTGGAAAGTGAAATATCGTGGTGGAGTGTAGAAAATAGAAATTTAAGCTCAAGATCAGTTGTGCTAGCTCTGCTGAACTCTGGACCGAATCGGAAAATCCAGATACCGTCTCGCGATCGATTGAAAAACTTACGCGCGATGTTGAATCATGAACCTGCATAAACGATGGCCTGACTTTCTCATTCCTGCCGGTTTGATTGCTTGCTTGACCGTGATCCTCGTACCGCTGCCGCCCGCAGTGATGGATGTCCTGTTGGCCGCCAATCTGACTTTGGCCGTCATCATGCTGCTCAGCACGATCTACGCTAAGTCTCCGATGGAACTGAGCCTCTTCCCTGCATTCTTGCTGGGGACGACGCTTGCGCGACTGGCACTGAACATTGGAACGACTCGACTGATCCTCACTCACGGACCTCAGGATGGAGAACAGGCTGCTGGAGACGTGATCGCCAGCTTTTCAAACTTCGTCACAGGCGACTCGATCGTGATCGGGCTGGTTATCTTTTCAATTATTGTTGTCGTACAGTTCGTTGTGATCGCCAAAGGAGCAACACGAATCAGCGAAGTTTCCGCGCGATTTTCACTTGATGGCATGCCGGGACGACAGATGGCGATCGAAGCAGAGCTAAATTCGGGAGCGATTGATGCAGTCGAAGCGAAACAAATGCGACGCGAAGTCTCGGAGCAAGCTGACTTCTACGGATCGATGGACGGAGCCAGTAAGTTCGTGCGTGGTGATGCCATCGCGGGTGTCCTGATTACCGTGATCAATATTTTCGGAGGACTTTTCGTGGGGCTTTCCCATAACATGTCCTTTCCAGTTGCCGCCGAGACGTTTACAAAACTGACGATTGGTGACGGATTGGTCAGTCAACTGCCGGCCCTGCTAATCGCATTGGCGGCGGGTATTTTGGTAACCCGTACGCATCGAAAAACAGATCTTTCCCGTGAAGCAGTCGGTCAGGTTTTGGCCCGGCCAATCGTACTGGTCATGGCTGCGTCGTTCCTTGGCATGTTGGTGCTGACCAGCCTGCCGATGATCCCACTGTTATCTGTCGCAGCGATCTGTCTCCTGTTTGCATGGAATAGCAGCAAGCAAAACGAAAAGGCAACGAGCACGGACAGCGTTTCAGATACGATTCCAACGCCCAAAGAACAACCGATTGATCGTCTTTTGACCAACGACTTGATGGAAATCGAACTTGGCCTTGATCTAATTCGCCTCGTAGACGCGAAACAGGGTGGCACATTGTTGCAAGGCGTAAGTAACGTGCGTCAACAACTCGCTGGTGATCTTGGAGTCATCCTGCCCAAGATTCGAATTCGCGACAATCTGAAGCTCGGTCGAAAGGAATACCGAATCTTGATTCAGGGCAATGCCGTCGAGCGAGCTTCGCTGGAACCGGATCACCTGTTGGCGATGGACTGCGGACTCGCGACTCTGCCATTGGAAAACGGAGCCGTTGTTGGCTTGGCATCCGACGCGATCGCTCAGCCCGGCTATTGGATTCAGCACTCAGCGTGGGAGCAAGCAGAACTGGCGGGCTACCAGGTGCGATCCTCCAATGAAGTATTGACGGCACAATTGAAAAAGTGCGCTAACGCGAACGCAGATGAGCTACTAACTCGCGATGCGACGGCTCAATTGCTCGACGAACTCAAAAAGTCATCGCCCACGATCGTCAACGAAGTCGTGCCGGAAGTCCTGTCATTGGCAGACGTTCAAACGGTCCTTCAATCATTGCTAGCAGAAAGAGTCTCGATTCGGCCACTACATTTGATCATGGAAACCATTGGTCAAATCGCTCCAAAAACGCAGACAATTACACAGCTTGTCGAGAAAATTCGTGTCAAGCTGGCACGACACATTTCCAGTCGCCTAGCCGGTGCAACGCAAACATCGATTTCCGTCTTTACGATCTCCGAGGAACTTCAAAACCGCATCGCTTGCGCGTGGTCCGACGAGGGCGACGAGATTCATCTGGACATGCCGCGGACCATCATCGACATGCTAATCATTGCGATGAGTGACGCGTCTTCTCGAATGGCTGCGACAGGCTTTCGACCGATTGCAATGGTCGATCAGTCCATCAGGCCAGTGATTGCTGAGCTGTGCGGTAGGGTCAACGAAGATATTTTCGTGCTAGGTGATCGAGAGCTTGAGGGCATCGAATCAACGGTCTTTGGTGAGATTACATCCGATCAGCTTTCTCGGCTGGAGCGATCCGCTGCCTAGTACTGGTAGACCAGTACGAGTGGTTCATCCACGCTGTCTTGACCAGTTGCCGGGTGTCATGCCTTACGCTTGCGCAAGCAAGCTCACGCCAGCGTGATGCATGCACTCTTCAATTCGGGTCTGACTGACCAATAGCCTATCGCGAAAGCGATTGAATCTCGGTGTATTCATTCGCTTGCTCTCCTGCGCTTCGAAGCTTGTATTCACGAAAAATCAACGCAAACAAAGCAGACCGAGGCGTCCACGCACGTTGCCTATTACTCAGAAACAGTTTGCTCAAACGTATTCTGCACGCTTGAATAGTGTTCCAAGCCCGACACATCCTATGCTTGCACTCCAAGTGGCGCAGGTTTCCCCTCAAACTTTGCGTATTTCTAAAATTGCGATCTTTTGATGGACTGATGATTAGATACGTACCGATAGTTCCCCGAAGGCGATCTTGTTCTGCGCGGCGCATTGCCGCGCATGCACTTTGTTCGCTGTGGTTTTTTAATTGGCTTCCCGTTGCGGTTTTTCGCAAAAATTACGAACCTTGTAATTTGTTCATTGACGTGATGAAGCGATTTTTGATAACTACTCCCCCTGTCAGGCAACTCTTCTGAGTTACCACGACAAACTGAAATCATAAATCTGGTTGAACCGGTCGCAACAGACCCCAGTTCAACCATTGGATATCGCGAGCCAATCACGGAGGATTGAATGGCGACAACGGTTGCAAAAAACGAAGAGATCCTTAAAGTCTGGAAAAAGTACAAGCCAGACTGCAGCGACAAACAGCTGCGGAATACTCTCATGGAACGTTACTTCCCATTGGTGAAGTACAACGGCGAAAGAATCTGGCAGCGATTGCCAGATGGTGTCGAACTTGATGACCTGATCTCGGCTGGAGTCTTCGGGCTCATGGACGCGATCGACGCTTTCGATATGGAGCGTGGTGTCAAGTTTGAGACCTACTGCGTGCCGCGTATTCGAGGTGCAATGCTTGATGAACTGCGAACGATGGACTGGGTTCCTCGTCTCGTTCGTTCGAAAGCCAGCAAGCTCGGAAACGCGACCAAGCGACTGGATACAAAGTTGGGCCGCAAGCCCACCATCCAGGAACTTGCTGCAGAGATGGAGCTGACCGTTCCAGAGACAGAAAAAATGATCAGCGACGCTAACGCAGTCGGATTGATCAGCTTGAACAAGAAATGGTACGAAACCGACAGCTACAAGGACGTTCGAGAGATCGATGTCCTTGAAGACAAAAAAGGGGAAGACCCAACGCGTCGGATTCAGAAAAATGACTTGATGCGATTAGTCACCAAGGGCCTAAATCGCAACGAACGTTTGATCATCATTCTCTATTACTACGAAGAACTGACGATGAAAGAGATCGGCCAAACGCTTGATCTCAGCGAAAGTCGCGTCAGTCAGATGCACAGCAGCATCGTTCAGCGACTCCAGCATCAACTTGGTGCTCGTCGCAACGAGTTTGGACGAGGCGGTGGACGCACCAAGTAGTGGCACAGCCAACCAAAATTTCAAGAGCAGCTGTCGATTTCGGCAGCTGCTCTTTTCGTTTACATCCAGCGAGCATCGATGTCGAGTTCGAGATCATCCTGCAACGCCGAATCGACAATCGACAATTCTCGCTGCATTGGCACGATAGGCTTTTGGGGCAGATACTTGTCTTCCAGATCCATCAATGCCTCCGCGAACGAGAAGCTGAATTCGAAGAATCGCTCCATGTCGACGGTGATTGGCTGATCACAGCTCAAGGCCAAGGTTGGCCGGTGACAAAGCGTTGTCGCTGCTGGTGTTTGAGTACGAAGATATTGGCTGATTCGATTTTGCATAAATTGCTCCAGTTCAGTTTGGGCCAACGTCCCTGAAGGCAGCAATTCGCAATCATTGCGATGTAGTTACGACGTTTTACCCCGTCTCTCGGTTCATTTGAAATGGAGATTTTGCAGATGCCAGCACAACGCGTGCTTTTGGCTTTTCTCCGAACCTTCCATCTTCTGGCACGTACTTACCCTCAGTCAACTTGATTCGGTATTAAATTGCCCAATTGAAGCTGAACAAAACTGAACAAACCGCACGAATCGCTGACGTTACGCGATTTGAAAATCCCACACTCAAAAACAAAAGTTCCAGATTCGCTAGCACGCCTGTCGATACCACCCATGTTCGCACTGCTTTGGTCGCTTGACACATGGATGGCACATTCATCGACTGAGTTTGCAATAGCTGGATGGCTTCAACGGATGGAGCTGAAATTCACCGGTTATTTGCGAAAAATGGAATTGTGCTAAATCCAAAATAATGGAATCCTGTACCTGAATGCGTAAGCCATTCATGAGTGGAAACCTCAACCCCCGAAACCGGGAGAGACCAATATGCAAATCAGACCTACATCTAACGTTCAGTCAACGTCTTCAGTTAGCCTGCAAGCCAACAATGCAACAACGGCCGCAGACACGAACCACTCGATCCCTGTCGATCAAGTTGACATTTCTGCGGAAGCCCAATCGATCAGCCAAACAGGTACCGATTTCCGCAGCGATCGAGTCAACGAAATCCGTTCGCAGATCAGCAGCGGCATCTATGAAACGCCTGAAAAGATTGACGCAGCAATCAATCGCATGCTGGATGAAATCGCATAGGCTCGATTTTTCAAGTTGAAAATCAGATAGCGCAGTGCCGGATCCAGTTCCGACACTGCGTTTTTTTTTCAGCACGGTGGTCCCCACAGTTTTTAATTGAACAAACACGAAATGCAATCACGGTGGAGAACACCGTGCTACGAAAAATGCTCACGGTGCAGGCCAGAGTGCTACATCCCCTTCAAATACGCCCAAAGGTCAACGACCTCCTGATCCGAAGCCTCGTTTAACAAACCCTCTGGCATCAGCGACATCGCTGACTTCCGTCTCGACTCAATGTCACCCGCGTCGATGCGAACAACTTCGCCAGTATTGGTTGCCAGCATAATACCCGCCATCGATTCATAGACGACGCTTCCGCGAAAAAGCTGTCCGTCTTCCGTTGCCACGACAACCGCACGATAGCGGTCCGGCACGTTGTCATTGGGATCTACGATCGCCCGCAGAACATCATCACGAGAAAAACGGGATGCGATTCCTGCAAGAGAAGGTCCCGAATTTTGTCCTCCACCGTCATGGCACGACGCACACTGGAACTGTGTGTAGGCAAGTTTCCCACGAGCCGATTCGCCGTTCGAATAATCGATCTTTGAGAACCGCTTGAGTAAATCGCTGACGGAGGCCGCCGCTTCAATCTTGACGGAATGCTCTTTTGCCAAATATTTCTTCCATTGATCAAGCGTCGTCCTTTGCTGGCGAATCCGTTCGGGTTGCAGATCGTATTGGCGAACCTGATAGCTAAACGACTGATTCGTCCATGTCTGAAGCAACATCACGATCTGATCGCGAACGGAAACTTCGGGATTCGTCCAGCCAAGCTGCCCTTCGAGCCGCAAAAGAGATTCAAAGTCGCCCGACTTGACGTCGGTAGGTTGAATCTTCTTCAGCCCCATCAAACTGGCTTTGTTGACCGTCAAGCTGAACGACTTCAAGCCCCCCATCAAGACATCCCAGTCACCATCAGTCGGCTTCGCACTGATCGCCATCACAACGACGTCGGTGAACTCATCCTGACCAGCGTAAGATCGAATCAGATCCTTGTATTTCGGATCAACAGAAAGGCATTGGAGTTGTTTACGAGTCGCCTCGGCAGGTTCTGTTTGCACTTTTGCCGCGATTTTCGCCCGTGCCACGCCGCGAAAAATCTCTGGCAGTGAATCGTACATCCACATGTCGCTCGGCTGGCCAAACGACACATCCTTGACGATCGCTTCCGGAATATTCATGTCGCGAAAAAGTTCATCGGCCAGCTGCTTCATCCGTGGCGCCCAGTTACGATCAACGGGCAAGCCAGCAGCGTCAATCTCACGTCGAATATTCAGCAACACATTGGCTACGTTGGCAATTGAATCGGGGTTCAGTTCTCCCTTTGCTACTTTCAAGCAGTTCAGATAGTGAATACGTTTCACCGGATTCTTTTCATAAACTGCCACATCAGCGATCGCATTAGCCAAGGCTTCATCCTTCAGCCCCAGCATCCCAATCAGCCGAGCCACTTCGAATGTTCCAACTCGGCGATTGAACAGAAACAACACCTTCTTCGCAATTGTTTTTGATTCAGCTGCCGAAAACTCAATCGGATTTTTTGCCTCGTGTCCGGCGAACATCCGGTCACCATCGCAGCCGCCCATCGCCAACTGCAAGAGTCGAATTTTTGCTGGCAACGCAATGTCTCCCTGGGTTAACGTATCGGATAACAAGGCGAGAAACGTCTCATTGGCTGGCGCCGCATTTCGGCCTTTGGGCTTCGAAAGTTCAGCAGCTCTTTTGCGCATCAGATCGACAAAATCTCGCTTGGCTACGGCAGCCTGAGTATCCTCTTGGGAAGGCTCTATGGAGTACGATTCAATTTCTGATGTTCTGCGAATCCGATAAAGCGCGCCTTCTGTCCCACGGCCACCTGTTGTGATGAACAAGTCGCCTTGGCTTGTGAATTCCAAATCGGTAATGGCGAAGCCGAAATTGCCTTTAGGCTTTGCGAAAATCTCGACTTTTTTTCCACGCTTAACCACGCCAATGCGACCAAACGTCCAATCGCCAACAAAGACGGCTTGATCGTACTCATGTCCAAACGCATCCACATCACAAACGGCGACACCGGTCGGGCTACCGCGTCCAAGTTCGCCAATGAGTTTCGGCATGTCAAAGAAACTGGCAGGGCGTTTCCAACTGGCGGATACCCAACCAGCATCATCGCCAGACTCGACTCTGAAAATTCGAGTCGGTCGATACCAAGGAAGGGAAACATCCCGCTCGCCATCGCTATCGTAAACGTAGATGCGACCTTCGCTGTCGAAATCAAAATCGTAGGGATTGCGAAAGCCATGGCACACGATCTCAGCAGTGAATTTGGTTCCCGTTCCGACATCTGCAGGAAAACGCATCAGGAAACCGGCGCGAGGTTTCTTGATCGGCGATGTTGGTAGCGAATGAAATTGCTCACGAATCTTCGTCGCATTGCCGCATAGCACGTACCACCATCCGTCGGGCCCTTTGCGAATTGCATGCGAACCGTGCTCCTGATCCGTCGTGATCGAGACCACGTCTTCGAAAACGAAGGGCTGATCAGCTTCTCTGGAAACGGAGCGTTTGATCGATCCGTCTACAGTCAGCCACAGTTGCTGACCGTCGAACCAAACGCCTTGAGCGATCCCCTTGGTCGCCGCTAAAGTCTCAAAGCGATCGAAGTCTCCATCATCGTCACTGTCAATCAGTCTACGAACATATCCGGGGCCCGAAACAACTGGACTTCCTGACCGATCGACGGTCATCGCAGAAGCATCAGGTACCAGATCATTGCCGGCAACCTTCTCGATTGAAAACCCCTCCGGCAATTCAACCGGGACTTGCTTCCCTTCGGCTATTGCGACAAAACAAATGAGATGAGCTACGAGAATAATTTTTGCTGCAGTTTTCATGCTGCAATTATAGCAAGACCGTTCAGCCCTCCTATGATGCTGGCCTTCGAGACCAATTGACGCAGTCGTTGAAAACACGAGTCACGAAGCCATGAGTTTTCTTAGATTTTTGCGTCCTCACGCCATTAGGCGACGGCTTCAACTGATTTGCTAATTCCAATCCGTTGCTTCAGCTCATTTTTGATTTGAAAAAAAGTTTATCCGAGGCGCCCGGTTTCTGATGTTGTCTGCAGTACTCCTAGCATCTGACCCCTTTTTTTGGAGAACTGCGATGAGACGAATGCGAACTGTTTTGGCTTTGGCATGTATGTTTGGACCGATATTTATTTGCGGTGTCACATCCGGTGACCTGTTGCTCAATGGCAACTTTGAAACTGTTGGCTCAAACGGTAGTCAGACGTTTTTTGATGGCCAAGGAGGCGGTGGACCTTCCGCAGCAGCCGACTGGGGTATTTTCCACTTCAGCCAGGGAAGTACCGAAACGAACCTTTTGGCCTACGACGAACTCCTTTTGCCCCCAATCTTTCCCGGGCAGGAGACGGAAACTGATCATGTTTTACGTGTCGAGACGAACGGAATCAACAACGGCGTTGTTCAGGTTTTCGGTGCCCCCAACACCGGACCAGTGTCCGCGGAGGGCTCAATCTGGATCTACGTTAACGGTCCCGGGCAGGTTGGTGTCGGACTAGGCAATGGCGGCTTAACACAGACAACGAGTCTCACGACTCAGACCAACGCTTGGGAAGAGATCATATTCAGCAATAACACCTCTCCCGCCAACGAGATTACGATCTACAACGTTGGAACGTCAGCGGAATTCTACGTCGACTTTGCCCGCGTTACAGCCGTTCCTGAACCGACATCAGCGTTATTGCTATGTTCGTTGGGCTTCCTTGGCGTGCTTCGTCGCCGACGACGGCTAATGGTTTGAGGCTTAGCAAACCATCGGATAGAGTGTATCAGTCGAAGTTTTCGTTCGGCCGTCAACCTTCTGGAGACGGCCTTTTTGCTTGCAGAAATTGCTCCACAACACGCGGTGTCGATGTGTCTGGAATTGACTCCCTTTTCGAACGTAGTCGGAGTCGGTTGCGACGTCTGTTGCAATTTCGGATGGATCCAAGGTTGCGTCGTCGCGTTGACGAAAGCGACATCATTCAGGAAGCATTCGTTGAGGCTTCCAATCGCTACGAAGAATTTGTGGATCAGTCAGAAAACGTATCCGAGTTCGTCTGGCTCCGTTTTCTGACCATTCAAAAACTGGCACAACATCACAGGCGGCACTTCGGAGCGGCCGGCCGTGATCTCGGTCGCGAGCAATGTGCACAGAATGCTGCTCGGTCCAATTCGGCACTTATTGCTGACGCGTTGACTGGGAAGGATCCGTCCCCTTCTCACGGAGTGATTCAAAACGAATTGCGAGAAAAAATCATCGGACTCTTGGACCAACTAACGCCGATCGACAGAGAGGTCTTAACGTTGCGACATTTCGAACAGCTATCCAACCAGGAAGCATCGGAATCGCTCGGAATTAGCCCTGACGCAACTTATCGAAGATATATACGAGCTCTACGACATATGAAAACGGTGCTTGAATCTGACGATCATGATTTCGAGTCCAACCAAACGATTTAGACGAGTTTTCAATGAACGATAATTTGAAAGGAGCAGACGAAAATCGACTCGGGTTGATCATCGATGAATTTATCGAGGAATTGCACCAAAACGAGACCCTCTCTATCGACGAGTTTGTAGCAAAACATCCGCAGTTCCAAGATGAACTAGCCGAAGTACTCCCGTCTCTGCAATTGCTCGAACGCGCCCGCATGTCCGAGCCAACTCCCAGCGAACTGCCTGAGAAAATTGCCCATTTCCGAATCATCTCGAAACTTGGAAGCGGCGGCATGGGCGTCGTCTATGAGGCTTTTGACGAATCGCTAAATCGTCGCGTTGCGTTGAAAGTGATTCGAGACGTAAACCCTGATTCAAGCAGCAAATTTAACCAGCGTTTCCATCAGGAAACAATGGTCGTCGCGAAGCTTACTCACGCCAACATCGTGCCCATATATAGTGTGGGAAATCATAGAGGCCAAGAGTACTTCTCGATGCAACTTATCGACGGAGCGAGTCTGGAAAGAATCATTGAATCTCTTCGCGAACTCAAGCCACAGTCAGGGAATTCGAAGGAAGATCAGAAATCGATCGAGAACCTAAACGAGGCTCATTTGGCTTCGACGATCGCAAGAACCGTAACGCACGTTGACTACGAACAGCCCGATCCGCACGCGTTAAAACCAGTCTCAGCTGACTCAAGTGAATATGACAGCAAGATCGCTACTGAAGTCGACTCCACGATCTATAAGAATATTGCTCGAATCGGATTGCAAGTTGCCGAAGCGCTTGAATATGCTCATCGCCGAGGCGTCTTGCACCGCGACATCAAGCCTGCCAATCTGATCGTCGATGAAAACCAACGAGCATGGGTCGCAGATTTCGGCCTTGCAAAAACTGACGACATTCAATTGACACAGTCAGGCCAATTGGCTGGCACGGTTCGGTACATGTGCCGCGAGCGGCTCAACGGAGAAAACAGTGAACTCTGCGACGTCTACTCACTCGGTGCGACACTATTTGAATTGTCAACGCTACGCCCATTATTTGACGGTGAAGATCATCCTTCACTGATTCAAAAAATCATTGGCGAATCGGCACCAAGTTGTCGAAAGTGTGCTCCGAACATCCCCCAAGATTTAGCAACCATCATTGATACCGCGACGGCCACCGATTCGGTTCGTCGCTACCAAAGTGCTGGAGCCCTTGCTGAAGATTTGCAACGCTATCTCGATCGCCGACCGATCCTTGCGAAACCGAGCAACTGGCTGCAAAAGTCAGTGCTCTGGAGCCGCCGCAATCCAGTCGTTGCCAGTTTGATCGGAGCAGTCGTTCTACTGTCGCTGGCGTTCTCAGTCGTTTCAACATTGAATTCAATCCGCTTGAGAGAGAGCGTCGACAAGCTTGCCAATTCGATGGAAGCCGAGTCAGCTGCCAATGAATCCTTGAAACATTCTCTGGAACAGCTTTACGTTGCAAATGCCAGGCAAGCTCTCGAATCAAACAAGATGGGGCGACAGGTCCAGGGTCTTGCCTCGCTCACAAAGGCGAAAGAAACAATCGCAAAATTCAAGGACGAATCCGCTGTCGGTGATGCGAGAGAGCGACTACGTCAAATCGAGTTTGATTTGCACTGCATGTTCGATTTTGAACTTGAAAGCAGCATTTTTCTATCTTCGGACCGTGAAAGTAATGTTGCGGAGGTCACCCTGAGTGTTGACTTTCAATGGATAGCCTATGTCGATGGACAACGAAAACCGGTGGTCAGACATATTGAAACTGGCAGAACGACACTGCTTTTTGATGACTGCATGGGCACGGCTCGTTTTAAGTTTTCTCCCTGCAGTCGTTGGATCGTAGTCCATGGCAGTACTTATTCAGGGTCCCAATTGATGATCTTTGATTTGGAACGAAATGAGTCCGTGTTTAAAACGCCCGCCAGCGGTAGCGCTCTGCCTTTTGATTTCTTTCATCAGCAAAATATCGTTTTATTTCAAAATGCAGATCGGCAACTTCAAATTTTTGATCTGGAACGCAAACAAATCGTCGAAACAACCGAAGCACTGGAAGCTGGCATCAGCTATTGCAGCATCTCGCCGGACGATAACAACATGGCTTTTGTCGCTGCCAAAACCGAATTGATATCGATCGAAGATTGCCAAGTTCAACTCGCCTCACGTCGACCAATCCCACTCGTTCGTCATGCAAGCGCATTCGCATGGCACCCAACTTCACGTTACCTCGCAACGGGCACCAACGCGGGAGAAATCGACATCTGGGAATCCGAAGGATCCGCTAGTCCAGAAGTCCCGAAGCTCTCATTCATCGGTCACTCAGAGGCCATCACCCGCCTTGAATTTTACGACCACGGCGCAAGTTTGTGTTCATCCGATTCCGCAGGTGCAACTTCCGTCTGGGATTCTGATCGAGGCCGAAAACAACTGGATATCGAAGGAATTTTGGCTTGCTCCCAACCAGGATCCATCGCGATTTTAACGACTCAAAATAGAGTAGATTTTCTAAAGCAAATTCAATCATCATTTCGACCGCTCGCATACGGTTGGAACCGAACCAGTCGCATTGTGGACATCGATTTCTCCGCGGATGAAACCAGAATGATTTATACAGGTGAACACACCGGCAATTCAGTTTGGGATCTTGAGAGTTTCTCTGCAACGCGATTCCACGACTCTTTCCAGCGACACTTGTCCGCTCGATATGTGTCAGATTCAAGCGTTATCTGTAGCGGCTATGACAAAGTAGTTTTGCTTGATCTTGCACTCGCTGCCGCGTCGAATGAGCTTACGTTAACAGACAAAAAAACAACTCAGCTCGCCAGTTTCCCCGACGCGTCAATTCTTTCCACCCAGCTGCCGTCAGACGATGAGAGATACTTGCGGTTCGCGATATCAATTTCCACGAAAAAGGAAAACCGCCTTGAGTTGATTGAGTTTGACTTGGTTCAACAGGAAGGAAAGTTGGAGCAAACACTTGCGTTGAACTCGCGACCAACTTCCCTCTTGAGCGATTCGGCCGGCAAATACTTAGGGATCGCAAATCGCGGCAAGCAGGGCGTGTCGGTCATAGAAGTCGCCACAGGAATAACGGCACTGCAGATTCCTGGCATTGCCCCCTACGATTCGGTCATCACATTCTGGAACAATCAGCTATTGATATCAGAAAAAAACGTCATTCGATTCATTGATCTGGAATCCGGTAATACGACAAAGACCATCGACCCGAAAGCGGATCGGATTGGCAACCTGACAATCTCGGAATGCGGAAATTGGCTTGCCGTCGCGTGTGATGATTCCGTGCTGCTGCAGCATCTCAACAACGATGGGCGAGCCTATCGCCTCCATCCTGAGAACAATACGGTTTACAACGGCAGCTTACAGGAATTGCCACCGGGAATATCGATCAGCCCGGGAAATCGTTGGGTCGCTGTCGGCACACGAACCAATACGGTTCACCTTTGGGATATTCGCGACTTGGTCAAACCTTGATCAAAAAACGACGAGCTCTCATCAAATCAGCACAGGACTCGGTAACCGCTCATCAGAAGTCGCTCGGATCAATTCTTCTCTTCGACCTAATCACCAAAGCCATTCCAACTGCAGCAACGGCACAGGCGATCAGCCCCCAGGCCGGCGGGATCTTCTCCGCTTCTTGAGGAAACCACGAAAGCTCACTCAATTGCGGTTGATAGTAGCCCAAAAACGCGACCGTTCCGTTGTGCAACGCGTGAAGAATAACGCCTGGCCAAATCGAGTTCGACTTCCAAGCGAGATAGCCCAACAATAATCCGATTAGCGTCGTCGGGAGGAATCGGTCAAGCGAAATAGCGCTGTTGGATAAAATGTGAAACACGCCGAACAGAATCGCCGTCGTCAGAATCGCCGTCCACGCTTTCCATTCACGTGAAAGCGCCCGCAACAACATACCGCGAAAAAACCACTCTTCGCAAAACGCTGGTACCAAAGAAAAACACAGCGCGATAATCGCCGGCGAAACTTGCCGAAATCGAACAACTTGCTCCTCACTGAGCTTCACCAACATTTCGTGTCGTGCACTGGCAGCCGTTTCACCAGCAACCATTCCGTAGATGGCGTAAGTGCCTTCGACCATCAACATCACAATCGGCCACAGACTGAGGCCCAAAACAATAGCGGCAACAAAATACAATGCCGAGGTGTTATTTAACCCGAAACCACTGCGAAATTTTACTCGGTTTACCCAGGCAACGATGGACGGAATCAGGAAAAACGAAAGCACGGTGAAACACGCGATCAACACACAGAACATCGAAAAGTTATCGGCCAACGCTTTGCCAATTCGCCCCAAGACTCCAATCGAAACCATGTTGATCGGCAATAGCAACACCAGGCACAAGAGTGCAGAAACTACCGGCACAAATGCCGACGGCCGCTTGGGACGCGTCACCAAACTTGAGAGGCTCAATTGCTGAGAATAAAGAATCGAATCGGCCCCAAACATACGCGCGGCGATCGACAGAGCAACAAACGCATAAACCAGCGTCGAGATCACAGCAATCACGGCCGCGCCCGTTTGGACCTGGCCGGTCATTACATCTCGAGCCAACACCAGCAAGTTCATCATCGGAGTCACAGTAGTGAGTCCAGTCAATTCAACCGAAGGCGACATCGCCAACAAACCAGGGCCAAGCGACAGCAAGATGATCGGCACGAGGTAGGCTTGAGCTTCCTTAAACGATCGAGCGAAGCTGGTCACCATCAGCAAACACGCCGCGAAGAACGCCGCAAACAAAACGAGCAACAGGAAGACTTTGAAAATGATTCCAACGGTTAGCCCGCCACCAGGAAGCATTTGATCTAGCTGAAATACCCACATCACGATCGTCATTCCGACGAGGTTCAGAATAGCCGTCAACACCGCAACGGTGACCACCGCGATAAACTTTGCAAACAAGATCCCCATTCGTGGGATCGGCGCAGCCATGAGTGTCTCCAGCGTTCCGCGTTCGCGTTCACCAGCCGTCAAGTCAATCGCAGGATAAACCGCTCCGGTGATCGTCATCAAGACCAACGCCAACGGAATCATGGAGGCAATCGTGCCACCGGTCGAGCTGCCAGAACCAATCTCAATTCGTTTCACAACCGGCTCAGCGACCGGTAGCTCTCCGCCTCTGGCGGTAAAAACCCTCTCAATGAAGATATCATTCCACTGGCGAAACCGAGTACGCAAATAATTCGCCGCCGTCGTGGAAACTTGATCCTCGCGTTGAATGATCTTCAAACCTGAGATCCGAAACTTCTCGGCGTCGATATTGAGTATCATTCCAACATCGGCATCACCCTGCGCGACAATTTGCGTCAAATCTTTTTCACTCAGATCTTCGGTATACATCCAGTTGTTTTCTGAAAGTTCAGGACCGCTACCTTTCTGTTCGACAACGACACGATAGTCCAGAGGCTGCTCCTGTTCGACTGAATCATCTGGGAGCTTCGTCTCGTCATCGGCAGACTCGCTTTCTGATTGACCTTGGAACTCTGCAATTCCCAGAGAAACTCTTCTTAGAAACGTAGCCGACTCGGCCTCAGGAAGATTCGACGCGAACACAATTGTATGTTTTTGCTCTTCATCGTTTGCTGCCACGCCAAGCGAAGACATCAGAAAATTCTGAAACACGAGGCTCAAGATCGGATACACCAGCAGCGGCATAAAGACCAGCGTCACGATCGTGCGACGGTCGCGCAACGTTTCACGCAGTTCCTTCTTTGCCAGCCTCCAAATCCGCGAGACGCCACCACGATTTTGCTTCAGTTCAGTTTTCGCTGTATCGTTCAATCAAGGACTCGAGTTGGCGTTTTCTAAGAAGCCGACGTTTCGGTCGACATGAATTTTCCGTCAATGATATCGACGAAGATCTCAACCAGATCTCTCCGGCCAGTTTTTTGTTGGAGCTCTGCAAGTTTTCCGCCTAAGACGAGTTTGCCTTGATGTAGCAATCCGAACCGATCACAAACTCGCTGCGCCTGTTCGAGACGATGCGTGCAAAGGATAATCGCTTTACCTTGTTCGCGAAGCAGATCGATATGTCGAAAGATCACTTGGCTGCCAATGACATCCAACCCAAGCGTTGGTTCGTCGAAAATCATCACACTTGGATCGTGGATCATCGCGCGGGCAAGGTTGATACGCTGCTTTTCACCGGTGCTCAGTCCAGCACATCTGCGGTGCAGAAACTCTTCGAAGCCCAACAATTGCGATAGCTCTTCGATCCGCGAATCACAATCAACGGTGCTCATGCCGTACACGTCTCCGAAGAAGCTGAGCATCTCATGTGCCGTCAGCCACTGGTAAACTCCAGCCGAAGACGAAACAAACCCGACTCGACGTTTAACTTCTTCCGGCTGTTCGTCAGAACGGAAGCCATGGATCTCTGCGTATCCAGAGTTAGCTTTGAGCAGCCCCAGAATCATCCGCATGGCAGTCGTTTTGCCTGCTCCGTTGGGGCCCAGCAGCCCAAATACCTCTCCATCGTCAACGTGAAAGGAGATATGATCCGCCGCAACAACGTCGCGATCGCGCAATTCAAATCGCCGAGTGAGTTCGTGGACGTTGATGACGATGGGCATGAGAATATTTGAATCAGTATCGAAGCAGAAAACTACCGGGGGATGCCCAATTTTTTTCCTACGCAGCTTAAGACCTTTCGGTTTGAACGAATTTCAGGATTCCTTCAACGGCGGGTTCGTGGGTTGGCGAATTGCGCTATAATCTCGTGCTGAATCACCTGCTCGTACAGCCCGCCGCCGTGACCAACGAAACTATCAATCCCGAAGACTGGCTCCCGAATTTCGGGCTGCCGGGGTTTCGTCCCGGGCAACGTCAAGTCATCGATGCAGTGATCTCCGGGCGAGATACGCTTTGTATCATGCCGACCGGTGGTGGTAAGAGCCTCTGTTTCCAACTGCCCACGATCGCTCGATCCGGGGTCACGATTGTGATTTCCCCGCTGATTGCTTTGATGAAAGACCAGGTTGACTCGCTCAACGCAATCAAAGTTCCCGCGACTTTCATCAACAGTTCTCTCTCGCCGGACGAACAGCAAAATCGTTTGGCGATGATGTCAGCTGGACAGTACAAACTGGTTTACATCGCCCCTGAACGACTTCGCAGCAACGCGTTCATGCGAGCGATCAACAAGATCGAAATTCAACTTTTGGCTATCGATGAGGCCCATTGCATTAGCCAATGGGGCCATGACTTTCGTCCTGACTATGCGAGGCTGGGAAAGTTTCGCGAACGAATTGGCAATCCGCAGACCGTGGCGTTGACTGCGACCGCGACGAAACTGGTTCAGGACGACATCGCCAAAATTTTGAATTTTGACCGTCCGGCAACCTTCGTGACGGGATTCGCCAGGGAGAATCTATCGCTGTGCGTGGAGACACCAAACGGCAACCACGAAAAAGATCAACGGCTTATTAAGTACATTCAAGAGACTGAGGGTGCTGGCATTGTTTACGCGTCAACGCGAAAAAACTGCGAGCATCTGGTTGAGCTTTTGGAATCAAACATCGATCGAAGTCTCGCATTCTATCACGGAGGACTTGCTCCTGATCAGCGGCGTGTCGTTCAAGAAAAGTTCATGTCGGGAGAGACACCGATCATCGTCGCGACCAACGCGTTCGGCATGGGCATTGACAAAGCCGATCTGAGATTTGTCGTGCATTACAACATGCCCGGCAGCGTCGAGGCCTACTATCAGGAAGCGGGCAGGGCAGGGCGTGACGGCAAGCCTTCCCAATGCCTGATGCTGTTTTCGTATCAGGACAAATTCATTCAGGAGTTCTTTGTAGAGAGCTCCTATCCATCGCGAGAAATAATTCGGGATGTTTATGAATACCTGCGGACGATTCCGTCGGACCCGATCGAAATGACGCTGCAAGAGATCAAGGAAGAACTTGATCTCTCGATCGGCACGACAGGGATCGCGACATGCGAAAGCCTACTCGAGAAATCAGGGGCGATTGAGCGGCTCGATTCAAAGAATAACGCCGCCGGAATTCGAATCGACTCAGATATGAAAACCCTGGTTGACCTGCTGCCTCCGGGACAAAAAACGCGTCGACATGTGCTTCGTGGACTTGAGAAACTCGTCGGTGACTTTCGTGATGAAGTCGTCCTCTTTCAGCCAAAATGGCTGGCGGAGCGACTGGAGATGAAGTGGACGGCAGTCAATCAGCATATTCGTGACCTTACCAAGCTCGAACCAATTAGCTATGTCCCGCCGTTTCGTGGCAAAGCCATCAGTATGCGC
>CAYGUE010000050.1:0-9449 GCA_964352885.1 uncultured Pirellulaceae bacterium
GCAATTAAAAAAACACGCAAACACACAATTATTCACAACCTCTTCGGGCTTGTATCAGTGCAACTTCAAAACTCACGCTTCGGGTTGTGATTGGATCACTGCTTCGACTCCCGCTCCAACAATATCTCAATCGGCTTGACCAAGCCTTCGACCACTTTTTCGAAAACTGGATAGTTCAACTTGTCTGGCGTGTCAGTTGCCTTGTGGTAATGCGGATAGCGATAAGGAGCGGTGTCAGTGATCATGATTCCGACGTAGCCTTCTTGCCAGAAAGACCAATGATCTGACCAGCCGACACCGGGGATGTTGCCCGGCAACGCAGCACCTTCGGCGGGGACTTCGCAGTTTTTCTTGAATGACTTCAGGACTTTTTGCATCATCTTCCCTGAGCCGATGTCGCCGACGAAGCCAATGAAGTTTCCGGTCGAAGGATACATGCGATCAAGCGGGAACGGATAGTGTTGGCTGTTCTTCTTGTCCGTAAAGTATCCCATCGTCTCCAAGCTGATCACGCCGACAATGTTCTGGTCTTCAAGTCGGCACATCTCCGCGTAGACCCACGATCCCATTTCGTCGCGAGTCTGGAAATAAGGAGGTTCCTCGTTGGTGAATGCGACGAAGCGAAGTGTGCGGTCAGGTTTTGTGTCGCGGAAGTGTTGGGCCAGCGCGAGCATCGCTGCTGTGCCGCTTCCATTGTCGTTCGCTCCAGGTGTTCCTTGAGCACTGTCGTAGTGACCGCCGATGATCAGGATTTCTTCCGGCTTTGTCGTGCCTTTGATTTCAGCAGCGATGTTGAAGCAGTCCAAGCCTTTGACTTCGAACGCTTGACGAGTCGGCAACAGGCCATAGTTTTTGAATTCTGTTTCAATGTAGTCCGCGGCTTCGCAGAGTTCGTCGTAGTGATCGAGGTTTCTTTCGCCAATCGTCGTCGCCAAATGTTCGACATGCTTTTTGAGCGCTGCCTCGAAGTCGATGTTTTCTTGCTCTGCAGCGACTGGTTTAAATTCGGACGTCGCCGGTTTCTCGGGCGTTTTCTGGGCGGTCGAATCTGGCTGCCCGATTGCCAGCAGCGCAGCGACGACGGTTAGAAAAATTCGCGTTTGAAAATTCATGGATTCATCTCCAAGTTCGTGAGTGATTCTCATTGTTTCACGGCAAGCCGCAGGCTTGCGTGAGCATGCCAATAAGCAATCAAGATTGGAATCCTCGGTACGTTTCTATCCGCTGAAGCTGGCCCATGTCTTGGGTGTTTCGAAAACTTTCACTTCGGCAAGCTGGCATCCCGCCGATTCGATGTCGCCTTTGAGCCAGTCAAAAATGGCGACGCAAATGTTTTCGACACTGGGGTTTACGGCTGCAAAATGTTTTATGTCTTCATTGAGATTCTTGTGGTCAAGCGGATTGATCACGTTTCGATTGACGATCTCGGCAAGTTGTCCGATGCCGATTACGTAACCGTCGTCACTAGAGGCTTCGCTTGAGACAGATACTTCCACGACGTAGTTGTGTCCGTGTCCTGCCGGATTGTTACACTTGCCAAACGTCGCTTGGTTCTCTTCTGGAGAGAGAGAATCGCAATGCAATCGATGAGCTGCAGAAAACTCGAACTGGTGAGTGAGCTGGATCATGTTGGGTGCTTCAGCGTAGATGCTGTACGAGAGATAGGGAGAAAGATGCAGCGTTACCGAAGCGAGCGATGCATTTTTAAATTGGCGTTGAGAAAAGAACCGAATGCATTGCCTCAGTATTTGTTCCGCTGACGGAAGTCGAGCCAAGGTCACATTTGCCAACGAGGGAATCAGGGACTCATTGACAAACGATCGCAACGCTTTGTCAATCAATGTCACATTGCAAAGATAACCAGTCACCAGATCGGGCTCGCCTTCAACGACGGCGCTCAACATTAGCTGCGGCGCAATACGATTCGTGATCGGCCACGCAGCCCACGAGTTCTTCTGATTGGGCTGATAGAGTTGCTGGCTCAGTTCGTCTGGCGATGCCAAGGAAAATCGAATTTCACGTGAGAGTCGAATCATTCTATTTGCTGACCGTGAAAGCTTCACCGCTGGGATGGTTGTCGGGATCAGCGATGCAATCCCAGACTTTGTTTGCGATGTCTTCTGGGCTCACGCATTGATCAACTGGGAAATCAGGAAACAGGCCGCGCAGAAGATCCGTTTCAACAGCCCCTGGGCGCACGCAACAGGCACGAATCGAGTGGTCAACTCCTTCGGCGGCGATTGCTTTGGTGAAAATTTCTATCCACGCCTTGGACGCGCCGTAGATACTGAATCCAGGAAACGGATCGAGAGCTGCCAGTGACGAAATGTTCACAATTGAGCCACCTCCGTTACTTTTGAGAATTGGCCAGACCGCTTGTGAAAGATGGAAAACACCGCGAATGTTGGTGTTGAGCACATCTTCGAATGCCTCCTCATCGATGGACTCGAAATCGTTCAGTGGTGCTGCGCCGGCGTTATTCACTAGCACATCGATACGCCCATACGTCCCGATCGTTTCTGCGATAAGTTTCTTTCTGGAATTTGAATCGCCGACGTCAGCTGTTACCTTCAACACAGCAGCCGCGTTGCCGATGGAATCTGCAGCCGATTCCAACGCCTCGCTATGTCGGCCACAGATGGAGATCGCGTACCCTTCGTGGGCGAAGCGTTTTGCCGTTGCCAAGCCGATGCCGCTGCTGCCTCCCGTCACAAGGCATACTTTTTGAGCTGCGTCATTCATGAAATATCAGCGGGATCGTATTTAGACATTGGAAGTTGCAGATTGTATCGAATTATTGATACTATTGGGAATCCGAGTACGGAATCTATCTGTCGAGGATGGGTGATAGTATCGCTCCTGCAACCGGTCGCGCCTTGCGTTAACTTCGGAGACTCCTATGCCTGATGATCCAAATGAACTCACTAAGAGCCAGTCTCGAGTTTTCAAGTACATCAAGCGGCAAATTGAACAGCAGAACCATGTGCCAACAATCCGCGAGATCGGAGATCACTTGGGCATCACGTCTCCCAACGGCGTTGCCGGATTGCTGCATCGTATCGAAGCAAAAGGGATGATCAAGCGAGGAAAAAATCGCGCCAGGTCGATTACGCTGACGGAGAAGTCTGCGACGCGTGGGCTGCCTCTCATTGGTCACGTGACTGCAGGCCCAATGACGGAAACATTTGCTCAAGCGGAACGCTTTGATTTCGACAGCACCCAGAAGAAAGCCGACTTTGTCCTAGAGGTCAGTGGCGAGTCGATGATCGAAGCCCAGATTGCTCCGGGGGATTTTGTCTTGGTGAGAAAGCAGTCCAGTGCCGAGCGAGGCGACATCGTTGTTGTCTGCGATGACGAAAACGAAACGACGCTGAAGTATTGGTTTCCGGAGAAAAATCGGGTGCGACTTCAGCCAGCTAACAGAAACATGAAGCCGATTTATCGCAAGGACGTCCGGGTTCAGGGTATTGTTGTTGGTCTTGTCAGGAAATATTGAGTTATTCGCTCGATTGTGAGTTGGTGCCAAATTTAACTAATTGCTCTTTCGGCTGGTAAACGTGGGCTCACTGAGACAAAATAAGTCTCATGGCATCAACAAACTCAAATCCTATTTTCTCGCGCGAACTCGTCGCCATTATTGGTCTACTGGCTTTGGTCGTTGGGGGTTGGTTGATGTTGAATCGACCAACGGATGCTCATCTCGTCCCTTCGGATGAAAACGCGGAAGTCGTCATGGTTTGGCCGGACTCAGCAATCGACAAGCAGATGAAGGTTGGCAAGGAGCACGACACGACGAAAGCGTCGGGCGACCTCATTGCCGGAAAACGTGTTCAGCGAATCACCAATGTCGGCAAAGCAGAACTGCATTTCTGGCCGGCCGCAGCGGAAAAGAACACTGGGACGTCGGTCGTCATCTGCCCTGGAGGTGGCTTTTATATTTTGGCTTGGGATCTCGAAGGAACTGAGATCGCTCAATGGCTGAACTCGATCGGTGTCAACGCTTTCATTCTGAAGTACCGTGTTCCTACGGCGAAAGAACCCGTACCTTCCGCGGCGCCTACAGAAGACTTGCAACGCGCAATTGCATTGGTTCGGCACAACGCCGAAAAGTGGAATGTCAAGTCGGACCGCGTCGGAGCACTTGGGTTTTCAGCCGGAGGAGCGATCGTCGTTGCAGCAGCTTTGGGCAACGAAACTTACACTGAAATCGATGATGTCGACAAGCAATCTCGTCGCCCAGATTTCATTGTCCCTGTCTACGGTGCTCGAATGGTGCAGTTGGATGGCGACAAGGGGCCGGGAATGCGAGTGGGAATGGAGCTGACCGAAGATTCACCGACTGCGTTTTTGGTACACGCGTTCGATGACTTTGTCCCGGTTCAAAATGCACTGGTCCTCGCAAGGCTGTACAAAGAAGCGGACGTTCTTGTCGAGTGCCATGTTTTCGACTCGGGAGGCCATGGTTTCGGGGCCAGGTATGTTGAGGACGTCCCGATCACCCAATGGCCGAAGCTCTGCGAATCGTGGATGCGAAAGAATGGCTGGCTCGAATTGCCGGTTAAATAGCAGGCTAACGCTAGCACCATGCCAGAAAACTTGACCTAATCCTTAAATCTTCTCATGAGAGCAACCTGCTCAGGTCGAAGATAGGAGTGATGCTTTAGGGGGCTAAACGAATCAAGTTGCGCGCTGGTTGAATTATTCAATTTCGCGCCGTGAACCTAATCTAGCAACAAACTTGGCCTCCATCCCAACACCATCAAAGCTCCCTGACGAATCCGCACCACGCGGTTTTTTCGGATGGCTTGTAGCCTTTGTTAGCCATATCGGTGGCGTTGTACTCAATGGGTACGACTCGTTGCTCAACGGACTGATATCGCTTGGTGATTTTGCATTGTTCGTTTCGCGAACGCTCGGCTGGATGGTTTCACGTATGCCACGCCGAGGCACCGTTTGGTCAAACTTCTACGAAGTCGGAGTCAAATCGCTTCCGGTGGTTGCACTGACCGGAACGTTCATCGGCATGGTTTTGGCGGTTCAAAGCTATTTTCAATTCAAACAAATCGGTCTGGAGACTCGTTTGGGCGGAGTCATCAACATGACTTTGCTTCGAGAGCTCGGTCCGGTGTTGGCAGCGACGATGCTTGCCGGTCGCGTCGGCAGTGCGATGGCGGCCGAACTCGGCACGATGCGCGTGACTCAGCAGATAGACGCACTTTCGGCGATGGGTGTGAACCCTGTTCATTATCTGGTCGTGCCTCGGTTCATGGCATGTCTGTTCTTAATTCCGACGCTGACCGTGATGGCGGACTTCATGGGGGTGGCAGGTGGTCACTTTTATAGCGTCAACATTCTGGGCATCGACATTCACCACTATTGGCACAACAGTGCAAAGTTCGTCTCCAACTTTGATATTTTCGTGGGGTTGTTCAAGAGCGTCTTTTTCGGTTCGGCGATTGCAATGGTTAGTTGCTATCAGGGTTTCAACTGTACCGACGGTGCCGAGGGAGTTGGTTCCGCTTCGACCAATTCATTTGTCTATTCGTTCGTTGCCATTCTGATGTTGGATCTGTTTCTTGGCATCGCCCTTGATTCGGTTTACTTCACCATGTATCCCGAAGGAGCCAGTTTGCTGTGATTGATCAGTTCATGGAAGCCAATCAGCCGCTGGTTCGAATCGAAAACCTGAGTGTTTCGTTTGGGCGACAGGTCGTGCTGCGAGACATCAACTTGACGATCCCGGCTGGGCAAACCCTCGCGCTTCTGGGTGAGAGCGGCTGTGGCAAAACAGTATTGATGAAAACCATTATCGGTTTGATCAAGCCAACGAGGGGACGTGTCTTTTTTGACGAC
The DNA here is from genome assembly GCA_964352885.1 of uncultured Pirellulaceae bacterium. GTDB lineage: Bacteria > Planctomycetota > Planctomycetia > Pirellulales > Pirellulaceae > Mariniblastus. The sequence continues at coordinate 5,854 of CAYGUE010000050.1, forward strand.
GAAGAAATTCAACAGCTCAGCGATCAAGCGCTCAGTCGCTTGCGTCTGAGGTTTGGATTCGTGTTCCAGAATGCTGCCCTGTTCGACAGTATGACGATCGGGCAGAATGTTGCATTTCCGTTGATGCAACATGGCAACTTTACATCGCAGCAAGTCCACGACATGGTTCTTTCGCGATTGTCCGAAGTCGGGCTCCCTGATTCGGTGGTGTTCAAGAAGCCAGCTGAACTTTCGGGAGGAATGCAAAAACGAGTTGGACTTGCCCGGGCTTTGATCATGAATCCCGAGCTAATCATGTATGACGAGCCAACAACGGGTCTCGATCCAATCATGAGCGACGTAATCAACGAACTGATTGTGCGGACTCGTCGCAGGAATCCTGTGACCAGCATCGTGGTGACCCACGATATGAACACGGCAAAGAAGATTCCAGATCGAGTCATCATGTTGATGCCAGCAACACGTTTGGAACCTGGTGAAAACCAAATCGTCTTCGACGGCACCGTTCCGGAACTTGAGCACTGTCGTGATCGACGCGTGCAACAGTTCATCAACGGCGAAGCTGGAGAGCGATTGATGGAAATGCGAACGGCACAAAACTCCCTTTAGAGTGAATTCATGGATGAAAACGTTCAAAAACTGAGAGTTGGAATCTACACGGTGATCGTGATCTTGATTCTGGGCATTCTGATCTTTCTGATGAGTGAAGGTTGGAACAGCACGTATAACATCTTTTTAAAACCGAATTCGGCACCGGGCGTTCGCGTTGGCACACCTGTTCGCAAGAATGGAATTTTGATCGGACGAGTCGCCGACGTGAAAACGGAAGATGATCACGTGGTTCTACGTCTGGCCATTCGAGAGAGCGAGCATGTTTACGAAAATGAAACGATTTCGATCGGAGCCGAATCTGTGCTTGGCGACGCGGGATTGGAGGTTTTACCACTTGCGAAACAGACTCGAGGGCAGTTGGTGTCTGACAATTCAGAACTGCGTCGATACGAAGTGAAGCCAAATCCAATGGAGCTGATTTCTGCAGCGTTGGAGTTGGAAGACGATATCTCATCGACGTTGGGGTCGATCCGAGAGACGAGCGCGACGATCGGCAAAGCCGGCGAAGGAATCGACACGTTGACGTCGCAAGTCAACGCAATCCTGACCGACGACGATAGCGATATTAAGAAGATGATCGCCGATATACGACAGCTCAGTATGAAAGCCGAGGCCGCACTCGACAATGTCGATATCTTCTTCGAGCAGATCGTCGCGACGATGGAAGATCCCGATGTTCGCAGTAACTTCAATGAATTAATTAAAGAGATTCCGTCGATTTTCAAAGAGGTTCGCATTGCGATCTCGGATGGTCGCAAGGTTATCGGTGAGTTCGGAGGGATTGGCACCAAAGTCAATGACAACCTCGACAATATTACTTCGTTCACGGAAAGCCTTGGCACAACCGGCCCGGAAGTTGTTGAACAAATCAATGGCGGCGTGAAAGACATCCGTGCTCTGATTGCGCAAGCAGAAGGCCTCGGTGACACGCTTGAAAAACTGCAGGAGACGTTCGGCAATCAGAATGGAACCGTCGGCAAGCTGTTCAACGATTCAGAAGTTTACGACGAAGCCCTCAAGACGATTCGCAATATCAAGGAAGTTTCAGATGAAGTAAAACGGGTCAGTGCGAAGCTTGAGCCGTTGATGAACGACGCCAGACATCTTGTCGACAAAGTTGCACGAGATCCCGGCGGAGTGATTCGAGGTGCGCTGCAAAACAAGCCCATCGGCGCGGGGTACAAAGGCACCCCGGGTTCACGTGGATTCTTTCAATAGGCGTTGTGATCCCGCTACGCCGATTTTCTTCGGCGAGCTACCAGCAAGAAACTGCCGATCAAAATCAACGCTGCTGAAGAAGGTTCTGGCACGGCGGAAAGAGTTACCAGTCGACGAATGATTCCATCTCGTTTGTTGAGAATGAATATTTCTCCGTCGACACCGTAGCTAAATCGCAGGTCAACGCGGTTCTGACCGATCAGCTGACTTAGCCGACCCTGCTGACCCGTCGCCATATCTTCAAGGATCAGTTCGTGAAGAAAAGCCTGTCCACCATCTAGCGGATCGTTGTCAACGTCCAGCGTGTAGATTGCTCCGTTGGGGAAATCCCCCAGCAGCAGCTGGCCTTCAAGCTCCGGAATGAAGCCGCCGCGAATGACTTCGCCAACGGTGACGGCGAGACTGCCGCCTGCGGTTGGGTTGGTCATGAATCCGGAGTGAGAGTAATCAGCAACAGGGTCGATGAACCCGTCAGGGGTCGTGCCGAGAGATCCTTCTCGCTGGTCCCAACCGAAGTTGCCTCCGTTTTGGCCCAAATTGATTTCTTCAAAAGAACCTTGTCCGATGTCAGCGATATACATGTTGCCGTTGAGACTGTCCCATCCGAACCGCTGCGGGTTTCGCAAACCATATGCGTAGATCTCGCCCAGTGTGCTGGCGTCTCCATCTGCTGCCAATGCGTTGTCTGCAACGATCCCGTACTGGCCATTGGCCGAGTTGTTTCCAAGTGGATCGATTCGCAGAATCGCTCCGTATGGATTGCCTGAGTTTTGTCCATTGTTTTGTGGGTCGTTACCGCTTCCTCCATCGCCGATTGCAACGTACAAATTGTTTCGATCAGAATCGCCCGCGCCGACAGATGAATTGAATCCAATCATGCCCGCATTGTGGTTGCTGAAGGGTTGTTGGAACCGTGCGACTTCGCGGAAAGGCGACGCACTATTGGCGGCAACAAATGTGTTCGACGAAGCATCGGATGCATTCCATTCCAGCAGGACACTGTGGAACACGTTGCTTCCTCCTGGATTGAAGTCCGGCGTCGGCGAATTATTCGCCGAACTGTGCATCGTATAAAACTTGCCAAAGCCAGCTTCGCCTTGCTGATCAAAGTCTGGGTGGAAAGCGAACGACTGGAATCCGGGTTCGGAACCAGTGACCAAATCCAAACTTGGAAAAGCGCCGTCGTCAGAAAGATCTAGGTACTGTGTCACGTCGCGAGTGTTTCGGTCGACATGATAGATCCCGCCCAATTGATCGTTGACGAACAGGCGACCACTTGGGTCAGTCGTCATCACGGCCATCCTCGCGTTGGTGCCAAGGTCAGCATATTCTTCGATACCAACCGTGATCGATTGAGCATTCGCCATCGCGAACATAGAAAGCAAAAACACAAACGACAACGTGCTTCTTTTCAAGCAACTCATAGCCAATCCCCTCAAGTTAGTAATTCACAAAATGCTTCGGAAGTGGGGCCTTCATCGTAACGCGTTCAAAAAGCGAGGTCGTGCAAATCTTCGCACGACCTTGGGGTTTTCTCGGGATATCACGTTGTTTTACGTAACTCGTTGTCCAGGCTGGGCACCGTTGTCCGGATCGAGAAGGTAAATCTCTGAGGCTTCGGGTCCGCCTGCGCAACAGACCATGCCCTCGCTCATGCCGAACCGCATTTTTCGCGGTTTCAGATTCGCAACCATCACAACAAGGCGGCCTTCAAGGTCCGCGGGATCGTAGGCAGACTTGATGCCTGCGAAGACGTTCCGTTTTTC
>CAYGUE010000050.1:9459-11929 GCA_964352885.1 uncultured Pirellulaceae bacterium
CATCTCCACCGAGCCCGAGCGTCAGTTGAAGCAGCTTGTCAGCGCCTTCGACATGCTGAGCCTGAATGATGCGTGCGACACGCAAATCGACTTTGATGAAATCATCAAAAGTGCATTCATCTGAAAGCGGTTTGTCGATCAGGTTCTGTGGGCTGTCGTTATATTTTGCAGCTAATTCTGATGTAGCTCCTGCAGCAGCATCGGCGTCTTGTTCAGCTTTTGTTTCTTCAGTCATCATTGCGATATCCTTTGGATCGATTCGTTTCATCATGTGTTTGAATTTATTGATTGGCGTGCCGAGTAGAGGCGTTTGGGCCTGATCCCAGGAAGTGATCGGATCACCAAGCAGTTCGCCGGTTTTTTCGGCGAGTTCCGGCAGTACCGGCGCGAGGAAAATCGCGAGCTGTCGAAACAGGTTGATTGCGATCGTGCAAACGTCCTGAAGTTCCTGCGCCTTGTCTTCGTCTTTCTTTAACACCCACGGTGCTGCATTTTCGATGAACGGATTCGCCCGATCGGCAGCAGCCAGAATCAGCCGCATCGCTTTGTTGTAGTCACAGTCTTCGTATGCTTGGGCAATCTCGTCCGCAGAATCGGCGGCTTGTTTGAACAGGTCCCCGTCGTCGGGCCATTTAGAAGACAATCCTGTTGGTTGCAGGAACTTTGCACATCGCGATGCAAGGTTGACGACTTTGTTCACAAGGTCCGTATCGACCTTGGTTTGAAATTCTTCGAGGTTTAAGTCGATGTCGTCGAGCCTCGGTCCCAGTTTCGAGGCATAGAAATATCGCAGAGCGGATGGATCAAGATGTTTTAGGTACGTTTCTGCCTTGATGAACGTACCTTTACGCTTTGACATTTTCTCACCATCGACAGTCAGAAAACCGTGGATGCGAACTTTCGTTGGCAAGTTGTAACCGGCTGTCTTGAGCATGCCCGGCCAAAACAGCGTGTGAAAGTAAATGATGTCTTTGCCAATGAAGTGGTGGACTTCGCAATCAGGATTCTTCCACCAGTCATCCAGTTGCTGTCCGTTCGCATCGCACCATTGTTGCGTGGACGCGATGTATCCGATCGGCGCATCAAACCAGACGTACCAGTAGTCGCCAGGACTGTCCGGAATCTCGAAACCGAAATATTGAGCGGGGCGTGAGATGTCCCAGTCTCGCAGATCATCACCGAGGAATTGGCCTTTGATGTAGTTAGCAACTTCTGGTTGCAGACTGTCGTTGTTCTGAGTCCACCCGGTCAGAAACTCGCGGAGTTGTTCAAGCTCAATGAACAGATGGTTTGCATTTCGAACTTCGGGTTTGGTTCCCGAAAGTGCACTCACGGGATTGATTAGCTCAACGGGCGAGTAAGTGTGTCCGCACTCACAATTGTCTCCGGCTTGATCCGTTTTGCCGCACTTTGGACAGGTGCCGGTAACGAATCGGTCCGCCAGGAATGTTCCTTTCTCGGCATCAAAGAGTTGTTCGATCTCCTTAGATTTCACTAGCCCAGCGTCGCGAATCTTTTGCCAGATCTCGCCGCAGAGTTTTCGGTTTTCATCGCTGTGAGTGCTGCCGTAGTTGTCAAAACTGACGTCGAATCCGGCAAAGTCGCGTTGATGTGCTTCGCTCGATTCGGCGATAACTTCTACCTCTGAGCGACCTTCTTTCTGAGCCCGCAGCATGATCGCGGTACCGTGAGTGTCGTCCGCACAAACGAAAAGGACTTCGTGGCCGCGCAATCGCTGAAATCTAGCCCAAATATCCGTTTGAATGTACTCAACCAGATGCCCGAGATGAATCGGTCCATTAGCGTAGGGTAGAGCCGCGGTGACGAGTAGTTTGCGAGGGTTCATGCCGTGAGTCTTTGGCGAAAAGCGATTGATAACCGAAGGTTTTTGACTCGCAGATTGTATTGCGGAGACTGGCTTCCGCATATGGCACTGCAGGTTGGAGTAAGGACACGCCAGCCTAGAATCAGTTCACCCTCCCTCAGCTGATTTAGTTCGCTTCAGATTCGTAGGCTGTGTTAGGAATGATCTTCGGTAGTTGGCGGCCACCGACTTTCGATTCAAATTCTTTCTACGGCTTTGCCTCAAGAATCAGATTGAAGGGTGTTTCGGTGGCACGTCTAAATTGACTGAAGCCCGCTTCTGCCGCAACTTCTCCAAGGCGTTTTTCTCCAGCCTGAGCGCCCAATGCCAGTCCAACTTCCTGGCTAATGGATGCAGGTGTGCAGATCATTGTGGAAAAACTATAGAACATCCGTCCGACCGGATTTAGATTGTCTTTCAGTTCGTCGTGTGCAAACGGCTCAACGAGCATCATTGTCCCATCTGGCTTTAACGCCCGAAAAGTATGTGTGGCCGCTCCAACGGGATCACCCATGTCGTGGAGGCAATCAAAAAAGGCGATCAGGTCGTAGTCGTTGCCTGGAAAGCTCTTTGCCGCGGACACATCGAAACGGACGTTTTTCAACC
>CAYGUE010000050.1:11939-38312 GCA_964352885.1 uncultured Pirellulaceae bacterium
TTTCAACCCTGCCTCAGCTGCAAGTTCATTCGCGCGGGCCACCGAAGGCTCGTGAAAGTCGAATCCGATGAAGCTCGATTTCGGAAAGGCTTGAGCCATCACCAATGTGGAAGCCCCATGGCCGCATCCCACATCGGCAACTTTTGCTCCGCTCTTCAGCTTTTCAACCACGCCGTTCAATGCTGGAAGCCACTCGCTAACGAGGCTTGCTTGATACCCGGGGCGAAAGAACTTTTCGGTTCCACAGAAAAGGCACTGGTTGTGGTCACCCCATGAAATTCCTTCTCCTGTTTGAAAGGCATGAGTGATCTTGGGTTCATCAATGTACATGGAGCCGATGGCATAGTATCCACCGGACATGGACATGGGACTGTCCGGGTCCGCAAAGACAGCTTGCTGCTCTGGGCTCATGCTAAAACTGTCGGTGTCCGAGTCATAATTGATGTAGCCTGATCCAGCCTGAGCAGAACACCATTCGCGAACGTATCGCTCGGTCGTTTTCGTTTTTTCAGCAAGCGTTTCCGGTGACATAGGTCCATCTGCAGCAAGAGTTCGGTACAACCCAAGCTTATCGCCCAAAATTACCAAAGGGCCAACGGCAGCCGCGCCCATATCAGAAACCATTTTGCCAAGCAATTCGTGCATTCGACTCTCATCAATCATCGTCATCTCCAAGTTTGGATCGCATTGAAAAATTAACAGACTTCTAAGCTACTCAAGTGGGATAACGGCAGCGGTAGCCGAGCCGACGCCCAAGAAAGAGAACATGAGCGAATCAAAAGATCAAGCTTCTCTGTCCGGGCGTTTGCGATTGCGACCGGCATTGCCAAAAGATCCACAACGTTAAATGCCATCGCGTCCAAGCCTTCGAACTGCCAGTCCATGTTGAGACGACGTTTAGTTTTCACGAGCATTCATGAAGCCAAATGTTAACCGATGTTGCGATTGTGCATCACAGAGCAGCCAAAATTCGGAAAATTGCAATCGGCACAACGTTTGCTTTTAAATTTGGGGAATCCGAATCAATTTCCAAGGAGAATCCAGATGGAATCCAATCAGCCGATCTCACGACATCAACGACTGAGTAAAAGTTTTCTGGTTGGCACCATTTTGGTCGTTATCGGAACCCTCTGCGGATTGTGCTAGACCAACTCTGTTCAGTCACCCGCGGTGGAGTTAAGAAGTTTCGAGAGTTTCTCGATGGCGAGGCTCCAAGCCATTCGAACTGCGTCTGGTGTTCGGTCGAGATTCTTTCCGATCTCTTTTTCGAGAATGAAAAGTCCAACCCTTTGAAGGTTGTCACGCCTGAAAGGCCACACTTGCTCAAGAGAGTCAAAGCACTTGTAGATAGTGCAAAGATCCTTGGCCGAGGACGGATGATTCAGATCACCTGCTGTCGACGAAGCCAAAGCGTGTCGGGAGTATCACCACGGCGAAACGTGAGCAACGAATGAATCAATCGCAAAAGCTGACGGTCACAAGCACGATCTAGCTACTCAGTGTATTTAGATACCACGACAGAGATATTCTGTCCGCCGAATCCGAAGCTGTTGGTGATCGCGATATTACATTCGGCCGCGCGTGCAACGTTGGGAATGTAATCCAGATCGCAAAGAGGATCAGGATTTTCGTAGTTGATGGTCGGAGGCAGGATGTTGTCCTGAATGGCCATCAGGCAAACGATCAGCTCAGTGGCTCCAGCAGCCGCAATCAAGTGCCCCATCATGCTTTTGGTGCTTGAGATTGGAACCTGCCCTGCCCTTTCGCCGAACACTTCGCGACAGGCTTTCGATTCAACTTTGTCGTTGACGGTCGTGCTGGTGCCGTGAGCATTCACGTAATCGATGTCGTCGGGTGAGATTCCCGCATCTTCCAATGCCATTCTCATACAGCCAATTGCTCCGCGGCCTTCCGGATGAATGTCGGTGACTCGATAGGCATCAGCCGTTGAGCCGTAGCCCCGGATTTCGCCCAGAATGTTCGCGCCTCGAGCTTTGGCGTGTTCGAGTTCCTCCAGCACAACCATCGCAGCGCCTTCGCCCAAGACAAAGCCATCACGAAGTCGATCGAATGGTCGCGAAGCACCGGTTGGATCATCATTATTGGTTGAAAGTGCGGTCAGCAGGTTGAAGCCAGTGACTCCAAACGGATGAATCATGCTGTGTGTTCCACCTGAGAGCATCACATCAGCCTCTCCGCGGCGAATGATTTCGGTGGCTTCTCCGATCGCTTGGCTGCTTGCTGCACATGCTGTTAGGCAATTCGCGTTAGGACCCTGTGCATCGAACATGGCCGCGACGTGTCCCGGCGGCATGTTGGGTTCCTGCTCGAGCTCAACGACAGGATTGAGAATGTCCAAGCCAGCGCGAGTGAACTTCACGAGGTCGAGGTTGCCTTCCGCGTCCAGAGACTTAGCCATCATGTTGGCAAAGGAATAGAAATCCTGGTTGCCTTCACCGCTGCCCATGTAGACGCCGAAGCGACGGCGGTCGGGAATCGAATCGCCAACTCCTGACGCATCAAAAGCCTGACGCGCTGCGCCGGCCGCAAAGCAGGTATGACGTCCGCGGAATTTCCATTTTTCGGGATCTTCACCGGCTTGTGAGATGTCCCAGTTTTTGATTTCCGCAGAAATCTTTGTAGGGAATTTACTGGCGTCGAAAATCGTTGTGTAGTCAACGCCGGACTTGCCTTCTTTGAGCGCAGCCCAAACGGTTTCGATGTCATTGCCGAGCGGATTGATGACGCCGACTCCGGTGATGACAACACGGCGTCGTGGGAAAGGAGCAATCATGACGAGGTCCGGTGGATGTTTGTCTAAACGCCGATTCTAAGAAATGCTTTTTCGGCTTCAATCATGTGTTCGGGAATTTGAACTTTCGAGCCATCAGGATTCACACCGACTTCGAATAAACGAAGCAATCGTAGCATCCGGCAGAATTCGGCCGGTTCGAAAAGTTCCACACCCAAGAATCGTTCGTCATCTAGGCGAGAAAATATTAAGTCGACTTTCGCCTGAGGTCGATCGCCAGCGTGCGAAGTCCCCTCGACCATCGCACCCATCTCGTCATTGTTCGTAATCTTGACGCGATAAGTGAGCTTCGTGCCGGGTTCGGCTTCGAAATAGAATTCACTCTTGGTGACTTTGGCCAGCACGATACGATCATTGAAATCGCTCATTTGACCAAGTAATAGTCCACCAGCTTGCGCAATGCCTTCGATGATCACCGACGCCGGAAGAAATGTCCGGCACGGCGAATACTCATCAACGACTTCTTCGCTAAGACTGATGCTCTTGACCGCGACAGCAGATTCGCCAGAGACGAATTCGGTGAAGCGATCGATCCAAAACCAACGCATGGAGGTTCCTTAGGCTTTTTTGTGCTCGACGAAACGGCACAAGTCCTGAACCGTCAGCAAGTTGGCGAAATCCTGTACAACCGGGTTCTCTTCGAACTTGTCTAGGTTGGCAAAAGGCATACGTTCCTTCAGTTTCGCGACACCTTCAGGAGTGACTTTGCCATCCTTGAGGAATTCGCTGCTAGTCAGAATATCATCGGGGAAAAGCTCTTCACGATCGATTGAAATTCCGAAAGTTTGCTCAAGCTTGAAGACGATGTCGAGGAAGTCGATCGACTCAGCGCCGAGGTCGCCAATCATGGTTGCCTCAGGCGTCACTTCATCATCTTCGACACCAAGTGCATCGATGAGGACTTCTGAGACTTTCTGATAAGTTGCTTCGTTGACCGACATGTTAACTCCTGTGACAGTCTAAATTGGTGATTTGAAAATTGGTTTTTGTGTCAGTTTCCAAGTAGAGCTGAGCAAGCCTACGCTGGGATTGGTGCCCATAGCCGGCGATAGAACTTCTTGAACTGATGGATCATGTATATGTCGACGGCAGCATCTCGACCTTCTCGATCGGCAAGGTTGTAAGACTCAATCGTCAGTCTGCCTGAGACGGACGCTTTGCCGTCAATCGAACCTGTGACCTTGAGCTTTGTGATCGAGTCTTCCATTTTCTTGATTTCCGCATGGACGACCAGTGAACTTCCTGGTTGAACGAAGCCCTGAAACTTCATGTTCTTTGCTTCTCGAAGGACAACGGTCGAATGTTCAAAGTCGTTCGTTTCCCGAACCAGCCACATGCTAGCCTGAAACATCGACTCCAACATTAGCACGCCCGGCATGACCGGGAATCGCGGAAAATGATCGTTAAGGTATTCCTCCGAAAGCGAAAGGCATTTGACACCTGTGATCGAGACTCCCTTATCGAGTTCGAGGATTCGGTCGAGTTGGGAGAACCGCATGTTGTGTCCAGGTGCCTTTGAGGTCTTTAGCGATGGTGAACTTGGGCAATGTCGGCTATTCGGCCATTGCAGAGTTGCGTAACTATAGCAAAGCGAATCTGGGCAAACAACACGCAATTTGACGTTAAAAGCCGGATTTTGCTGCCCTTTTTCGGAATACCGATCGTCGGGTGAAAACGTCGCGCATGCGGCCCTCAAACTTCGTATTGCGGTTGGATTCTCCACAGCAAGAGCGAGTCATCCTGACGAGGCGACTTCCTGATTGATCGGTGGAGTGCTACGATCATGCCATGCGCAGAGGAATCGCAGTATCACCGGGCGTTGCGATCGGGACGGCTTACGTCATCCACGAAATATTCGTGAATCCCGACACGAAACGGCTCGAAGACTCCGAAATCACCGCCGAGTTGGCGAGCTATGAGACAGCTCGTGACAAGGCGACGGCAGACTTACGCGCCCTCGAAAAGAAGGTAGACGCTCAGGTTGGCCACGACGAAGCCGCTATTTTCGCCGTCCATCAGCAAGTTCTCCGTGATCCAGCATTTACGAATAAAATCCGGAACTGGATCGTCGAAGAGAAAATGAATGCTCCAGCCGCCCTACATCGCTTGTTGGGCGAGTACACGGCGATCTTTAGCAGAACCAAGGACGACTATCTGCGGGAGAAGCTGGACGATATCCGGGACGTCATCATCCGGGTCAGCGGACATCTCTCGCATTCCAAGTCGGCAGAGAAGTTGGTCGAAGGGCCACTAATCGTCGTCGCGGATGAGCTGCTGCCTTCGCAGGCAGTTGCCCTAGGAGATTTTGACGTCCACGGGATTGTGACTCAGGCCGGCAGCCAGACTAGCCACGCTGCGATCATCGCTCGGTCACGCGGAATCCCGGCCGTTTCTGGTGTGAAGAACATGCTCCGCGGCGTAAAAACAGGCGACACGATCGTTGTTGATGGTCGCGCTGGCTGCGTCGAGATCAATCCAAATGCTGAATCGCTGGCCGCGTTTCGAAAACTCGAACGTGAGTTCTTTGACTTGCGCGACCAGTTGGCTGAGAACCGCGACGAAAAAGCCGAAACATCTTGTGGCCAAGAGCTGCGGCTGGAAGCAAACATCAATGGCGTTGCTGATGCGACGGCGGCTGTTGCGATGGGAGCTTCCGGCGTCGGCTTGTATCGGACTGAGTACTTGTACCTGACCCATAGCGATCTTCCTGACGAAGATGAACAGTACGAAGTTTACCGCGAGATCATCGCAGAGAGCCCGAATCACAACGTAACGATTCGCACACTGGACATTGGCGGTGACAAGACGGTGGCATACTTGGGCCACGATCATAAGGAAGCCAATCCGTTCATGGGCTGGCGAAGCATTCGTCTGTCGTTCGAGCATCCTGAATTCTTTAACACTCAGATTCGCGCAATCATCCGCGCGGCGAGTGAGTTCCCAGAAGGAACTGCCCGAATCATGTTCCCAATGGTCACGACCGTTGAGGAACTGCGAAAGCTTCGCAGCATGATTCGCAAAGCCTACAAAACGTTGACGGCCCGCGACATCAAAGTCAGAGAGTTGCTGGTGGGAATGATGTTGGAAGTTCCAGCTGCCGCGATTTCGATCGATACCATGTTGGACCTGGTCGATTTCGTTTCGATTGGTTCTAACGACTTGGTTCAGTACTTGATGGCAGCTGACCGCGACAATCCAAAGGTTAGCCATCTTTGCCAGCCGCTTGCTCCGCCCGTGCTTCGCGTGTTGAAGCACGTTATCAAGGTCTGTAATGAGAATCGTACTCCGGTGACCGTTTGCGGCGAGATGGCAGGCACGCCTAAAGCATTTCTCTTGTTGCTTGGCATGGGCTTGCGGCGTTTTAGCATGAGTCCCGCCTTTGTGCCTTCGATCAAGCAGCTGGCAAGCCAGATTTCCATTCAGGAAGCCGAGAGCATCGTCGCGACAGTGATGAAGTTCAAAACAACTGCACAGGTCAAGAAGTACATGACGCGGCAGATCGAGCAAGTCGCTCCGAACTTGGCGATTCTGGATTCAAATTAGAACGTCTTTGTGTGTTGTGGCTGTGGCGTCCCGCCGCAGTACTTGGTTTGGAACTGGGGTGGGACGCGTGGGACGCCCCAGCCACTTGTTCATGCTACTTCCCGGTTCTGGATTCTTCAATGAAAGCCAGCAGGTATTTCATCTGATCAACCGTGATCGTCTTTTCAAATCCTTCCGGCATAAACGACTTGCTGGATCGCACCATTTCTTCGATCTCTCCGCGAAGGACGACGACTTCGGAGCCGTCGGCCATCGCAATTTTGACGCTCGTTGCCGATTCTTCGAGGATCATGCCGCTGTAAAACTTGCCTTCGGTGGTGGCGATTTTGTAAGCACGATACTTGGCCTCGACCGCGCGATTGGGATCCATCACCGCCGATAAAATGTACTCCGCGGTCTTGCTTTGTAGCCCAGCCAAATCTGGTCCCACAGATTTCCCAATGCCACCAAGCTGATGGCAGGCGGCACAGTTGGTTTCAAACAGCATTTTTCCAGCGACCAAATCTGGATTCGAATCAGCGAACTCGAGTGCCGATCTGTATTGCTCCAAAATTTCCGATCGAGCCGTGACTTGCGTTTGCTCTAGCAGTATTGAAACCCGTTTTCGAATCGCTTCATCACGATGCTCCGACAGGATCTCCCGTGTGGAAGGGTTGAGGTCGTCAACTCCCAGCGTGCCTTGCTCGATTCCGGCGATCAAAGATTGAGTCCAGTCGGTACGCGTCAGCAACACGGTTTGGATTTTCGCTTGTAAAGCAGGGCCAGAATCTTTGAATGCGTCAACCAGCGGATCAACGTTGCCAATTCTTCCCAGCGATTCGACAGCAGCGGCTTGGAAATCATTTCCATACTGCGGTCCGAGCATTGCCGCTAATGATCCGGTCACATCGTGCGCATTGTCTGGTGTATGGCCGATCAAATGGACGGCCATCAACGGAAGTCCCTTTCGCGTTTTCGGATCCGACGCCCGTTGAGCTAGCGACTGAATCAGATTTTTCAGAGACCGAATGTTGCTTGAATTCTCCCCGGACTTGTCACTCAGCTTGGCCAGTCTTCCGCCCTTTCGTTTCAGGATGTCGAGAGCTGAAACCAAGGCAGGCCATTGCCAAGGCGACGTATTTGCTGCGTCGAGGTTCAGTGACTTCAAAATGGTAAAGATGCCGGATTCGGGGTCGTTCCCCATCGCAGTCGCGATCAAGCCGTCAATGATTTTTGTTCGACCCAAAGATTTTTCAGCGTGCTCGCAAACGTGAGCCAAAACGGATTCCGCGACTCCGACCGAAGAGCTAAGAATCGCAGCCCGCATCCATGGATCGTTGAGATTTTCTGTAGCGAGTGACTTTAGCGGTATTCGCTTTTCCGGAGGAAGCTCGCCAAGTGCTAACGCAACTTCAAATCGAATTTGCAGGTTTTCGTGAGAACACAGTTGGTCGATCAAGGCTTCATTTTCGAAAACCTTCGAGAGACCGATGGCGCGAATCGAATTGACGACGACGTTTGAGTCTGGGTCGCCAAGCAGCCTTTCAACGTTGGCTTGATCGGGTGCGATTTGTGACATCGTCCAAAGTGATTGGATTCGTGTCCGCGCCGGAAAGTTATTGTCGTAAAGATGGCTTTCCAGTTGCGTGATCGCTGACGCTAGATCTTCGCCGTCGCGATGTCGCTCGAGCAGTAACTGCTGAGCGGTGTCACGCTGCCATCCGTTCGGCTGCGTGAGCTGAAATGCCAGTTGATTGCTGTTGAGTTTCCTCAGGTTTGGGATCGCCTCATTAAATGATTCTGCCGTGCCCTTTCTTCTAAGTGCGTAGATTCGCCCGAATTCTGCCCCAGCGTACAGGTCCATGCTGGATTGCCATGACTCGGGAATCCATTCCGGATGTTCAATGACTTGTCGATACATATCGACGACCCAGACGAGATCGTCGTTGGGTGCCGAAATAATTCTGACCGGGCGAAACCAATTGTCCGTGGAGGATATGAATTCTGAGTCTTTATCATTCGATGTTCGCGCGCCACTGAACTCGATGTTGTTTTGGTTGATCACCAGTCGGCTGATCAGATTGTGTACGGGCTCGCAAACAAAGGCTTCAACGTCATCCAAGTCGTTTTGAACGTTGCGGCTGATGGTTGGCCCACAAGCAGATGTAAATCGGTTCATGGTTGATAAATCGTTGAACCGGTCTTCGGTTTCGCTGGTCGGATAGACGGGAGGCGATTGCGGGGGCGTTGGCAAATTTGCGAACGGCGTGGGCGATGGGACGAATGGATTTCGTTTGAGAAAACGTTCCTCGATGACAAACTGATACAGCGGGCGCGTGTTGTCATTTCCGTACCAATTCCCAAAATCGTCGCGACAGCGACACCACTGGCTTGGTCCACTGATCGCTTCGACGGCGCCAGTGTGAGGTTCGATTCGAATGTCGCGACCGGACGTGTTAACTTTCTTACCGGTTTTGATACTGGTGATTTCGCCGTTGGAATGATTGCCGGCCGCCAGGTATAACCAACCATCGAGCCCCCATTCAAATCCATTAACGCGGTGTTGTGGATTGGCTTCCGAGAATCCGGTGTACAGCGTTTCGTGCACGTCGGATTTTCCGTCGCCGTCGGTGTCTTGTGCAAAGAAGATCTCAGGTGCCGCACAAACCAGCAATCCGTCCTTCCACGGAAACACGCCAGTGGGAAACTTCAGGCCATCCAGAAAAACCGTCGATCCATCGTACTTGCCATCGCCGTCCGAATCGTGAAGCCGTTTGACGCGTCCGCCCGGTGCTCCATCCCAAGGCTTTTTGTCCGTGCCCCGAAACGCACGTTCATTCTGAAATGTTGTGCCCGGCTTGATGTGTGCCGGATCGCCACCAGGATAGTCCCCCATTTCAACGACCCACAGAGTTCCTGATGCGTCAACACATAGGTTGATTGGGTCACGAATAATGGGTTCACTGGCCAGCAAACGGAATTCGAGATCGTCCGATGTTTGGATTTCTGAGGGAACGCCTGGCTGTCGGTTGATCCCGGTTAAAAGGGTAGCAGTTCTGGCAAGTTCGTTGACTCGTTTGAGAATGATGTCTTCGGTGCCACTGAGCCAACGGCCGGGTTGCAGGTAGTAGATCATCGAAAAGTCGACTTCATAGCCGCCTTCGGTTTGCATTCTCTCGGGCGCAACATAACCGAAAACGTCATTGGCGTAGGCGGTCACCCAGATGTTATTTGAGTCGAATGCTTTGCCCCCTTTGTCTGTTTTGAGATTCCCAGCCAGTTCTTTCCTGATTCGCGTCGCATAGTCGACACAGACTTCGCCGCCGAGAAAAACCATGATGAAGTCGTTCGGTTCACCTTCGACTTCCGAATCGAAATTCCAAACCTGAATCGGCATGGGGTATGTTTCTGGCAGGCGACCCATTCTCAGCTTGGTTTTCATCATGGCTTGAGCATGATTTCGGACTTGCAGTCGTGAGCTACCCATGGCTTCGTTCAGGTCGTCATCGTCAGGCCGGTCGATGGGAAGTCCGGCGAACCCGTAAGATGCTGTGATGGAAGTCGGATTGATCGGCTGCATGTCGCCAGCCAGCAAGCGTTTGACTTCATCTGAAATTTCCTGACCCTGTCTCTTTGAAAGCTCTAAGGCCCGTTTGGAATCGCGGTCGGGATTGGCGTCAGCACCGCACCCGATCGTGCATATTGCAACGAGGTCAGAAAGCCCGGATTCTAGGTTCTTCGAAGCGTATCCTGCCCAGTCTCCGTTCACTTTGTTGTATTCACCCCCAAACGTGGTGCAGTGGCAGGCGTAATTGAAAATCAGGCCGCGTGTCGTTTCGCCTGACGCATCGGTCACGCGAATCAGAGGCAGCGAATGATCAACGGGACCCCGCGAGTTTTCGCCAAACCCAGACCAGATTCCGTCCTTGATTACTCGCCGATTTCTCGCGAATGTGACCCTACCTTGAGCGACAAACATCTTTCCTGGTTGGACATCTTTGACTGCCAAATCAATGGCCTCAATCGTCAACCGTCGGATACGATCTGTGTATTGATCGATGCGAGTTTGATCAGCTTCACTGATCGGCGAGTCGAACAAGTTCGGCAGCCCGTTTGCGATGTGGGGTGCCGTGTGGTTGTGAGTGAAGCATACGACGAGGTCTTCGCGTTGGATTTTGTGTCGCGTATTGACCGCAGCAAAGATCTCCTGAGTTAGGACGCCGGGAAAACCAATCGACTCAACGGAAACGAGAATCCGTTTTCTATCTTGCTCGTCCTGGACCGCCATTGCCCGGACGAAGAGTTTTTCATCGACGCCTTCACTGGGAACCCTGCGACTCCCGTAGCCAGAAAGCCGGATTGGTTTCTCCGGGGTGATTTCGACTTTTGCGAAACCAAAATCTTGCGAGTTAGCCGTTTTTGTTTGAAGAACGGCACTGATGCTGACAAGTAACACGATGCTGAAGCATTTGCGAATTCGATTCAAAGTTTCCATAGGTTTGGCCTCGGGATCTTTTTGAATACGATTGTACCTCAACCGGAATTATTCACGACGACGGGCGTCCAGTAGGCGATTTTGAACGATTCAACGACAGAGATGACAAATTTGCGAGTCAATAAATTCATCTAGCAGGTGAACTGTCAAAATAGCGACCTTCGAACACTTCCTCCGTAATCAAGCTGGTGCCTCCCGTTTGACGCCCACGCCTCGTGAATAATCCGGGCTCAATTGAGATTGGCTTTCTCCAACGTCGCCTGCTTCATCACATCGATCGTGTTCCAGCCGCCTGCAATCACGATCAGCCAAACGAAAAAAATCATCGTTGAAAGCTGAAATCCAAGATTCATTGCAATCGGTCCGTACAAGCTCGCTCCGAACAGGACAGAGATGCAAATCCAGTACATCACGCGGCGGTTAATGCGATGGGTGATGTCATCGCTTAGTCCGCAGATCG
Source organism: uncultured Pirellulaceae bacterium (assembly GCA_964352885.1). Lineage (GTDB taxonomy): Bacteria > Planctomycetota > Planctomycetia > Pirellulales > Pirellulaceae > Mariniblastus. The sequence continues at coordinate 23,229 of CAYGUE010000050.1, forward strand.
CCAGCGGCAGTAAAAGGATCGTAAGGTCGTACGTGTAGAAATGCGGGCTGATAAGAACCGTCGCAATCACGCAAGCAGCGAACTGAAATGAAAACCGTGACGACGATAGTTCGAGAGGCCCGGACATGATGCGTCCCAAGAGTGTGAGGACTCCGATCGCTGCGACGATGGCGAGTGGCTTGACCAGAACTGGATAGTGATCACCAAGCAACAGCTGAAAAGCGCCCCACAGACTGTGTGACTGATCCAGCTGATAGCCGCTGCTCGAAATGTATTCGCTCATGCCAAAGCATACGTTGATGTATGCGCCCCAAGACGTTGGCGCAGCAAGCCATGAAATGCCTATCAACGCCGAAAGCGTAAAGAGTGATCCGGCGACGAACCGATACTGTTTCTTGCAGAGCATCACGATGCCAATCAATACGGCAAGGTAAGGCTTGAAGGCGATCAATCCAAACACGAGTCCAGCCGTGAGCGGTCGCTCGCGATGTAGGAGCAGGAACGTGACTGTCAGGATCGATAGCAGAATCGCCGATTTTTGACCGGTGTTAACACTGACCAAAAGTGGTGTGAACAAAAGTCCGACAAAGAGCCAGCCTCCCGAGTCGCGTCGAATATAGCGAAAGCTGTAAAGGAAAACGAACGAGGCCAGCGAAAGCGCGATAGCTCCGGCGAACATCCACACCACGACGAAGCTTCGGTATTCCAGTCCAGAACTCAAGCTGGCGAACTGGTAATGGAATGGCGGGTAAACCATCGGGAAGTAGCCCGACTCTTGCCAGGTAAATCCGACGACTGTTTCGTCATGCTGCAGCTGTGCTGAATGATGCCAGTCGTATAGCTTTGCTCGATCAGAATTCCAAAGGTGTCCACCGACATACTCTTGAAGGAGATCGCCACCAAGAGGATGCTCTCGCGTTTCGAATTGAAACGCACTTTGCTCACCGTCGGAGAAGTTTGCAGACAGCGTCAAAACAAGAGAGATCAACGCACATGGAACGAGTAAGCAAACTGCAAACAGTCGCAGCAGGCTGAACTGCTCAACTGAAGGGCGCGGCATCGAGGTCGTCAGCGATTGAGTTGATTTTACGGAGGCCATGGAAGCGCATCGACAAAGTTCATCTAAGGGCAGCACCCTCCTTGGGAGGGTCTTGTTGCACGTGAAGTTTCGCGCACTGTATTTGTTTTCGGCGAAAACATTCAAACGTGGCCACGAAAAAAGCCGCAGCGATCATGACCGCTGCGGCTTGAATTGTGTTAACGAGTTTCGACTACTCGTCAGTTGAATCATCCTCAGAATCGGAACCTTCAATGGCTCCAACGCCAACTGTTTCCTCTTTTTCGCCTTCTTCGACGACTGGAGGAATGAACTCACTGTCAAACTTCAGCTGTTTGAGCTTATCCTCTTCATCCCTCTCAGCTTTGCCATCGGCATCTCTCAACACATCCACAATCAGCTTGTTCTTGCCAGTGAATGTGCCCTGCAGTAGCTCTTCCGAAAGTGGATCTTCGATGAAATTCTCCAACGCACGCCGTAGCGGTCGAGCACCGTACTCCATGTTGGCTCCTTTGCCGATGAGAAATTCTTTCGCTTCTTCGGTGAGCTCCAGCGCGAATCCGCGATCCGCAAGACGCTCACGAATTATTGCCAATTCGAAATCGATAAAGATCTTGAGATCATTCTTCTCGAGATGACGGAAGATGATCGGCAACTCCGAAAGTCGGTTCAGGAATTCAGGACGGAACGCTTTGTTGATTTCGTCGTAAACGCGTTCCTTCATTGATTCATAGCTCTGATCATCACCCGCACCCGGCAAACCGAATACAGATTCGTTCTTGATCGCGTGAGCACCAACGTTCGTTGTCATGATCAGAATCACGTTGCGGAAGTCAATGTTGCGACCGAAGCTGTCGGTCAATCGGCCTTCTTCCATCACCTGCAACAACATATTGAAGATGTCCGGGTGAGCCTTTTCGATTTCGTCCAGCAGAACAACCGAGTAAGGACGGCGACGAATCTTCTCGGTCAACTGACCGCCTTCTTCGTAACCAACGTATCCCGGAGGAGCACCGATCAGACGGCTAAGGTTGTGCTTTTCCATGTACTCGGACATGTCGATCGTGACGAGTGCTTCTGAATCGCCGAACATGAACTCAGCCAAGGCCTTCGCAAGCAACGTTTTACCGACACCCGTTGGGCCAGCAAACATGAAACAACCGATCGGACGCTTTGGATCTTTCAAGCCACTGCGGCTACGGCGAACTGCCTTAGCAATTGACTTGACCGCGTTTTCTTGGCTAACAACCGTGCGATGGAGTTCGTCTTCCATTTTCAACAGACGGAGCGAATCCTCCGTCGAGAGACGAGTCAACGGAACGCCAGTCATCTTCGAGATTACTTCCGCGACGACTTCTTCATCGACGACGCCCTCATTCTGTTGTGATTTCTCACGCCAGTCCTTTTTGATCTGTTCCTTCTTCTTGCGGAACTTGTCAGCCTGATCGCGAAGCGACGCGGCTTTTTCAAAGTCCTGATTCGCAACAGCATCCTCTTTTTCTTTGTTCAGACGCTCGATGTCTTCGTCGATCTCCTTGAGATCTGGCGGACGCTTCATCGTGCGAAGCCGAATCCGAGCACCCGCTTCATCGATCACGTCGATCGCTTTGTCCGGAAGGCAACGGCCCGTGATGTAGCGACTGCTGTATTCGACTGCCGCTTCAACCGCGTCGTCTGTGATTTGTACACGATGGTGCTCCTCATAGCGTGACCGCAGTCCCTTGATGATGGCGACCGTGTCTTCGTTGGACGTCGGTTCGACCAAAATCTCTTGGAATCGTCTCGCCAGAGCGGAATCTTTCTCGATGTACTTACGGTACTCGTCGAGCGTCGTGGCTCCGATACATTGGATTTCTCCACGAGCCAAAGCCGGCTTAAGAACGTTCGCTGCGTCGATCGCACCTTCCGCACCACCGGCACCAACAAGCGTGTGAAGCTCATCGATGAACAGGATTGTGTTTTGAGCACGGCGAACTTCATTCATAACCGCTTTGATACGCTCTTCGAATTGGCCGCGATACTTCGTGCCCGCAACCATCATCGCAAGGTCCAGAACAACGATTCGCTTGTCAGCCAAAATCTCAGGAACGTCGCCAGAGATGACTTGTTGAGCAAACCCTTCCACGATTGCGGTTTTACCAACACCGGCTTCGCCCAGCAGGACTGGATTATTTTTCGTACGACGGCACAAAACTTGAATCGCTCGTTCGATTTCTTTTGCTCGTCCGATCACAGGGTCGAGCTTTCCTTGCTTGGCCAATTCGGTCAGGTCGCGACCGAAGCTGTCCAAGGCTGGTGTTTTTGATTTGCTGCCGCGGCTTGAGCCGCCGCCTTCCGCCTCGGCGCCTTCGCCTTCACGTCCACCGCGTTCTGAACCTTCACCCGATTCCAAGCCGCTGCCCAAAAGGTTGAGGACTTCTTCGCGGACGTCTTCGAGTTTTAGTCCAAGATTGATCAGGACTTGAGCGGCGACGCCTTCTTGCTCGCGAAGCAAGCCGAGGAGAATGTGCTCCGTGCCAACGAAGTTATGCTGTAGGTTGCGAGCTTCTTCCATTGAGTACTCAAGCACCTTTTTGGCGCGAGGCGTCTGCGGAAGCTTGCCCATGGTGATCATTTCAGGACCGCTCTGGACCAGTTTTTCAACCTCGAGGCGAATTTTGCGAAGCTCAACGTCCAAGTTTTTCAAAACGTTTGCGGCAACGCCAGTGCCCTCTTTTACAAGACCAAGCAACATGTGCTCGGTACCGATGTATTCATGGTTGAATCGCTGAGCTTCCTGGTTGGCCAATTGCATGACCTTGCGAGCTCGATCAGTGAAGCGTTCGTACATGGATGGTCCTCTTTAAAAATCAGGTCAAAGGTATGACCTGCGAAATGGTATTTTGGTTCGTCGTGTTTTGGCAGAGTTGGTTTACGCGGCTTCACGAATGAAACCATCATTATTGTCTGCAAGAGCCACCGCCGGGTCATGCTGCGTCAGCTCATATTCATGAACCAGCCGCAACAGTTCGCGTTCTCTTGCAATTTCGTTTTTCCAGCTGATTGCCGGATCGTACTTTTCGATCTGGTCCAATTGAGCTGCTGCTTCATCAAACTGACGTGTGTGACGAAACAAAGTTGCCAGCATCAAGCGTGATTCAATGTCTCTCGCATGATGTTTTATTTGCCTTTGAAGCAAACTCCGTGCCTCATTCCAATGGCCCTTTAAGTATTCCCGTCTAGCTTCAATAAACAAGGTGTCGATAGCATCGTCAGTTTCTTCGTCAGTTACGGTGAATCGATCGTCCTTTGTCAGTGACATCACGTCAGGCAAATTTCGCTTGGCGATCACCGCGGAGGTGAACCAAATGAGCAAAAGAATCGGCCACGCGATCACCGGGTAGGCTTCATCGCGGAAAATTCCCGTCCAAACAAAACTGGCAACGATTGTCAGATTCAATAGAATCGCAAACGCAATTGCCAGCGCAAGGGATGACCACCGACCGCGGAACCAAAGTCCCGGCAATCCCGGCCAACAACAAAGTAGCGCAGGCCCCCAATTCATGGTGAGCTCCGAAATCCGTTTCAAAAAAATAACACCTGATTCAGCCGACGCCCGCGAATTCCAATTCCATTTTGGAAGCTAACGAATCCAATTCGGTTGCAAAGAAAGGACTGAATATCCCCGAGTATCTGACTGTAGGGAAAATACGTCAATCTCAAACCTTCAACTATGAGGATTCCTACTGTAAGGTCTGCTAAAATGCGGGTTTCCCGATATCGTTGGCATCGGAGGAACTCCATTATTCCCAAAGGGCATGCCAAAGTGACACCATGAGCGACGCCGAAAAAACCAAAAAAAACGATGCTCGACAGTCCCGTAAGGCCCCCGGAATGCTTTTGGATGGGAACACTCTTAGGATTCTGGATGCGTCGATCAATCGAGCCACCGAAGGTCTACGCGTTGTGGAAGCTTTTTCGAGGATGGTTTTGAACGATGCCTTTTTGTCCAGTCAACTAAAACAGCTGCGTCACGATTTAGTCGAAGGTTGTGCCACGATCGAGACCGCATCCCGATTGCAATCGCGCAACAGCGAGGGTGATGTCGGCCGCAATGTTCAGACGGAATCTGAGTATCGGCGTGATGATTTCGAAAGTCTGATTCGTTCGAATATGTCCCGAGTTCAACAAGCGTCACGGACGATTGAAGAATTTTCGAAGGCTCATTTTCCAGAAGTTGCAATATCGATCGAGCAAGTCCGCTATCAGTCTTACACGATTGAGAAGGCTGTTTTCAACACGGCTTTCAACCGAGCACGTTTCGAGAAAGCACATCTCTACGTGTTGGTCGACGCACGCGGAGAACGTTCTGGCTTTGCAAATCTCAAAACTTTGGTTGGCATTTTGATCGAAGCCGGCGTTGATTTGATTCAGCTTCGCGACAAATCCTTGACGGACAACGAGTTGGTTTCCGCTGGCAAACTCATTGGTTCGCTGACTCAGGAAACAAAAACGTGTTGGGTGATGAACGACCGAGTCGACCTGTGCATCGCGGCGGGGGCTGACGGCGTTCACCTCGGCCAGGATGATCTCTCCGTTCATGAAGCTCGCATGATTTTGCGGCCGAACCAATTCATCGGTGTCTCAACGCACTCAATCGAACAGGCTCGCCAAGCCGTCATCGACGGAGCGGACTACATCGGCGTTGGACCCGTGTTCCCCTCGCAAACGAAGTCCTTCGATTCGCACGTCGGCGTCGAACTGGTCGCGCAAGTTGTCACCGAGATTTCATTGCCCGCGTTCGCGATTGGCGGCATTGATGCTTCGAACATTTTCAAATTGATTGCAGCTGGCTGTCGACGAACTGCCGTCAGCTCTGCCGTTTGTTCGGCAGTTTCTCCGAATGAAACAGCCCAGGAAATCAGGCGACTGCTTATCGGCAGCGAAGCATAATCTTGACGTGGATGTGGCTTTTAGCCGCAATCGTTTGCCGCCCACGCCTGTAGCGACGGCACCTGGCCGTTGAGTTCATTCCGCCATCTCACTGCGTTCCGACCTGCAACAAGCGGGCCGAGTTCTACTTCTGCGTATTCAGCTTCCAATTGTAATCCAGATAGCCGACGGAGAATTTACCCTTTGACACCAGCGTCTTTGCTTCTTCCGGAAGGTAAGGAGAGATCGTTTTGACTTGTGCCGCGGTGGAATTGCCAAAGTCGGTGCCAAACCAGTTCATGATCGCACTGAGATTCAGCTTTGAATTCTTCGCATCGACCTGCAAGTTCTGCGACCGCGAGAAGAAATCAGTTGCATTCGTCGTCAGCTGATTCTCAAGTTGATCTGCCGTATACGCCTTGTTCATCAACCGTGGGCAACCGATCGAAGCACAGACAATTGCGAAGTGAATTCGCGGCTCATTCATTTTTCTCAAGACTTCGTGTTCGATGTCGTTCAGGTTAATCCTAGTGTTGCCTGAGTAGAGATAAAGATTCTTCCAAATGTTATATCCAAACAGTTTGGCAGTGTGGTTGCGAATGCTGCTTGTTGGATAGACTCGCAAGATGCCTTCGATGGTCAGCGCGTTATAGGCGTTGATCCAGTAAGCCAACTTTGCAGCCTCGTCGGCCTCCGTTTTTGGATTGGCTTTGCTCATACTTTCCAGATAGGATTTCAACGCAGCCCGATCGGTTTGGTTTTTGTGCCAAGCTTTGTAGTCGACCATACCGTTCTGATCGACGTATTTTTGCAACAGAACGTCAAAAGACGTGTGGCTGATGTCGTTGATCGAAACCTGTTGACTTGCCGACCATTGTTTTCCTGCAAGCTCGTCAGCACTCGTCGAGGAAAACAAAAGTATCGTGAGCAGTGCAGCCTTGAACAGCTGAGAGATAGAAAGATACATTGACGCGCTCGCAATTGAGTGGATGATTTGTTATGACTTTGTTGGCACGATGGTCTTACCAAGCCTTGTTCGCTAACTGCAACTCGAATCACCAAAATCCCGGATTATTCACGAGGCGTGGGCGTCGAACCAGAGAACACCTATTTTATTGGCGCACGAATTCCATGTTTGCGGTTTTGGCAATTCAACTACTGCGTGAATTTCTCGAATCGTAATATTATTCACGTTACCTTTGAATTGTTCAAAATGGTAAACGCGACGCCCGTCGTCGTGAAGAATTCCGGCTAAATATTTCCTGTCTGTGAACTATTGAACGCGGAACCAAATCAAAAGTCATGATTGAAATAGAAAAAAAGTTCCGTATTTCGAATTTTGACGCCCTCCGCAGCGAACTGTCGGCAAGCGATTTCGACGTAATAAGTGATGAGCAGCCAAAATTCCAGTCGGATGAGTATTTTAATCATCTACAGCTTCGGTTTGAGTTGAAAGACATCGCTCTTAGGATTCGACAAGTCGACGATTTGCACATCTTAACTTTCAAAGGTCCTAATCAGGACGCAACAACCAAGATTCGAACGGAAGTCGAAGTCATGCTTAGCGAAGAAGACGCGGGCAAGATGACGGAAATGTTCCTCGGGATGGGCATGTACTCGGTCGCCAAAGTCAGCAAAACCCGCGATACGATTTTGATTCGTTGGCAAGGAACGAATGTTGAGGTCTGTTTGGACGCAGTGGAAGAGATCGGCTGTTTCGTGGAACTGGAAATAGTTGTCGAAAACGAGGATGACGTTCCGGCAGCCAAGCAGAAGCTCGAGTCGCTTGCCAATAAGTTTGGGCTCGAGGGTGCGATCACGACCAGCTATCTTGAGATGCTGCTAGACGCTCGCGGACAGCTGTAGAAACTGAAATCATAACCCGCTGCGTAAGTTTTGAAGTTGCACGCTTTGCATCAAAATTCAGATTTTATCTGGAATAGCCATTGAAAACCCAAAAACGCGAAGCGTTCAATACAAGCCCGAAGCGCAAGCGAGTGAGTCGAAAATCCATGCAATTATTCACTCGCTGGCGCTTCGGGCTTGTAGTAGTGCAACTTCAAAATGCCTAAGCGAGGGATTGCCGATGCAATCGCATTGGCGATTGGGAAACTATCCGTAGCGGACGGCTTGTGATTCGCTTGCGCAGGTAAGGCAGGGACCATCTCTTGCTCACGCATCGGGTTATGATTGAGATCAATTCTTACGAAAGATTAGGACCGACCGTGACCAAGATTCAGACGATCTGCGATTTCCTCGACCAGTTTGCCCCCTTAGCTCTCGCAGAAGAATGGGATAACGTTGGGCTCATTCTTGGTGATTCGAGTCGCGATGCGAACCGTGTGATGACTTGTCTGACGGTGACTCCTGAAAGCGCCAGTGAAGCGATCGAGAAAAAAGCAGATATGATCGTTTCGCACCATCCCCTGCCCTTTTCCGCGACGAAACGAATCACGACGGACAAAACGCCAACGCGATTGATCTGGGAACTTGCCCAAGCCGGCATTTCGATTTATAGCCCGCATACAGGATTCGACTCCGCGGTTGGCGGAATCAATCAAATGCTCTGCGATCGCTTGGGAGTTGAATCGACAGATCCCCTGATCCCGAATCGCAAAGATCCCGGGATGCCTGGCGCTGGACGAATTGGAAAGCTCGTGTCGGCCATCACGTTGCGTGATTTTGCGCAGAGAATCAAAGCCGATTTTGCGTTGCCGCGGATTCAGGTCGTGGGTGACCTTGATGCAAAAGTTCAGCGAATCGCCACGGCCTGCGGAAGCGGCGGATCGTTTCTCTCGAAAGCTGTTGCTCGAGGTGCCCAGTGTCTTGTAACGGGTGAGGCAACTTTTCACACCGTACTTGAGGCTCGATCTGCCAACGCAGGGCTGATTCTGATGGGACACTACTTCAGTGAGCGATTTGCAATCGAAGTCCTAGCTGAAAACGTTGTGGTAGCCTTTCCGAACGTGGACGTCTGGGCCAGTGAAAGTGAAGGCGATCCAATACACTCGGTTTAGTTGTCGCTTAGGCAGCCTCCGACAGAGATCTTGTCTGAAACAGACTCATCTGCGTGGATTCTTTCCTTTAACTCCTAGGAAAATCCCTACGTTGCTTTTTTTTTGATGGTTGAGCGTATAATCTTCTCCACCAACTGCGTCTGACGAAAGTCAAACGATTCAATACGTTCAGCAATCGAGCAAATGTCGCAAAAAACCAAGTTTCTGACCGTGCTTCCGGTTTACAACGAAGAAGCGACCGTCAATGAAGTGCTCGATCTGGTTGTGCAGTACGCCGATGACATCTTGGTTGTCGACGACGGTTCATCGGACGGTACGTCCAAACTGCTTGCAGAGCGGGACGACGTCCTGCTGCTCCCTCACGAAGTGAACATGGGATACGGCGCGGCCTTAATTTCCGGATTCAATTACGCTCAAGAAAACGGCTACGAAATCGTTGTTACGATTGATTGCGATGGCCAGCACGAACCACAACGAATTCAAGACTTCGTGGCTCGACTTCAAAACTCCGGTGCCGACATCGTTTCGGGCAGTCGCTATCTGAAAGAATTCAACGAAGACACGTCGGCTCCGGCTGAGCGTCGCAAGATCAACCAGATCATCACGAAAAACATCGGCGAGCGCATGGGGATCGAGTTGACTGATGCCTTCTGCGGATTCAAAGCCTATCGTGTTGAGGCGTTGAAGAAACTTCAGTTGACCGAAACGGGCTACGCGATGCCATTGGAACTTTGGGTTCAAGCCGCTTGCCAGAAACTCTCTGTCGTGGAAGTCGCCGTGCCGCGGATCTACTTGGACGAAAACCGCTCCTTTGGCGAAACGCTCGACGATGCGAATACGCGTTTGGAGTACTACAACGACGTGATCAATGCTGCTTTAAAACGATTGCCGACGGATTGCGAGCAACTCAGGGAACAGCGAGTTGGCTGAGTATGTGCGATTGCGTGCCCCCCAAGATCATGGGCAGACGCTTCAATTGCCGCCGCTCGCCAACGGCCCAGGAATTGTTAAATCGAATCACAGAGTCATCTCGAACTATCCAGCAGAGTTGATCGCAATCCGCGACATCGCGCGAAGCGAGCTCACTCAGTTCTCGTTCGAGTACAGTCGACGATATTCAAATGTTTCCGCGCCGGCGAACTCGGAAACGATCGTCATGGCCGGACATCAGCCGACGCTGTTTCATCCGGGTGTGTGGTTCAAAAACTTCGCTCTCGATTCTGTAGGTCACTCTTGCAGCGCGACTGCGATCAACCTTGTTGTCGACAACGATTTGTGTACCAACACAAGCGTGTCATGCCCGCAATTTAACAATGAAGGAACGGTCAGTTTGCATCGAGTGTCGTACGACAATGGTGCGGATGGCGTTCCATTTGAAATGCAGCGACTGACTGATCGCGACACGTTTCAGAACTTCGGTCAGCGGATTGCATCGTCGATTCGCGATGTGGTTGCGTCACCTTTGATAGATGCACTCTGGCCAGAGGTTTTGCACGCGTCCGAAAACTTGAATTTGCAAATGAGCATCGCTGCTGGCCGTCATCGACTCGAGCAAAAACACGGAATCAACAATCTGGAACTTCCCGTCAGTCTGATGTCGACCAGCCAATCTTTCGCGATGTTTGTCGAGCGGATTGTCTTAGATGCAAAACGATTCGTTGAAATCCACAATGACGCGCTTGCTGAATATCGCCACGTTCATCGTATTCGAAGCCGTTCGCATCCCGTACCTGAACTTGAGTCCGACGGGCAATGGCATGAGGTTCCGTTTTGGATTTGGACTATTGATTCACCAAATCGCCGCCGACTGTTTGCGCGCTTAAGCGGTGGGGCAATTGAACTGAGCGACCGTGCAGGCTGGTCGATGTCTTTCGGCCAAAATAATTTCGTGAGTTCGTTCCAATCGATGAATGAACTGGCCAGCGAAGTCTTCGTCCGCCCACGTGCGTTGACGACGACCATGTTCAGCCGCTTATTCGCTTGCGATCTTTTTCTACACGGAATTGGTGGTGCGAAATATGATCAGCTTAGCGATGTGATTATGGGTCGATTCTTGGAGATCACGCCACCTAAGTTCATGACGATGACGGCCACGATGAAATTGCCTTTTGATTTCGAGAACACGTCGACGCAAAACGTGACCGAGTTTCAAGTCGAGCTTCGTCGACTTCGATACCACCCGGAGCTTCGGCTTGCGAAAGATGAAGCTGCAGATCGAAAACGCAAACTCATTGAAAATCCTCCCGCTTCCGGCAGTCGCAAAACGTGGCGTGATGAGATTGCAGCAATCAATGATTCGCTCTTTGATTCCTTGCAGGTTCAGCGGCAAGATCTTGAAGAAAAAATCGCTTTTGCCAAAGCCGCATTGCCAGTCAGTAAGATTCTTGACTCTCGCGAATTCAGTTTTGCTCTGTTTCCTGAAAGCCTCATTGAACAGCTGCGAGAATTAAGCATTGAGAGCTAGGAATTATTAGGATGGGTGCCATGCCAACGCTTACGCGGGCAGGTGTAATACTCTAGCGAGGGATTGTAATGGCGCTACGCTAGGCGAATCGAAGGCACTCTGCCTATGTTTTTTTTGTTCGCTTGCGAGGCTCGATGATCCGCCCCCAGCTCACTCAGCGGGTTAGTGATCTGCATGACCAAACATTTGGCAGAAGACCCTCACCGAAAATCAACCCTCACCTGGCCGGCGCGGTCACCGTGCCCCGCTGGACATTTCCTCGCAGCGTATTAGCGCGCTGCATAAGATACTCTTCATTAACTCTTGTCTTGGGCTCCAGTTGAAAATCCAGCACAGGTTGATGACGAATTTCAACGGGAGAAAAATTCTCCGTCAGAAAACTTACCGGCGGTCGCAGGTACCAGGGATCGGAAAGATCCTGCTTCACCTTCACCGTCTTGTAGCCATCTTTCTCGATCTGAATTTCCCGGGTTCCACCATACGTGTAGCCTGTTGCAACGGGAGAGTATCCAACGGGATAGCCATCAACGGTCACAAAAGCACCTTCAGGCTCTGTTCGCACGACCAGTCGACGGCTGGAACAGCCCATGGCGCCAACGACCGACAACAACAGCAAAAATACTGTCGCATGACGCAGGTGGATAGAAAGTTGGCAATTGGGAGAATTCAAAAAACTACTTGAGGCGTGAAATCAAAGCAAACATCGCTGCAATCGATTAGCGGCAAATTCCTTAAAGAACCGTTTAGCGAAACCTTGCAATGCACAAAAGCCCAATTTTTGGCGCCGGAACGACACTCCGTTAACTTTCGAGTCGATTCAGGCTAAGATAACGAGTGACTGCAAGCCCCCGGCGTCGCGTCGGCGCACATTTTGATTTCATTCCACATTTGACCGCGCATGAACAGTGGTAATCCATCTTGGGACTCATCGATCGAAGTCGCCTCATTGAGCGACGTCGGCATGCGGCGGACCAACAATCAGGACAACTTGGCGATTTCGCTGTCCAATTCTCCCGAGTCTTGGCAGAAAAAGGGGCACCTCTTCGTCGTCGCAGACGGAATGGGAGCTCATGCCGCCGGAGAACTTGCCAGCAAGATGGCAGTCGATCAGATCCCGCATCTGTACGCACGTTCCTCAGAAAGCTCTGCTCCTGAAGCACTGAAAAAAGCAGTCGTTGACGCCAACAGCGTGGTCAACCGCAAGGGGCAGGAGAACGAAGACTTTCACAACATGGGCACCACGCTCAGTTCATTGGTACTGCTGCCACAGGGAGCCGTCGCGGCTCATATCGGCGACAGCCGCGTTTATCGCTTGCGTCAAAATCGGCTCGAACAACTGACTTTCGATCATAGTCTCGTTTGGGAAATGAAAGCCGCCGGGCAACTGACGGCTGAAGAGGAAGCCCAAGGCAAGATTCCTAAGAACGTGATCACCCGATCACTCGGACCGTACCCCGAATGCAAAGTCGACCTTGAAGGCCCGTTTCCGATTGTCGTCGGCGACTCGTTTTTGCTCTGCAGCGACGGATTGACGGCGGTTATTTCCGATGGTGAGATCGCAGCGTTTTTGGCCAACATGCCGCCAGAAGAAGCTGTCAAGGTTTTGGTTGACCTTTCGAATCTGCGTGGCGGCCCGGACAACATCACCGTGGTTATTGCTAAAGTCACCGGACCTGGAATCGCGACTGCCGGTAACGCGAAAGCCATTCGAATCAATTCAAAGAAATCTCAATATGCTGTCCATCCTTTGGTCTGGGCGATCTTCGGCGTTTCGCTGTTGCTTGCTCTTTTCTTTTTGGCAATAGGACCTTGGATTCCAGCAACGCTGCCTGGAGCAATCGCTTTGGCCACTGGCGGCTTCGCTTTGATCCGCACTCTGATGGGCGCAACCAGCGGCGAAACAGTTGCCCAAGGCAAGGCATTCGGTAAAGGCCCTTACACGAGAACGACTTGCGGTTCTGGTGCAGAAGTTGCGAAACAACTGGCTGCAATCCTGAAACAGCTTCAGATGGGAGCCGTTGAACAGGACTGGAAAGTCGATTGGAAGCAGCTTAAGGCGATGGTTTCTGATGCCGAAACGGCAATCAAACAAGGCAACCCTTCACGCGCTGTCCGCGTCTACGGCGGAAGCATCAGTTTCCTGATGGATCAGCTTCGCAACCAGCACGGCGAAAGCAGTTCTTCGGTTGATCTCTAATGGTCCGTTAGGGTTGACTTGACCAGTTTCTCCTGGAGTCATACTTTTCACTTGCGTGAGCATGCATACGGAAGCGTAAGGCGCGCACCCGTCAATTCAGGTGGGGTGAACCATGAGTGCGTTTTGGCAGCATGGTGATTGGTTTTTAAAAGTTAGCACCTTTCAAAAAATTGAAGGCTGAGTAAAATAATGTTGCGTAAATGATTCTGTAATAATAGAATCGTCGCATCTCAATCCGCACCTATTCTTCCAAGGTGTCTGGACGCGATTCGTACTGCCATTGACCACTTTCGTGTCCCTTTCCTGTATTACTAAAGAGGCTTATTCTGTGAAGAATACTAAGAGAAACTATGGATTTACACTGGTCGAATTGTTGGTCGTCATCGCGATTATCGGAATCCTGATTGGAATGCTGTTGCCGGCAGTGCAGCAAGTCCGAGAAGCAGCACGTCGTACCCAGTGTATGAACAATTTGAGACAATGCGCACTCGCTACAATCAACTTCGAATCTGCGACCATGAAGTTCCCAACTTCAGGTGTCCAGGCGCTGGCAATTCCCAATAGCGGTTTCGCTCGTACGACCGTCGGTGTCGAAAATTTGGGTTGGAGCTTTCAGATTCTGGCCCAAATCGAACAAGGCAATCTGATCCCACTGCGTCAAGATGATGGCACGGGAACGGGTACGCCAGGCTTTGGTGTTCCAGGCTTTTTTCATGAATCCTCGGTTCCAGCATACACTTGCCCTTCTCGTGGCAGTGGTCGACTGTTTACCGACACCGATACAGATATTCGTTATGCACTTGGTGACTACGCTGCTTTCTATGTTGGTCCTGGTCTGGCAGCAGAAGTGGGCGTTGCTCACGGCGGAGCATCAGAGTTTCCAGCACCGTTCCTTCGTGGTGTCGGTGTGGAAACTTACGCCGAGCAAAATCAGACTTGGGTGGGGGCGATTACCAAGGCCGGAACCGTGATTGACAGCGCTGGCGGTTTCCAAAGAGCGTCGCGTATTGGTTACGGTAATCTCGCAGATGGATCGTCCAATACGTTTATGCTTGGTGAAAAGGCTGTACAGTCGGCCAACGCTCAACCAACCGGTAGCGGCTCAACCGATTTCCCTTGGTGCTTCAACGGTTATTTCGCGGCCAGCAACTGGGCAACGATGCGAACTTTTGTTCCCGGTCCTGGTTTGATCGCTGACAATGACCTTAGCTCTGTAGATAGTGCTGGAGTGTCGATCGCTCACCAAGTTGGTTTCGGTTCGGCTCATCCGGGGACTGCCAACTTCGCTCTTTGTGATGGTTCGACGCATGCCATAACTGTTGATATCGGAGCTTTGAATTTTTACCAGCTTGGTCATCGTTCCGACGGTTCGGTTGTGAATGTTACTGATTTCTAATGCATCGTTGGATGACAATTTGAATCTCGAACGCAGGTCATG
>CAYGUE010000051.1:0-16472 GCA_964352885.1 uncultured Pirellulaceae bacterium
CTCTGTTGTCGGATGTCGTAGTCGGGGTAAAAGTGAAGAACCCGGGGCAGGCCGAGGTGGTGCACGTGGTGAACGTGGTGCAGTCGCGGCACTTAGTTCAGTCGACGGAACACCAACTCGCGGTAAAAAAGAAGGCGGGGCAGGACGTAGCGGTGCACCCGGTGCAGCCATGGCTCTTGGTTCCGTTGATGGAACACCAACTCGCGGTAAAAAAGAAGGCGGTCCTGCTGACGATGACTTCGCTGGCAACGACCGAGACGGCGACGGCGTTCTCAAGCGTGGTGAGCTTCCATCAAAGATGCGTAAAGATTTCCGCAAGATGGACGCGAACCGCGATGGTGAACTTAGTGAAGATGAATTCTACGATTACATCGATAAAAATTAGTCATTAAAGCGATACTGAAAAGCAAAGCCGAACCGCGCAGTTGCGTGGTCCGGCTTTTTTCGTGGGCGGACTATGCTGCCCATTAGCCCGGATTATTCACGAGGCGTGGGCGTCGAACCAGAGAACACCTATTTTATTGGCGCACGAATTCCATATTTGCGGTTTTGGCAATTCACCTACTGCGTGAATTTCTCAAATCGTAATACTATTCAAATTACCCTTGAATAGATCAAAATGGTGAACGTGACACCCGTCGTCATGAATAATTCCGGATTAAGCCAGAAGGATTGACGCTCCGGCTTTCAATTCAAAACTAACAAGTCTTCAGTTATAAAGTACGCAAGCGTACCAAAGTCCGTCGACTCCTTGGCACACACCGATCTCGGCCGCCGGTCGAGTCCCCCAGTAACAGCACTGTTGAATCGCAGCCTGTGCCGATTGGCTTGACCAGCCGACGCCTTCATAGCGTGCTCCCCCGAGTCCGCCGCCGATGTGGCCACGGACTCCACCATTGGCAGCCTGTTGGGCTTTCCTTTGGGCTAGCCCCGACGAAACGTTGCTGATTCCATTCCCGACCGCTCGATAGTTGTTCGACAATGCTGAACGAACAGGCGTCGCAGGATAGAAAGCCGGTTGGACGGCAATTGATGGTTGCGAGAAGATCGGTGCCGCCGCCGCGTAACTCGCCGCGGGCATCGAAGTTAGCGTCCCGACTGGCGAAGACATCGTGCCCTCGTTGAGAACCGTCTGCCCTGTCGCATAAGTTGCCGCAGGGTAAGACACCGATGGGTAGGATGAATACGTTTCATTGACTTGAATTGGATAGCTTTTCTTACTAACCGTCGAGGCAACAAAACTGGAAGTCGTCGTTGGAAGTGTTTGGGTAGAAGCAGATGAGTAAACGACCTGTTCTGTTGGCCAGGTCGAATCGGAAGCCGGTATAGGCATCGACGAAATGCGGCTGGTAGGAAAGTTGATCGTTTGAGAAGAACTCGAACAGGAAGTGCACCCAACATCGATATATTGCTGGGCGAAAACGGGAGCTCCACTGACACCAACAGCAAAAATTGCTGCAGCAACGGCGGCCGTCATTAGATTCGTCATGTTTCGATAAGTCATCTTTGGTCTCACATCAGTTATGGACTCTTTGCAAAGCCCCAATACAAAATCCAATTGGGCGTTCGTCGTAAAATTGTTGACGACTGCTACAAACGGAAACGATGAAACCGAAGGAATGGCGATCCGAATGCAGGCCAATTTTGTCTGCGACGATCTAACCTCCGGTTCGAATGCCCTCATCGAGCAGCGCTCCATGAGAATTCGAGCGAAGACCTAGGTTGAAAGCATCGGCTTGTCATGAACTTTGTTCACGACTCTCAATCAAAGCGTTCGATCCCAAATCGATTTCGTGTGCCATGGTGTGATCGAAAAGCGCAACCGACAACCGGACAGAGACCTGCCAGAAGGACCGAAAAATAAGTGAAACTTATTTCAGAGACCCATTTAGTGGGTTAATACATGAAAGCTAGCCAGCCCGCCGAATCTAAATGCCTCTGTGGGGGACCATCAACTTGCAATTCACTGCTTTAAGCAGCGAAAAATATTTCGATATAAGTTGGCCATTAGCAAAGATCGGTCACTTACCGGTGTCGCAGCACGAGTGGCCTGAAGATTGCACAGTCAATAATCAGGCGGCCTAAACGCCGACCAACCAGGCGGCCACGGTCATATAGATGACGATCCCTAGAATATCGATAATCCCCGCAACAAATGGATTGCTCATCATCGCTGGATCGAGCCCAAGTTTC
The DNA here is from genome assembly GCA_964352885.1 of uncultured Pirellulaceae bacterium. Classification (GTDB taxonomy): domain Bacteria; phylum Planctomycetota; class Planctomycetia; order Pirellulales; family Pirellulaceae; genus Mariniblastus. Next base: position 2,194 of record CAYGUE010000051.1, read on the forward strand.
TCAAACACCAGCGGCAATATCGAACCGGTTAACGTCCCGGCAACAACGACCAAGACGAGCGTCAACGGGACAACGAAGAAAGCCATTTGCGTGATGCTTTCGGTTTCCTGCTTTAGCCGAGATTGAACTTGAGAATTTCCATTATTTGTTTGCCACGTCTGGCCGCCATCGGTCGTAATTTCCATCGCGGGCTGATTTTCCATGTTGATTTGCCTGGGAGCAGTGTCGATCATGAACCACGAAGCGACCAAGCCCATCAGCGCTAGACCAAGCCCTAACAACAATCCCATCACCAACTCACGAGTCACCACTTTTGCCCAATCCGCGACCGTGATGTGGCCTCGCGAGAGAGCGGTAATAATCAGAGTCGCCGACTGCGAGCCTGAGTTCCCGCCGCTACTGATGATCAGCGGAATAAACGGCACCAACCAATACAGTGTCTTCAGCCGACCCTCATATTGCTCGAGGGCATAGGCAGTCAGCAGGGCGCAGACGAATAGAATCGTCAGCCAAATCCCGCGTTTCCAACTCAACGTCAACACGGAAGTTCTTAGATAACTTAGGTCCAGCGGTTCAACCGCGGCGATTCGGTGAGCATCTTCGGTCGCTTCTTCACGTACGACGTCGATCACATCGTCGTGCGTGATCAGGCCAACCAGTCGGCGTTCGAGATCAACGACCGGAATCGCCAATACGTCCATCCGAGCCACTTTGTTGGCGACCTCTTCCTGATCGTCCAATACGTGAGCAGCAATTAGATCCGTCTGCATGATCTCGGAGAGCTTTTTCTGAGGGGTCCGCATCGCAGCTAAAAGCTCTCGCGCAGAAACCAGACCACGCAAGTGATTCTCATCATCGACGATGTACAGATAGTAGATCGTCTCGAATTCTTCAGCCTGCTCGGTCAGCCGATCCATCGCGGCGCGAATGGTCATGTCTTCGGAAAACTTCGTGACATCCGTCGTCATCATCGCGCCGGCGGTATCCTCTGGGTACTGATCCAGTCGCAGAATATCCCGGCGAACCTCCGGAGGCATCAGAGCAATCAGTTCGTCGCGAACTTCTTCATCGACTTCCTGAAGTAAATCAACACGATCGTCCGGCGGCAATAGTTCCACCAGCTTCGCCGCTTCGTGACGTTCCATTTCGGTCGCGATTTCGACCTGCTTTTGACGGTCAAAGTAAGACAAAATGTCGGAGCGTGTATCCGGATCGGTATGCTTGAAGACTTGAGAGATCTCTTCGCTGGTTAGCCCCGCCATAAACTCAGCAGTCCGTGACGCATGCAGCGCAACGCAGAACTCCGACAGTTCCTGTTCGTTGTTTTCAGCCAGCATTTCACGAAGCTCTGGCAGAAAGAGGGTATTGATCATGGGCAAGCCCTCGTCGAGATTCGTCGCCTGTCAGAAAGTCTTTGGAAAAGGAGCCGACAGGCTGTGCAAAGGTTCGGAAATAAAATCAGCGATAGTGTACTACGCACCGTCAGGCAATGGACCTGGCGAAGTCGCTACAAGTCGAGAATACCGAAACGCCAATTGCAAAGACCGTCAACAGTCCTACAGCAGCAATCGCCAAAATGAACAGGACGGTCGCCAAGATTGAGGGTGGAGGTCGGTGATCATCCATCGTGTCTGGATAGCGGTTATCGATCGAGTATTTGAAATAGAATGGCTGGCTACGTTCTAGACGCAATCAGTTTGTCCAACTCCAATTTTAGCTTAGGGAGAATTTCATCATAAGGGAAAGCCCCGAGAGCTTCTTCACCTTTTTTCAGATTCACCACTTTGGGGCCGCACCAGAGCCCCAAATCGGCATCATCTGTCTCGCCGGGACCGTTCACCCGGCAGCCCATCACGGCAATCGTGATCGCGTAGTCTTTGGCGTAGGCCGTCATCTCTTTTACTTGTGCCGCCAGATCCACAAACGCTTCGTTCTCAACTCTTGAGCAACTCGGACAGGAAATGATGTTCAACGCATTTGGATCAAACGTCACAACACTGCGGACTCGGCCGGCATAGATGTCGTCAACGATCTGTCGTCCGGCTTCGATTTCCTCGCCCTTGCGGGCATTGGGCAAAGTTAGCGATACGCGAACGGTATCACCGATACCACGACCAACCAGCTGCTCGAACGCGATCCTCGTTTTGATGATTCCTTCAGGAGGCATTCCAGCTTCGGTGACGCCGAGATGCAACGGAATGTCTGGACGTGCTTCTGCGAATCGCTGATTGACCTCAACAACCTTCGACGGATCGGAATCTTTCAACGATACGCAATAGCGGACGAAATCGATGCTGTCCAGGTAATCGCAATGTTCGAACGCACTTTCCAACATCGGAGTGATCGAATCGGAAGCGTCGTACTTCTCTTTCTTCGCCGGATCGACACTGCCACAGTTCACGCCGACTCGGATCGCACAATCGTTTTCACGGCAAGTATCAGCAATCAACTGAACTTTCTCCTGCCAAGGCTTCTCCGTTTCGTGATGATAAAGATGCCCTGGGTTGTAGCGGACTTTGTCGACGTGCGGTGCCACCAACGTCACAAGGCGGTAGTTCTCCTGCAAATCAACGGATAGATTCGCCGTCGATTGCTTGCGAATTTCAGCGAGGGCTTCGGCGTCTTTTTTACTGTCGACTGCAATGCGAACAACATCGGCCCCGGCATCCTGCATCAGCTTGACCAACGCCACGGTCGCATCGACATCCTGTGTCTTGGTTGCGGTCATGGATTGCACAGCGATCGGATTGCCGTCTCCGATAGTCACATTGCCGATCCGGACGGCTCGTGTCTGATTGCGTTGAATTTTGACCACGAGTGGTTCCTTGCTTGTTCCCGCTCCGCAGGGAGTGGGTCCGGGGTGAGGGGAGTGCAGCGTGGCAATCTTCCCAAATTTGGTGACGCCCATTCTGCTTGATGGCTCTGATTCCTACAATGTCGTCATCGTCAGAAACCGTAAACCTTCGGAGTTCCAATTGGCTGAGCCAAAATATCAACCGCAACTCCACATCGTTCTTCATCGCCCTGAGATCCCACCCAACACGGGTGCCATTGGGCGAACTTGCGTCGCTTTACAGGCGAAGCTATGGCTGATCAAGCCGCTTGGATTCGAGATCACGGAAAAGACACTTCGTCGGGCTGGGCTCGATTATTGGCAGCATCTTGAATGGGAAATTGCCGACAATTGGGATGACTTCTTGGAGAAACGACAGCCCATATCGATGTGGTTATTCTCGCGATTCGCCACAAAAAGCTACCTGGACGTCGAGTACTCGCACCAGGACACACTCGTTTTCGGCTGCGAGACGGCCGGATTGCCTAAAACGATCACTGACCAGCACACAGATTCACTGCTCCGGATCCCGACGCACGCGAATGTTCGCAGCATCAATTTGAGCAGTGCTGTGGCAGTCGCAGGGTTTGAAGCAACCAGGCAAATTGGCTCGCCGTTCTGAGGAATACAGATTTAGAGAAAGCTGAAAAGTTTTTTCAAACAGGCCTCGACATTCATATCCATCTCGCTACTATATCGCTGCGGGATGGAGCAGCCCGGTAGCTCGCGAGGCTCATAACCTCGAGGTCGTAGGTTCAAATCCTGCTCCCGCAACTTGTTTTCCAGTAGCGAAACTGGAAGACCGCAGGGTTATAACTGACTCAACAAAAGGCTGGCGTCACACGACGCCGGCCTTTTTGTGTTTCTACACCGAGTTTTGAGTTGTTTCCGTTTGACCCGCTTCTCAAACTCTCGCTCTCGTAATATCGCGCGATGTTTCTACGCCACGATCGTTGGCCGATCTCGGTCCTGAATCTGGCCAAACTCTCACCACTCTCTGACTCTCACCCGGTTCGGGTTATCAGGGGTTGGGACCTCTCGACCGGTCGTTTTAGGCAGGGTTGCTTTCGGTAAGCACTTTGCACAAAGCCTGCGCGTTTACAAACCGGGTTATGACGAGCAGGCGAGATTCCGGGCAATTCCTGAAAACTTCGGATTCCACTGCGAACTGGCATTTTGAATTCCAAGATGGCAAAATGGACGTGCGAACCGGCGAATAGGCTGGTTTTGCCCAGTTCGGCAGTAAGTACCGGAAATCGAACGTTTTTTGACCTCGATCGAGTGGACGGTACTGGACTAGAACCAAAGACCTCCACGATGTCCATCTAAATGAATTGGATCAGCGTTGCAGAAGCAGGACAATTTGGAACTTGCTTCAACAAAACCTGAATCAAGTGTTGTTTCTGCGTTTCATCTCCATTGCATTCACGTTGTGTCAGATTTGTTTCAGACTCTATTCTTGCCAACGGTTATTTGCGGATGAATCAAAAACTATTTGGCAGGGCGACCCTTCCTTAATGTTTGAGATGGTAGTTCGCCAAAGAGTCGCTGGTACTTCGCGGCGAATCGCCCAAAATCCCAAAAACCAAGTTCAGCCGCGCAATCTTGAACGAGTGTTTCCGAATGGTTGGCTTCACGAAGTTTTGCGCGAGCACGATTCAGCCGCATGGACTGAGCCATCACATTCGATTGATGATCCGTTTGGTTAACAGCGCGAGTCATTGTTCGGTGCCCAGCCGGCTACATTCGAAACAGAACGGGAGCAACATAGACATCACTCGCATTGGTAGATTCCACTTCTGGCTTTGTGGTGTCTTAACTGTCTTGTCGGCGTCTTTTAGTAAATGCGGCTGTTAAACATAGAAAAAGCGGCTTGGATACCAAACCGCTGAAAAGCAAAAGCCAATGTAGACGCTAAAATGTGTTGGAGAACTACCGCCGTCGGCGGGCCCAAACACCCAACCCCACGAATGCAAACAAAGAAGCAGTCGCTGGCTCTGGAACTGCCGCGAAACCCGGCGAACCAATATCGCCATTCTGCGAAGAGTAGGCTCCATTTTCGCCGAGCACGCTCAGCCCAAGTGAGTTGCCAAACTGATCGAACTCAAAAGTAACACCAGCCGTCGCCGCACCGAATGAAACGGCAGAAACGAGGTTGAATGCCCCTCCCGCAGTCGGATCTGCATCCCATAGGTTAATCTGGTCACCACCTGAGCTGAGTCCTGAAAACGTATCCATGCCTCCGAAGTCAGTTTCATTGAAAACTTGAATCGCAGAACCGATAGTCCATTCGTCAATCAACGGTGTGCTGTCATCGTCACGATAGAGCAGGATCGATTCACCAGCATCAATAGAAATGCTTCCGAACAGAGCTCCATCGTCTACACCAGCTGCATCATCATCCCAATAGTAGCCGGTCAAATCGACGGTCGACGCACCAAAATTGGTAATCTCAAACCAGTCCTCTGTGAAATCCGAACTACTCATGACCTCGGTGATTGCCACCTGCGCCGATGTCAATTGACACGAAAGTAGAACGATCGAAGCGATTAATGCCGCACAATATTTTCTTAAACTCATGGAGGTTCCTCAAGATACGGAAAATTTATTTTGTTATCTTCGCGCGACAAAGTTAAGAATGTGTGAAGCAACGACGTACATTTGATTAAATTTTCATTGCGTCAGATTCTTGACCCGTTCAATCAAAACGAAAAAAGCCAATCTGAAAGTTCAAACTTGGCCCTGCGAATATCTGGTTCGCGTCCGACTACCACCGCACCGTGGCAGCAGCATCGGGGACCATGTTCAGCGACAGTTGACGTAGGTTTTTCAGAACATACTTACGTAACTATGTTCTCCTCAGTTGAGACAATCAATCATCATGGTCATCGCCACCCCGACGCTTTTTGCTCGGTACGGCTTTGAGTTCAACGGAATTGTTGCCTTCCTTCACACTGACTAGCTTGGTTTTCCGTGACGTCTGTATCGCAAAGCGGCACTGGGCGGCGTCGTTGTGGCCCACGCGGTGATGGCAAGACGTTATTTTGAGGGCAAAGGAATTGAAGCCGATCCAATCGCAGCGCTCGGTTGGCTGACTCGCGGCGCTCAAAAAGGATCCCCCGAAGCCATGGTTTTGCTTGGCGAAAGGTATGAACTGGGCGACATCCTGGACAAAGATCTGAATCGGGCTGGGGAACTGTTCAGCAAGGCTGCTCAACTGGGCGATCCCGCGGGAACCTACAAATTGGCAATGCTGTATCTCAATGGTACCGGAACCAAACCTGCCCCAGTGCGAGCCTACGTTCTACTTTCTGGAGCTCAGTCGCTGCCCAAAGCCAAAGAAGCGTTTGATCAACACGCATCGCAACTTTCACCAGAACAGCTTGCGTTTGCAAAAAAGAAAATTGACGAAGCGGCTCAGAAAGCTGCTGCACAGAAAAAAAAGTAACAGCGCATTTCCGAAGCAACTCATTGACCTCCAGCCACCATTCACTGGTCGATTTATCTTGACAACCGCCTAAATTACGGCCAATATACAACTCCGTTGTGGATTAAAATCCCTATCAGTAGAGAGCCGAGCGAGTCATCGATTGCATGCACCATGTGAGAGACTTAGACTTCGATGGTTGTAAACCGCGTTGGGAGCGCCTTGAAGGTGACTTCCCGCTCGAAATGGTATTTCGCTGGGTTCCTTTGTGCCAATTGCGGCTCCTGGAACATAGCCGATGAAACACGGAAGCAGTCCATGAGTGAAATGATTGAGTTGAGTCTGGTGCGTTGCGATGGCTCCAGCGATGGCCCGTCGGAAATGGTGCGCATCCGCATCGAGCGTTCAGTCATTGAATCGAAATTGGTTTCCCGCAGCGAAGAGGTTCTCGAACCGGGACGCTCGCGCGGATTGCATCTCGCTGCTGACAACGAGATCCACGGTGCTGTCACCTACCTCCAGCACATCACCGAGGGTTCGTTCTATGTCTACGTGGGAAAACCCGAGCAGCTCGAAGAACACGTTTCGTACCTAGCGACTGGGTCGGCTTCAATGACAACCGCGGCTTGGTATATGCGTCAAAAGTCGGTCCAGCTGGTTGCACGCGAATGTTTCATTTGCTCAGGGGCCAGTTAGGTTGACCGCCATCCGGCCGCTCTGACCGTTTTTGAGAGCCAGTCGGCCACTCCAAGCCACGTCGCAAAACATAACTTCCTACTACGCGGATTCAAGCAAACCAAATGTTGCATTCAAAACCACTGAATCTGTCGCCGTTCGTGTTTCACTTGGTCTTGCTATTCACGCTGGCTTGGTTGCAACCCAACGCTCAAGCAAACGATCGACCAAACATTCTTTGGATCACCGCAGAGGACATGAGCGCAACACTCGGGTGCTATGGGGACGAGTTCGCTACGACACCGAACATTGATCGATTGGCAAACGAGAGCAGTCGCTATTCCCATGCATTCGCGACGTCGCCGGTTTGCTCTCCGTCTCGATCTTGCCTGATCAACGGCTGCATCGCGACAAGTCAGGGGACACATCCAATGCGTTCGTTGTCTCCCATTCCGTCATCGATGAATGGATTTCCGGCGATTCTGCGCGACGCCGGTTACTTCACAACGAACAACGTGAAGACCGACTACAACACTTCGTCCGAGCCGCGGATCATCGCGGCTTCGTGGGATGCGAGCGGCCCGCAAGCAAGTTGGGACCTAAAGGAGAATTCGGGGCAGCCCTTCTTTACCGTTCACAATCTGATGACGAGCCATCAATCTCGCACGATGGTTTGGCCCTACGAGCAGTTTCAAGCGGAAGTCCAGCAGCGTTTGTCAGCCGATGAAATTCACGACCCATCCCTTGTTCCGCTCCCGCCCTACTACCCAAACACTGAACTTGTGCGTCAGACGGTAGCCCGGTTTTACGACTGTGTGACGGTGATGGACACGGAGGTTGGCGAGATTTTGAGTCGACTCGAGGCGGACGGACTCGCGGAGGAGACGATCGTCTTCTTCTATTCCGATCATGGCAGCGGCATGCCACGACATAAGCGAGCTCTATTCGATTCTGGTACGCACGTGCCGATGCTGATTCGGTTCCCAGAAAAGTACCGTCACCTTGCACCTTCACCGGCTGGTGAAACCATTTCCCGGTTGGTCAGTTTTGAAGATTTTGGCCCGACGGTCCTTCGCCTCGCTGGTCTCACATCGCAGCCTTCGACAATGCGGGGCACGCCGTTTCTGGGGGCCGCAGTTGATTCTCCGCCGCGAGATTATGTCTTTTGTCATCGAGACCGTGTGGATGAGGTTCTCGATATGGCGCGCAGCATACGATCAAAGCGTTATCTCTACATTCGTAACTTCATGCCGCATCGCGGGTATCACCAACCGAGCGCATGGGTGGATCAGGGAAAGGTGAAGGAAGACTTCTACGCGTTGGCTGAAGCGGGGACGGCCAATGCCGCCCAGTCGCAGTTCTTGAACAACGCACGCCCACGAGAAGAGCTCTATGATTGCATTCGCGATCCGCTCAACCTCGAAAACCTCGCCACCTCACCGAAACACGAGAAGATTCTTACGAAGCTGCGTGAATCGCTGCGCCGCGAAATGATTGATTCGCGTGACCTAGGGCTCGTTCCAGAGCTAGAACTGCAAATTGAAAGCGCGGGGTCGACGCCAATGGATGTTGCAGCGGCGGGTGGGTTCGATTTTCCTCGCTTGCTGCAGGCTGCTGAACTTGTCGGAAGTGACGATTTTGAATCGATTGAAGCCGCACTAATGGATGGCAATCCGTCGGTTCGCTACTGGGCCGCGGTTGCCTGTACTGCCGCTACGAGCTTGCCAGGGCGGTTGGAGAGTCGACTCCGCAAAATGTACGGAGACTCATCGGCGGTCGTGCAGATTGAAGCTGCCGGCGCAATGGCGAAACAGACGGGCGAACAGGCTGCCTACGATCAGCTGCTAAGGATCGTCAAAGAGGACGATGAGACCACCGTCTTGCATGCCGCCAGAACGCTTGAGCTGCTAGCGAACCCGGCTGTCCGCGGCGAGATCAAGGCGCTCGCGGACAAGTACGCCGATGCACCAGGCGATGTAGCTTGGTGCATTCGATTCACAACGTCAGGCTATCTCGGCAGGGTCCGCGAATAAAGATTCGGTCACTGCGAGCAAGTGGTGTATTTCCAATCGCTCGCAGGACGGAAGCTCATGGGGTGAACCTACAGTCCGAGATCGCCAAAGAGTGGCGTGCAATCCCTATCAGTTGACATGACTCCACTGGATGTGGGAATGGTCTTCAGTAGCGAGTCAATGCTGGTGATTCCAGATCAATTTGGCGTGCGTCTGGAAGATCACTTCTACATGACCGAATCTGGGCCAGAGTGGTTTACTCAGCCATCACATTCGATTGATGATCCGTTTGGTTAACAGCGCGAGTCATTGTTCGGTGCCCAGCCGGCTACATTCGAAACAGAACGGGAGCAACATAGACATCACTCGCATTGGTAGATTCCACTTCTGGCTTTGTGGTGTCTTAACTGTCTTGTCGGCGTCTTTTAGTAAATGCGGCTGTTAAACATAGAAAAAGCGGCTTGGATACCAAACCGCTGAAAAGCAAAAGCCAATGTAGACGCTAAAATGTGTTGGAGAACTACCGCCGTCGGCGGGCCCAAACACCCAACCCCACGAATGCAAACAAAGAAGCAGTCGCTGGCTCTGGAACTGCCGCGAAACCCGGCGAACCAATATCGCCATTCTGCGAAGAGTAGGCTCCATTTTCGCCGAGCACGCTCAGCCCAAGTGAGTTGCCAAACTGATCGAACTCAAAAGTAACACCAGCCGTCGCCGCACCGAATGAAACGGCAGAAACGAGGTTGAATGCCCCTCCCGCAGTCGGATCTGCATCCCATAGGTTAATCTGGTCACCACCTGAGCTGAGTCCTGAAAACGTATCCATGCCTCCGAAGTCAGTTTCATTGAAAACTTGAATCGCAGAACCGATAGTCCATTCGTCAATCAACGGTGTGCTGTCATCGTCACGATAGAGCAGGATCGATTCACCAGCATCAATAGAAATGCTTCCGAACAGAGCTCCATCGTCTACACCAGCTGCATCATCATCCCAATAGTAGCCGGTCAAATCGACGGTCGACGCACCAAAATTGGTAATCTCAAACCAGTCCTCTGTGAAATCCGAACTACTCATGACCTCGGTGATTGCCACCTGCGCCGATGTCAATTGACACGAAAGTAGAACGATCGAAGCGATTAATGCCGCACAATATTTTCTTAAACTCATGGAGGTTCCTCAAGATACGGAAAATTTATTTTGTTATCTTCGCGCGACAAAGTTAAGAATGTGTGAAGCAACGACGTACATTTGATTAAATTTTCATTGCGTCAGATTCTTGACCCGTTCAATCAAAACGAAAAAAGCCAATCTGAAAGTTCAAACTTGGCCCTGCGAATATCTGGTTCGCGTCCGACTACCACCGCACCGTGGCAGCAGCATCGGGGACCATGTTCAGCGACAGTTGACGTAGGTTTTTCAGAACATACTTACGTAACTATGTTCTCCTCAGTTGAGACAATCAATCATCATGGTCATCGCCACCCCGACGCTTTTTGCTCGGTACGGCTTTGAGTTCAACGGAATTGTTGCCTTCCTTCACACTGACTAGCTTGGTTTTCCGTGACGTCTGTATCGCAAAGCGGCACTGGGCGGCGTCGTTGTGGCCCACGCGGTGATGGCAAGACGTTATTTTGAGGGCAAAGGAATTGAAGCCGATCCAATCGCAGCGCTCGGTTGGCTGACTCGCGGCGCTCAAAAAGGATCCCCCGAAGCCATGGTTTTGCTTGGCGAAAGGTATGAACTGGGCGACATCCTGGACAAAGATCTGAATCGGGCTGGGGAACTGTTCAGCAAGGCTGCTCAACTGGGCGATCCCGCGGGAACCTACAAATTGGCAATGCTGTATCTCAATGGTACCGGAACCAAACCTGCCCCAGTGCGAGCCTACGTTCTACTTTCTGGAGCTCAGTCGCTGCCCAAAGCCAAAGAAGCGTTTGATCAACACGCATCGCAACTTTCACCAGAACAGCTTGCGTTTGCAAAAAAGAAAATTGACGAAGCGGCTCAGAAAGCTGCTGCACAGAAAAAAAAGTAACAGCGCATTTCCGAAGCAACTCATTGACCTCCAGCCACCATTCACTGGTCGATTTATCTTGGTCATCTGCGCTATTGCGCGTTGTCTTTTGCCTGCTTCAACTGCTGAACAAAGAACTCGCATTCACGTTTGACATCTTTGTTTGCCGTTTCAAGAGCAGCCTGAAACTTCAATTCCTCCGCTTTCGCTTTTTCATTTTCGCCCAGTTGCAAATAGCACATCGCAAGCAATCCAAAATTGGACGGATGTAGCTCGGATTTCCCAGACGAACTGAAAAAGCTCATGGCAGCGTTGGCCAAACTCTTGCTTTGCTCTTTTTTAGTTAGGATAGCTCGTTCGACGGTCGCGATCGACGCCTCGTAGTCGCCACACCGGTATTCGGCGACAGCCAACGTGTTCAAATGGTCTGGGTCGTTCGAGATCTTGCAACCACGCCGAAATTCTTCAAGAAGCGCCTTGCTAACGCGACCCTCATTGAGGTTAGAAATCGCATACGTCCAAACAACCATATTAAGTTCCGCAATCGTGTCGGGATGCTCAGCGCCAAGTTTCTCCTTCTTTTCCTCATAGATGTCGGTGAACTTCTTTGCTGATTCACCGAACTGACCGCTGGCCAAAAGGGCATTGGTGTACCGTTCTCGCACAAGTTCCGTCAACGGATTGTCACTTCCCATCGTCCGCTCGAACTTTTCCAATGCCACTTTGAAGACTTCCGCTGCTTCTTCAAACTGCCCAATGTTGCTCTTTGCTGTCCCCAACGCAATTCGAGAGCGCAAGACACCCGGATGATCCACGCCGAACTTCGCTTCCATCAGCGGAATGACTTCCTGCAACGAGACGATTGCTTCGTCAGATCGATCCAAACTCATCAATGCGATCGAAAGATTGGAGATTACGCTGAGTCGATTCGGATGGTCAACGCCAAGCGGTACCTCCATCATGTCTTTCGTCTTAGCCCAAAGTTCAGCAGCCTTTTCGACGTCGTCGATCGCAAAATGAATCGCTGCCAGATTGCTAGTCATCCCCATGACTTGCGGGTGGTCTTCCCCAAGAGATTCTTGCATCAGCGGAAGGTAATTCTCGCCAAGGCTGATGGCTTCTTCATGCTTCTCCAGAGAATGGTAAACGCCAACTATATTGGAAACAACAGTCAGGTGCTGGCGACTATCCTCACCGAAGTTGATGGCGAACCTATTGCGAATGTCCTGATAACGATTTAGCGCTTCATCAGTCTCCTCGTTGCGAAAATAACAACCGGCAAGTGTAAGCTCTGCAGCAAGAGTATCTTCATGGTTCAATCCTTGCGTATCCCGAAACCTTTCACAAACGTCCGTCAATAGCTCTATCGCTCCATCAAGTTTATTTTCACGCATCATCGTCTGCCCCAGAAGATGGGACATTCGCAGCGTTGTCGGGTGATCGTCTGAATACTGCTGGTCACAAAGAACGAGTGCTGCATCAGCAGTTTCCCTCGCGTTTGCGTATTCCCCCAGATCCAGAAAACAGCTCGTCAAGTTTTCCAACAGGATCAGCTCGCCTTCCTCATCCAGATCCGAATCCTCAAGTTTCTTTTTCGCGTTCAGGAGCACCTGTTTCGCGCTCATATCAGAAGTTCCACCGACGGTGGGCATGATGGAACGAAAAGAACCAGTAACGATGTCCAAAACGCCGACAGTCCGAGCGCTGGATTCTTTGGCGGCGTTCCACTGCCAGAGAATACCGGCCATCCCCAGTCCGACAGCGACGGCAACGACGGCAAGCATTCGATTGAAAGTGCGTCGGCGCTTCTGCTGTTCCTGAACACGGACCTCGGATTCTCGAAGTTCCAACGCAGCGGTTCGTGCTCGATGCTGCGCAGACACCAGATAGCTCGTGATTGAATCCGAAACTTCACCCGCGTCGCTTGGGCGGTCGATCATCTCGCTGGCCAGACAACGACGGCAAAGATCGACCAGCGTTGAGTCTGCTTCGGAGTGACTCAACGGTTCAAGCGACTTGGTCAGGTCTCCACTGGCGACTCTGGCCAAAATATTGGCTGTCGTTTCGTTGCCGTGAATGCGCGTCGATGTCAGGATTTTGAACAAGATGGCCCCCAACGCATACACATCCGTGCGGGCATCGAGCCGATCCAACTCTCCACGCGCTTGCTCAGGAGCCATGTAACGGGGTGTTCCGATCACGTCACCAACCATCGTCAAGCTTGGACGAGATTCGATGGAACTGTCACCGCCGCGCGATACCGTTTCGGCACGAGCAACCGTGTTCGGCGCTTGCAACCGCGTCGAATTTTCGGGAATTGGCTGCTCTTCGATCCTTCTGGCCATTCCCCAATCCATCACTTGGACTTCGCCAAACTGGCCGACCATCACGTTTTGCGGTTTCAGGTCTCGATGAATGATGCCTTGCGAATGAGCGAATGACATCGCCTGAGCAACGGTTTCGAAAATGACCAGATCCTCGGGCAACGAATTGACTTCGCCATCTCGACCGTCACTGATTTCCGCGAGCGTGCGACCTGCGACCAACTTCATTGAGAAAAAATGACTTCCGTCAGAAAGGATTCCAGAATCGTGAACGGCAGGAATGCCAGGATGCTGCAGCAATCCGGTCAACATCGCTTCGCGTTCCATTCTCATATTCGCTTGGCGACTATTGCGATACTTGTCTCGCAATATCTTCAGAGCCAGCGGTCGTTGCAGGTGTCGATCGAAGACTCGCCAAACTTCGCCAACACCGCCGCTGCCAATCTGTTCCAACTGCTCATATCGTTCCGGAAGTTGCGGGCGATTGTCGTGTAATAATTGATCGACTTGACTTGTACTCCTGCTAGCGAAACGTTGAAAGACCTGACGAACGATCTCGTTCTCGTCTTCAACGAAAACCAGATAGTCAGCTTCTTTCGGCGAGTCCCCATCCTGCTCACGGAGCTCCACATCCATCGCGACAAGCTCTTCGATGAACATTGATCTCGTTGGCCCGATGACGCCCTCAAGAAGTTTCTTCAGATCCCGTTGCTCTGGAGGCTGCGCCAAATGCGTTTCAAAAAGACGCTCAAGTTGATCCAGTTCAATGAGCGAATGGGAGGTTCGTGATTCCATCGTGTGGCTCGAAATTTAGGGTGAATGGCGAGGTTGGACGATTCGCTATATCTGGCAATGTGCTTCGAACAAGCTAGTAGGGACCAAAAAATCAGGGGAAATCCAGTTTACGGTACAAATCAGCTAAGTGGTTTCGATTTGCAGTGTCTGACTAGGAATCATCGGCTATTTGTCGGATTGGAGGGACCTGAGATATCG
>CAYGUE010000051.1:16482-37911 GCA_964352885.1 uncultured Pirellulaceae bacterium
CACCAAGGCGACGGCATTGGCCATTCGTTTCCCTGCTCGTCCGCGATGAATCGCAGGAAAAATCGGCCAAGGAATTGATTCAAGGAAGTCCAAAACATTTGGAAACTCACTACGAGTGTCAAAATTAATTGACTTGAGTTCTTCATGGGGCGGGACGTTTGCACCCGCATGTTGCAGGAGTTGAATCGTCTTGTGGTTGGGCACGACTAACAAATCATCGGGCCGAAGAAACTGTTCCCAGCTTTGGCGAAAGTCTTCAATCGAAACAGCGGACTCGAAATCGGATTCTGAAAGTTCCATGTGATTCAAGTTGGCATGCGAGATCAATTTCCTTGGACAAATCGCATTGCAGAAGGAATCGGCGTCCGATGGCGTCTCAGAAAGCCGCTGTGCCAACCAATAAACCGGCGGCAGCTTGGCGGCTTGGTTTTTCTTTCGATTCAAATCCGTCCAACCTTCGCCTCGATTGTAAGCAACCGGAGTTGCTTCTCCGTAAGCAACGACGATTTGGCCAGCGTCCCGTCGAAACGATTTCGGAATGTTCAGCGTTTCAACTTTGGTCCGCGGCGAACCGTCTCCATAACTTGCATCAGGATGCGCTAGTTGTTTCTCAACCATCGCGTTGAAGGCGTGCAACAATCCGTCGAGGCCAGCCGTGTTCGGTTCGAGTTGTTGCAATGACTGAACGGTGGCTTCCAAAGTCGACAACGATGTGCTGGTGGGCTCGCGGCGAATTCGATACTGGCCAGGCGTCGATGGAGCCAGTTTGAACTGCGGCAAATCATGAAGCTGTGGAATGTCCCGAAAAAGCGTTCGGGCTTGGTCCCAAGTTCCGTCAATCACGATCAGTTGCTTCGGTCGTTCATCATGAACCAGCTCCGAAAGCAGCCGAGAGTCCTTTCCCGGATAGAGAAGAGCAGCGTCTTCAATGATTGGCAGTTGCCGCCGAGAAAATGACTCATTGCGATCAAATAAGAGCCGGCATCGATCAAGGGCCCGATTAACGATCCGAGCAGTATTAAACGGGTGCGACCGCTCCCGCTGGTGCTGGAGGATCAGGATGTCCGTTTTGTTTTCGATTCGAGGAATGCTCCCACAAAAACAGGACTCAATCGGCCGATAGCATCCATAACATCGTTCGCGGAACTCACCTTCAGGCAGAGTTCTCATGCGTTGCTGTTTGTTGTCTGGCGGTCGATTCATTCGTTGTTGGGGGCGCCGCGGGCGATTCTCTTGTGGGTTGGCAACTATAATCTTGAGACATCTTACGGCATTTCGCTTTGTTCGAGCAATGGACGCGTGGCCTTCCTTTCGTCTCACTTCATTGCCATTCAATCACTGCTGCGGATCCGCAGATTTTGAGCTGTCACGCCGCTCAAGCTCAAGCTCAAGCTCAAAGGACCAGGCGCAACCTGACATCGAAAACTTGGTCGCTAACGCACGACAACAAGGTTATTCTTGACTTCAATCGCGAGGAAAACCAACAGGTAACGCGTTCATCGGGTTATTCAATGGTAGCGTTCGCGCCGAGAGTCTCAACGAGAATTGGTTTTTGTCATTGGTGCATGCCACGGAGGAGGCGGAATCTTGGCGAGTTGAATACAACGAACAGAGACCACTCATCGCTTTTTGGGCAACCCGGCCCCATAGGATTCGCTTCATCTAGCCAGGGTACCGTGGCTAGATAAAGCCAACGGTTTTTCTCATTCAAAGTGGAGCAGGTCACATATGCCTAGCGTTCACGGACGTCGGAATGAATTGGATAAGGATGTTGCGTCGTCGGCGGAAACGGTTGCGATTCGAACGGAGATAATTGGAGAGAATAATCCGTTGGGGCGACTGGGGAATTGTCAAAAGGCACGTAGTCGAAAATAGCTCGGTTTTTTCAAGCACCCCACTTGTAGTTTGGGGCTCTCGGAGCCTTCGACGGACGCTACAATCTGTGGATGCAAAACATGAAAAGACCACCCCTTGATTCGTGCGTACGTTCGCTGGTCATCGCAATTCTCACTTTCGCAACGTCAACTGGCTGCACTCAAAGTGAAACCAAAGTCGCCATGCCAACGGCGGGTAAAACAACAGATATCCATTCGGATGAAATCCCGTTCACGCTTACAAAATGGAACAACCTATCGGTTGATGCCACGATCAACGACACTGATCATCTGAAGCTGATGTTTCACACCGATGCCGGTTCCGTTGTTGTTACCGAAGAGGCTGCTAAAAAATGCAATTCGTTGAGGTTCGACAAAGACGTACCAACAAAGAGTTGGGGCGGTGAATCGAATTCCCGATTTTGCACCGATAACCGACTGCAGATTCAGGGCCTGTCATGGAGCAAGGTCACAATCTTCGAAGATCTGCATTCAGGGCACGAAACAGATGGCAAATTCGGCCCCAGCCAGTTCGATGGCAAGATTGTCGAGATCGATTACCAACGCAACGTCCTGTTGATTCACGACAGCTTGCCAGAAAAAGCTTCTGCGTTTGAAAAGTTCACGTTCGAAAAACAGCAAGACAGCTTTTTCGTCACCGGCAGCATCAACATCACCGGTCGCGACGTTGAAAACAGCTTCCTCGTTCATTCTGGCTTCAGTGGAGCAGCAATGCTGGACGACCAATTCGTCGCCGACAACGAATCATTGAAGTCATTGCCAGTTCTCAACGAGAGCCAGGTAAAGGACTCGTTTGGAAACGTACTCAAAACCAAAAAGATCGTCCTACCATCGATTCAATTCGGCTCGATGAAGTTCACCGACGTTCCGGTTTCAATATTTGAGGGCTCCATCGGACGACAAAAGATGAGCCTCATTGGTGGTGACATGCTCAAACGGTTCGACATCATTCTCGACGCAAGCGACCGAGCAATCTATCTACGCAAAAACCGTTTACAAGACGCCAAGTTCTTCGCTGGCTGATTCAGGGACGAATTGGAAGGTCGGAGCCGTTTCTGGGCAACCCTCTAGAGAGCAGAGGCGTCCACTCAAGCATTCTTGAGGGCGATAAAAATCTCGAAACACGACGCCAGTTCAAGTAAAGCATCAAACTGCCGCCGCGCCCGAGGAGAATCAATCAACGTTCGGTGCACCGTTCCTCAACGGAGCAGAATTGATTTAGATTTCAAAACTGAGCTTCGAGACACGACGACCATCACGAACCGATCGCCGGTCCAGCTGTCTTGCGACAGAACGTGCAGAGCGACTGATTGCGTTGGCGACAGCTTTCGATAACGATTCATCTCGAACGGTAACAGCAATTTCTTGCATCTTGCGAAGCTTAACCAAAACGCGGCACTCCTTATCGATACCCCCGCGCGGTCCATTGACATCAACAATGGTAATATCAACGGATTTGACGCTGTAGCCAAACCTGGAAAACGAGGCATTCATTTTCGATTCCGCGCGACTGATCGCATTGGTACCAAGCAACTTCTGTTTGTCGTTGATCAAAATTTTCATCTTCAAAGCTCCTGCTACAGTTTATGAAAACCCACTCGATTTGCCCTCCTTCGAACGTCGCAAATTGAACGGCGTTGGAATCGGACACAGCTATTGACTGAGGCGACTCGCACCCCAAAACTGTCTTGGTCGATACAGTTCACGATAGCAAATCCCATAAAACCACCGCAGCGGTTGGCTTACAGATGCAATCCAGGTAGCGAACGTATCGGCATTGAACCATGATCGCCAATCCACGCGAAACGCCACTTTGGGCTCAACGGCGTTCACGGCAAGATTGATGGCCTTGCCTACCGAGTTGCCGGAACGAACCACCGAAACAACTCCAGTCCCTTCAACACTAACATTGATCGTGCATTTGAGATTCTTAGAATTCTCAATAGCTGAAAAATGCATGGTTGCTCCGTTAACACGGTGTCCGAACCGTGTCAAAGAAAAGAACAGGCGGTTCCTCGCATAGGATTCCTGTTGCACGCACATGATCTCTTGAGAGTCTAACAATAAAATGTTCATCGCAACCTCCGAGTCCATTTGAGTTTCGTAATGCAGACGATGAATCAATCGTCATCCGCATTCTCTTACACAAGAAACTTTACACGGATCCAATACATAGATCAAATAGATATTTTTGGCTCGTTACATTCATTTTTTCTATCGAAAGATTCCACCCTTTGATTCTTTTTTTTTGGAGCGGTGAATACCTGAGTTATATCCAACGAGGCATCGTTCGCGGTCTTATCATCATCCGTAGTTTTCAACATAGAGTCATCGGTAAATGCCGCTGACGCTCGCCACCATTGTTCAGCTTGCACGCTATCCCATGGGTGCTTCGGTCGACATTGACTCAGCCCTTCCAGAACTTTGTCGACTGTACTGGGACGACTTTCCGGCCGATTGGAAGTGCAGGAAGCGATCAACTGAGACAGTTTTCCGGACAGTGCAGAACCTGACTCAACTGCAAAGCGATCAATTTCGCGAAGCGCGAACGATTGCAGATCCGATTGGTGCAATCTAACAATTCCATTCAAACTGGCGGCTTCCAGCAGCGGCTTTCCTGTCAGCAAGAAGAAGCCGACGGCACCAACCGCAAACACATCGACACGAGCATCGACCAAATCAGGATCAGTAAAACTTTCCGGGGCCATGTAAGTTGGTGTTCCAGATAGCTTGCCAGCTGTTTGGGCAAAACTTCTCGATCGATCGTCAACCATCCCAAAGTCGAGCACCTTCACGGTGTCGACCGCACCACCGCGATTGCATAGGATGATATTTTCAGGCTTGATGTCCCGATGAATCAGCCCCAGCAAGTGCGCTTCTCGAAGTGATTCACAAACCTGACGCAGGATCTCGATCACGCGTCCGTCCGGCAAACAGGATTCGCGACGTATCAGCTGTTCCAGATTCAGCCCTTCCAACAATTCCATCGCGTAATAAAACAGCCCATTTTCTGTTCGGCCGTAGTCGTAGATCGAAATGGTATTTGGATGTTTGAGTTGACTGGTGTATCGGACTTCGCGTTCAAAATGCTCAATGGACGTCTGACTGCTCTTCTCGGGCGGCAGAATTTTGATGGCTGTCGGACGACGAAGCAGGGCGTGCCTAGCACGATAAACGACACCCATGCCTCCTTCACCAATTTTTTCTTCCAGTTCATACGCCCCTAGCAGCTTGCGGTTTAACTCTGCCTGCCTAGACAGTTTTGTTAAACGATAAATGTAAAAGCGGTAAAAAGCCGCAGAGATCGTTGTCAAAAGGAGCAATCCAAAAAGCGTCCAGACAAACTTTCGCATCTGGGCAACCGGTGCAAAAGCCTCAGCACGATCCATTTTCGTAATCAGCCCGATGCCAGGTCGGTCCATCCATCGCATCACGTAAACCGTTTCGACACCGCGTTGGTCTTTCCGCCCGCCGAGACTAACTAGCGGTTGCGACCGCTCACTGTTCGTCCCGTTTGCCTCCAGTTTTGGAAAAAAGTCGATGACGCTTGAATCGCGTTCGTCTCCGAAACGAGTTTGCGAGATCAACAGCCCGGAATCTGAAACTGCAATCGTCTCTCCGGTCTGACCCATGCGGCTTGAAGCCAGTAACTTTGTCAATTTTTCTTCAGCATTGTGGCCAATGGCGAGGAAGCCCACGGTGCCAGATTTTTCGTGCTTGATGGGCACGACCACGGCCAATGAATGACGACCCGTCCCAGTCGATTCATTCTCGGGAATTCGCACCGTCGAGACGACGTGGCTTCCTTCCAATAATGATTTTCGAAAGCCGGATGAAGACATCCAATCCGGCAGCCAACGTTCGCCAGACTTTGCAACAATCTCGCCATCGGCAGTCGTCAAGATGGCTGTTTTGCTTTCAAGCTTCCGTCCTATCTCAGCCAAATGCTTCTGCAGATCCTGTCGCACGTCTGACAAATCTGCGCTGGCCATCTGTTCAGCAAGCCTGTCGTCGGAAGCCAAAAACGAGGCGAACTGTTGTTCAGTGTCCACCCATTGGCGTAGCGCTTCAGATTCAATACGCAGAATAGTTTTCAGTTTCGAACCGACGTTAGCCTGAAGTGCTGTGTCCGATTCGTAAACCGTCCAGACCGCCATAGCGGAAACAAGAACAACAGCACACGCCACCGTCACCACGTTGATCCAAATCGGCCACCGAGATTTCACACGGTGACCAGAGCGGTTGATTTTTAGTTGATCGTTTAACATGGAGGTGGTCTTCTGCGGAGTGAACGACGTGAAAGCAGTTCTACTACGAGGCTGAACCAGAGCACCTACGCTTGGGTGATCCAATTAGATTTTGAGCCGATTCAAGAAACAATCTGCGAGCGTTGTCTATCCTCCGCCCCGTACGGTAATACAAAGAAGTTTCATGGCGGATTCGCCGCTCGACGCGATCTTTCAGGTAGGCCACAGAAGCCATCAAAGCCGATACCTTTGAGTCACCTGAAACCTTGCACTCAACGGTGTAGCCGCTTTTTAAGGTGGTTGAAAACAGCACCTTGAATTCCCGATCCCTAGTTCCGTCATTCAGTTTCAAGATCTCGACTTGAACGAGGTCAATTTTTGCTTCGCTGGCCGAAAGACGAAGCCAAATCATGTTTTCTAGCTGGTGTTGATCCAGCTCAGAAAGGACAGATCCAGGATCCATTATTCGAATTGGTATCTGGTGCCACATTTCTCGTCTCCGTGTCAAAGATAAGATACGTTTAAGTTTCCCTATCTAACTATACGACGAATCACTACTATAGATCCAATAGATAAACATCGATCGATCAATAGACTTTTTGAATAGGTAAACATGGATTGGCTCAATTATCACCATTTGTTGTACTTTTGGATGGTTGCCAAAGAAGGTGGCGTGTCGAAGGCGGCCGAAATCCTACACCTCACCCAGCCAACGCTCAGCAGCCAAATCAAGAAGCTGGAAAAAGCGGTTGGACACCGCCTGTTTGAGCGAACCGGTAGAACTCTAACTTTGACGGAAACTGGACAGCTCGTTTACCGTTATGCCGATGAAATATTTGGACTCGGACAAGAGCTTGCGGACACTCTGCACAACCGGATCGAAGAAGACAGGTCTCGCTTTCTGGTAGGCGTTCAAGGAGCTCTGCCAAAATTGGTCGTCTATGAGCTGCTGCGGCCAGCACTCGAATCTGAGGACGAACAGTTTCAGGTCGTTTGCATTGAAGGGAAGATTAACGAGCTACTTGGCGAGCTTGCATTGCATCGATTGGATGTTGTGATCGCCGACCGCCCACTCGCAGCCGACACTCATGTCCGGGCGTTTAATCACCTGCTTGGTAAATGTGGCGTCACGGTTTACGGGACCGCAAAGCTTGCCAGAAAGTATCGCAAGAATTTCCCGGAGTCGCTCAATGACGCTCCGATGCTATTGCCGACACAAAACACATCGTTGAGAAGACTTCTCGAACAATGGTTCGACGATAACGAGATTCATCCGATCATCGCTCATGAGTTTGAAGACAGCGCGGTGTTGAAAGTCTTTGGCCAAGAAGGGCACGGACTGTTCGTCACTCCCACTGCAATCGAAGACGACGTTTGCCGACAATACTCTGTCAAAGTTGTTGGACGGTTGCCGGAGATCGTCGAACGATTCTACGCAATCTCTATCGAGAAACGGCTGAAGCATCCTGCCATCATCAAGATATCCAATTCGGCCCGCGAAGAATTGTTTGGCCGATCCGATGACGAGTCTCCGCTGAATTAAATTCAAGTTGCTACCCGGTTTTGACTAAGCATCACTTTTGATTTTGGAAATCCATACCGCGTCATATTCTGAAGCCCGCCTGACATGAATCGACGGATTCGGATTTTAACAACACCCCAAAATCGAATTGCAAACCCTGCCTCGACGTGACCATCAAAGACGAACAGACGGCTTTTGTTCAGGCACACAAGTCTGCTGTTTTCAGCAACTGGATCCTGTTCCGTAGCAAATTGATGAAAGTCGGCATCAACGAGCGACGCAACGTTGTCCTCGACATGTCAGACACCAATTTGGTTGACCACAGTGTGATGGAAAAACTCCATGAATTGGAAAGTGATTTTTTGGATGCAAATCTTGAACTCAAAATTGTCGGATTAGAAACACACAAAAACCTCTCAGCACATGAGTACGCAGCACGTAAACGGTCGATGGAAAAGCTTAGACGAATTACTGTGATCGTACCCAAGCAGGTCGGCGAACAAGTCTTGTGCCGCATCATTGAGTTAGGAGTATCTGGCTACACGGTAAGTGATGTGGAAGGAGTTGGGCGTCATCAAATACATGATGCTAATGGCCAGCTACCCCAAACGCATACGATGTCAAAAATCGAGACCATTGTTCCGAAACACTTGGGTGAACAAATCTTTGATTATTGCCGAAATGAAATAGCTCCCGACCATCCGAATTCGATTTGCACCGCACAGGTTGACGTCCTAAAAAAGGAAGCGTTTGTTCCTCGCGAAAATTCTATCCTCTAGTATTTAACGCTGAATGCTGCTCGGGCAAGTGACCGAATGCCTGTGCACTTTAAATACCGCGTCTTGAACGATAGACTACATGCGGGTTTCGAATTCCCTGCAACCATAAGGCCGTTAAATATTCGAATTTGCATTTCGACTCAAACGATGTAGGAGCACACAACGATGCGAGTTTTACCAGAACTAATTCAAAACAACCGTGACTGGGCAGAAAACGTCTCAGCGGAAGACCCCAATTTTTTCCCCGAGCTCGCCAAGAAGCAAAAACCCGAATTTCTGTGGATTGGATGTGCGGACAGCCGCGTTCCTGCCAATCAAATTGTCGGCCTCATGCCAGGTGAAGTTTTCGTTCATCGAAATATTGCGAACGTTGTCGTACATACGGACTTCAATTGCTTAAGCGTCGTTGAATTCGCTGTTGCAGTCCTCAAAGTGAAGCACATTATCGTTTGCGGACACTACGGATGCGGAGGGGTTAAGGCTGCCAGCGAGAACCATCATCTCGGCTTGATTGACAATTGGTTGCGACATATTCGTGACGTTCGAAACAAGCACGAAGAGGTACTCCGAGTGATCCAGGATGAAGATGAGCGATTGGATCGACTGTGTGAGCTCAATGTTGTTGAACAGGCTCACAACGTTTGCCACACAACCGTCGTACAAGAAGCTTGGGAAAAAGGCCAATCGCTTGCCGTTCACGGTTGGATCTACAAAATCCAGGATGGATTGATTCGAGACATGAAGGTCACAATCACCGGGCCAGATGAAATCGGCGAAGCCTACCGTTTGGCAATCCAAAATGACGTCCTGTAACAATTGGTAGTACAACACTGCGTTAGCCTAGTGCTGGCGGACACCGGTGAAAAATCGACAATCCGGTCAAGAGGAAAGTGTACGAACCAAAAAGCGTAAACGGAGTACATTTACAGTATTCAAGCGAACCGTTTAGCGTCTAAAGTGTCCATAATTGGAACACGACGCTCTACGGGTAAAAGATGGAACGAATCAAGACTTGGTGGCGTCAGCCGTGCGGCGTAAAGGAATTGCTGGCGATTTCCTTACCATTGATCGCGTCTACCATTTCATGGACCTTGATGCAGTTCTGCGATCGAGTGTTTCTGACTTGGCATTCCAACGAAGCGCTGGCTGCCGTTCTGCCTGCGGGTGCGGTGTCTTGGACGTTGACCAGCTTGCCAATGGGGATTGGATTTTACTGCGCTACCTTCGTTGCCCAGTATTTCGGTGCCGACCAAAAAGAGAAAATCGGAGCCATCGTCTGGCAGGGGATATGGCTCGGGTTGCTTTGCATTCCGATCTATCTACTGATCGGCATATTCGGTGAACAGATTTTTCTGGCAATCGGACATTCGCCGGAGCTTTGCCTGCTGGAGCACGAATACTTTCTTGCGTTGTCGTTTGGGGCCGGAGCCGTCGTTCTGGATGCGGGGATTAGTTCGTTCTTCATCGGGCAAGGTAAAACCGGCACGGTGATGTACGTCAATTTCTTTGGCGCGGGCTTGAACCTTTTGCTCGATTTCTGGTTCATTTTTGGCGGGCTAGGCGTACCAGAGATGGGGATATGGGGCGCCGGTTTAGCGACATCCATTGCGGCGTGGAGCAAGATTCTGATCTTTGCGTGGCTTTTCTTTCAGCCTAGCACGGCAGAATTGGGAACGCGATCTCAGTGTCGTTTAGACATTCCATTGATGAAGCGATTCCTTAAATTTGGATTGCCCAACGGGCTGCAATTCAGTATTGAAGGGCTGGCGGTCACCTTTTTCTTCGTCGTGATCCCCACGATCAGCGAGACTGCTTCCGCTGCGGCGTCCGTCGTTTTCAGCATCAACATGCTGGTCATCTTTCCAGTCTTTGGGCTTGGCATGGGATGTTCCACACTCGTCGGTCAAAAAATTGGCGAGCAGAAGCCAGATCTCGCCAGTCGAGCCACTTGGAACGCGATGACACTGGGTTTGATTTACACCGGCCTCTTTTCGCTTGCCTACATCTTCGCGCCAAGCTTGTTTCTGTTTGCCCATGAGACCGAAGGGGGTGAGTTCTCCGAAATCAAGGACCTTGTCATCCTGTATCTCAAGTTCGTCGCCGTTTACTGCATCTTCGACACGATTCAGATCGTGTTTGTCAGCGCTATCAAAGGAGCCGGCGACACTCGCTTCGTGGTTATTGTCACGATCATCACCGCGCTGCTTTTCGTCGGGGCCGGAACCTACGGTGCTTCGCTCATCAGCGAACCGAACGCCAAAGTGAACTGGTGGTGGGCGAGCCTGACAGGCTGGATTTTTCTACTGAGCGTCATCTATTGGCTGAGATTCAGACAAGGCAAATGGCGCAGCATGTCGGTGATCGATCGAGAAACGCAGAAGTAAATTACGGCTTTTCGGGCGATGTGAACGAAGTGCTCAACCATTTGAGTGGCTCAACTGTTCGGTTTCGGGTGGAGCAGACCAATCACTAACTAGCCACAGATGAAACACCGATTTCTTGATGCTCATTGATCAGTGCTCATCTGTGAAATCCGTGGCTTACCGATTGTGAAACTGACGTTGGTTGACGATGCAGGGAGGGAATTCACATTTCGATCTCAAAACCCTTGCGACTTTCACGAGCCATAAATGAACTGGCTTGATCATCGCCGATGAATTCGCGCTTAGACGGATCCCAATTGAGTCCACGGTTCAGACGCATGGCGATGTTCGATGCGTGGCATATTTCAAGCATTTGGTTGTGTGACCAGACATCGGAAATCGGCTGCTTGCGTGTCTTCATGCTGTTGATCAGGTTCACAACATGATTTGGCGTATGCGGGCCGCCATAGACTTCTTCGATCGCCCCGTCGGGAAGCGGATTCGACGCGAGGTCTTCGGCTGGCTTGCCAGCGAGTTTTCCTCGATTGACAAAAAAGCGACCTTGGGTCCCTTCGAAAAGGACGCCGCCGTCACCTTCGCTCGTGATGATCATTTCGACGCTGTCCGCCAACTCAACCTTGACTTCAAAAGAAGTTGGAACGTTGTAGCGATCTTTAGGTATGGCATATCCATTCTTATATTCACATCCCATCTTAAATTTCTGCGGCGTGATCTTGATCGGAGCTGTCTGCGTCTGGCCGATTCCCCAGAACCCGATATCAACAAAATGGGCGCCCCAATCGGTCATTTTTCCACCAGAATACGCAAACCAGTTTCGGAACGAATAGTGACAGTTGCTGTGCAGCGGAACACCCCCGCCGTAACCTTCACGCGTTTCGGGCAATGCGCGGTAATCGACTTTGGGAGCCGGACCAAGCCAGAAATCCCAATCGAGTCCCTCGGGAACTGGAGCAACAGGAATCGGAGGCGACGGCTCGAAGCCCTTCAGGCCGCAGGTCACTCGCTTGAGGTCTCCAATACGCCCGTTTCGGATCATTGCCATCGCTATGAGGAAGTTGTCCTGCGAACGCTTCATCGTGCCGACTTGGAAGACTCGTCCAGTTTCCTTGACAACCTTCTCAATCAATTTTCCTTCGGCGATTGTCAACGTCAGCGGTTTCTCGCAATAGACATCCTTGCCAGCATGCATCGCTTCAATGGCAATTTTCGCGTGCCAATGATCTGGCGTCGCGATCAGCACAGCGTCAATATCATCACGCTCAAGAATCTTGCGGTAGTCCTTGTAGGTATCCGGCTTCCTGGTTTTCTTTTCGTTCACCATCTTCTCGGCCGTAGCGCCGAGGATATTTGCATCGACATCGGCAAGCGCGACGACATCGGTCGCTTCGAGTGCCGACTGAGCGATGACCCAACCTTGATTTCGCAAACCGATAGACGCAAAGACAGGACGTTCGTTGGGCGAGTCAACACCAAAGAGTCGTGTCGACGCAGGTTTTAAAACGGTCGCCGATCCAACGGCCGCAACGGTTTCCAGGAAATGACGGCGAGTGGGTCGGCGGTGCGGTGTCATCATTGGTTGTCCTTGTTGAATGTCGATGTGGCGAGTAAAGGAACTGAAAACATGATACCAACCATTCGAGTCGATTGGGATTGGGATGAAATGAACACGTTGTATGAGAAGAACGAATTTCGTAGCGATGCTGGTCTTGCCAAACGGCTTCTTGGTGCGAGTGGACCGCCGACTGGTGCGAATCGGCTTGGCAGCTGTCGTACTATTTCGCCGTAATGCCGTGCTCTGCGACCTTTTATTGCCAAGTGTAACATTGGAACCCGTTCTACGCTGTTGAATTGGTAAGCCGATCGCTCGAAGCGGTCAGCACTTTCGAATTTAATATTTTGAACAGGGACGATACGATGACAATGCTATTCAAATTTTGCTTCGCCGTCATGGTTGGTGTCATTGGCTGCATGGATCTGAATGCCCAAAATAGCGGTGACGTGGTGCTGCGATTCAATGGGAATGACGTGCAGATCACCGGCGATGAACAAGACAACGCCGTGCGTGTCAGCGTCATGCCAGCTGGCAACATGGCGATCGTCCAAGTCGAGGGACTCTACGGTACAACCGTCAACGGAAGATCGATGGTTTCACGGGCGATTGCTAACCTTGATGACCTTCGGTTTAACTTTTCAGAGGGCACTAATCGAATTTTGGTCGAGAACTACGACGCCCAAACCACGCACAGCGATATTCAGGTCACTGGAAGTGGATTTGACTTCGTTAGCATCGAAGACTCTTCGGCACGCAGCATTGACATCAATGGCGCCACTTTCGTTTCCTGTGATTCCAATGTGCTATCCAACGATTGCCATATCCAAACGACGGGAATGGACGATACCGTTTTGGTCGACAGTCGGGACACCGAGGGTTTAACGATTGAAACATTCGACGGTCACGATGTGATCGAGGTCGAAGGTGACATTTGGGGCGATGTGAACATCGTTTCGGGTATCGATTCGAAATACAACGCATACATCGACAGCGATGTTGTGACGCTCACCGATTTACAATGCTTCAACCTGACCGTATCCACCGGTTCCGGGAACGACCGAATCAAATGTGTTGAAGACAATTATTGGTTTGGCGTCCAGGGACCAGCGCTGTTTGATGGTGGCAAAGGATGGGACTTTTTGCATCTGAACAAAATCTTTCAACGGGAACTAGGTGCGTCCAATAACTTTTCTAACGCTCCCACGTTCAACGAAGAATACAGCTATGACAACGTAGAATTTGTCTACGGAGAACTTCCTGACAACCATGGCCCAGTTGTCACAGGAGGATGGTAGTGGACAGTGGTTGAGAGGCAGCACAAAGCGATCACTTAGGTTGGGACGAATGGTTGGTTCGGCATCAGTTGATTCCACCGTACAGGACAAAGAGATTATAGGTGCTGCCTCATTGGCCTCGGATGCATCGGTTGTTATGCAACTCGCTAGGTCGCGGCATTAGCGGAAAAGAAAAGAACGCAGCACATCCTCCATTACGACTTTCACGAACATCAGAAACGTGGCATAACCAAACGAAATATTTATCGTCACCACACCAAGCCGCCATGTTCGAACGCCCCATTGTTCATCGCTATGACGATCCCGTCGATCTTATTTGGCTTCGTGCGGCCGCGGATTTGGGGCTGACGATTCATCGCTCGGCGGATGCGTTTGCTTCCTACGATGGGAAAGGCACGCTAACCATCGCCGTCGAAGCGGAATTCGATGCCGATGACTGCTTGGCACAGATGATCTTTCATGAAATCTGCCACTGGCTGGTGGCAGGACGACGCGGCAAGCATTTGGAAGACTGGGGCCTTTCCAACATCGACGATCGCGATTTGGTCTACGAATACGCTGCCCATCGTTTGCAGGCGGCACTCTCGCGACCGTACGGGCTGCGTGAGTTTATGGCCGTGACGACCGACTGGCGCCCGTATTGGAACGCGTTACCGGAGGATCCACTGAAAGATGGCGACGATCCAGCAATCGTGCTGGCACAAGACGGACACTTTCTGTCGCGGAGGGAGCCATTCGAAGCGGTACTGAAGCGTGCTCTTTCCGCGACGGCAGCGATCGCGGACGCGGTTCGTGATTCAGCTGAGCCAAATTCGCTTTGGAGGAGGACACGAGCACGCCATCGATTGGGTTCGCTATTGTCTGAAACTCGCGACTTGAAGTGCGGCGACTGTGCGTGGTCGGCCCTTGAAGGATCCTGTTTGGTTTGTCGTCAGCACAAAGAGTTTGATGAAGCTGCTCCAACCGTTGAATTCGACGAGCAAGCCTGCGAGAAATGGGAGACAGAATTTACCATCGAAGATTGCGGTTCTTGTGGCGCATGCTGCCGTGAAGGATTTGACCTTTTGACCGTAAAGGAAGACGACCCATTCAAATCGCTTCATCCAGATCTCGTGCAACTGCGTGATGACGGCGAGCATTGCGTGCCACGGCCCGGCGGCGTTTGCGTTGCGCTTGACGGTGATGGCGAATCGAATCCATATCGTTGTCGGCATTACGATACCCGACCAAACAACTGCGTAAACTTTGAGGTCGCTGGAGACGGATGTCTGCTCGCCCGTCGTCGCATCGGACTCAGTCGCTAAGGCCCGACTCGTCAACGGATCAACAAACGCTTTGGGTTTGCCCTAGAGTTCGTCAACACGATTAGTTTGGATCGCGATGTTGCTGACTGACAACGTCCAAATGCACTTCTCGCATCGTCAGCCAAAAGTCATTCTTCAATTTTGGATCATTTGAGCGGACGATGTTCAGGCTGACTTGAAGCTGCTTTAGCGCCGTATCAAATTGGCTTTTCGTGCAGCCCAATTTCTCGATCGAGAGTTTTCGCAACGGACCAGTGAACGAGGGCTCCAAACGGATCAAGTCGTATACTTTCTGAGGAAGCGAATCCAATTCGTCGACCGATTGAAAAGCTTCTGGGTAATACACCGTGCGGAAATGCTGCATTTCCATTAACACCGCATCACCGCCTAGAACCTTTCCATAAAACACAGACTCGGGATATGTTTGCGGGATTCGCGTCTTCCAATCCCAAACTGCCATAACTTTCGGGCTCCAACCACCGGCTTTCGGTTTCGATTCAGACAGGCCCGTATTGTCCCAAAGGGAGGGGTAGGGCGATTTTTTGCTACCGAAGACGGTGACAACTTGGTGTTTCAGCACGTACCGGTAGGCTTCTTCAAAGGACTTGATCATGAACTGAAGTCCACCAAGGCTACAGTTTTGAAACAGATCGGAAAACAAGCCCAGAGCGGAATGCCAGACTGGACAGTGGCATTCACTCGCTCTTGTTTCGGGCGGGTGCTGCAGTTCTTACTCGGCAGTTTGATAGTAGTCATCCAGCCAACCTTTGGCGCCGTGTGGAACGGCTTGGTATTCCGGCCTATCAGGATCGGCAATTTGAAATGTGACGACCATTGGAAATTTCCCCTTGGGAGCCCAATTTGTGTATTGGCCTTCGCCCCAGAATTTTCCATCGGCGACCATGTCGAATCGAGTCACGTCATCACCGTCGACTTCGATATGACCGAAAAGACTGGCTTCGTAGCCGCGCTTGCCATCTTTGGTCAAAAGCTTAACGGAACCATTGATGATTCCATCTTGAACTTTCAGGCCAAGCGACTCGATCTCTTCGAAGGTCCATCGCGGCGGCTCGCCACGGGTGTTGTCGATCAAGTGAAACCGAGCAATTCGCTGAGCAATCGCAGTCGGAATGTCGCCATTTTCCTGAACGGCTTTGATCAGCATGTTCTTTTCACTGGCTTGGATCCAAAAGTTGTCCTGCCCAACCGAATTCTGGAATGCGGACTCGTGCGAATTCTTTGGTTGTTGGTATCCAGCAAGGATCTTTGAATGAACGCGAATGACCATGCCATCCACAGGCGGCTTAAAAGCAAACTTCGAGTCAAGCGTTCCAGCTTCGACAGCCGCTACGCCGTCGTATGAGTTTGGATCGAAATCATCGAGAGCTTTTTTCATCATCGATCTGACTCGATCGAGATCCACATGATTGCCATTGAATCCCAACAGTTTCCCGCTGGCATCGCACGCATAGTGGCCTTGCGTTGTATTTTCAAAATTGCTTCGCGGTCCCTGAGCAGCGATCTTTCGGTAGAAATCTCCTTTGGCATCTCTCTGCCGCCGCTCATACCATTGGTCGAGCGCGACAGGCACAAAGTCTTCCGTGAGCATCTTGACAATTTCTGGATCGGTGAAGGTCGACGCACGGTCGATGATTCCGTTGTTTCAGGTGCAGCCCAACGGATGCCCATCCATCGACCAAATGAAGATCGGCTTCTTCTGCTCGAGGGCAACTTTCTGAGCAATCAACAAATCCGGAAGCCAATTGATCAGCTTGGTACTCTCAGGCGGCACGATCGATGCCATCAGTTCTTGAAAACGGTCTTCGTTAAGTTTCAGCTGTGCGTCGGCGGTACTGACAGAGATCAGCAAAACCAAACCGGCAACAATTGCAATGGAATTTTTTGGCATGGTCGGCTTCGAAGAACAATTGGGGCGTGAAATCGATATACTGGAATCATCGCTCAACGGGTAATTGTAGCAAGATCAATGATAGTCCATTAATCTAAGACTTGGCATTCGATCGACTCGGCTATTTTGATTGGTCTCACTTGAGCACAGTTTACCATTCGACCAGAGCACATCCATGAAAATATCTTTTTTGCAGCTGGCTATCGTCAGCCTTGCCACTTTGACGTCCCAAGTTTTGGCTCAGGACGTTGAAACAGTTGAGCCTGTTCGAATGGGCTGTGGCAGCATGACTTTTGATACCGTTCCCGGTTGGGGGTTACGAGCTGACGGCAACTCACCCTTGGGTGCAACCCATGGTGGGGTCGTGATTGATTCGGCAGGGCATATCTTCACAAGTGCACAACAAGGTGTGTTTGTGTTTACGCCTGACGGCGATGTCGTCCAATCATTTCTGGGTAAAGACTATTCCAACATTCACGACATGGAGATTCGTGATGAAGATGGCGTCGAATACATCTACGGCGCTCGCAATGCGGACGCCGAAGCGATCAAATTCAAAGCTCACGGCGGCGACATCGTTTTGAAGATGCCATTCCCGAATGCATGTGGTCTGACGCCAGAAGCCTACCGCCCGACTGCGATCACCGTTGCTGAAAACGGAGACATCTACGTCGCTGACGGTTACGCGAGCAACCTGATTTTCCGATTTGACAAATCGGGAAAGTACCTTAGTCACTTCGGCGAGAAAGGTAACGAACTGAAGCAGTTTAACACCTGTCACGGAATGACGCTTGACACTCGTTATGAAAAACATCGCCTACTGATTTGCGATCGAAATCATCAACCCAAAGGGCGACTGGTTCATTATGACTTAGCAGGCAACTTCATCGAAGAAGTGGTCACGGGACTTGGGATGCCAACCTCCGTTTCGATACAGGGCGACTACGTATCCGTACCTGACCTTCATGGGCGAGTTATAATCTTGGATAAAAGCAACACGATCATGGCGGTCCTAGGGCACAACACCGATCCGAAGCAGCGTCGCAATTTCAACGTTGAACAAAAGGACTGGATCGAGGGCGTCTTCAGCGGAACGCACGGATCTTATTGGGACAAAGACGGAAACCTCTATGTCCAAGACTGGAACGTTTCAGGCCGACTGATGAAGTTGATTCGCGCCAAGTAGCCCAACCGACTGGTGCCGCGTCACCTCAATGTGAAGAGATCTTCGTCGAATTTGAACGGCGCTTCGTACAGAAGGAAAAATAGACATTCACCAACACGGTCTTGATTGCCTTGGGTGAGAACAGCAAAAAATCGGCACGATATTGTTCGGAGAATAGCCTTTGTCGAAGGAACGCTTGATCGATGTCCGGAGAGACATCGTCGCCGATGTCTGGTAATATTTGAACGTCACCATCTGATTCAATGCACCTGAAGAGTTTGCCATGAAATTAGGATTTGTATCGGCTATTTTTGAGGATCTATCGTTTGAAGAAGTCATACAGTTTGCGGCCGAAACGGGCTACGACTGCGTCGAGATGATGTGTTGGCCGCAGGGAAAATCGAACCGCAGATACGCCGGTGTCACCCACATCGATGTTGATGGTTATGACGCAGAGCGTGCCGCCCAGGCGAACGAGTTTCTGTTTCGACATGGTGTCTCACTCAGCGGACTTGGCTACTACCCGAACCCG
Organism: uncultured Pirellulaceae bacterium; assembly: GCA_964352885.1. Classification (GTDB taxonomy): domain Bacteria; phylum Planctomycetota; class Planctomycetia; order Pirellulales; family Pirellulaceae; genus Mariniblastus. The sequence goes on from CAYGUE010000051.1 coordinate 35,067, forward strand.
CTGTGCCAAGATCCTAAAGAAGGTCAGGTTTACATTGACCATATCAAGAAAGTGATTTCCGCGGCAAAATTGCTTGGTGTCAACCAAGTCAACACGTTCATCGGTCGAGACCACACCCTTTCGGTGAATGAAAACTGGCCCCGATTTGAAGAAGTTTGGCCGGACATTATCGAGCATGCTCAGCGCAACGACGTTCGCATCGGGATTGAAAACTGTCCAATGAGTTTCACGAACGACGAATGGCCAGGCGGAAAAAATCTTGCGACCTCGCCGGCCATTTGGAAAAGAATGTTCGAGACAATTCAAAGCGATCATTTCGGATTGAACTATGACCCTTCGCATATGGTTTGGCAATTCATGGACTACGTCCAACCGATGGAGAACTTTGCGGAAAAAATATTTCACGTCCATGCGAAAGACGTTGTTGTCGAAACAGCCAAGCTCAACGAAGTCGGCGTGATGGCGCCGCCCAACCTTTGGCACGCCCCTAAACTCCCCGGCCTTGGCGATGTCGATTGGGGGAAGTTCTTTTCGGCATTGACGGCAACGGGATACGACGGTCCCGTCTGCGTCGAAGTCGAAGACCGTGCTTACGAAAGCTCCCTTGAAAAACGAAAACAAGCATGCCGCCAGAGCTTCAACTTTCTTCGTCAATACATTGCTTAGCAGATCAAACGACAGCTCTAACAAGTTTCAAATTTGAGAATGGAATACCAGACATGATGAATGAACTAGCCAAAATGATTGACCACTCGCTGTTGCATCCAACCATGACGGATGCTGACTTAAAAGAGGGTTGCGAATTGGCAAAGCAATACAACGTGGCATCGGTTTGCATCAAACCCTACGCGATCAAACAAGCTTGCGAATGGTTGGCCGGTTCTGATGTGATGGTCGGAACGGTCATCGGATTTCCACAAGGCAATAGTGCAACTTCGATCAAGGTCGCTGAGACCAAACAGGCCTGTGAGGACGGTGCCGTCGAGATTGACATGGTTGTGAATATTGGCCGTGTATTAGGTGGCGACTGGGACTTTGTCGAAGCCGAGATCGCTGAAGTGCTGCAAGCCTGTCGCTCACACAAAGCGGCTCTTAAAGTGATTTTTGAAAACGACTTCTTGCCCGACGACGAACACAAAATCCGGCTTTGTAAAATTTGCAGCAAGCTTGGTGTTGATTTCGTAAAGACATCGACCGGGTACGGAATGATCAAAGGCGCCGACGGCAGCTACGGATACCAAGGAGCAACGGAGCACGACTTGAAATTGATGCGTGCAAATTGCCCGCCAGAAGTTGAAGTCAAAGCTGCAGGAGGCGTGCGCACACTGGACGATTTGCTACGCGTCCGGGAACTCGGAGTGACGCGAGTCGGAGCCACAGCCACAGCGACAATGATCAACGCTGCCGCCGAACGTTTCGGCGAAACGCCAATCGCAACAACAACGGATGCGGCTGAGCCTGAGGGTTACTAGAGCTGATTTTTAGACTTGTGGCTGGGGCGCCTCGCGGGTCTTGCCCCAGTTCGATCCATCAAATACTGGGGCGAGACGCCCCAGTCACACTACAGTGTGGTTTTCCAACCGGTTCTAGTCGTCGTTGTCGGCTAGACCCAAATGTCCGACGTACAATCGCCGCCTGGGAATCGGATTTCGTGTGCCCGTGCTGGACCGCCGGGCTCTTTGCCAAAGTCGACCATGAACTTCTCGTTGACTGACAATCCGCCGCTGTCGGTGTTGCAATCGATTTGCAACATGTAACAACCTTCCTTTGCCATCTCGGGATAGAACTGGTTGTCCCAAGGACTGTACAGCGAACTGGTGACGTAAAGTCGTTTCCCATCGAGGCTCAACTGCAACATCTGCGGCCCACCGCCCAGCTTGCTACCGCGAACAGGTTCGCCTTTGCCGATGACCCCGCCGAGCCAAACCTGTCCAACCAGTTTTGGATTGGCTGGATCGGAAACATCGTATTGGCGAATGTCGCCATGCAGCCAATTCGAGAAGTACAAGTATTTGTCATCGAGTGACAAAACTAAATCGGTGATCAAGCCAGGAACAGGGAAGGGCCAACCTTCCGTTTCGACAGAATCAACGGCGACGACAGAATCTGCCGTCCATTTGTCGCCATCTTTGTACCAATGCCAAATCGTGCTGCTCAGTGCAGCGCCAACAAACCCATGAACGCTGTCGGGATCATGATGAAAGCGGACCTCCAACGGGATCATCCCTTTTTCGCCTAGGTCGATTGATTGGTTGATTTTCCGCTCTTGCCAGTCCCAAAAATGAAGCTGTTGTCCGTACTTTCCAGCTTTAACATCCTCGAGATTGAAACCTTGCGAGACTGTGTTCGGCGATCCCCATTCGCTAGACACCATCACGTTGTGTCGAGGCTGGTACCAATAGTCGTAGTTGTATTTCATGCCAGTCGCATCATTTTCCCAGCGACCTTTGACGTTGAAGTCTTCGTCGAGCAAAAGGAATCCTCCGGGCCCGTCGCCTTTGGCATCACCCAACATTGAGATCATAATGTTGCCGTCGGCAAGACAGTGAACGGTGTGCGGCGCGGACAGGTTTGTCTTTTCGGCAATCTCTTTACCTTCGATGATCTTATGCAGCTTGGGATTTTTCGGATCTTCGGTGTCAACGAAGTGAATTCGCCCAGAGCCAATTCCCGGCAGGACGATAAATCGGCGATGTTTTCCTTCTTCGCCATGGCAACTGCTGCACGCATTCCACCCGAAGTGATGCAGTTCGTCGCCAACATTCGGCATCGGAAGACGCGAGATGACTTGGCTGTAAGTCGGAGAATTCGGATCGACGTCAACCGTTGCGAGATAATCCGGTTT
>CAYGUE010000052.1:0-37802 GCA_964352885.1 uncultured Pirellulaceae bacterium
ACGGATCGGCGTTGTTGCCGACTCGGAATTCAAAATCGTTAGCAGCCAATGCAGAATCCAAACCGGCGAATTCGATGGCGATGCGATTGATGCCGTGTTCGTAGCTGGTGTAGTTCGCGAAGGTCGCGGTTTGGCCGGGCAGCAATGGCGTTTTGTCACTGGCAAGTGTGTCCTGCGTAAACGAGGAATCCCCGTAGCTGATCCCTCGCCCTCGAACCGATGCGAAAGCGTTGATCTCGAAGGTCGTTTGTGAACTGGCCCCATTTACGTCCGTGCCCGTGATGCTGACTGTTTCTCCAAAGTACTTTTGATCTGGCGTGAAACTCCAGTCCCATGTGCCGTCGTCACCCTGCGTCACTTCACCATGTGACGCCGATAGGCTAAGCATTTGATGATCTGGCTCGAACCATGTTCCGGTGTTGGCAATTTCCGTTGCTACCGCCCCCGAGACCGTTGCGATGTCACGATTAAGAATTGGATCGTAGTTTAACTTGCTGATGGGTAAGTCAATATTGACGCTGGCGGTTCCACTTTCGTCGACGCTTACCTTTGCGTTGTAGGTCTGCCCGTCGTATTCAACGATCACATCATATTCGCCGCGGAACACTTCCGTCGTCAATGTGCCGCCGCGCGTGGTTCCCTGAACATCGGACCACCATTCTCCAAACACAAGATCTTCATATGCTTGACCGTTGGGTTTGATCGAGAAATCGGCACGATAAAGCGACGCATCGGGTAGCCAGTGCGAACTCTGCCAGAATCCCCAGTGAAGGAACTCGGTGACGGCAGATTGGCTGAACGACATCGTCATGTAGTCGCGAAGATAGTCCGCTTGAAGCTGTTCGTCTTTCGTATCGACATCGAATTCCGTGATCGCTATTGAAGCATTGAACTGCGTGTTGTAATCATTGATCAGCGTGCCAAGCACCGCGATGTCGGTCAGCGAGGTGTCCGAATAGTGGCTCTGTTCGCCGATCACATCCAGCAATCCTTGATCGTTCAACAGGCCAAGCCAATATTCAAAGTTGGTGCGATGGACGCTGTTGCCGCCGTTGCTTGCGAAGATGCCATAATCATTTAGTGCGAGCTTGATCGTAGGGTCAAAGTCACGAACTCTCTGGAACCAGTCCACAATAATGTTGTCGCCCAATAGATCCATCACGTCGTGATTCGTATAGGGCTCGTTGACGACATCCCATTCTGGAATCTGGCCATCGAAGGCTGTCAACACCTCGTCGAAACGGGCTTCAATCGTAGAAGTCAGCCACGCGTTTGCGGAAGCCGTTCCATCACTGGCCTCTCGCGAGTCGTATTCGGTCCAAACGCCTATTGGCATATTGTCACGACTTGGCCAAATAATATTGTGGCCACGCAAGTAGAGATCATTGTCGGATGCAAAGTCAGCAGCGTCTTGCGCCCGCTGAGGATCTTGCAAGTAGCCGGGCCACTTTGCGGAATTTTCCAACACGACTGTATTGAACAGCCGCTTGATTTCGGCTTGATACTTTATCGTCGCGTCGTTTCCATTTGGATCAAGTTTTCCGCCGTATGCATTGATTGCTGAACCGAACAGGAACTCGTGTTTGTCCTGTCGTAAACCGACGACGGCTCCGTCTACGGGAATTCCATTGATATCGTTAACGGTCACCGTAACTTGGGCTTTGCGGTCGTCTTCGATGCGCTGATCGGCAGATTCCCTCCATGCGTCGGTGCCGCTTCGTCCTACGTAGTCCGCTCCCGGGGAACGCTTGGGAAGATCTTCGACATTGAGTGCGTTACTCAGGTTGGACCAGCGGAAATCTCCAATCTCAATGGTTTGCAATCCGTGTCCGGAGTTGACAACTGCCTGAATGTCAAATGCGGAGAAGTCTTCGTTCACCGGAATGTCGAACGAGTAAGATTGCCAATCGTTCGTCGGAGTGATGTTCTGTCCGAATAGGGTTGCGTAGGAATCAGTACGTTGAACTGAAAAATTCACTTCCGGGGAGGTTCCGGACGTTGCGCGAATGAAGAACTCGAATCGCATTGTATCGCCGTTTTTTACGGCGTTTTCGTTGCGGTCCACGGCCTGGATGTTCCACCATTGCGGCGGCACGGTCGTGGTTTCTACTTCGAATGCCGTTTCGAAACTCTGTCCGACAACGGGCACATACTGCGACGTGCCCCACGTGCCGTTGATGTTGTTCAGGACGAATGATGTTACAGGCGACATTGACCGAGGAGCACCGTAGTTCAGTACTTGGAAGTCAGTGAACTGCAATGTTTGGGCGGTATGGCCCAGATGAAAACCAAAGCTGGCCTCCTCGCTGGCGTAGGACTCCAACGAAACGAATGGAATCTGAATCTTGCCCCACTCCTCCGAGATTGCGATTCCCTGATTCAGCGACTTGGTGAAAGGAGCAGATGTTTTCTCGAAGACGGCCGACAGTTCGCCAGGTCCACCAACCGATTTCGCACGGAACTCGACGTAGAGAATGTCGCCCTCGGCAACTGGTCCATTGGTGTTCTGTTTAAGCTGTGCATTCCAGGGATTACTTAACTGGCCGGGAATGACCGCCTGAACCACATCACTGTAAATCGTGTCCGTTTCTGTTGAGAATGTGCCTCCGAAACGAGTGAAATCGGAAAGAGCGTCTCCGTTCCAAAGGCTGGTTCCACCCGTGGGTGCGTCCGCGTCATCCTGAAGCGTTCCGTAGGCCGTTCGCTGGCTCCTAAAACCAACGTCGTAGCCCGGTCCTGCAGTAAGTTCTACGTTCAGGGATTCTTCACCTTCGGTATCCGAATCCGCAAGTGCGTAAAGCTCAAGCTTCACCGAAGTTTGGCCGGCAGGAATGGTGATGCTGTTGGTGGTCGTTTGAAAGTCGATTCCCTCAATTGCATCACCAAACGTTGAGAAGTTCACATTCAAAGCATTGGTTGTTGGGCCACTTCGCGTGACGGTAAACTTCGCTGGGGAGGATGAGTCTTCTGCAACGAATGGCGTGTCCGTGAAAATCTGAACCGTCGCTCGAATCGGCGAAAGATGCTCGCCCAAAATGACTTCAATTGTGTCTGTCCCAGGTTGGATCCAGCCAACAGAAAGATGGTCTGCACCACTGGCTTCCTTGTGAATCGCTTCAATGTAGTACTTCTGCCCGGCTGCAAGATACACGGCCACCGAACGCTGCGTCGAGGAAGCATCCCATTCTTGAGGAGCCGTTGCCGAATCGACAGAAGCGATCTGTGATTTCCCGGAATCAGAATCGGTGTTCGACAGCCAAAGTTCGGCAGATTCATCGCCGGCGATAAAGAACGTGTACGGTCCGGTTGTTGGTGCGTGAACGTAGCCGCGAATCAACTGTCCAAAGTTTGTACCGCTGTTGGACGTTGCCTCAAACGAAGTCAGCGATGCAGCCGTTGTCGGAGCATGCGGGAAATTTGAGTCGGCAGTCAGATCAGCGACATTTGATCCGGTCACGCCAGCGAAGCGTTCAACGGTGATCGTTCCCCGGCCTCCCGAATACAAACGTGCTGTCGGGACGATCTCGCGAGCAAGGCTGTTGCAGCTCCACTGGAGGCTAACCGATGCGTTGCCGGTATCCTCTCGATACTCCAGCTGAATGTCGTATCGGCGACCAGCGATCAGGTCGATCGTCGCGGTTTCATCGGTCAATGAACCGCTTTCAAACTCGTCGATCAGCAATTGTCCATTGACCCAAAGACGAGCTCCATCGTTTGCATCAACAATGAATGAATATGTTTCGGTAAATTGCGATTCGACTTCGCCAGACCAGCGAACTGAGAATGTATCGCTGTCAATCGAGCCATCGGGTGCCCCAGTGCCCCAATCGAAATTGATCGTCGGGTCGATCCTGACGAGCGACGGAATCGAAAGGTCGGCCGTGTCGAAGTACTGAGCTTGCAACCCATTGCCGGCAGTCAACATCCTACGGTCTTCTAGTTTCTCGATCGCGGTCAGAGATGGGGGCTGCTTGCGGCGGGAAAAAGACTTCTTCGATGCTGATTTTCGTTTTCGTGCGGGCAAGCCTAGACTCCGGCCAAGGGTGATAGCACTCACGTCGCAGGCCGCGAGTCTCGTGCTGTGATGGATCGGTGAGGCTCCATCTTAGACGAACCAAGGCAATTGGACAAAAAGAACCAGTATTTCCAGTCCCTTGGCCGCTCATGTCTGTCGGTATAAATCCAGGCGAAAAGGGGATTTCTCCAGCATCCCTATTGCTGGCATCCATTGAGATTAGCGCAGACAAGCTGGTCCAATCTATTCAACATGCCGAACCGTCGGGTTATGGGGGGAGCGAGGGTTTTCCAGCCTAGTTATTTTGGTTGAGAATGTCGAAAACCAAGGAAGCAGTGGTTCTGCGGAATGAGGCGGTCATGGTGGTCATGGTGGTCATGGTGGTCAATTCGACCGACAGAACTTTAGTGTTTTTTCGACTTCGAAGACACGAAGGTTAGGTAGACGCCTTTTTCGAAAACACGTCAATACACCAATTTTGAGTTGAAAAGATCATGTTTAAAACATCTTACTTCCCAATTGTTGCTGCGGTCATACTGACCTGCAGCATGTCGTACGGACAAGGTTTTATGTCAGTTGCACCGTCTGACCTTGGATTAGTGAGCGGAAGCGGTCCCATCAACGGTATTTTCGATATTAGTTCTACTCTAGGCGAAGCTGCCAACACGATCACGATCGATGTGAGCAACGGTCATGTAAGCAGCCTCTCGGATTCGTGGACTGTTAGCGAAAGCAACACGACGTCGTTCACGCTTGGCGGATCTGGCATGGCAGAAGTTTTCGTCAACCACGGCCGGAATCTGGGTTCAGAAGCTTTTCAAAACGGAAGTCGGGCTCGCAAAGGTATCACGTCTGCTAGCGGCGAAACGTGGACGCTGGATTCATCCCTCGATGACGACTATACGGCTGGTCAGTCAGCAAACGACTACTTCGTCGACTACACAGGTCTGGAAACGAATCAGCTTGAGTCGAACAGTTTTGGTTTCCGCTGGATATCAGACCAAGTCGTTTCGACTTTCAGCGTGTTTTCACAAAACACTGTCGATCTGGATAACAACTACACCGTTGGTTTCCGCACGGTTTTAGCAGTTCCAGAGCCGGCTGCAGGAATGTTGCTTGCATTCGCTGGACTGTTCATTTTGCGTCGCAAACGTAGCTAGACCAAAGCAAATTTATGAATTCGAAAGCCCTTTCAGCATTGGTTGAGTGGGCTTTTTCGCTTTCTCAGTGAGTCCGTTGGGTCTCTAGCAGCTTGAGTTTTTTATCGATTAAGCCTGTGTCAACCGACAAGGAGTGGTTCACGAGCATGCTTACGCGAGCGTAAGGCGTGGGACCCGTCATTTCGGGTTGGTTGAAGGGCTTAGCCGGGTGGTCGCATCTTAAGTACAGCTTCCCTTGCTCGAGTAAGGAACTGAGTCTTGTTTTCGCCCGACTCCAGAAAGATCGGCGCGCCGATTGAAATACAGCTAAGCAGCGGAACAGGCAGAAATTCACCTTTTGGCATGACGCGATTCAAATTGTCAATGTGAACCGGAACCAGCTCGAGGTCAGGTCGCTTCCTTGCAAGGTGGAAAAGGCCGCTTTTAAATTCTTGCATTTCGCCGGAAAGGTTTCGTCCGCCTTCGGGAAATACGATCAGCGAGTATTGATTTCCAATTTCGCGAATCATCATGTCCACGGGACTGTTGTGTACTTTGATCTTCTTTCGATCGATCAGCAACGCATTGAAGACGGACGCCATGTAGCGACGGACTGGGCCGCCTCTCCAGTAGTCTGCCGCGGCGACCGGCCGCGTCAACGCGCGAATGGGTTTCGGCAGCGAAGCCCATAGAACCAGCGCGTCCAAGTGACTGGTGTGGTTCGCAAAGTAAACTCGCTGGCAAATATCTGGCTCGCAATCGACCCAGCGCACGGTGGCGCCGCTAAGCATCTTGGCGATGAAGGCAAGCGTGGGAACGGTAATCTGTTTCATGAAGCGAAAGTTTTGTCAGCAAAGGTAACGAAGATCAAGTGCTCGCTAGCAATCTAACACCAAAACACGTTGACAGTACACAAGGGCTTCCCTAATCTTCCGCCGCACCGGAAAAGTCCGGCCTTCCAATTTCGCCACGCCAGGTCATCAAAACTGCAATGAAACAGCCGCTCACAGTGCTTGTTCCCTGCAAAAATGAAGAGCTGAATCTCCGTGCTTGCATCGAAAGCTTCTACGATCTCGCCGATGAAATTCTGATCGCAGACTCGGGTTCGAGCGACTACACGCGAGAAATCGCCATGCAGTTCGACAAAACGCGTCTTGTTGAACGCGAATATCGAACATCAGGTGACTTCAAAAACTGGGCGATTCCCCAGTCCAAGAACGAATGGGTGCTGATCGTCGACGCTGACGAACGAATTACACCGGCGTTGGCCGATGAAATTCAGCTGGAGCTGAGCCGCGGACCAAGCTTCGACGGCTATTGGATCTACCGACACAATCACTTCATGGGCCATCGTTTGAATCATGGCGACGCTCGTGGAGATAAAGTTCTGCGACTCTTTCATCGCGATAAGGGACGATACGAAGGTCCCAGCGATCACGGCGAAGTTAAGATTTCGACTCGTAATGTTGGAAGACTGAAGAATCGAATGTTGCACTACTCCGTCTGGGAGTACGATCAGTTTTTCGACAAGCTTCATCGCTACACGTCGCTTCAAGCTCGCCAATGGGAAGAGCAAGGTCGCGACACGTCGTATTTTAAACTGCTTGTTCGGCCTGCGTTTCGGTTTTTCCGAGAGTACATTTTGCAAGGTGCGATTCTGGATGGGAAAGCCGGCGTGCAAACTGCTTGGTTGGCTGCGTTCTATTCTTTCAGCAAGCAGGCTCGCCTGTGGGAAATCAAACACGGTCTCGTACAGTCAGACTTTGAAGATTGCTCAACAGGCATTGAAATTGCTCGGCAGCAAGAAGAAAACGATCGACTCAGTCGACGTCGCTCCGCTTAAGTATTCTTGATGAATCCAACTACAGGCTCGAAACGAAAGTTTTGAAGTTGTACACAGGAATAGCGTCTGTTCGGGTCTACGGCCCTGCAACTAATCTAGCCCAGTGTGTTGCTGCAACACGGCTAAACCTTCTCATCTTTTCGTGTCGTAAAGATAGCGCCTTGATCCCTCATGATGGCAAGCGGAAGCCATGTGAACAAAGAGGTCCCGCACAGCAATAGGATGACGGGACCGACGGCAATCGTTGCACCGATCGATACCAGTGGCATCACGGCGATAAAAGCAGCGATCACCAAAATGATCAACTGAGATCCACACCCATAATCGGCTTCACTTGACCGAAACGTTGTCACAAACGTTGGCATCCCAAACATGATCGTGAATACAGTAAATGCTAAGAAGGCGTACGCCAAGCCAACTTGAGAATCGGCACGGCATGACGTAACAGTTGAGAGAACAACTGCAAGAAAGAGCGTCAACGCAAACAGATCTTGAAGTGTGTAAGCCTGCCCACGGTTTGTCTCTTTTCCGTGAAACCTCCACCCTCGCGTAATTCGAAACAACCCAAACACGAATTGTGATGCTGCAGACCCGACGGTCGCCACGCAAAGATAAACTTGAGAAACTCCTAATTCTGGAGTCGAAGGCTTGAATAGTAGTAAGCCGCCGAAGAAACTGAAGAAGAACGTTACGCCACAGGTCTGCGAAACAGCCAATCGGAAAAAGTAACTGCCGGATCCAAGTGCCGCAAAGATTGCGGTTAACTGCGACATCGCAAGGATCATGGCAACGCAGACGCCTAACAAGAAGGGGACGCCCCCAACGTTGTAGGTGATGCCTAACCCTAACAGAAAAGCCAGGATGCTATAGGCGGCAGTGGTTAACACCAGCGGTTTCCAAAACGGCCACGCCTCATGGTCACGGAACTTCTTCTTGGAGGGAGTTGTTGGCTCTGTTGACAACTGAGAAATCGCATCTGCCGAACCGTCAATGTGCTGGGAATCGGTCATTTGGCGAACTCAATTAGCATACGATCCATGGTCATCGCACGTGAATCGAAACCGAATCGATTTCGAACTGATCGTGTCAACGCTGCGAGGGCTTCAAAGTTCCAGCTTCGATCGTTGTGCAATGTTCGGACTTGCGAAGCAAGTTGCTTGGCAGCCAACGGATAGGTGAACTGTTCGACGCGTTGCGGGACTTCCTGGCAGTCGAGCAACTCCGGGTAGGCAAGTCGATTGGGCAACAGTGGCCATGCTCCAACAGCGATCGCTTCGGCAACACTTAAACCAAAGAATTCGTGGGTTGCGGTCGAAAGGAAAACGTCGGCTGACTTAAGTACCGACCAGTAGGCTTCTCGACTCACCTGATAACCCCAGTTTTCAATTTGTGTTTCAAACTTCCTGTGGATTGCTTGAAAGGATGCAGGAGGCATGCCTGAGTTTTCGCCAATGACACTCAAACGAAACGGAACACGCTGTTGAGCCAACAACTCAAGGCAATTCAAGAGTGCATCTGGATTCTTGTCGTATTCCCACCTCGCAGCCCAAACCAAATGCAAAGGTTGATCTGATTCAACACGGGTTTTTCGATCGGCGAACATCTGCTCGACATCGTCCGCTGGAAAGCTGATCGGTGGCGGCACAATCTTTGACTTGGGTGCAATGCTTTCGATCTGTGATCTCGGCGCAAAGTCCGGCCATGATTCGGCGTGCTCTCGTAATCCGCTGAGCATCGATTCGAGATTGAAGCGGGAATTGAACCAAACTTCGTCCGCGGAAAGAGCTGAAACAAAATTGGTGAAAAGGAAATGATGATCTGGCTGCTGTTTGCCACGAATCGGATAGGCAAATTGGTTTTCGTGAAAGTAGACGAGCAGAGGAAGGTCGCGAATCGGCTTTGCCAGCGAGCGAAGTTCAGCCGCATTCATCATGTCGGTGCAGACGATGATATCCCATGACTCTCCGTTGGCAGAACGTTCGGCAATCTGTCTGGCAAACTCAATCGACGCATGCCGCATCCGCCATTTCCAGTTGCAGTCGGGAAGGCCAATCGTTGTCCAATCGTGTTGGCTTCGGTTCGTCCATCCGTCCGCAAACCGTCGATGGCTGCCCCCGTACCATGGTTGAAGCGAAAGTACCTTGAGTTGTTCATTTGTCATTGTTTCGTTTTCCAAAACAAGACAAACAGTAACGGAATCGCGACCGAAATCCCCATTGCCAACGGGAACCAGTTGGCTTCCGCAGAGAATGCTCCCAGCCAGCAAAGTGCCGCGGCGATTCCGAAGTTGGAAAGCAAAACAGGGGGCCAGAATGACTTTTGCGAGAGCCTTTTGATTCCCATCAGCAAGACGCTTGCTTCGGCAATGATCGGCAGTGATCGACAAACGACCAGGCAAGCGATGCTGGAGCGATTGTCCAGTTTCTCCAATCGATCGATTGTTGCTGCGTCGCTGAACCGGGTTGCGATCGGGCGTCCGAATTGTCTTCCGATCCAATAACCGATGCCGGCGGACATGTTCAATCCAATCCAGCACGCAGTTGTGCCGCTGAACGTTCCCAATTGTTTGCCCGCGAAGGTGCAAACGGCAGATGAAGGCACTGGCAAGAGTATGTCGATGGCGAGAATGCCAATGACGGACAGGAAAGAAATTATCGGTGCGACAGTGGCGTTGTTTTCGGTCAGTAGTCCTTCCAACCAAGGCTCAAACCAGGCGCCCATCACGACGAATGGAACGATCGGAATCAGCAACACGATTGCGATGAGGACAAGAAGTTTGTTAGTCGGCGATTTCATCAACGGTATGGTAACATGGTCGAAAGAAAGTGTTCGGAGTCTAGAAAGCTCTTCTATAAACAACATGCAAAAACTCAATGCAATAGTTCTTCTGGTTGCCTGTCTTTTGATGGGGTGCGATTCGTTTAGCGCGAGGCCTTCGGTCCCTGCGATCGTTGAAGGCGATTCGATGGCTCCGACGGTTTGTGGTGCCCATCTGTTGGCATCGTGCGACGAGTGTGGAAATGATTTTAAGGCCGAGTTTATCGCGAAAGTGGACTCCGGATTGACCTGCCCCAACTGTGGCTACAAGGAACTGATAGCTGGCGATTCGAAGCTGGTTGAATCGCCTGAAATCAGCCTTGAACCATTTAGGAAATTCCCGCGTCGCTGGGAAATCGTCGGATTCATGCTGCCCGAAGAGTCTGTGAAGAAGACGGGTATCAAACGAATCGTAGGGTTGCCCGGAGAGTCGATTGAGATTCGTGATGGCGATCTGTTTTCGCGAGATAAGATCATTCGAAAGGCATGGGGATTACAGAAAGAAATTCGCGTTCCGGTCTTCGATTCGCATTGCAATGCAATCGCCCCCTTCGACAACCTGAGTCGTTTCCGTCACGCAAAGGAAAACTCCGGTTGGGAAGTAAGGGACAAGGAGCTCCGTTTTGCTTCCGCTGGGGATTCACCCGACTGGTTAGATTACATCCACTGGCGAAACTGTCAGCGAGTTGGCACTCGAAACGAAGAGTTTCCGGTCGAAGACAGCTATGGATTCAATCAGCAGTTGGTGCGCGAATTGAATGCAACGGATGACATCATGGTGCAACTCGATGCCGATTTTGAAATCGACTCGCAAATGCGATTCGTGTTTCGGCGAGACAAGGCTGAGTTTTGTTTCACGGTAGCGAGAACGGAAACGGAATTTTCCATTGCATGTCTCAAAGGCGGTCAGCGCAAGCCATTGGTGCTAATATCAAAATTGGAATCGGAGCTTCCTACCGCAACGATTGAATTTTCCAGCTTCGATCGTTCGATTCAACTACGGATTAACGGAACGAATGTCTTTGAGCTTCGTGAAGACGAATCGTCGAATGTGGTTTCTTTGACGACGTCATTCCCGCCGAATTCGCCCTCAGTTTTTCGGATCGGCGGTGAAGCAGGTGTCTTTCGGATCAACCGAATCCAAGTCTGGCGCGATATCTACTACCTTGCATCGCCAGTCGGTTTCGAAGCTCCACAAATTTTGAAACTGACCGCTGGTGAGGACGAGTACATTCTTTTAGGAGACAACTCGCCAAAATCGCTCGATAGCAGGAGCTGGCAAAAACCGGGAATTCCCGCATCGGATCTGATTGGAAGGCTGATTCCGGCAGCGCCAGCGAATTGATTCGCGTGGTGGCAAATGGCAATTGTGGCTAGAATCTCCAAACTTCCCAGTATCCAAAGAAACGCTGAAACGAGCCATGGCAAAGAAGAAGAGACGCGCTTTCCCTGTCCAAAACGCACCCGCTCCACGCGCGGAGGGTAATTCTGGTTCCGATGTAATCGATGCCGATGAGCCGAGCTTTGGGATCTTTGGCTATTTCCGTAGCCCAGGAGTACGCGAAACGATCGAGTCAATCATCATCGCGATTCTGCTGGCGTTCATGTTCAAGACTTACGAAGCCGAAGCCTTCGTGATTCCAACTGGTTCAATGGCGCCTTCGCTGCAGGGCGAGCACATGGATCTGGACTGCGAGCAGTGTGGCTATCGATATCTGGCGGGAGCCAGCCAGCAAAAAGTCGCTGGGCTAATGGATGAAACCCGTTGCCCGATCTGCAACTACCGGACTGTCATGAACGGGAAAGAAGGCGGCAGCTACCAGCTTGGGAAGGACCTGCCGAATCAGAGAAAAGAAAACGATCCCGAGCACTTTTCAAACAGCGGTGATCGGATTTTGGTCAACAAGTTTATCTATGACTTTCACGAGCCAGAACGTTTTGACGTCATCGTTTTTAAGTATCCCAACAACGCAAAGCAAAACTACATCAAGCGTTTGATCGGATTGCCGGGCGACAACATTCTGATTGAGAACGGCGATATCTACTTGATGAAAGAGGACGGCAACGGCGAATGGACTCGAGAGATTGCTCGCAAGCCATCAAGGAAGGTCAAGCAAGTCTTGATCGACGTTGACGATACAGATTTCATTGGCCCGAAACTGAAAGCAGTGAAATGGCCGAGTCGTTGGGCGCAGTGGGACGGAGGGACAGCGTGGACCAGAAACTCGACTGAAGACACCTTTTTGATTGAGCCGTCCAATTCGGACGAGTGGTTGCGGTATCGACACTTCGTGCCAACGCAATGGCCGGAGATCCTCCGTGGAGAACTTCCTGCTGAATTCAAAAAGCCAATTAGAGAGCTTCCTGCAGGAAGGTTGATTAGCGATTCTATGTCGTACAACAACGGGAAATATCGCCGTGGAAACAGGCCAACGGGTTTTGGACAACACTGGGTTGGAGACTTGGGCGTCGAGATACATGGAACCATCAATTCTTCGACAGGCGAGCTATTGATTGATCTTGTTGAAGGAGGTGCACACTTCGCATGTCGCATCGATGTCGCAACGGGTACCGCGACTCTCGGTTGTGCGGATCCAAGAATTGAATTTTTAAACCAAGATGGAACGGTCGTGAATAATCCGGTCGCCGAAACTTCACTTGGTTCGGGCAGCAACGAAATCCTAATGGTCAACGCTGATGACCAAATTCACTTGTGGGTCAACGGATCTTTGGCAAGCTTCGACGGGGCAACCTATCGACGAAATGGCATGCCAGTTCCTAAGTACTCGCCGGAAGATCCAGGCGATGCGGAGCCAGTTGCAGTCGGCGGTGGTAGCAGTCTCTCGATGACGGTCACTCGTTTGAAAGTCGTCCGTGACGTCTACTATTCTTCGGTGAGCCTTGAACAGGATGGTAGTCGATTCAACGACAATGAAACTCGCATGAATCCAAACTCGATCAATGAGATCATGAACTCACCGGAAAAATGGGAGAGCCAGAATTCCATGAACTATTTCACGGCCAAAAGAAATCAAACGGAGCCAATGTTCTCGCTCGAGTTCGGCGAGACTCGCGAAAAAGATCAATTCTTTCCAATGGGTGACAACAGTACTCAAAGTCTGGATGCTCGGGTGTGGCCTGGGCCGAACCACTTTGTCGAACGGGATCTGCTGATCGGAAGGGCCATTTATGTCTATTGGCCTCATACGCTCAATGAGCCTGTTCCGTTCTTTCCGAACTTTGCAAAGATGAAATTCATTCGATAGGATTATTTGGAGTTAAGGCTCCCCGCGAAATGAAATGCCTCTGTTTCGGCAAGAGCCTGAATCTCCCAATCGCAACCAGCACACAACGTTAACGCTCACGGAAGAGACTTATGACTGATACCAGGGAACCGATCCTGATTGCCGAAGGGCTTGTGAAATCATACGGACGTCGCCGCGTTGTTGATGGTGTGGTGCTGGACGTTATGCCGGGGGAAATTGTCGGGCTGCTTGGCCCAAACGGTGCCGGGAAAACGACTACCTTTCGAATGATCTGCGGGCAGGTTAAACCGGATCGCGGCCGAGTCTTTCTCGGCTCGTCGGAAGTGACACGATGGCCTATGTATCTTCGTTCGCGCAAAGGCGGAATGGGATATCTGCCGCAGAAATCTAGCGTGTTCGCAAAGCTTTCGTGCGAAAAGAATCTGCGCGGCATGATGCAACTGCTGGGATTCTCACGTCGTCAGCAAAAGGAACGCACGGACGAATTGCTCGAACGTTTCGCCATCACTCACATACGGAAATCAAAGGCCGGAAACCTTTCTGGTGGTGAGCGACGTCGCCTTGAGATTGCTCGTTGCCTCGTCGCCAATCCAAAGATCATCATGCTCGATGAGCCGTTTGCGGGCATTGACCCTGTGACGGTCCAAAGTATTCAAGTCGTGATTCGCGAACTTGCGGACGACGGCATTGCGATACTGATAACCGATCATGCCGCACGTGAAATTTTGCAGATCACGGATCGTACTTACGTTGTGAGTGCAGGACAAATTCTCTGCAGCGGTTCCGCGGAAGACATCGTGCGACACGAAGTGGTACGAGAGAAATATCTGGGCGAAATCGATATCGAATCCATTGGAGCCAGTAAACGCGATCTCGTCGGCCCTGCCTCGGTTCGATTTGATCAGTCTGCTGAGAAAGTCGCCAGTGGCTCGAAGATTGTGTTCTCCAAGCCGCGAACAAAGAAGTTGAATCGCGTTCCGTCGCCGTTTAAGTCGGATGACTTGTAGATTTCTAATGTGGCGGGGGCGAGACGCGCGAGACGCCCCAGTATGTAAACTCCGCACTGCGGCGAGACGCCCCCGCCACATCAGAAACATTCGGAGAAATTTCGAACCCTCTCGGAACTAATGCGAACATTTGTTCGTATTAGATTTGGGGAAGAGGGGTTCGTGTTTGCTCCCTCCGCACTAATCAATTTTGCTTATCGGAGATGACGATGCAGTCTGCCCGCCTTGCCACGCTTTTGGCTATTTTTGCAATTGCTTCGTTTACTTTTCCCGGTTGTGATGGGCGAGGTCCTCGAGTCGCAAGTAAGTCCACCGAATCCGGGCCGCCAATGGTAACAATGATTGATGGCCACGACGGAGCAACCTTGGATCGCGATGCTGACCAAGAGTTGAATACCGAATCCTACGACGTCATCACCGAGAATGAATTTGTCGATTCCTTGTCAAATCCGAAATCGACTTTCTCGATCGATGTAGATACAGCCTCTTACAGTAACGTCCGCAGAATGATCACGGATCGGCAAATGCCACCTGCTGGCGCGGTTCGGATTGAAGAACTGATCAACTACTTCGACTATCAATATGCGGGACCGAAGAGCGACGATCATCCGTTCTCCGTTCACACCGATCTGGGGAAATGTCCGTGGGACGAAGCCCATCAGTTGGTGCGAATTGGGCTCAAAGGAAAAACTTTTCCGAGACAGAAAAGGCCCGACTGCAATCTTGTTTTCCTGTTGGACGTTTCCGGTTCAATGAAATCTCTGAACAAACTTCCGCTGGTTAAGGAAGCGATGCGAATGCTGGTGGAAAACCTGGACCGAAAGGACCAAATTGCAATTGTTGTTTACGCGAGTTCAACGGGCGTTGTGTTGCCATCGACGTCGGCCTCGGAGCAAAACGCTATTTTTCGAGCAATGGATCGATTGGATGCAGGAGGTTCAACGAACGCTGGCGAAGGAATCCAACTCGCGTATCAAATCGCCGCGAAGAACTTCATTGAAGAAGGCATCAACCGCGTGGTTCTGTGTACTGACGGCGACTTCAACGTTGGAACGACCAGTCGCAGTTCACTCGTGGATCTGATTGAAACCAAAGCGAAATCTGGCATCTCGCTCAGTGTGCTTGGGTTTGGGACGGGCAATTTGAAAGACGACACGATGGAATCTCTGGCCGATCGTGGCGACGGGAACTACGCTTACATCGATTCGAAGCTTGAGGCCAGGAAGGCGTTGGTTGATCAACTCAGCGGAACGCTGATCACGATTGCGAAAGATGTGAAAATTCAGGTCGACTTTAACCCGGCTCGAATCAGTGCGTATCGATTGATCGGCTATGAAAATCGGATGCTCGAGAATGAGGACTTTGCCGATGACAAGAAAGACGCTGGCGAAATCGGGGCAGGGCATACCGTGACGGCGCTGTACGAAGTTGTCCCGACTGGGAGCGATTCGCCTGCCCGCACGGATGCGGAATCCGAGTTTGTCGAAACAAAGCTGAAAGCCAGTGCAACGAGTTCGGATACCGTGTTGAAAGTGAACTTGCGTTACAAGCTTCCTAACGAAACGGAAAGCAAGATGTTCGATGTGGCTCTGGATCGTAAGGCGTCGGACCCTGTCGATATGCCCAGCGATGACTTTCAGTTCGCAGCCAGCGTCGCCGCATACGGAATGCTGCTTCGCGATTCCAAATTCAAAGGTGATGTCGACTGGAATTGGGTCGTTCAGTCAGCCAACGAGAGCGTCGGCGAGGACAGGAATGGATATCGCAGCGAGTTCGTGAACCTGGCGAGACAAGCGGCTTTGCTGAAGTAGGACCGTTGCAAGCAAAACCAACTGCTAATGTGGCTGGGGCGTCTCGCCCCAGTTCGAACCATCCAAAACTGGGGCGAGACGCCCCAGCCACAGGTTTTGAAACCGGCCTAATGCTTCTTGCGGTTCGTCTTAACGTCCACAGGAGGCATTAACTCTCCAGGAGCATGTTCCAATCGTCCTTCTTCACGTGCGGCAACGATACTCATGCGGATTCGGTTGTTTGGATTCTCCACCAAGCGAACGAGCTTCACTTCCTTGAATCCCAGCCAATTCAGCAACGCCTGAATGCACTCGGGGCCGTTGGGGAACCAGGACATTTCGTAAACGCCGGACATGACACGAGTGGTGCTCTCTCGAGACATCGACATGCCTGTTGGATTATTTGGAACCGAAGTGCCTGCTGTGCTGATGAAGAGAACATCTTTCGTTAAATCGGCTGCGATCTTCAAGCCGGTGACTGGATCGGGCAGGTGGTAGAAAATGCCGCTGAAATACGTGAAGTCAAACGGTTGCAGGTCCTGCTTTGGCAAATCGTATAAATCCATTACGTCGAATCGAATGTTGTCGACAGCTGCCGTCTTGCGATGTTCGAGAGCGAATTTGGCTTGGTTAATCCAATGTTCGCGGACATCAAAGCCAACGACATTGGTCGCGCCAAATTCACGCGCCAGAAAACAATACGCTCCGCCGTTGCAGGCACAGTCGAGGAATGTTTTCCCCTCAAGCATTGATTCCGGGTAGATGCCCTTCACGAGGTTCGTGAATTGATTGCGAGGCGAGATCAGTGTGACACCTTCGTTCTCTCCCTTGGGCAACGTGCCAGTCGGAGAAAAAACTTTTCCAGTATGAACTTCGTCGTTGAGTTCAATGTCGTGGTGCCAAGGTCCGAGTTCGCGGATCTTTTCGATGAGTGCCTGATTGTCCAACGCTTGGTCCTCGGTTCGCTTTGGTGATAGTC
This sequence comes from uncultured Pirellulaceae bacterium, assembly GCA_964352885.1. Taxonomy (GTDB): domain Bacteria; phylum Planctomycetota; class Planctomycetia; order Pirellulales; family Pirellulaceae; genus Mariniblastus. Next base: position 16,857 of record CAYGUE010000052.1, read on the forward strand.
GCTTCGATGCTATAGAATAATCGGCATGACAGACTCTGCATACAACCCCAGACCATCGACCAATGCCAAGACGACCAGCAAGGAACGAGCAGTGAAATGGCTCCAACGGGCCCTGCGGTCTCTGTGCATTGGATACGCGGCTCTCATTGCATTGCTGATGCTGATGGAAACCACTCTGGTGTATCCTGCTCCGAAATTCCCAGCCGGAAACTGGGAGCCGGGGTATTCACATGAAGATGTTGAATTCACGTCTGCAGATGGTGTGAAGATTCATGGCTGGCTGATGCGATGCACGGAGGTTCGCGAGACACCTCGATACTTTCTGTACTGCCACGGCAATGGAGAGAATGTCTCTCATGCCTGTTCATGGGCCGGTATTGAGATCGTAAGCCAGCTTCACGGGAATGTTTTCGTGTTCGACTATCGCGGTTATGGAAAGAGCGAAGGTTCGCCACACGAATCTGGTATTAAACTTGATGCCGAGCGCGCGTTGGATGTTTTCTGTGACAAGTTCGACATTAAGTCTTCCGAGGTGATTTTGGTTGGACAATCGCTTGGCGGTGCCGTTGCGACTCATTTGGCGGCAACCAAGGGTTGCAAGGCGTTGGTCCTTCAGAAGACATTCACTTCGTTGCCTGATGTTGCCCTGTCGAAGTACCCCTTTGTGCCAGTCCACTATCTGATGCGGAATCAGTTTGATTCTGAAAAGGCGATCGATGCCTACGACGGACCACTGCATCAATCACACGGCGAAGCAGACCGGATTGTTCCGTTTCGTTTCGGTGAGCAGCTGTATGCAAAGGCAACGCATCCCAAGAGCACGTTCGTGAATCTTGGCAACATGGGGCACAACGATGGATTCCCCCGCGACTATTGGAAAACGCTGAATAGCTGGATTGACTCAATTGAAAAAACTGGAAACTAGGGTATTTACGATTGTTTCCATCTTTCGGGTGCTTTTTGAAGGGCCGACAGTACAGGCAGTGTCTGTTTCATGACAATGCAGGTTTGTGCTTGATTTCTCCGTTGCGGCGTTGAAAACGTGAAGATGGTCTATTTAAATGAATTCTAACAATCTCGTTTCTCCGCTGAACCCCATATCACCCAGCCAACCTAGACCACTTCTGTTAGAGAGTTTCCCAACCATGAAAAAAATACTTTTTGCTGCAGTCGCATCTGCAATCCTAACGCTGACAGGCATTTCGTTTGCGGAAACTGTTACCATCGAGGCTCTGGATCTTCGCCAAGACGGCGTATTCGGACACGATGCTAACGTTTCGGGAGTGTCTGCTCCCCCATTTGGTCCAGGTGATCCACTTGACTGGACGATGACGTACAGCAACCTTGCCCTCGATAGTGATATGATTGCAGATGACAGCGTAACCTTCACTGTTAGAGCTACAAAATTCGGCACAGACGGTGGTGCTCTCCGAGCTTTTAATCAAGGTGTTGACACTGGATTTGGTGAACTTAACGATGTAGAGTTCAGTGTGATCCTTGCTGCTTTCCAAACTACAACTGATGGTGACGAAATTGTCTTCGATGGTTTCACCGGCGGTGCAGTGGGCTTCGGTGGCAATGGCGATGTGATCAGTGAAGCAACAGTGAATGGCACGACTGTCAGTGTAAACTCTCCGACCACGGGGGCTTTCCAGTTTTTAGTCCAAGCGGTTGATTTTGATCCAACAGCCACGATTCAGTACGATAATTCTGTTCGAACCGGTATCGGTACTATTGTTGCACGCCATCACGACTTGCAGTTCAGTACTGTCGCGGCCGTTCCAGAGCCTTCGTCTCTCGCTGTAATTGGAATGGTCGGGGGCCTTTTGGCAATTCGTCGTCGTCGCTAGTCAAGTCGACACTTCGAAATGAAACCAATGAGAGCCGTCTCGAATTTGAGATGGCTTTTTTCGTAAATTGTTGCTAGTTTTCGGAAATGCGATTTGCACGGATTCGTCGGACTCGCTTGGATATTTGTGTACGCATTCTGCTTCCAAATCGAATGGATTGGAGCTAGTTAGAGTCAAATAAGTGTATAGTTTTGCATCTTAGATTCTTTTGCAAAACGAAGCACATGAAAAATATCCTCGTCACTGGCGGCGCCGGCTACATCGGCAGCCATACTTGCCTTGAGCTTCTTGAAGCAGGCTTTGACGTTACGGCAATTGATAACCTCTCGAATAGCTCCGAAGAATCGCTCAATCGAGTGCAGAAGCTGACGGGGAAATCGATTAAATTCCACAAGGTCGACTTGTTGGATGTGGATGGCCTGCGGGACGTCGTGAGCACAAGGAAGTTTGACGCGGTGATACACTTCGCGGCATTGAAGGCTGTCGGCGAGAGTGTTGCGAAACCATTGCTGTACTATCGCAACAACATCACTGGCACAACGAACTTGCTCGAAGCGGTCGAAGAAGCCGGCGTTCGAAATTTTGTCTTCAGTTCCAGTGCAACTGTTTACGGCATTCCAAAATCGCTGCCGCTGACTGAAACCGCGGAAACGCCGATCCATGAAGTCACCAACCCCTATGGCCGCAGCAAGTTGATGATGGAGTACGTACTCCGCGATTGGCAAGCCGCGAATTCGGATGTCAACGTTGCGTTACTGCGATACTTCAATCCCGTTGGTGCCCACGCGTCTGGGCAGCTCGGTGAAGATCCAAACGGCATTCCGAACAACTTGCTGCCGTACGTTTCGCAAGTTGCCGTTGGCAAGCTCGAGCAATTGAGCATCTTCGGTGGAGACTACGAGACCAAAGACGGAACCGGAGTGCGTGACTACATCCACGTTGTCGATCTGGCCAAGGGGCACCTGAAGGCGCTTGATCGGTTGGATTCGAATCCCGGTGTTGTTGTCTACAACCTTGGCACTGGCAATGGTTACAGCGTTTTGGAGATTGTCGCCGCATTCGAGAAAGCAGCTGGGAAACCAATTCCCTACAGCGTCGTTGATCGTCGCCCCGGCGACATTGCGGCATGTTATGCTGATCCGGCGAAAGCGGAATCTGAACTTGGTTGGACTGCGGACAACGGCATTGAGGAAATGTGTGCCGATGGTTGGCGTTGGCAGTCGCAGAACCCGAATGGATATGAGTAAGTAGAATTCGTGAACCGGTGTCAGGCACGCGTCGGAGCTTGGCCAACTGTGGTGGCTGGGGCGTCTCGCCCCAGTAATACCTCCTGACTACTGCGGCGAGACGCCACAGCCACTTACTAGCCAATCTTCTCGCGGCCGCCCATCAACGGCCGAAGACACTCGGGAATCGTAACGCTCTTGTCGGCGTTTTGATGATTCTCGAGGATCGCAATCAGAGCACGGCTCAATGCGAAAGCCGTTCCGTTGAGCGTGTGCACAAAATGGGTTCCTTTCACGCCGGCCTTTTTGTAGCGAATGTTGAGGCGACGCGACTGATAGTCCGTGCAGTTTGACGTGCTTGTGACCTCTCCGTATTCACCAGCCTCACCGCGGCCAGGCATCCACGCTTCGAGGTCGAACTTGCGATACGCTGGACCACCAAGGTCTCCTGTCGCCGTGTCGACGACGCGGAAGGGGATGTCGATCGCATCAAACAGGTCGCATTCGATCTGACGAAGCTCATCATGCATCGCGTCACTTTGCTCAGGCAGGGTGAACGTGAACATTTCGATCTTGGTGAATTGATGAACGCGGTACAGTCCGCGAGATGCCCGGCCGGCAGCTCCTGCTTCGGTGCGATAGCAATGACTGATACCGCAGAGCCTGATCGGAAGTTCTTCGTCGGTGACGGTGACACCCGAGTAGAGTCCCCCGAGCGTAATCTCTGATGTTCCGATCAGAGAGACGTCCATCCCGTCGATGCTATAAATTTGCGTTTCTGGTCCGCGTGGGTTGAACCCAATTCCTTCGAGGACGCTGTCTCGTGCAAGGTCGGGTGTGATCGTTGGCGTGAAGCCGCGTTTGTGCAATTCGTTAACGGCGAATTGCTGCAGAGCTAGATCCAGCAGGACCAAATCGCCTTTGAGGAAATAGAATCCCGCGCCGGTCGTTCGTGCTCCGCCTTCGAAATCGATCCAGTCGTGATGTTGGCCGAGATCCAAGTGGTCCATGACTTCGAAATCGAAATCGCGAGGAGTATGTTTGCCTTTTGAGATTTCAAGATTGGCTTTGTCATCTACACCAATTGGAGCGTCCGCATGTGCCATGTTGGGAACCAGCTTCTGGAGCTCCAGAATTTCAGCGTCGAGCCGATCGTGTTCTTCCTGAGCTGCAGCTTTTTGCTCGCGCAGCTTTCGAGCTTCTTCCTTCAGCGATTCTCGCTCGGTATCGTCCTTCGCTTTGCCGATCAGCTTCGACTTGTCGTTCGATGCCTTGTTTAGCTCTTCCGATTCCTGCAATTTAGCCCGCCGAGCAACTTCGAGTTCAACGAAGGAATCAAGATTGATCTTCAAGTTTCGGTTAACGCAGTTCTGTTTTACAGCGGCGATGTTTTCGAAGATGAATTTGCGGTCAAGCATGGGCTTGTCTGGTGAGGAAGAAATATCTGGAAAACGGTGTATATTACCAAAGGCCTGAAAACTGACCAGACGCAGGCGACGCATCGTAGTTATGCCTGTCAGATTCATTGAGCTTTCTAATTCAAACTTCGATTTTGGGGAAATTCGAATATGAGATGCGAGATCTGCTTTGCCCTGTTTTTCATCACGTTTGCGTCATCCGTTCTGCTGGTCGCCGCCGATGCCCTGAGCCAAAACGACCATCAGAATTCACAATCTGACGACAATCAGCAACAGATGCTTACGCTCGAGTTGTTCGTCAAAGATGCAGACGGGAATCCAGTCGCAGGCGCTATCGTGATTCCTTGGGGACTGCGCAATTCTCGAGGCGCCCATAGTCGCTGGCACAAAGCAGACAACGACGTCGGGCCCCAACCCGTTAAGACGGAAATGGACGGCAGAGCGATTGTCAGCTATCCGAAATTTCGATTTCCGGGAGAAGCAGACCGCGTCATCGAAGTCACGATGTCAATCGATCATCCTGACCATCCCTACGTCAATATGGTTCCAGTCAGAGTCCCTCGCACCGAGCCGACCGAAACTCGCATGCCTCTTGGTGCCGCAATCGAAGTCGCAGTGATGCTCGACCACGAACAGGTTGTCAGTGACTCGATTGTCGCGATGTGGACGGGAGGGCGGACATGGAAAGGCGATGTTGGTTGGACGACAACAGAAAATCAGACCTATCGAATACCGCCCTTCGAGGACGGCCCGGTGAGATTTATTTTTGTTCGACTCGACGGGGCAATACCAACGCACTTTAGTCGCATCGAAGAAGTTGTTGTCGATGTCGCAAAAGGTCCGATCAAACATGAGGTCACACTGGAGTCCGCTGTCTCTTTTCGTGGCAAACTGAGTGACAATGTGCCGCGACCCGTAAAGAATGGCCGCATCAAGCTCAGTACAATCAAACACGATGCGAAGCCACAGTACGCCATGGGCTGGTTTACGTCGACGAAAGTCAATGAAGACGGAACGTTTGAAGTTGAATCGTGGCCGAAAGATTCACCGGTTCAGCTGACCGCCTTTTGTGATGGATTTATCGCCACGGCAAGTGAGAAGCCACCGATGTTTGCGGAAGAAAGATCTCGAGACGGTGTCTTGCGACCGCAAGTGTTTATGCAACCGCAGAATTCTGAAATCACGATCGAGATGACGCCGCTTGCGAATTGTCGAATCAATGCAAAAGACGCATTCGGCAATCCACTGCCTGGAATCGTCGCTCATGCGAGCCCCATGGCTGGCTGGTGGAATAGCGGAAATTCAATCTATGGTGCGGTGGGGCTGAAAGCCGGCGAAGTATTGCAGGCAGGAAAACATGAGCGCGGTAAGTTTTCTCCTGGCCCAATCGGGGGTACGACTAACGAAGACGGTTTCGTTGAACTTGGCTTGCCGGCGATAACACAACAGCTTTGGATGCGCAATGATCGTTGGCAAATGTCGGGCGGATTCGACGGTCGCGGCATGAAAATCGAAGTCGCGGAAGCGGGCACGATGAATGTCGACGTGGTGATGCATCCAGTCGGTTTGAAAGTGCTTGGTGACTGGCGAGACCTGGTCGCATTGACTTTTGGCCGAATGAGCGACACCTACGAAGCGATGGCTAACGAGCACCCCGAAATCCGGGAAACCGTTCAGAGTCTTCGCGACCGATTTGGAGACAACGAAAACGCTCTCACCGATCCCAAAATCCTGATCGCTGCCTATACGGAACTTGCTGCGGCATGTCGTGAGGTCGGCGAAGATGATGAAGCCGTAAAGTACGACAAACGCGTGGCGATTCTAAAGAAGCTAAAACATTAACGGACGGCGAAACTTGCAGCCGAGGCGCGAGCGCTCGAAATGTTGAGCGATGACGAAAACGTCTGGCTCTTCTGAGACTGGAAGATTTGGCTCTTCCTCGTTAGAATCTGGATAGCAAAATCATCGTTCGTTCGCAGAAAATCGACCTCATTCATGTTTGACTCACTACAAGACAACCTCAAAGGTGCCTTCAAATCCCTGCGGGGCAAAGGCAAGCTCACCGAAGGCAACATGCGCGATGGCCTGAAAATGGTCGAGCAATCGTTGCTGGAGGCGGACGTAAGCTACGACGTCGTCAAAGAGTTCATGCATCGTATCTCCGATGAAGCGCTTGGCGAGAAAGTCCTGCTGGCGCTTGAGCCATCCGAACAATTCATTGGTGTCGTCAACCGCGAGTTGGTCAATTTGCTCGGTCCTGTCGAAGAGGGACTCGACCTAAGCAAAGACGTCAACATCATCATGATGTGTGGTCTGCAGGGTGCTGGTAAAACAACGACCTGCGGTAAGCTCGCCAAGCTGTTGATGCGGGAAAAGATTAAGCCAATGCTGGTCGCGGCTGACTTGCAACGTCCTGCCGCCATCGACCAGCTGCACGTAATCGGTGAGCAGGTCGGCGTTCCGGTCTATTCGGACCGCGAGAATAAAGATCCGGTTCAAGTTTGTCGCGACGCGGTCGCCAAAGCCAAAGCCGATGGCGCGAAAGTCATCATTCTCGATACTGCCGGACGCTTGGCGATCGATGAAGAGTTGATGGAACAGCTGAAGACGATCGACCGCGAAGTGCAGCCAGACCATGTGTTCCTTGTTGTGGACGGCATGACGGGACAAGATGCGGTTCGCAGTGCGGGGGCTTTCCATGAGGCACTCGAGCTCAACGGCGTCGTGATGACGAAGCTCGATGGCGACACTCGTGGTGGTGCTTTGCTATCGGTCAAACAAGTCACAGGCGTACCGATTCGCTTCATCGGTGTCGGTGAGCACCTCGATGACTTGGAAGTATTCCGGCCTGAAGGCATGGCCAGCCGAATTCTTGGTCAGGGCGACATCGTTGGCTTGTTCGAGCAGGCCAACAAGCTGGTCGATGAAGATGAACAGAAGCGGATGCAGGAGTCGCTGGAAAAGGGCCAGTTCACGATGGACGACTTCCGCAATCACATGGAAAAGATCGCCAAGCCCGGTCTGATGATGAAAATGATGGGATTACTGCCGGGCATGGGGCAGATGAAAGACATGATGGCCCAAGTAAACCAGGATGAGCAATCGTCGCAGATTAAACGGATGGTCGGAATCATAGACAGCATGACCGCGGCTGAGCGAAAGGATCCCTCAACAGTCGATGCTCGTCGGCGAACACGGATTGCAGCCGGTTCGGGAGCGGGGCCTCAGCAAGTCAACGAGCTGATGAAGCAATATGACATGATGAAGGGCATGATGACCGGAATGGCGGGCATGGGAGCCAGCGATCGTGTACAAAAAATGCAGGAAATGCAGCAATCGATGATGGATCCTTCTCAAAAGCGGCTTCCCGGCAGTAAAAAGGGAACCGGGAAGAAACTGACTCCGAAAGAGATTGCCAAACGAAAGAAAGAGCGGGCGAAGCAGCTTAAGCAGATGAAGAAAGACAAGAAAAACAATCAAAGAAAGCCCGGAGAAGATGCGGTTTAGCGCTTCTCGAATGCCGAATATATCGTTAACATGCGTGGCTTAAATTGGCCCAAGGGTGGTCTGGAAACGATTTTCACCCGATAAAAACCGGGATAAGTTCGGCGGTTGCGGTCGCAGTGCATTGTCGCTCGGCTGAGATTGATGGTCCAAAGCCGCTTAATTGCGGTCAAAACGATCCAAACATCGTAAACAATACACATATTTCGCTGAATTTCAGCACCCAAGACAACGAAGGAAACGCAAGTGGCAGTTAAAATCCGCCTGAAAAAGATGGGACGCACACATCGTCCATTTTTCCGTGTTTGTGCCATGGATTCTCGTTCCCCACGCGATGGTCGCGTGATTGAGGAATTGGGAACTTACGATCCAATGGTGCCTGAGACGGATGCTCGTGCGATTCTCAACGGCGAACGAATCAATTATTGGCTAGGCGTTGGCGCTCAGCCGTCTCCGAAAGTCGGAACGCTGATCAAGAAATACGGCACAGATGGGACGCACTTGGATGCCCAAACTGAAGCGATTTCTCGCTTGAGCGGTCGTCGTGCGTCTGCGATTGAGCAGGCTCGTGCGGCTGCGGCTAGCGTCAAGATGCCTGACGTGACCAAGCCTGCGGAGGAAGAGGCTGCTACACCGGCTGAAGGTGAAGCTGCTCCTGCTGCGGAAGGCGAAACAAAAACAGAAGACGCTGCTGCGGCTCCTGCGGAAGAAGCGAAGGCTGAAACGCCTGCCGCTGAAGCGAAAACAGAGGCACCTGCTGAGCCAGCTGCCGAAAAGAAAGCTGAGTAGTAGATGCGTTTTGATGTTCTGACGCTTTTCCCAGAGATGTTCTCCGGGTACATGAGTCAAAGCATTTTGAACAAAGCCATCGAACGCGAACAGGTTTCCGTTCACGTACACAACATGCGTGACTGGGCGAACAAAGATCGTCACCAGAAGATGGACGATCGACCTTTCGGTGGCGGACCGGGAATGATCTTGATGGTCGAGCCGGTCGTGAATTGCGTTCGCGACGTTCAGGCAATGGCAGATGAGCCCGGATTGGTGATTCTGACAACTCCTCAGGGGAAACGCCTGGAACAGCCGTTTTGCGAAGACCTCGCGGTCAACTATAAGCGGTTCATTGTCCTTTGCGGGCGATATGAGGGATTCGATCAAAGGGTGATCGACATTCTTCAGCCAATGGAGATTTCCATCGGCGACTACGTGCTCAACGGCGGCGAAGTTGCTTCGATGGTTTTGGTTGACTCACTTGTTCGACTTGTTCCCGGAGTTTTGGGCGACGATTTGAGCAGTTGGGACGATTCCTTTTCCAGAGGTAACAGGATCCTTGAGTATCCGCAATATACGAGGCCTCGAAGTTTCGAAGGGCATGATGTGCCTGAGGTTTTGTTGAACGGTGATCATGGAGCCATCGACGCTTGGCGGCACGCCAAGAGTCTTGAGAATACAAAACAAAAACGAAGCGATTTGCTTGAGTAGGCAATTCAAAATCATTCAACACTGCAAAAAAGTTACCGACCGCCGGTCGAACCGACTTCAGAGGATAAAACGATGACTCATAAAATCATGGACCTTGTTAACAAGCAAAACATGAAGGAGACTCCTCCTGAGTTTGAAATCGGTGACACCGTTGATGTTCACTGCCTGATTCTCGAAGGCGAGAAGAAGCGTACTCAAGTCTTCACCGGTACCGTGATCGGTCGCAGTGGTTCTGGCTCGACTGAGATGTTCATCGTTCGCCGAATCGTTGCTGGTCAGGGTGTTGAGCGTAAATTCCCTGTTCACTCGCCTCGTATTACCAAAGTCGAAGTCAAACGTTCGTCGGTTATCCGTCGTGCAAAGCTGTACTTCCTTCGGGACCGTATCGGTAAGGCTGTCCGCCTGAAAGAACGCCGTAAGTAGGCGACAATCGAATCATATTAGAGCTGAGACCGCCGTCGGTTGTCTTGGCTTTTTCTATGCGCGGAAATTGTGGACGTCGCAGCATGATTCGAGTTTCGCGGGCGCTCACATCTCCCCTGTTGGGGGGTGGGTGCGTTTATGTTGTTGGATTTTAATAAACTGTGCAAAGATCAAAGCATGTGGCTGCGTGGCTTGTCGCGAGTTTGATCTTCTTCCTGAAACTACCTCGAACGCTGAGTCCGCAATGAAGAGAGCCGACAAGATTCGATTGTTCGGATTGTAGATTCATGCGAAACATCAAATCAAGGAAGGCGCTCCGTTGTGCCTGGATTTGATTGAACTGGATCGTTGGAGTGAAGGCCGGCGACTTAAACGTTGTATGGCGATGGTCCGCCAGAGTTGCGATCACTTCCTCAGGCCAGATAGACATACCCTTATTCAAAGAGTGTGATGGATGCCAAAGACACGAATTCGAACACGATTTTTGATGGCTTTTGTTTGGCTGATTTTCGGCAGCCTTGCTGCGGTCTCGAACGCGCAGAAAAACAAAGAACCCGTTCATGTATTCATCTTTGCCGGCCAGTCCAACATGGTTGGTTCGGATTCGAAAGTCGTTGATGTTGATAACTTTCCGCCGTATGTTGGATTGGGAGAACCTCAACGGAGCGTTGTATTTTCGTACTGCATCGGCCGTGAAGAGAAACGAAATTCTGATGGCTGGGTTCAATTGCAGCCAGTCAACGGAATCGTGGGCCCGGAACTGAGTTTCGCCAGAAAGATCGCTCAGCATGTCAAAGGACGCATCGCGATCATCAAGATTGCCGCAGGTGGCACGCATTTGGGAGGTGACTGGAATCCGGACGATCCAATGGGATTCAAGCTGTATCCCTTGGCTTTGCAACATGTAAAAGAGTCGCTCTCTGCTCTGGAAAACGATGGCCACGACTTCCAAATCGATGGATTCATGTGGCATCAGGGCGAGAACGATATGTTCAATGACGAATACATGAAAGACTATGGAGCCAATCTGGCCAATTTTATTTCGAGGTGGCGCGAGGATCTCAAGTCGCCTGAATTGAAGTTCTTCATTGGTGAGCTTTGCACGAAAACCATTTGGGGAATGGATTTGCGTCCTAAAATGTACGCCATTAGTCTTGGTCAGAAACAGGTTGCCAATGACGATCCGCTCGCCTACTACGTTCCCACGTCGCATATTGGCGTAGAGATCGGCGGAGGGGTCGGATTGCACTATCACTACGGGACGCTGGGGCAGTTGGAGCATGGGGAAAACTATGCGGATGCCTGGCTGGCAGCATCGGTTATCAAAGTTGGCGAATCGCGCCCAGTACTGAAAGCGTGGCCTTACAAAGACAAAAGTAAAGTCAAACTTTTCGTTTTAGCTGGTCACCGAAACATGGAGGGAGAGCGAGCTTTTGTCCAGGAACTGGCCGCTAATAGAAGTAAGAAGTCGTTGTTGAAGCTGAATCCAAAGATTGCGTTTCGGTTTTCAATTGGAGGTGGTTATCGGACTTCCAACGACTGGGAGCCACTGGGCTCAACTGGACTGTACGACAACTTCGGACCAGAACTCAGCTTTGGTGCTGCTCTGAATAAGAGTCTGAAAAAGGAGAACATCGCGATCGCGAAATTCACTCACGGCGGTTCGCAAATTATCGATTGGACGCCGGAAGGAAGCGAAGCAGAATCCCGAAATCTATATCAGCCATTTATCGAGTTTGTTGCTGAGACGGTCGCCGATTTGGAGGGCCGTGGACATTCCGTTGAATTGGCAGGGGTTTTCTACCACATCGGTGAGAATGATATGTCGTTCGGTCCGTTTCGCAACAAATCGGCCGAAGGTGTTCAGGCGTTGATTGAGCAGAGTCGTATCGATTTGCGTTTGCCTGCTTTGAAATGGTTTGTTTCCCAGCAACCGCCGACTGACCATGAGCAAGTGAACCATATCGATGTCGTCAGCCAATTTGCGGAACTGGCAAACGACGACCCAGACACTTTTCACATCAAGGTTTTTGATCTCGATGGATGCGAAAAGAAACTGGTGATTTCAACACCGGGGATCGTTCAGCTTGGTGAGAAGTTGGCGAGCGCTTTTTTGGCTCGTGACTAGAGATCGTTCGCGAGTGGTGGGGAACTCAATTCGAGCCCGAATAGCAAGCGAGTGGTTTGAGACGGCGGGAAAGAAATAGTCACTTGCGCTTGCAGTTTGTATTCCAACGCCTGACTACACGCTCTTGGAGCGAACGATCGCTGTTCCAATCACGCACAACTCAGCGACCGAAGCAATGATCGCCAGTGCAACGCGAACCGTCGCATCCTGCTCGGGTTGGGCGATGAAACAGTTGAGATAGAACGCCAATGCGGTTCCGGTAGCAACCAAAGAAATGATGATGGCAGGCCAGCGTTTCTCGGCTCGGAAAAGGAACCCGCCGATGATGGAGAGAACGCCGATGACGATGCAAAAGTAAAACGCGTTTGGTTTGAATGCCTGAGCCTCAATGCTGCGAAGCAAACCCGTCCAGATCATAAACAGGCCGTAGAGAATGGTCAGAATGAAACGCCAATCCATTTCGTTTCCTTGCTACCCGCCGATTTGATACATCGCCCGTTCGGGACGTTCGAACTCGCTTGAGTCAATTCCGTGACCGGCTTTCTTGGCTTTTACGCATTCGCGAATCAACGAGTCGAGTTCATCATCCGTTTTGCCGGATCGAATGGCGCTTCGTAGATCCCATTCAACCGTGGAGAACAGACAATTTCTTAGCTTGCCCTCGGCTGTGATTCGCAATCGATCACAGCTGCTACAAAACGGACTTGAGACCGGATTGATGAAGCCAATGCTGCCTGCCCCGTCGGTATAGACGTAGTCCGACGCCGGCTGAGCGGAGTAAGTGCGTACTGCCGGTTTAAGATTGCCTACTTCCGACTCAATCATTGATCGGAGCTCTGCGCCTTTGAGTACGTTCCCTGACGACCAGTTCTGGTCGCCATCGAGCGGCATGAATTCGATGAATCGTAGCTCAAGCGATTGGTCACGGCAGAACCTTGCCAGCGGGACGACTTCATCTTCCGTCAGGCCGGCAATGGCGACGGCGTTAATACGAGTGTTCTCGAAGCCAGCTTCTTTTGCTGCCGCAATTCCAGCGAGGGCTCGATCGAGTTCATCACGCCGAGTCAGTTTCTTGAATTGTTTACGATCGAGAGTGTCGAGGCTAATGTTTAGCCGATCGAGTCCGGCACGCTTCAGGTCTGCAGCGTGTTTCTCAAGCAAGATGCCGTTTGTGGTCATCGCTATGTCGTCTAGCCCATCGATGGCCTTCAGTGATTCGATCAGCCGCCAAAGCTCGCGTCGGACGAGCGGTTCGCCGCCAGTGAGACGTACTCGGTTGATTCCCATGTCAACCATCAGCCGAACGCTACGCTCGATTTCCTCGAACGAAAGAATTTCGCTAGACGGAAGGAAGGTCACATCTTCTGGCATGCAGTACACGCAACGGATGTTGCATCGATCGGTCACGCTGATGCGCAGGTTGCGATGCGTGCGGTTGAAAGTGTCGATAATGGGCAGTCGTGATTGCATGGCATCATTTTACGCCGTTAGTCCTGATTCGACGAGCCGCAATTTACTTCTTTACTTCAATGTCCGGTGACGACAAGATTTTGCGTCGTGCCTTGAAGCTACCGGAAAATTGAAGTTACTTCAGAAATGGATCTTCGACCACGAGCGTCTCGGGTGTCAAAATTAGCTGGAAATATTCGGGCAGCGATTGTCCCGGAGCCGTCAAGACGATGGGTATTCGAACCGTTTCACTTTTCTTGAAAGCCTAAGCTACTTCGTCTTTTGATTGGGATTCGCCGTGAATATTTGAAAAACTCAAAGCTGAAAGTTCCATATTTCGTATGGTTGGCACGATTACTCGAACCAGTTGTTCGTCAATACCAATGATTTTGGTTCGCGTTTCTGTTTCTGATGAGGTCTGCAAGACTTCTCGGGTAGTCGTTCCCGATGTTTTCATAACCGTCTTTGTCTTTGGAATACGGAATGAATAACGCACCTTTTTCTTGTTGTCGACGTCGCTGACATTTATTGTGCGCGTCCTCGTCTCGGTTCTTACGCGCTGAACCGACTTGACGCTTCCATCCGCCCGGGTGAGGTTTTCCATGAAGGGGATCGTTACCGTGTCTTTCTGAAGGACGACGCCATCTTTTCCATCTCGCGACACAAATTCAAGCAACACTTCTTCGACTGGCAGCGGCAGAATTGTCTCATTCGATTTGTTTTCTTTGTCGGCGTCAATCTTTCGAGTTTCAATGTACTCAGTTGAAAATACAAACTGAACTTTTTCGTCGCTACTGAGTTCGATAAGGGCGAATCGAAAGGCGCCGGAAGTACTCGATGGTGGCAGAGCGTCAAACCCTGTTTGGGCCGCCAAAGGTTGTGCGTGGACGATCCCAATGATCAGAATCGAAAAAGCAAAATAGTTGCGGCGTCTCGCGTTCATCCAAGAATCCTTAACTTTGAAACGAAATGACACGAGGCCAATGATAACGATCCTCAGTAGGAAACGCGACGCAAAAATCGCGCACGAAAAAAGCCTGCCGCAACATTCATTGCGTCAGGCTCTTCGTATTCTTCAAAGGAAGCCTAGTTCTTGGCGTTCCACCACCAGCGATCAGCAGTTGCGACTTTGGCAACCACAGCTACTTCAGTGATTTTGTCGTCGACAACGGTGTTCTGGGCTGCTCCCCATGAATCCATGATGACGCCACCAGAAACTTGAACCGCGTAAGAATTCGCCACGCTGACTTGCGAAGGAATTTTTTCCGGAACCGTGTATGACGGAGTCGACATTTCGCCACCGATCATTGGAAGCTCAAGGCCAACTTTGTTTGCTAGGTCCTCGTTGCGAATGATCGCAGCAACAACCGACATGTCCATGACGTTTCGCAGGTCGCGGAATACTGGCTCGACCTCAGACAAAGCATCGTAATGCTTTGTCATATTCTTGGCCCAATCTTCAGCGACTTTTAGTTTCTTGCCGCTGCTTTTGCGTTGACCCGCTGCGTCTGATATTTCGTCTTCTGTCTGAACGCGGACGCCTTTGCCCGAAATCTGCCAGATGCTGTTGTCGCTGTTTTTGGCAACTGGCTCGTAGTCGCACTCCATCCACATTCGTGGAGCTGCGGTCTTCAGATTGATTCGCTTTCGAGCGATGATCGACATCATTGACGGAAGATTTCGAAGAGGAGACTCATCGAGCCCCATCGCCAAACGCTTCATCTTGTAGTCTGCAGTCAGCAGGACGCGAGAGAAGTGACTGTCGCGTGGAATGCCAGTGAGACTGACTAGTTGATCGCCATAAGCTTGCTCGATTTCAGTTGCCAAGCTTTGGCTGACAGACTGAACTCGGTCAGCACGCATGCGAGCGTAAATCTGTTTGACACGAACAATTCCTTCGGCAGTTGGATCGATTGAAACCGAAACCCCTTGACCCTGACGAGCCAAATCGACGCTTCGCATCGCAATCATGAAATCTTGCAGGTGAATGACAGGCATTCCGCTTTCGATACCAACCACGTTGCCATCATTGTCGGTTTTCCAGCCTTCGCCGGGACCAGCAAAGATAATGTCATTGTCGTCTTGGGAAAGGACGACGTATTCGATTCGCTGAAGGCCAGCCATGTACTGAACGTCCGCCGGAAGTGGCTTGCCTGAAGCAACTGCTTCGGCAATTGCACTCTCAAGTCCCTTCAGTGAAATCATGCGAAGCTTGGTGGACGTATTGATATCCGCATCTGTTTGATGGAGTGCTTCGCGAATCCTCGCCTGATCAGCAGCAGGAAGCGAGCGGTACTCGCCGCGAACAACTTTTTGAGCATCGACAGAAACACCGCCAACGACACCAAGGAAGTTGTTGACGCCATTAAGACCATTTCCCAAGTTGTTGTTGCCGCCGTTGTTGCCGCCGCCGTTATTACCACCGCCGTTATTACCACCGCCACCACCGCCGGGGTTACCGCCTTGGCCATATGATTGCGATGGAATGATTAGCAATGCCGCGATGGCCATGCAGATAAGACTGAAAGACTGTTTGGCATAACTTGACGCCATGGCATACTCCTAAAAGGTAATCCTGCCCCGGATACTGTTAAAATGTGGCTACAAAGTCCCCACCATTTATGTATCGATCGAAAAGTGTCTCGATCGCATAAATCAACGAATGTTTCCGGTCACACTGGAAATTAACATAGCCCAACGGGTACGATATACAGGGACAGGGAAAACTCGGCAGCGAGGATGCTTTATCGGGCGCAGTAAGACCGCGATCCGTTACTGTAACACTAACTGCCAATTGGCGTAAAATCAAGAAAAACGGGCAATATCCAGCCAAAATGTTGGCTAGAGATCACTGGCTCAACCAAACCTCTTTCGAGCCTCCATGGGCAATTCCACGAAAAAAAACAAGTCTGACACACCATTCGCGTACCTGGTCATCCGAGATGGCAAGAAATGGTCCGATGTTTTTCGGCTGGTACCCGGTAGGACCATCACAATCGGACGATCTCCGACGAACCAAATCGTCATCAAAGAAGACCAGGCCAGTCGCCAGCACGCGGAAATCTTCCTTTCCGATGGAGCTTGGACCGTTCGTGACCTGAATAGCCGAAATGGGACGGCTGTTGGGGAAGAACCCCTTTCAGGCGACCGAAAGCTACAAGTCGGCGACGTGGTCTGGATTGCCGGTACCCAAATGTCGTTCGTCGAAAACCTGACCGCTGCCTACGGAAAAAAGGACCAGCAGAAAGTCTTTTCCCGAGTCGAAATCGGCGGCGAGACGATTGTTGGACTCGAAGTCAACGATAGCGATGAGCAGGTGACGCAAACAAATCTCGCGGAAGTCACCGAGCCACAAACCATTACGCACCGGCGTCATAAGACCAAGTTTCTTGATCACGACGAAGATGATCTTGAGGAATTGAAAGAAGAACCGATTCCCAAATTTGGGATTGCAGCGACGAAGCTTTGTCGGCTGGCGTTCGACCTCGCGAAAGAAACAACGGCTCGAGGAGTTTCCAGAATGGCGCTCGACAGCCTACTTGAAACTTCCGGTGTCGACTCCGGCGCGGTCATGCTCGTGCCGCGGGCACGGCGAACGACAACCGATCCAGAACTTCTTGAAATTCTGTCGTGGTCCAGCACGATCCGCCCCGAATACCAACGTGTGTCGAGGTTCCTGACCGAGACCGTTTTGCGAAACGGTGAAGCGGTGCTGGCTCGTGACGTTCAGGATGATAGTGCACTCGGCTTGCGCGACTCGACCGGAAAGATTCATGCGACTAGTGTGATTTGTGCTCCGATTCGAATGAACGCGCGAACGATAGGACTGATTCATCTCTATTCCACCAACCCGTCCGTCGTTTTGGATCCTGATGACCTGGAGTTTACGCTTGCGGTCGCAGAGACGGTTGGTCTCGCGCTTCGTACGCGATACCGTGAGCAAAAACTGGTAGATGACCTTTCGCGAACACGTAACGAGATCGATCAGCTTCGGAATCAACTAAACGTCGAAAGCGAAATCATTGGCTCGAGTGCTGCGATGCTAAAGGTACATCAACAAATCCACCGAGCTGCGCCGAGCAAGGCGACGGTTCTGGTTCGCGGTGAAAGCGGCGTTGGCAAAGAGTTGGTTGCCCGAGCCGTTCACTTTTCCAGCGATCGACGCACTGGCCCATTTGTCTGCCTGAACTGTGCGGCGTTGACCGAATCGTTGCTCGAAAGCGAACTCTTCGGTCACGAGAAGGGCGCCTTCACAGGAGCTACCGAGCGCAAAGCCGGAAAGTTTGAAACTGCGGACAAGGGAACTTTGATGCTGGACGAGATCGGCGAGATGAGCCCGTCCATCCAAGCGAAATTTCTTCGTGTCCTCGAAGGCCACCCATTTGAGCGAGTCGGCGGATCTAAGGCTATTCGGGTCAATGTTCGTGTTATCGCGGCGACGAATCGTGATCTTGAAGACGAAGTTCGCAGCGGAAGATTTCGCAAAGACCTGTTCTTTCGTTTGCACGTAGTGCAAATCGATGTTCCTCCGTTACGGCATCGCCCTGAAGACATTCAAGTCCTCGCCGACTTCTTTTTGCAGAAATACAATGCAGAGACGGGTCGCAAGATTCGTGGTTATTCCCCTCACGTGCGACATCAGCTGCAGCGATATCGTTGGCCTGGTAACGTTCGCGAATTGAAAAATGTCGTGGAACGTGCGGTTGTGTTGGCTCAGGGTGAAACGATCGAGATGGAAGATGTCTCGCTGACAAAACTTTCGACGGCCAGCGAGTCCCAGTTTGATATGGGAACTTTGGTCGACGAATACCGTCCGATGTCGCTGGAAGAAGTCGAAAGTCGACATATCGAACAGACGCTCGCATCAACGGCGTGGAACAAGAGTAAGGCTTCTATGATCCTTGGAGTGGAACGATCGACACTCGATCGAAAAATCAAAAAATACGGACTTAAAAAAACGATCTAGTAGAAACGTTTCAATAGGACGGTCAAATCCGATGGCAAAACCGGCGACGAAAATTTGGTGTCCGAAATGTCACAAGCGACATCGGCTGCCACCCAATGCCGGCGGTATGACGCTGCGATGTCGAGGCTGCAGATATGCTTTCCGAGTCCAGGATGGGCTGGCATCGGATCCCTGGCCGGCAGTCGATTCGATTGTTGGAAAGGAAGTCGTTTCGGTCACCGCAAAGTCGCGAACACCCGGCGAAGTACAATCGGCTTGGCCCACCCACGCAATTGTGCCTGCTGAGGATCAGGAAACAGTAGATAAGCCGATCGATTTGGCACACCATTATGACGATATTCTCGACGTCCTCGAAACGCCGGACGAAGATCCGCTCGCGCCACCGCGGGCATTGTCTAAGCGGCGATCTGCGGCGTCAGTTGCACATGATTCCGGGCCGGTTTCGGATCTGGATGTACCACAGACTGCTCCGGTTCGCGAACCAGTCACGCGAAAACAGCTGCGGGCGCAGCGGAATGCTCGGCAGTTTTGGATGATGATGAGTGGTCTCGTGGCCTGTTTGTTGGGAGCGGCCTCTTGGTACTCGGTCAGTCTCGTTATGTCGCCGACGTTAAGCCAGTGGGAACGCAAGATGCTGTTTGCCATGGGTGCCCCGGCACGTTGGCTGCCTCCGCAGGAAGGTGAAGAAGAGGAGTTGTTGCCCGCCAATCAGGTGGGGCTTCGTGGTGATCACAATGAATTGGCGGAGCGAAACGACTTTTTTCGAGATGACTTTTCGGCTCCGAGACTTGCTGACGCCCCTTTGGACCGCGATGCAGGGGACGCCGATATCGAGAAAGTATTGCCGTGGAATAAGTTTGCCGGCAATGCTGAGCGCAATGCACTGCCTTCGGGTCGCCGACGAGTCAATCCGTCGCGGAATAAACGCAATGGTGCCGAAAACCGAAACGCACGAAACGGAGGGATGGCGAGCAGTGCGTGGAAACCGCCAAAGCTATCGCAGTCCGACATTCAGCGGGTGGTGACACGCGGTATCGATCCCAAGATGCTGAAAGTGTTTACGATTGACACCGATCACAGGATGAACGTTGCGTTGGCCGATGACGTTTTGTTCTTCATGGCGCGAGAAAATCAACTTTCTGTTTTCAATATTAGGGAGAATCGCGTTGTCGCCAATCGAAAGCTCGATAGCGACGTTGCAGCAATCTGCACGGCAGCCCACAACGGGATCACGAATCGTTCTGCTGCTTGGGTTCTTTATCAAAGCGGTAAGCTAGAAAAGTGGGAACTGCGAGGGGACGAACTTAGTCGTGGCGTGGTTGTTTCTCTACGACCCGTGTTCAAAGAAGATCAAGTCAGCGTCACGGCTGGCAAACGGTCTATCGCATATCACCTTCAGGGACAGATTATTATCGCAAATATTTTGGAGACGGCTTCGAAGATTGATTCCACGATGGGCTGTCCAATCGAAGGTGAAGTCCTTGCGATGCGATTTTCACCAGATGATTCTCAATTATTGGCGATCGTTGATGAGGAAGCGGTGTTGATTGACGCTGCAAACGGAAACATCATTTCCCGGGTTGATTTGCCTCCGTTGTTTGCGAACGAAGGAGACACAGATGCCAGACGGTTGAGCATTTCAGCAGATCTATCAACGCTATTCGTTTGCCGCGACGGAGGGATTGATTCACAACAAATCGTCGGCGGTTCCGGCTCCGGACGTTATTGGGCCAGCATGCCGTTGCCTTTTCAAGGCGTGGTTGCAGACCAAGGCAAGCTGCTGGGGCTGACCGGTGGCTCGCCTTCGCAAGCGACCATGTTCGCGTTGACGAAAATGATCCGGACCGATGCTGGCGAACAGCCTGCTGGCAGCCGAACTAGGAATGCGATGGCTCAGAGCGAGTTGCTTGGTGACAAGGATGCACCAACGATTGAAGGTCGCCAGCCATTTTTGGTTGATCGCTCGCCTGCGTTTGCTGCTCCGATTCAGGCCATCCAATCGCTTTCCGGAAACCGAATTGCGTTTCTAACCGAAGAGCCCAACGGAAATCGAATTGCAATCGCAAGTTGGGAAAATGGTTGGGATGTTGTCTCGCTTAAACTTGAACCAGGTTCGCGAATCAATAAGTTCACAATCTCAGATGATTTGTCAAGGCTCGCACTCGTCAACCGGGACCTGATTCAAGGTTGGAGGATCACTGACCTTGCGGAAGGGAGCGTCCAGTTTGTTTCCGAGTGCGTTGGGCATGTTGTACCAATCACGGAAATTGCGATGACGCAAGACGGAGAGCAAATCGTTACCGGTGACGTGTCCGGCAAAGTGTATGCATGGAACTTTGACAGTGGAAAACGTTCCGGCAGTGTGGTTGGATTCAACACGACGATCAAGAACATCGTGACTCGCGGCGATGGTGGATTCGTTGCGATGGACCAGAAGGGCGTCGCCAAGGGCAGTGCCCTTTCCAATCGGGGGAAGATCAAGCCGTTTAGCCAGATGATT
>CAYGUE010000053.1:0-4316 GCA_964352885.1 uncultured Pirellulaceae bacterium
GAGCCAGAGCCATCACCACCACCACCGCCACCACCGATGCTGTAGTGGATACGGATGGCCCGTTCAGACTCGGTCAGCGGTTAGGCAGAGCCCTGCATATCCGTTTGCCACCGGGCGAGTCTTGTACACGTGAATTAGTACGCCGGTGCCCATTCCGATCTCGGTTTCGATTTTGACGACGAGCTCGTGATACTTGGCTGAAGGCGTCCAATTCCAGTGGTTTGTCTCAATTTCGACCTGACCAGAACAGGCACCCGCGATTGCCAGAGCGAACATTACCACGAGGGGTAATTTTACCACGAGGGGCAATTGAAGATTTTGAATTGTGATGGGCCATTGCATGATTCGTCCTTGGTTGAAGGAAAGTCACCAGCTGCGACCGCCTGGAATAAAGAGTTGTTTTCCTGCCAGTGTTGTTCCAGAAATTGAAGGCCAAAATGTTTGGCGTTCAACTCTGCAAGAAGGTTAGCAATCGAACATCATTAGGCGAATGTTTTAAAGTGTCGATGTTGGCCAATTGTTTACGAACGATGCTCGAATCATTTCAAAAGAAGATTTAACGCAAAAAAGTTTAGGGAGTTCGCGCGAAAAACTTTGTTAGTTCAGGCAGTTGCGTTCATGCCGATCGACATTTGCGAATGAAGCGTCTTGGCGAAGGCGTCTATATAGAAACGCCATTTTTCGATTCCCAGCCCGAACGGTAAACCTGTACCAATACCAACGCGATGCGTCAGCGAGTGAACTTCCAGAGCCTCGATTGGGAGTAGCGGCCCGAAGTCATCAATCACGACGGAGGCGTCGAAAGCCAGTGAAGAAGCTGCAAGAAAATGCTTCACGCGGCAATCGCGATTTTTCGCTCGATGGAATTCGGTTGCACCGATGCAACGGGAATTGACTGATGAGGAACAGCCTTTGAAAATCTCCCATTTTGAATTCAATCAGAAGATGCAAGGGCCGTTCGGTGAACCGAGTGAGATTGTCGCTCAGGACTAGGAAATGATGGCGAAATTATCCACAGATCCTAACTTGCATCAGGAAGGTCCTTAGTTTGACGGGGTCGTCTATCCCCAACCTAAGAACGCTTGCGTCGAACGAGAACAGGAATGCAAGCAACTCCAACAAGGATCAATGAAGTTGGTTCTGGAACTGCTGACAACGAACCGCCCAAAGTGGCAATGCCAGATCCGCCAGACCGGGTAAGACCAACGTTGAAGATCTCAATGGTAAACTCGGAAGCATCCGACAAGTCAACGTCGAAGAAGAGCGGGCCAGATCCAAGAGGTTGTGATGATCCGCCTCTGTCAAGAAGGCCCACATACAGCGAAACATAAAAGTTTGAACCAAAGGTCGATGACACGTTGGAGAATACGACGCCGTTCTCGAAGTCAGAGCTAATGTCGCCGAAGGTGCCCAATCCCTTGCTGAGGGAAGGTAAGCCGCCTGCGACGCTGTAGGTAACACTACCGAATTCGAACACTTGAATGCCGTTGCCGACGCTGAGAAAAGCATTGCCGCTGAACTCGCGAGAAATCTGTAGGTTCGACGCAGTCGATGCGTCGCTGAAATCATCGATTTCAATTCCCGCTTCGCAGCACGTCGCACATGCAGCAAGCAGTACCACTGCGATCAAACTCGTTAACTTCTTCATGATGCTCATTTTCTCAAGTGGCTTAATCTACAAATCTCATATTCCCATTAAAATCACGTCAATGAGACTGTCAACGTCGTTTGTTAAAAAACTTTGTGTTTTCCCGTACACCTGCCGGCAGAATGGCTTCAAACACCGTTCAGGTCTGTATTTGCTGTTTGACCTCGCTCTGCCTTCGATACGTCTCTTGTTTCAGCTTGGATTGATCTCGGTGGCTGAAAATCGAATGGTTTCCCCCTTGGGCGCAATCTTTTCTCAAAGCTAAAACAAATCAGCTTGGTATACGTTCTGGCCCCAACCATTTAACTTCGCCTAGGCTGTAGACCACCAATTGGATGGGTTAGTAAATTGCGGGGCCGTGGTACGAAGAAAATAAGTAGTGCCATATCAAAACTTGCTGCGGTTTCGAACGGTTTTGGGCTCGTCCCTAGCGTTGAACTCTAGACTTCCGCGGGCAGAAGATGCAGCAGCTTGCGGTTCCAGAATCGGCAAAGCTGATTCGATCGAGGAATCATCCTGATCGTCAATGGTTTCAAACACGGAAAACTCAATGCTCTCGTCTTGTGGAGTTAGCTCAGGTGCGTCGAACGAGGTTCGGCGAATACGACTGACCGTCGGATCCTGCCCAGTTGGTGTTGCGATATCGATTGGGTTGGCTTTCGAAAGTTGAACCGACGTATTTTCGGAAGATTGAGTTGAGCGAGATTTCTGGGCCAACGTGTTGGGCTTTTGATTCGCAGGCGTTGGGGATTTCTCGATTTGTGCAGCGCCTTGGATGATATACTGCCGCTGAAAAGTACGTCGCGTGTAAGGGTCTCTGTAAGTTCCGGCGACCATTTGATATGGCTGTCCCGTGCCCGCTTGCTGCGGTTTCGCATTTCCTTGCATGGCGACTTGCTGATCGCGGCTGTTTGGGAAAGGCGGCCGTTGGTAGGACGACTGATCGCCAGAACGTTGTGATGGAACGTAGGTTGCGCGCTGAGGAGGATTGTTGTATTGATAAGCCGACGCATCGTATCTCGATGTGCCCGTTGGCTGCAGAACATACGGGGAGCGGGCAGAGTTGTTATCGTTTCGACCGAAACGAAAAAGTTGGGCTTCAACGTCTGAATAAAATACCGCCGCAACAGCGAGGGCAATTAGAGCACTGCGAACAAACATCAACTCTCTCCCTGAATGAAAACACCGGCAATAAACGAGGCTGAGCTGCTGAATTATGACACTCTTTGAGATTGATTTAAAGGGTTCGAAGCGGGCATCGAAACGAATATACTGGGGCGGTTGATTCATATAGATTCTGATCGCACCTTTCAGGGGACCCCATGCTTCACTTCGCCCGTTCGTCAGTTCACATCTTGATTCTCGCCATGGTTGGCCTGTTGTGCTCGGAGACTCGAGCCCAAGAACCGACTACGTCTGCGAACACCGAAGCACCTCTAACAAACAGTGCGACTCCAGAGGATGCAAAAATAAAGGTGTTGATCGTTGATGGGCAGAACAATCATGCGTTCTGGCCAAAAACCACGATCATGATGAAGCAGTATCTCGAGGAGTCCGGGAACTTCACGGTGGATGTTGCCCGAACCGCGAGCATCTGGAATGGCAAGCTGGCGAAGAAATTTCCGCTCAATGATGGGAAAGAGTACACAGACTCACCCAAGCCAACGCCTGATCTGAACTTCAGCCCAGACTTTTCTGCCTACGACGTCGTGATTTCGAACTTTGGTTACAACGCGGCCCAGTGGCCGGATGGGACCAAAGCGAATTTCGAAAAGTTCATGGCAGAGGGTGGCGGATTGGTCGTGATTCACGCAGCGGACAATTCGTGGGGCGACTGGAAGGAGTTCAACAAGATGATTGGCCTTGGAGGCTGGGGCGGTCGCAATGAGACCAGCGGGCCTTACGTCTACCTCAACGACAAAGGCGTGGAGATCCGCGACGAAAGCAAAGGCAACGGTGGCTCGCATGGCCCTCAGCATGAATATCAAATCGTTGCTCGCAATGCAGAGCATCCAATTATGAAAGGTCTGCCCAAGGCCTGGTTGCATGCTCAAGACGAACTTTACGACAAGCTTCGAGGTCCTGCGGAGGATATGACGATCCTTGCGACGGCTTACTCGGACGAAAAGTATCGAGGAACTGGTCGTCATGAGCCCATGATCATGGTGTTGGACTACAAGAAAGGTCGCGTCTTCCATACGCCGATGGGCCACGCGGACTACTCTATGGAGTGCGTCGGATACAAAACGGTTTTGCTGCGTGGCACCGAATGGGCTGCCACAGGGCAGGTTACGCAAATAGCCGTGCCAGAGGATTTCCCAACGGATAAAGCGTCTTCGAAAAACACATTCGAGATGAAGACGGAAGCAGTAAAGTAGCAACCCGTTGCTGGATTCTGATAGAAAAAAAGGAAATTCATGACTGACAAAGAGCTACGACTTGTTGTCTTTGAAACAGGTGTTGGTTGGGTAGGCGTAATGCATCAGGGCAAAGTGCTGCATCGCGTTCGACTTGGATTTGACACGATGCTCGACGCTGCACTCGCGTTCAAGGAGCATTCCGTCGGGCCCGACGATCCCAATACTTGGGAGAAGAAATTGATTCGCCGAATTACCAAGAGCCTCTCGCCCGGTGCAGCGAATTCAAAATCGCGAGATGCGTTTTGCTA
>CAYGUE010000053.1:4326-25219 GCA_964352885.1 uncultured Pirellulaceae bacterium
ATGATGAGGGCCTGACCGATTTTCAGCGGAAGGTCGTTGGTGCCGTTCGCGGATTAGGCTTTGGAGAAACCGCTTCATACGGCGAAGTTGCAAAACGAGTTGGCCATCCCGGAGCGGCCCGTGCCGTTGGGACCGTGATGAGCAAGAATCGTTTCCCGATCATCATTCCATGCCATCGCGTTCTCAGCAGCAACGGCATCGGGGGCTTTTCGTCCCCTCGAGGTGTTGGGACAAAACGCGAGTTGCTTGAGATCGAAGGGCACGAGATTGCGTGAGCGAAACAACGGAAGCATGCGTGCTGGCTTCTCAGTCAGAGAGGTCGGAGTTCGGCTCTCCTCGTTTTTCGGTTCTTGAATTGCTATGGATAACAGCGGCAATGGCAATCGCTTTGTTCTTGCAACAAAGATTTCAATCGATGGGTTGGATGGAACTGTCTGGCGTTCTTGCGGTTCAAATTGTTAACTGGATCGTCGTATTGTTGTCGATCGGTTTACCAATTGCAGCTATCTACAGATTCAAGAAGCAAGAAGAGTTGTGTGGCAGATTTCTCGTGCAACCAGGTCATTGGATCCTGTTTTGTCTTCTCGTTATCTTGTTGGCTCCAGCCTCGCAAGTATTTGCAGTCTCAGTTTTTTCTACTCGCCCGCACATGCACGTTGGGAACGACGGTTTGGGCACTCATCTAATCTTGAAATTGATTTTTTCCGCTCTTGCCACTGCGGTTGCTCTACACGGTTGCGGTCATGTCCGCCGAGTCTGGCGTATTGTATTTCTGGCAATTTCTCTTTTGCTGATCTACCAGATCGTTTTTTTCGCATGCCAACTGTTTATTTTTGATCGTCACAATGTGCTGCTCAGGCTGCTTGTCTGGATTGACGTTCCATTGAAAGGTTGGCTAGTGGTTACCTGTTTTGCCGCCTTGGTCTGCGATGTTGCTCAGAGGAAACGTACCGACTTTTGGCATGTCATGGGCGTTGTGACGCTACTCTTGACGTTTGTGGCCGCACCCTCGATTCAAATTTTTAGGAGAGCCTTTGTACTGTCTGGCCCATCTGTTTATTGAATTGAACGAAAACCAATCCTGAGATTTACTCGTCTTTGGATTCTTGCCGAAAAACGGCCACGATGTCTTCGGCTGGCACGACGAAGAGGTGATTGTCCGATTCAAAATCGACTGGAATGGCATTTCCGGGATGAAAAAGAACTTTGTCATATTGCCGAAGTGGCAAATCCTCGTCGTGATCGATCGCTGCGGAAATGGTGACGATTCGGCCGGTGATGGTCGGGATTTCGGCGGAATCGGGGAGGGCGATGCCTCCTTTGGTTTCTTTCTTCGGTTCGTCTTTACGCACTAAAACACGGAGCCCGATGGGCTCGACGTACTCAAATTTTGCTCGTTTGGAGGGCTTTCGCGCTTTCGCCATCGGGTTCTTTCTCAATCTGGACCACAACCGTAATATGTTAACAATTTGGTCGATCTGGAACAGAACCAGATCATGTTCTACAGTCCCAATCGGCCAGATTTAGAATCCTCGCAGGTTTGGGGTTGAAAACTCTTTTGTTTCTGTAAAAATCTCTCGATTACCGATCAAATCGCGGGGAATTTATGCCCCGCCGCAGTTCGGTACGCCGATGTGTACCGGAACCGAATCGGCGTAGCTCTGCGCCGTGATCCAACGGGAATCCCCCATAAACAACGATTGTTGCAGGTTTAAAAGTGTCAGCAGAAGCACTGGAAGTTGAAAAGCGTGAAACGACAGGGACGTTGCGAATTCGCCGAATGCGAAAAGCGGGCAAAATTCCTGCGGTTCTTTACGGACATGGTCAGGGAAGCGTGAACCTTGCGATTGATAGTCGCGCCGCTGCGAAAATGATCGAACATGGCCATTATGTTGTTGCCCTCAGCGGAGCGGTTACTGAAACCGCGATGATCAAAGAAGTCCAGTGGGATGTCTTTGGTACGCAAATCCTCCACATTGACTTGGCTCGCGTTGACGCCGCCGAAGCGATTGAGATTGCTCTTCCATTGCATGTCAAAGGTGAAGCTCCGGGCGCTGGTCTCGGTGGTATGGTGACACAGTTGTCGCACGAACTGAAAATCACATGTCCGGCCAACAGGCTGCCCGATTTCCTCGATATTATTATCGACAATCTGCAGTTGGACGGAAGCATCACAGCCAGTGAGGTTGAGTTACCTGAAGGTGCGAGCCTTGTGGGTGACCCTGCCGAAACTCTGATCTCTTGCGTCACGCCCAAAGGTTCTGATGCTGGATCAGTTAGTGACGGCGATGATGCAGCAGAGCCAACAGTGATCGGCAAGAGCGAAGAGGCTGACGAATAAATTTTGAAACAGATTTCGTGGAGTGGGTTGAGTGCCTTTTAGATTGTTGCTCAACTGGTTTCGCAATTCACCCGTTTCGACGACTGAATTTGATTCCATGAAGATAGTCGTCGGGCTGGGAAATCCGGGTTCCAAATACAAAGGAACCCGACACAACGTTGGATTTGACGTGATAGATGCTTTGGTCGAGAGACATGCTTTTGGTGCCAGAGCAAAGTCGAAATTCAATGCGAACGTAAACGAAGTGATGATCGGGAGAACAAAAGTTCTCTTAATGTCACCACTGACTTATATGAACCTGAGCGGCCAGTCTGTTCGGGCAGCTATCGATTTTTTCAAACTCGATTTGGAAGATCTGATGGTGATCTGTGATGACCTGAATCTGGACGTTGGTCGTCTTCGCATCCGTGCGAAGGGATCCGCTGGAGGTCAAAACGGAATCAAGGACATTATCAATCGTGTTGGCAGTCAAGAATTTACAAGGCTGCGGTTAGGCATCGGGAGACCGCCTGCTAACTGGGACACGGCAGATTACGTACTTGGAAAGTTTGACGAACATGACCAGGTGCTGGTTGATGATTCATTGAAGCAGGCCGTAAAGGCCTGTGAATTTTGGATCGAAAACGACGTGCAGGGCACGATGAATCGGTTTAACGCTGATCCGTCCGTCAAACCAAAGAAGAAAAAAAAACCGTTTGAGAAATCAAACGATCCCCAAAACAAATCATCTGATTGACTTATAGGACTAGAGGTTAACCGTGGCTGAGAACGTCTACGAATGCATGTTCATCTTCAATGCCAACGCTTTCGCGCGCAATCCTGCAGCTGCTCAAAAGGCAGTTGAGGAATTGATCGAGTCAGTGGACGGCGAGATTCTCGCCAGCCGATTGTGGAATGAGCAAAAGCTCGCATTCCCAATCAAAGGGCACCGCAAGGGAGCCTACTGGCTGACTTACGCGCGTGTAGAGAGCACTCGTTTGGCGAAGCTGAACCGTTCGACTCAGTTGAACGATTCAATCCTTCGTCATCTGTTTGTCAAGCTTGAACAAAGATTGGTCGATCCGTTGGTCGCCGTCGCCAAGGGAGAGGTTCCAGTGGTTGAAGAAGAGGCAGCGGCCGCACCAGCGGAAACGGCTGCAGCTGCTCCACCAGAAACAGCAGCAACTGCCACAGAATAGGAAAAGCGTTGTGTGACCAGACGTGTCACATCGTGCTTCGATGATGAACTCAGGATGTACAAGCTGCGGAAATGAGTTTCGCATTACTAACCCCGGAGAAAATCATGGCCAGCTTCAATCGCGTTGTTCTTGTCGGCAACATCACCCGCGATGTTGAATTGCGTCGCACGCCTCAGGGCACTGCGGTGACCGATGTAGGCTTAGCAGTGAATGAGCGAGTCAAGCGGAACGAAGAGTGGATCGACGAAGTGAATTTCTTCGATATCACGCTTTGGGGCCGAACCGCCGAAGTCGCCAGCGAGTACCTTGCGAAGGGTTCCTCGGTTCTGATCGAAGGACGGCTGAAATACGAAACATGGTCGCAGGAAGACGGTACCAAGCGGTCAAAGGTGAAGATTGTTGGCGAGAAGATGCAAATGCTCGGCGGCAAGGGAGGCCCTGGTGGTTCAGGGGGTTCGCAAACCGGAAGCGGCGCAGTCTCAGAGCCTGCTCAACCTTCCTATCAACAATCGACAAGTTCTCCGCCACCAGCGGATGACGTTCCGTTTTAAGATTCAAGTTTACATCAATCAATTCAACCATTTAGCTTTCTTTAAGAAGTCAGTTCCATGCCTAGTACGAAAATGAAAAAGCTGAAGCGGACTCGCCCAGCAAGCGCTCCGCGAGTACAGAAATCCATCACTTCCGGTGTTGAGCTTCTGCTTATCCAGTCGATCGATCACTTGGGAAAGCAGGGTGATGTCGTGACTGTTAAGCGTGGGTTTGCAAACAACTATCTGTTGCCACAAGGCTTGGCGACGGTCGCTAGTGATCACCACAAGCGAATGGTCGACAAGCACCGTGCGAAGCTTCAGGAGATCGAACAGGGGCGTTTGAAGGATCTTAAAGATCTGGCGAAGCATATTGCCAAGCAGAGCGTTACGATCGAAGCCAATGCCAATGAAGAAGGCCATCTTTACGGTAGCGTTGGTGCTCCAGAGATTGTTGCCTCATTGAAGCAGAGTGACATCATCCTGACAGCGGATCAAATTCGTCTCGAGGGTGTCTTGAAAGAGCTTGGCTTGTACACCGTTAAGGTCCACCTGCACCAAGAGATTGAAGCCGAACTCAAAGTTTGGGTTGTGCCAACGGTCGAAGAAGACAAGTAAACTTCTCTCGAAACGAACGAATCACGAAAGCGTGTTGCATGATTGCAGCACGTTTTTTTCGTGCTTTAGGCGAAAACGGGCTTTCGCTGTTTTGGCTGGTGGGTGCCTCGCTTCGCACTTGCGTGAACACGCTTACCCGAGCGTAGCAGTGTAAGACATGAGCCCCCAGCAACCCACCAGTTTTAGCCGTAATATAGCGATGGGACAGACTTCAGATTCCGCCAAATTCGGCTCCTTGCCATCTTAGCTTGGATGGATCTCTAGACTGGGGTCTTTTCGGAGCGTCGTCACTGGTAAGCGTTTTGCCAGGACTCCTTGAGCCACTTCGTCCAAATCGTTTTCGCTAGTGGCTTGTCGTCCGTGAACCTTGTCGTGACCCAGCAGTTCGAACCAACCTGAATGCGATCTGGCGTTTTTTCTGCCAGTGTCATCGCTTGAGGAATGGATTTCTGCAGCTTGAACATTGCTTTGTGACCCACGCCCTTTGCTCCCGGGCCAATGAACAGGATAGCTTTTTTGGCAACTTTGAATGAGGTCTGATTGCAGGATGTTCCTTCGACGACATCCTCAAAGGATCTTGCCATTTCGATGATCGCGTCAGTCGCATTACTATCCGGCATTTCAATCTTTCCTCGCCGCCAGTCGTCGAATCAGAACTTCTTGATGGCACCAAGTAGAAACAGATGAGCCTGCACCTTTGATGTTGCGTTGTTAACGTTGCTTCCAATGTAGCGACTTTCCCCGTCTTTCGTGGCCCTATTGCTCAGCAAATGAAACCGTCAGCGAACGCCGTCCCAGCGTTCACAGCCCGACTAGCGTTCACATTTGCTAGACACTGCGAATCATCGACCAGAAATGGGGTCCTTTGTGGTTCTGGAATGACTTCAGGGACGAACCAAACGGGAAGTTGCCTTGGCGATGCCGGAGTTTGATCTTGTAATTTCGCTTACAAAAAAACGGCCGGGGCGTTTGCCTCGACCGTTTGAGTTTCTGATTGTCGCCTCGGAACTACTGTTGAACAGCACTTGAGACGCCGCTGGATCCGTCGGCAATTGGGATCATTGGAGCAGGTGCTGCCCCCAGAGACTTCTCTGTAATGTCGACAGCCCGTACGCCGCTCATTGTGGCAGGAGTCCTTGCGGAGACCTGAACCATGCCGCCACGTTGCGAATACCATGTCTCGATAACGTCGCGAACTTTAGATACTCGCATTTCTGTCTCTGCCGGATCAGACGTTTGCTGAACAAATATGACACGGCGAGCCTTAGGCATGTTCATCATCATGCCGCTGATCTGTTGTTTGCCGTAGCGTGTCAACTCGCCATCTGTATCGAAGTGAGTTGCCCCTGTGAGGATACATTGGTCTTCCCAGCCAGCATCAAACATTGGGGTCCATAAGTTGTGATAGTGCTGCCGACTCGCACATGCGAACGGTTTTGGCCAAGCATCATTACGAGCATAGATTTTTTCGTTCTGAGCTTGAGTTGCTTCCCAGCGCCCCGACATTTGAGAGTACCCGAATGCACGTTGCTGAGCACCAATCGCTCCTCCTTCTGCACATCCGCTCCCGCAAGCAGCTCCGCCAGCAGGGTAGCCAAACACGTCGTTCTGGGCTTGCGTGGTTTGAACTGAGAGAACCAAACTGAGTACTGCTACTGCAGCACCGACAACATATTTTTGCATTGACATTTTCAACCGCTCCATCAGTTCCGTCTTCCGGCTTCACCTCTTTGGAAACCGGCCAAATTTGAGTACGACCGCTTAGATGTGGAAGTTTGAGGATGATTCCTAACTTCGCTCTGCTTAGGAATATCGGAAACAGTCCGATGAAAGTGAGGCCTGATGTGAAGGGAATCGAGTATTATTCATCTCGATGGCTTCAAAATGTGAACGGGCACTCTTAGCGCAAGCTGTGACGGTTGTGAACCTCGCATCGATAGCGCAAAAAGAAACGGCCCGACGCTTCATGCGACGGACCGTGTGTAATCTTGAGCAGGATGTTGTCAGGCCTACTCAAGTTGTTTGCCAAACGCGATAGATCCCATCGCGGTAGCGGACTAATGTCATCCTGTGACCAGATATGACACACATCCGCCGTCCGGGCAAACAGCGGAGGACGTTTTGGGTTCGATCCATTTCCAACGAGTTGGAATGGCTGTGAAGGAGTCAATGAGCACCAGAATAGCAACTAGCCACATCGGGTCAACGGACAGAGTTTCCCACAAAATGTGGGGTTTCTAGCGCATCATGCGGGAAATTCGCAGCTTTTCTGTGATCGAAAAATTGGAGAAATATCGAGAATGAAGCACCGTGATCTTCCCCGGTGGCTTTTAGGCTGAAATGGTGACCCTCGTTGGGTGAAAACCAGACACCCAACACCCGCTAGCGGTAGTTCCAACCGCCAAAATCTGGGAATGCATTTCGCAGGACTTTCTTGACGAGGGGCTTCATCGGAATGTTTTTGAGCTGGTTTCGAAGGGAATACCGGTACTTTTCGATCGTGTGGGTCAATGGGTTGAAGCTCACTAGGCCGAAGGCGACCCGATCGTGACCTTTGCAAAATTTGAACTTGTAGGCGTCATCACCATAGCCCAGATCCAGTTTTGAGATGCCAAGTCCACAGGCATGCTTGGCGGATTGCATCAGCATTTCAGTGCCCGGCGAATACTTATGGAACCGCGGGTTGTAGACAGGGAACCAGTAGTGAAGAACATCGTTGCTCAGCATACCAAAGTGTGCTCCAACGAGTTCATCTCCGGCCCAATACGCAGATAGTAAACCGCGAAAATTCGGATGGCGGGTGCTGTGAATTTCACGAAGCAGGTCCGATGCCCATGGAACTCCGAGAATGTCAAAGGTGTTCGATCGCTGATATTTCGCTCGCTTCAGTTCAATCAGTTGCTCAAGAAGATTCGGATCCTGAGAGTCAAACTCAAAGCGAACTTCCCCGAATTCTCGGCCGAGCCCACGTGTCTTTTGGCCCTGACGTTTAACAGTGCTGCTGTTCTTTAAAATCCATTCACGACAAGCGTCCCACCCTTCGGACATGTCGAGATAATGCGATTCGAATTCTCGAAAGTAGTACTGTTGGAGAGCATTGTCAGTGTTGTCGCTGGCGTGAAACTTGTAGGAGTTTAAACCAGCTGCCTTGAGCATCTGCTGTGCAATGGCAGGAGTTTTCTTCCCCATGATTCCATGCCAATCGTTAAGCAAGCCTCCAGCAGGCACAGCATGACCTGGGCTGTTTTCTTGAAATGGAAGAAAGCTAACGATTTCGCCATTCTCCTCGTATGTCGCAATCTTGACATCGTCGCGAACTCGAGCAACTGCTTTCGTAAACTCCGCGTCGAAGTAGGGGCTCTTGAAAAATGGATTTGAGTCTCGAATGCGATTCCATCGATGCAGAACCTGTCCGCAGAGCGAATGAGCCTCGATGATCTGAATTCGCATCGGGGCGGCTAAACTTGAATCTATCGAAGCCCGCTGATTGCTGCGATCGAAGCCATTGATGGTGTGGGATGGCGAGTTCATAAACCGGGAATTGAAGCTTGTGGGGTTTTGGACCTTGTCCTAACGCCTCCATTATTATCGGCTAGGTCAACAAAGGGACTCGGATTTGAAAAGATGCATCAGCAATTCCCAATGTATCAGCTTTCGATCGTCATTACCGGCAGAATAGGTGCGACACAACCCGCAGGTTTTAGCGCGTACCGCCGATGTTTCGAACCGCGAAATTATTTAGTCGTCGTCCCAATCCGTTGAGTGCATCAGCCATCGTTTCGTCGTAACTGCGGCCATCGGTTGTGTCGACACCGTGGCCGGGAACAGATGCCCGAAGAGGTTCAAGGGCGATATCGTCGTGGTGGAACATCTCCGCATACACATATTCGAGCTTCCCAGTTTTGGCACAGGCCGACATGAGGGCTCCGATCCATCCGTCGTCTGTCGAAATGCAGCCACGAGTCGTCTTTGCTGACGCATGAAAAATGCTCATTCCGTCACTGGCCCCAATCTCTTCGATCAACGCGATGTTTTGGTCGAGCGATAGCATTGAATCACCGCAGTGGGCCGCGTCGATTAGGACCTTAAAGAATGGTTTGCCGAATGCAGAATTGGCTCGTTGAACGAACTGCCATGCACGCCCCAAGTCAGTAAACGTCTGGAACTCAACGTCCCGAAGAAACTCGATGTGCCAAGACTCAATGGAAGTCTCTTCTATCCTCGCCTGCTCACAAGCTTTCAAATGAACCCGAACGTTTTGCTCAATCGCAGCTTCAAATTCAGCTCCGTTTTTGCGTGTGGCACCGGCCACCATCCACTGTTCGATCGAAGTTGAACTCACGGTTTTGATCCCATACTTGTCGGCAGCTTGTAAGCAAGGAACAAGGCAGTCAACAACAGCCGACTCGTCTGCGGGGTTCATCGGATCGCCAGCGCCGCCGACCATCAGAATGAAGTGCACTTCCAGACCCAACTCCTTGAGCCCGTTTACCATTTCGTCAAAATCGGCGTCATTGACGCCCGGGAAAAGCGATATTTGAACAGAGTCAACCTTGACTGCGGCGAGTTCGATCACAGATTTCATTCTGGCAACAACCTTGATCACGCCCGCTTCATTACGAGGCATGTTTCCCTGTTCGTTGGGAACGAGCCCATCAAGAAATTGAATGTGCGTTGGAACAACACCAAGTTTGATACTGCTTCTTGAATCGATGGTTGTCATTGGTTTCCAGAATGGTGAATGATGGAAGGTCTCAGCGAGATGCGATCGACTAATAATATAGCGAATTTTCGAGACCGTTCACTTGACTGGAGTGGATTCGTCGAGGGTAACTTGCGACAAACAGTTTCGCCCTGCTGCTTTGGCCCGATAAAGTTGCCGGTCTGCGTGTGTCAAAAGAGTCCTCGTGTTGGTTCCCGGAGTAAACGAAATAGCCACGCCGATTGAGGCAGTAAATCGAATGGTCTCATGTTCCGGTAGCTGGCTTTCGGCGATCAGTTTTCGAAAGTCATTGAGCGAACTCACGATCGATTCAACGCTGGTTGTTTCGAACAGGATGCTGAACTCATCGCCGCCCATGCGTGATATCAAAATTGCATGGTCGTCAAACGTTCGGCGCAGCATGCTGCTGGCAAATTGCACAAGGTCATCACCAGCCAAATGTCCATGAGTATCGTTGACCGCCTTGAAGTGATCGACGTCGATAATCGCGAGGGATAATGGGCGGTGCTGGTTCCCTTCCATGGTGCGTTGGAACGCTCGCCGATTCGCAAGGCCACTAAGCGCGTCGGTGCTGGCCTCCTTTTCCAGTAACAGTTCGCGCTGCCTTTGTTTATCTGCCTCGTTAAAGTAGATAATCGTCCACTGGACACTGTCCAATTCCAGATGAGAGCACTGGAACTCGAAGATGCGAGACTCAGTACCGATTAGCACCTTTTGTCGAGTGGACGAATCTGTCACTCGATCAAGGTTCAAGCCCAGCAGGATGTTCGATGCGAATTCTCCGATCAGCAAGACCTCTTCTGATTGCTCAATGCTTTGAGACGGGGATAACAACTGAGCGGCTCTTGGATTAGCTATCCGAATGACCTTCTGGTCATCACAGACGACCACGGCCAACGGAGCCAATCGAATGACTTCTTGTGCCAGTCGGGTCAAGTTTTGCGAGGTTTGGCTCATGGAGGAATCTGGCACTATTTCGGCGAGAATAATACGGATCATACTAGTCGAAGTTGACGCTCATCTCGCAAGCGTTGTCAAAAACGACTGTGTCTCCAGCGTGCCAAATTACTGAGTTAACTGCGGAATCGTCATAACCTGACTATATTGACCAATGGCTCCCTTTCGGCGGATTCCATTTGAAAAAATGGCATCCTTCTAATAGCCTATACACGATTTGAGGCCCGCGTTCAGTAGGCCACTTTTTTCGAACTTTGCCGATTTTCGCCGGCCCAGATAACAATGCTTTCCGTCAAAAATAAAAACATCTGTTTGGTAATCGCAATTGCGTTTGGATTATCGCTTTTCCCCAACACCGCCTCAGCACAAGAGATTGGTGATCGCGTTTGCGTGACTGCGAATTTTCCAACGAAGATCAAAGAGAAAAAAGTAGGCGAAGTTTTTGAAGGGAGTATTCACACGATCATCGCGACCAGCGGAAAAAAATGGTGCGCGCTGGAGGGCGTCAACGGATGGTTGCCACTCGAATACGTCATGAATCTAAATGACGCGGAGAAGTACTACTCAGATCGAATCAGGGGGAATGAAAAAGATTTCGCCGCGTATGCTCATCGTGGCATGATTTATCGTGAAAACGAACGATTTCAGGAAGCCTTCCGTGACTTGAATAATTCTCTTCGGATCAATAAAGGCAATGCGGCGACGTGGTCGAACCGTGGCGTGATTTACAACGATATGGGCGATCGCCAGAAAGCCGTCAATGACATATCGCATGCTATTCAACTGAACAAAAATAACTCTCGTGCATTCTGTAATCTCGGCAACGTGTTTTATGCCGCTGGTGCACACGACGAAGCAATCAAGAATTTTGATCAAGCGATCAAATTGCAGCCTAACGAAGCGTGGTTTTATATTAATCGTGCCAGTGCAAAACACGATGCTGGCTACATCGATGAAGCGAGGAAGGACTATGAAAAGTCAATCGAAATCAACAAGCGAGTCTCGGACAGCTACATCGGGATGAGCAATATCTACTTGTCTCAGAACGACCTTGTTAAGGCTCTTGAGAACGCCGAAAAGGCAGTGGATATCCAGCCAAGGAATGCCGTTTCGCTCAACCATCGCGGCTGGGTCTTGTACAAGCTTGGGAGGATTGAAGAGGCGATGTTCGATCTCAATCGAGCGATCAACTACGCTCCGCGATTGCAACTTGCTTACAATAATCGAGCCGTTTGTTATGTCGCAATGGGGAAACTTGACGACGCAATCGAAGACTATGATCGATGCGTCGAACTCTCCGGTGGCTCAGGGTCGCCGACCACGCTTGTTAACCGTGCAGTGGCTTACGGCGGCAAGAAAGATTACAAGAACGCGAAGGCAGATTTCGACAAAGCCATTGAGATGGGCGAGTCTGTGCCAGAAGTCCTCAACGGCATCGCATGGTTCCTCGCAGTTTGCCCTGAAGAAGCTTACCGCGATGGAACAAAGGCCGTTGACTTTGCGAAGAAAGCGGTTGCGGTAAGCGGTGACAAGGATTGGAATTTCATTGACACACTCGCTGCTGCGTTCGCTGAAAACGGTGAATTTGACGAAGCGGTTGAAAATCAGAGAAAGGCGATCGAATTGGCTCCAGAAAAGGAAAAGCCTGCCTTTCAGGGACGGCTAAAGCTATACGAGTCCAAGGAAGCTTTTCGCAGCAATATTGGCAAAATCTCTCCAAATTCTTAACGCCGAATGCCACACGATTACACCGCGTTTGAGCGAGTTTGGCTACGGTCGAGTTTCGAAATGCGTTGTCTTGCAGGCAGCGTTGCTCGCAATACAAAACGCTTCGAGTCCGATTCCGCGAGCATCGTTAGCACGGCTAATGCCTGCGATTATGACCTGCTCAGCCGAACTCCCAAGATTCCTCGGCTGACAGGCATGCGAAATGACAGTCGTGGTTGGACGGCGTTCATGGTGATCGAACACTTGCGTCGCTACAATGATTTTCTGCTTAAGGCCATGCAGGCTTTGGTGATCGATGACGAAACTAGAATCGTTGTTCCCGAATTTCGCTATTTCGTTCCCGAAGACGTCGGTGCCGATTGCATTGACCAGTTTCAGGATTCATCGTGGCAGTACGCTAGTTTCGTAAACAATCTGGTTGAGACAAACCGTTTTCCCCGTTCTACCGGAACGATTCAGCACCCGTTTTTCGGCATGATGGACGCGAGGCGGATTCATTGTCTATCGAGCTTCCATCTTTCGATTCATCGAAGACAGATTCAAAAAATTCTGGCGACCGAAGGGGTTGTTTAGTCGCTACGAAAATGCAAACGATTGCGGCTGGAAACCACAACCACGAACTATACGCGTTGAAACCAGTCGACCAATTCACCGTAAGCAATCTGATTGTTGAAAACGTTCTCTGCGGCCTCGCGCGCGGATTCTCGCATGATCTGCACTTGCTCGCGATCGAGCGACATCGAAAAAATGGCGGGAACCATTTTCGCAATCGTTTCGCAAACGAAAACCGCGTCGCCAACTTCTGGCGGAATCGCGTGCTCACCGTTGGCTGTGATCACCGACGGTACTCCAAAGGCAAGGGCTTCGCAGGTTTTGATCTTCAAGCCCGTTCCGAACTCCACAGGGTTGATTGCCACGTCTATCTGTTGGTAGAAGTCCTGTGGTGAATCGATCTTGCCCAGCAATTTCACGTTAGGGTCGGTTGAGAGCTCAATCCACAAAGACATCGACTCATCGCTGGAGAATCTGGATTCTTCGTGGAACATCAGCCAATCGCAAATACTGCCGGCAATCACCAACTGAATATCCGCTTCTTGTTCCTGTAGCGGTTGCCAAACGTTGCGTACAAATTTGATTAACGCATGGCCGTTGGAATGGTTTGAGGAACCAAAATAGCCGACTGTCAAAAGTTTGTTGTTTGCGGGGCGCGAGATTGCATCATACTCTCGCGTCAATGGATCCAAGGAGTGACTCACGGTCAGCACGTCGGCATTGGGGGCCATTGCCTGAAGGACGGGACGCTC
Source organism: uncultured Pirellulaceae bacterium (assembly GCA_964352885.1). Classification (GTDB taxonomy): domain Bacteria; phylum Planctomycetota; class Planctomycetia; order Pirellulales; family Pirellulaceae; genus Mariniblastus. The sequence continues at coordinate 17,706 of CAYGUE010000053.1, forward strand.
GTGATCGATGATCGCCAACGCCGCATCGAACTTGCCAAGGGCGTCCGACTCTTGTTCCGGACTGATGTCGATCCAGTGCGAAAATCCAAATTGCTCAAACTGCAACTGGCGAGATGAGAGCACGTCATGCGTGTCCACGACGCAGTTGATGCTACTGCGTTGTTCCTCGCTCAATCCATCCAATAAGTAGCCCATCGTTACATACTGACAAATGATCGCATCCGGTTTGAAAGCATCGACGCAATCTGAAAATGAATCGATCGCCCACGGCCAGCAGAAATCACTCAGTTGCATCGGTTGGTCGACTTTGGCGACCTCTTCTCGGCCTCGAAAAGCTTGCCGCACTAGATGGATCGTGCCTTCCATGTGCCATTTGATTCGCTTGCGAACCCCATCAGGAACCCTGTCTGATGAATGGAACTGCACGTCCAAGCCAAGCTCTTTCGATTTTGCTTCGTCAGTTGGCGATTGGACACCGATGAAGAACGTTTGAACGACGCAAGATTTTTCATCAAAAGCCTCATCTGTAATACCAAGCACCAAATGAAGCATACGCTGTTGCGCACCGGTTTCGTTACGCCAGAAAGGCACATCCGTTGCCATTAAGATCCGAGATTCACCCATTGGCACCTAAGCGAAATAGTTGATAGCGTTTTTGAAGATCGCAAGCCCTTCACCTTCATCGGCTAATCCATCCCGAGTCCATCGCGGATGGTGCGTTGGATCGATGTGCCTTTCCGGGTGAGGCATCAAACCGAAAATGCGTCCGGTTTCGTCGCACAGTCCTGCCAGATCAAACGTCGATCCATTCGGGTTGGCAGCGATGGAATCCGATTGGTCGCCTTGAACATATGACAGTGCAATTTGATCATTGGCTTGCAAGGAATCGATGACCGACTGATCACGAGCGACAAACTTGCCTTCGGCGTGTGCGATCGGCAAATAGAGCTCATCGACGTCGGAAAGGAAGACGCAACGATTCGCGTTGGCTTTCAAGCTCACCCAACGATCGAGAAATCGACCACTGTCGTTCCATGTCAGCGTGGCCGGAAGCCCTTGATCGTCTTTCGGCAACAAAAATCCCGACTTGATCAGGATTTGAAATCCGTTGCAAATGCCCAAGATCAGTTTGCCCGCGTCTCGAAAGCTTGCGATCGCATCACCTAGCCGCGATTCCATTTGCGACGCCAAGATTCGACCGGCCGCAATATCGTCGCCGTAGCTGAATCCGCCAGGTAAGCAAAGGATCTGATAGTCGTCCATCATTGCCGGCCGTTCAATCAGCTGGTTGATGTGTACGTAGTCACAGTGACCGCCCGCGGTGTTGAATGCGAATCCGGTTTCCTGATCGCAGTTGGTGCCCGGGGCGCGGAGGATCAGAGCTTTTACAGTTGAAGTTGCCGTAGCCATTTTCGTTTGAATTGCCTTCAATCAGACTTGGTTTCAGGTTTCGTTTTTTTCTTCTTCTTCTTTTTCTTCTTCGACGAAATTGTCTTTTCGATCACGGAAAGTACTTCGCTGGCGTCGATCAACATTCGCCGATGGTCTTCTGTTTCGATCAGCAACTGTTCTGCCAAAAGTTGCTGGGCGATGACCGTGGCTTTCCCGTTTCGTGTGACGATTCGCCAGCCGACGTTCGGCATTGACTTTTGGATTTCATCGTAGGTTTCGAATTCGTATCGCAAGCAACATTTCAGCCGCCCACAGCGCCCGGAGATTTTCGTCGGGTCAAGCGTCGCCTTTTGTAACTTGGCCATCTTCATTGAAACAGGGGGCATTTTGACCAAATGAGTATTGCAGCAAACAGGCTTACCACAATCTCCAAAGTCAGCCAGTAGTTTTGCTTCATCGCGAACACCGATTTGACGCATTTCGATGCGGGTGCCGAGTTGACCGGCAAGCACCTTGACCAGCTCTCGAAAGTCCACTCGTTGTTCCGCAAGGTAGTACACCACGATCCGTTGGCGACCGAGAATTTGCTCGACATCAACGAGCTGCATGTCCAAGCCAAGTTTCTCAACTTGCTGGGTGACATCTTTCATCAGCTGAGCACGACCGGCTTCAATCCCGGCTAGATCGGCCGCATCTAGTTCGCCGAACTCATGTAGAATGTTGCCTGTCGCCGGCTCATCGAGGTGACTTAGGGCATCTTTGGAAGCTTCGCAGAGGACTTGCCCAGTTTCCGTACCTCGTTCCGTGCGGATTACGACCTCTTGGCCGCGGCGATAGGATCCGTCCCCCATGGCGGTCATCACGCCAAGGTTTCGCATCGTTCCATATCTGACAATAAAGCTGGGCAAATTGGAGGTCCCCAAAAGAGTCGGTCGAGACCGCCCATTTTAACCTATTGTTGACTCACTGGAATGAGACATTGATTGGTATTCGCAGCAGATTGACGTTTCGGTACTATTCGCGCCAGCATGTTAGTAAATCAGTGTTCGAAAGGAATCGAATGAAAGCGCAATTGCAATTGTTTACGCTCATCACAATCGCAGCGGTCATTTTCTCATATGGCTGCGCTCGTGAATCCGGCTCGCCTTTCGCCCGCTCCAAAATCGATTTGAGAAAATTGACTCCGTTTTCGTCGTCTTCAAATTCTGCGCCGTCGAGTGTTCCAGCTCCACCATCGACCGATCCACAAGCTCCGGACGAGTTTCAGGTTCGATTCCGTACGACAAAAGGTGACTTTGTTGCACAGATCAATCGGGCTTGGTCACCAAAGGCTGCCGATCGCTTCTACAACATGGTCCAAGTCGGTTATTTCGAAGATACGGCCATCTTTCGTGCCGTGTCAAACTTCATGTTCCAGTTTGGACTACACGGCAATCCAGCTGTAAACGAAGACTGGGCAGAAGCTCGATTCCAAGATGACTCGCCCGTTGGTGTGTCGAACCTTCCCGGAACCTTGTGCTTTGCTAAAACAGGCCAGCCAAATTCACGTTCCGTCCAGATTTTTGTGAATCTTGGCCATAACGCCTCGCTTGATGGCCAAGGATTCACGCCCTTCGGAAAAGTAATCGAAGGCATGGATGTCGTTCGTGCTATTAACACCGAGTACGGAGAAAATTCAGCAGGAGACGACGTTCAAGGGAATTTGAAACGCAAGGGAAACGCCTTCATTCTTAAGAGATTCCCTCGAGTTGACCTAATCCGAAGCGTGGAATTGGTTGGACCCAATGGTTAGAATGTCAACAAGGCAGTTCACGGGCATCGTCAGGAGCAGAGAATGAGACAGAAACAGAATTCAAACGTTTGGCATGCAGTTACGATCGCAGGCGTTATCGTCGCGATGGGATGTGGGTTTTTTCTTGGCCGATCGAGTAAATCGAGCTCCGCGCAGCAGGATGAGTTGCAATCGCAATATGAAGAAATGAAACGGAATCTTCCGTTGCGTTTAGCTGCCGACTCAGCCTCCGGTGGCAAGACGATTTCGATGGCGACAGGCTCGGTTACTCCAGACGCTGACGGATTGTTCATTCTCGATCACATGACGGGCAAACTGCAGTGCTGGCTGATGAATTCGCGAACTGGAAAAGTTGGCGGAATCTATGTGGCGGACTTGAACATCGCGATGGGATTAGACAAAGGCGATCCTGACTTTGTGATGACGACGGGAGGCTTTTTCCTTCGCGACGGCGGGAATCCCAAAGTCGCCAACACGATTTGCTATGTCGGTGAGGGCAAGTCAGGAAAAGTCGCTGGTTTCAGTTTGGTGTATGACAAAGCTGGCATTCAGCAAGGTGTGGTCCAGCAAGGCGAGCTGAACATGGTTTGCGCGGGACCGATTCGGCGGGCCGGTACGATCCGCGAGTAGAAATCAGTTCCGCTAAAATCCTCACTATTCGACTTTCAACCCTCTCGCATGCATGGTCACGATCTTTCCGTCGGAAAACGTGACGGTCAGCGGTTTGTCATGGAAGTTGTAGACGGCATAGTTCTTTTTGCCGCCGTTCGAAAAGACATTGGCAAATGGGTGATCCGCGGTGACCGACGCGTCATTGATTCCCATCTGATTCAGTGTCTGAATCCAATGGTACATGAACGCGTGTGAGTTGCCTCCTTCGAGGCTGCAGTTTGGATTCACATCAATGTACTTCGCAGCGGGCTCAGGGTTCTCAAGTGCTCCAAACATGGCGACCAGATCACCCCAGCCATTGTTGTAGTTGCTGCCTTCCCTACGTTTCTTGACGACCATGTCATGGTTGATTTTGACGTATTCCGGAAAGCGTCCGAGGTAAACGGAGGCCGGAGAAAACGGCAGCCAGTTGATCCCGTGAATGCGATCGATGTCCGCAGAGAACCAGGTTGCGAAAGCACCTTTTCCGCCCCAGACCATGCCGACTGCGACGTTGGGGAATTTCTGGGGAAAGTTCGTGTTGGAAACGTCGAACCAATATTCTTCGATTGCTGTGCGTTCGGTGTTGAACAAGAAAACGCCCAAGTTGCGAATCGATTCGTTGCCGGTTGCTTCTCCCCACAGCATGATGCCGTACCATGCGTTCATCGATTCGGAAGATGATTCCTGGTTATTGCCGTCGCCAAACCTCGCGTGCCCAGATGCCCAAGAGTGACCCGCGTACAGGTCAAAACATCGGAGTTCGGGAAAATCTTTAGTCGCATTTGACGATGCTATCTCTCGAATCATAAGCTCGACCATCGGAGCCCACTTTTTCGCCCACGCTTGATCAACACGAGCAACCTCTGCCGCGGCGCGAATAAAGTATCCGTAGTGAAAATGGTGGTCATTGAGGTGACCGTCACTGCCGTAGGAAGGGCGACTTCCGATCAGTGTTCCCCATCTTTTGTCGTAGTAGAAAAGCGGTGATGACTCGCCCTCGGAGGCGACGAACCAGTTTGCCATTCGCGATTTCAATTCATCGATGAAGAACTTCTGTCGTTCGAGATCACCCATCGCTTCGCAAATGCCGCTTAAGGAAGAAAGTTTGCCGAGATGCTTGCCTTCCCAATAGGTGTCGCCGAAGGGGGGGGAGGGTTTCGCAATCTCGATATCAAGATAGTCCAACATTCGTTGGCGATCGTGAATGCCTTCCGCTGGCAACATCGGCAGAACGCCCTGAATCGGCACGGACGTCTGGAAGGTGTTTCCGTAAAAGAGCTTCATTTCGCCGCGAACCGATTGATAGCTCTTTCCTGTGAGCTTCGCATCCGAGTATTTCCACTGATGAGGATACAAAGCCGTCATCGTTCGCGGAGAATCCGTCAGTTCCTTGGCCTCCGCAGTGATGTTCCACGTGGTGACCAGCTTTCCATTTTTGATTTCAAACTCAAAACTCGTGTCTGTGACGTGATTGTGGGCGCAAGCCTCAAACATCTCGATGGCTTCGACACTTTTCTCTGGAAGCAAAGCCAGTGAGAAATATCCTTGGTCGGTTTCGAGAAAAACATCCGTTTCACTTTCCATAGTCCAACGACTTCCGCCCGCCCCGAACAGACCATAATGATTTCCGCGGACAGTAATGCCGATCGATTTATTGTCATTGTCGCCGTACCAAAGGGCCGGTTTTTCCGCGAATCGCAGCAGAAACTTTCCTGAGTCCTTTGTGCAATAAACGAATGGGCTTCCGTGGCCAAAACTGGTTTTTAGATTGCCTGAGACGGAAGAAAACTGGGCTGTGATGAACCAGTCGGAAAAATCAGCCAGTTTTGCATCGGAGAACTTGGCATCTTTCAAGCCGATCACAATGTCGCCTTTTGCCGAAACGCCGCCTCCCATGATGGCATTTCAGCTGCGACGATTGCCGCGCCAGGATAGCTGAGCGAAAGCCCTTCTTCACAGGTGACAACTCCCAGCGGGTGTGGAAACATGTTGTTGGAAAACTTGTCCCAGACCAGTGAGCTCCACCATTGGTTTGTCGGCGTGGGCCCGGAAAGTGACGCCACTTTGAAGATCTGATCCTGAAGCGGCTCGCACGTTTCCGGGCGAACTGTTGTGTAGCTGCCGCTGCCGACCGGAATGATACCGCTCTGCGGACTCGCAGATGCGACGCGGCCAAGAACCAACGTCATTAGTAAAACTAGACAGACATGAACAAGTAGGCGTCTTACGTTATTTGCCATTCTTCCGTCGCTCTTCCATCATCTGGTTGTAGTACTTTGCATTCATGGCGTCCATAAATGCTTTACCTAAAGCCGTACAGACAACGACTCGGCGAATCCAACCGGTCAACGAAAGGAAATCTAACAGTACGATACAGAAGGCCAATTCGAAGATGACGTAAACCGCCAGCCCAAGAATACTGCAAGTGATTGGGAATATCTGAACGCCGGCTGCCAGAATCATGAAGACGACTCCAATAAGGATTCCGATTCCGGTGATGAGTCTTCTTGTGGCAGATTGCGTTGTCGCTTTCTCGTCCATCTCAGCCGCCGTCAATGCAACTCCACCTGCAGCAACGTCGGCCTTGTTGGCATTTTTGATGTTGGCCAACGCATCGCCGGGCGCCGAAAAGAAGAAGAAGCCGAACAACAAAGCAATCACCACGCCAAGGAGCAGCAGTGTCATGGTTGCACGGTCGAGCGAATTCTTGACCGCCGCATGAACTTTCTTCTTACGTTTCTTATTGCCTTTGCCGGATTCCTCATCCGCTTGATCGGGGACCGCGCGGGAAGAAGACTTTGGAGCTTTGATATAAGGGTTCGCAAGAACGGCTTGGAAATCAGGATCGATATCAGAATCTTCCTCAGCCTGAGCCGTTTGTCCGGGCATCCCAGCCGGGCTTGTATTGCCAAATCCGGGATCCTGCACAACGTGATTTCTTAGCGGATCAGGACCAAGATCAACCGGTGCGGCAAACGGGTCTGGCTGTTGGCGAATTGCCCCGATCCCCATTTTGGCAAGTTCTTGCGGATCGATCGTTTGCTGTTGCGGCGCTACCTGATTTGTATTGGTCGATTTGGCACGCGTTGCACTTTCCGTCGCGGCAAATGGTTTGCCACAGGATTTACATTTTATCTTCTTGCCCCTGAACTTTTCCGGCAAGTTGTAGCGCGTTTGGCAGTTCGGACAGGCGACGATCAGCGACATATCGATCTCATAAAGGGCGTTGAACTTCCAATTCTAATCGACGATTCCTGCCTTGTAGAGGGAATCTGATCGGCAACAAAAGCCTGACGACGGGAGACGAACGATTTTGACGTTTTTAGCGGCCAGATCAACAGGCCGCCCACATCCTCGACGGAATGATTGACGAATCGAATCGATTCCTCCGATTGGCAAGGAAACTCGCGCATTTTTACGGGAAATGTCCGATTTGGCTATTAGAATTGAAAACATTCCCAACTCTTGCCAACCCGTTGGACCTTAGAAAGAAATTCGATGCAATTGCCGAGCGGATTTTCCACCACGATGATGCACCTCCGAAACAAGATTGCTTTTGCTCTAGCGATGGCTATTCTCGCAACTTTTTCCAGCCCATCGGTCGCTCAGCAAGGCTTTCTTTCTGACGTCAATGCAGCTCGAGCCGGATTGACCGTGGCTTGGTCTACTCAGGTAC
>CAYGUE010000053.1:25229-29787 GCA_964352885.1 uncultured Pirellulaceae bacterium
GGTACAAATCAGTGCCAAAGCGGAATTGGTAGATTGGCAATTGGTGGTCGACGAAGATCAATCAACAACTTACTACGTCATTTCGTACGACAAGCGTAAAGAAGTCATCGCCGAGAAGGACTTGAGTCCTTTTGGCGTCGCTTACGGAGTCGACGGCGCAAAAAAGGCTGCTGAAGACCGAAAAGAAGTTATTGAATATGGTCTTCGAAACGATGGCAAAGAAGATGTTAAAGTAGAAATCACCAGCTACACATTGCCTCGATCGACCATGTTTGCGATGGGCGCCAGCGGTCAGGTCGTTTGCTTAGACGCGGACACCGGTGCCACTCGGTGGATTCAACAGGTCGGCGACTATCGCTTGCCGAGTGTCGGTTTGGGAGCTAGTAAGAAGCATGTTGCTGTCGCCAATGGTTCAAGCGTCTACTGCCTCGATTTCGAAACGGGGCGAATTCTCTGGAGCGGTAATTGCAAAAACGGAATCGACTCACCGCCAGCATGTTCAGAAACCAACATTTATGTCCCTTTGGTTAACGGACGCCTGCAGTCATTTCCTATCGATAAATTCGGCGTGGAGAGTTTCAATCTCGTAGCCGAGGGCGGATCTCGCGCTCGTCCACTGACAACAGAAAAACACGTTGTTTGGACCACTGAGAAAGGCCATATGAACGTTGCTCCGCTGGAGCGTCGCACAGTCGAATACCGCTTGAAGACGCAGGCTCCAATCGTCTCGCAAGCCGCCGCCTCAGGTGGCCGTCTCTTCGTTGGGTCACTCGACGGATTCGTTTACAGTGTCAGTGAAACAAGCGGGATCATGGACTGGGATGTTTCAACAGGGCGGGGGATTGTGAATTCTCCTGTGCCATTTGGCAATGAATTATATGTCGTTTCAGGAGCGAACGAACTGTTCAAAATCGACGCAACAGAAGGCACTTATCCCAAAGGCTGGCAAATGCCTGCCAAAGGCGTGAAGACGATTGCCGGTTTTGGCACGGACTCAATTTACTGCATCAACACCAACGGACGGCTAATCGGGCTCGATCGTGAAACGCGTGCGATAACCAAGTCGATTGAAGGATCCAATATTGAGTTGGTCATGCCAAACGGAATCACTGATCGGATGTTCTTCGCGACGAAGGGCGGATTCATTCAGTGCGTTCACGAAATCAGTAGCATTCGTCCTCGATTCCTCGAGTCGGACCTTGCCGCCACGTCAAAGAGTAAAATGAAGCGTGTCGACGATTCTGCGACCGATGAAGATAACCCATTTGGCACCGGCGACACTTCAATGGACGACGAAAACCCATTCGGTTCAGGTGACGCATCCGATGGCGATGCCAACCCGTTCGGCGGCGATTCAAAGGCTGCGGATGACAAAGACGCTGACGACAGCAATCCGTTTGGCAACGGCTAGACGATACCCCTCGGAGACGGCTAGACGATACCCCTCGGAGACGGTTTGGCTTTTGAGCTATTCCGACCCTTGACGCTTTGCCACCATCGGGATCAATTATCGCTTTCCCAACTCATACTGGCCAAGCGATCAAGTCATGGAATCTCCTGAAATCAAACGCGCTCTCATTAGCGTAAGCAACAAACTGGGGATCGTCGATTTCGCCATCGGTTTGGTCGAAAAGGGTGTCGAAATTTACAGCACCGGCGGAACGGGAAGACATCTTGAGCAAGCCGGCGTCAAAGTTATCGACGTTTCTGAATATACAAGGTTCCCAGAGATGATGGATGGTCGCGTGAAAACGTTGCATCCAAAGATCTTTGCCGGTATTTTGGCCCGGCGGAACCGCGCTGACGATCTCGAATCGATGTCCGACCACGACATCGTTCCGTTCGACGTTGTCGTTGTTAATCTTTATCCTTTCGCCGCGACGATCGCGAATCCGAATGTGCTGGTGCAGGATGCGATTGAGCAGATCGACATCGGCGGCCCAAGCCTCATTCGCGCCGCGGCTAAAAATAGTGACTATGTGACGGTGGTCTCCAATCCGAACCAGTACGCCGAAGTGCTTGACGAAATCAACACGCAAGGTTCGACCACGATCGGGCTTCGCCGTCGATTAATGGCTCAGGCGTTTCAACACACTGCGAATTATGACCTCACGATCGCTGACTACTTTTCCGGACAGACTGAAGGTGAAAAGTTCCCGGCGACGATGACGGTCGTTTTGAATCGAAGATCTGTGCTGCGTTACGGCGAAAACAGTCATCAGTCCGCTGCGGTTTACAGCAGCGAGAACAATCGGGACGCTTGTCTGGTGAACTCGCGACAGTTGCACGGGAAGAACCTTTCTTACAACAATCTGCTGGATCTCGATGCGGCGTTGAACATGGTTCGGGGTTTTGAGCAGCCGGCCTGTAGTGTCATCAAGCACAATAACCCTTGTGGTGCGGCGGTTGCCGATTCGCTAAGGCTGGCCTGTGAAAATGGTTTCGCGGGTGACCCAGTGAGTGCGTTCGGAAGCGTGGTTGGCATGAATCGCACGGTCGATGGCGAAACCGCAGCATTTATGGCTGAAGCCGACTTGTTCGTAGAAGCCATCGTTGCTCCGGGCTTTGACGACGATGCACTTGAGATTTTGGTGACAAAGCCAAAATGGAAGAAGAACGTTCGGCTTTTAAAAGTCGGCAATCTGCAGCCACTTCGGAGTAGCTGGGAGATGCGACAACTGGTCGGCGGCGTGCTGGTGCAAGATAGCGATGTTCTTGCAGACGACGACGCCATGTGGAAGGTCGCAACCGAATGTCAACCTGACGAATTGTTGATGGCTGAGCTCGCGTTTGGATGGTCGATGATTCGATTTGTGAAATCAAACGCGATCACACTTTCGAAAGATTGCGCTTTGGTTGGCGTTGGTGCTGGCCAGATGAGTCGCGTCGATTCAGTAATGATTGCGATTCGCAAAGCCGGAGAAGAAAGAGCAAATGGATCGGTTCTCGCATCAGATGCTTTTTTCCCATTCGCGGACTCGATTGCTCTGGCTGCCGAGGCTGGCGTCGCGGCGATCATCCAACCCGGCGGCAGTATGCGTGATCAGGAAGTGATCGATGCGTGTAACGCACATGGCATCCCTATGATCCTGACCGGCAAACGCCACTTCCGACACTAAGTTTGTCTACAAGTCGATCGATTCGCCTTCCGTCGCGATGCTCATCCCGGCTCTTTTAATTTGGCTTTCAGCCGGGCTGTTGGGCTGTAGAACTGGATTGGTGTGGTTGAAGTGAATGAATCGGATCTTGTTCCGTTGAGCCTCATCAAGTGAAGAAAACCGTTTGATACTTTCGGTAACGAACGGATGCGGGATCAACGCCATGTCGCGGCCTGGTATTTCTCCGTTTTCAAAAAACGTACCGTCAAGGTAGGCGACATCGCAATCCTTGATGACATCTTCGATGTTTTGATCCCACTTGCTCCACTTGTCGATGTCCGGAAGAAAGACGATTGTCTTTTTCGGGCCCTTGATCTTGAATCCAACTGTTTCTGAGAATTCATCTCGATGCGGAACTTGAAATGCTGTGACCGAGATACGTTTGTTGAGTTGGGTCGTCATGTTTTTAAGAATCGGCTGCAAAGCGATGTTCTTCAATGAAACCAATTGGCTCCACGGCCCATTGGTTCGCAGGAACCTACTCATGCGCGGCATCACATAAACCGGCGTTTCGTTCGCACCGATGACTTCTCGTCCCATGTGGATCAAGCCGGTGTAATGGCCAATGTGAGCGTGGGTCAGGAAAATACCGTCGAGACCAGGCTGTTTTGTTATCGGCTCACAAAACTCATCCAAATTCCTTAGCTGTTTCGGAAAGTCTGGGGTGCATTCGAAGATCCAGCGTTGCCCGGACTCGCGATCAACAACCGCGATACAAGAGGAATGTTTTCGAAGCGATGAATCTTCCCAGGCATCAGCACAGCAGGTCTTTGCACATGCTGCTTGAGGGAAGCCTGCATCCTGTGCAATTCCCAACACGATTAACTCAACACCGTTGTTTGACTCATCGGCGTAAGCAAATGCCGTGATTGGTCCAACAGTGATCGCGATGGCAATCGAAAGACAGCCAAAGAATGGCTGCCAAGTGAAGCGGCACGAGCCGCGATGTTTCTGTCTTTGTATCATGACCCAATTAGACACCATTTTGTCGCCATTGTTGAAATTGCCGAGATCGAGCGGTTGACGCACAAACACACGCACGTGAGACTTGATACCGCGGCATCTTCATTTCCTGTTCACCAACCCGTTTGCAAAATCCGATGGAATTCACTGAAATCTTCGCTCTACTCTCTCGTTGGGCTCACATCATCGCGGCCATCGTCCTGGCCGGCGGAACGTTGTTTATGCGATTTGCTTTGGTTCCCGCTTTAACTGAAGTTTCCGCTTCGGACGATACTCGTGAAGCGATCCGCAAACGATGGCTGAAATGGGTTGCCGGTGCGGCGTTGTTCCTGTTGATCAGTGGATTTTACAATACGTACCTTAAAGCGAAGGGATTCCACCTCGCTCCGATTTACAACGGATTGCTTGGCGTGAAGATTCTGTTGGCTTTTGCAGCC
>CAYGUE010000053.1:29797-37795 GCA_964352885.1 uncultured Pirellulaceae bacterium
CTTCATTGGCTTAATATTCTGACGGCGGTCGTTCTGGCTGTCGTGCTGATGGGTGGATTCATGAAAATGGATTCAACGAACTATGCAAAGAAAGTAAAAGCTGACGCAGTTGAGACACAGAATTGACTCATTCGGTTCCTGATGTGGTTTCAAAACCGAGTAGGCGAGTCTGCTCCAGACTCGCAAATCCTGCTTTTTCATCGTCTCGACCGACCGAGCTACTTATGAGTGGCAGTTTTGAAACCGGCTCAGTCGTTCAAGCTCTCCACAATCTCTTTGGTAATCTCTGTCAACTGCTTTTGTTTCGATGTCAAACGCTGAAGTGCCGATCGAATGTCAGGGTCATTTGTTCGGCCGAGCAGGTCTCCGGGGTCGTCGAGCATCTTTGCATAACGTGTATGTCGCCTGAAGATTCGATCTTGAAGCGCTCGCAACATTCGGATTTCTGCGATTTTGCCAACCAGTGACGATTCGCCAGGTCGCCCGCCAGGCTTTCCTTTCTTGCGGTCTTTGCTGTTAGCTTCATTCTCTTTTTGAGCCTGGGCTAACGCTCCAACGAGATAGCCAAGGGTCTCGATGATGTCGTTTTCAATCTCGATTGTCATCTCACCTATTTTTGTGGCGGACAATCGGGACGCAACCTGTTCCATGTCAATCTTCATTTCCGCCACGGTTTGCGGAAACGCGACCGACGAACCGTCCTCGCGGAGCAACAATAGGGCTCGTGAAGCTTCGGTTGCGATTGAAGACTGCTCCGAGGAAAGTTTGCCAGCTTTGATTTCGAAATCGGCACGACGTTGTTCGGGTACAACGGCATTGAGGCCTTGCGTTTGGTCACGAACTTTGATTTCACGTTCCATCATCTTTCGAAAACGGCCTTCAAGCATCGAAAGAGTTCGTTCGACCTCTTCCTCCCGAAGCTGACGTAAAATCTCTTCCAATTCTTTCTTGGCAGCCTCAAGTTCTCGGATTGCCTGGTCCATGTCTTTGATGGATTCATCGCGTTTAGCTTGGTCCAATTTTTTCTTGGCGTTACGCATCTTCTGTTCCGCTGCGGCAACGCGTTTCTGGACCGGATTCATCTCATCTGCCGGCGAAGAATCTGAATCGCTGGATTCGCCGTCAGCGGACTCTCCTTCAGGCGGGCTTCCCTTGGACGATTTGCCGCTCTTGGGCTCGCCGGGTTTTCCTTTGCCCTGGCCGTTCCCCTGCAAATCTTTACTTTCCTTGGCCTCGTCCGATGGTCCCGCGTCCTCCTTCGACTGTTCCTCTCTATCGCGGATGGTGTCCGACAGTTTCTTAGCACGCTCGGCCGCCTGTTTCTGTGACTTGGATATTCGTGACGCGTCGCCTTGGGCTTCCGTCTCGCCTCGCAATGACTTCTGAATTCTGAGCAGTCGCTCAACTTCTTTGAGGTATTCCTGGTTACGTTTTAGCTCGTCCTCAATCCGTTTCCCGCGATCTTCGCTTTGCAACAGCGTCAGCAACCGATTCATGTCTTGAAGAACCTGTTTCTGGCTAGACTCTGCATCTCGCAGTTCGCCCGTCGTCAACAACGATACGACACGTTTCATTCCGTCGGTCGTCGCCTGTTCCTGAGAAAGCTCATAAGCACGCAGGAGAAGTTTCGACCTTGCAGGATTGCTTTCCTTTTCGAACTCGCGGAGTGCCAACAATTTCTGTTCCAATTGGGCGTAATTGTTGAGGATTCGTTTTTGCTGATCTTCGACGGATTCGTCTTCTTTTTGTGTCGCGACGGCGGGAGCATCCTTCTCCTGAGATGCAACACCGGTGGCAGTTGATAGAAATGCGAATCCGAATGAAATTGTGAAAGCGATCGCAAAGATAGATCTGTATTCAAAATTCAACATGTCAGTCCAACAGCCCTTCAAAGGCATCCTTCTGCCGTTTTTCTTTTGTGCGTTTCATCAATGCTTCCTGCTCGGCGATCATTCTTCTGACGATTTCTAGAAGTTCGCTCTGGGATTCGTATTTTACCAACACGGAAAGTACGATGTCGATTTCTTTTAGGACGGCATCCGTTTCCAACAATCCGCGGTCGGTCAGAAGGGTCGCTTTTTTCTCTGCACCTTCGCCACCAAGACCTTTATCGATCCGTTTGAGAACCACTTCAATTTCGTCGATCGTGCTACCGAGCGTCTGCAATGAGCCATCCGGGATCGCTTTCAGCGGCGCGATGATGCTTTTGGCAAGTCGTTCCTTTCGATCTTCAGCGTCGATGCGATTATTGATCAGCTGCAATCTCAGGTTGTCGAATGAGTCGGCGATACTGCGAATTTCCTGAGCGGACTTCATCGCTTGGAGTTTGCTGCGTTGAGAGAACACAATTCTCATCGCTTGCTGTCGCATATGACGGTCGTCTTGGTCGCCGGGCTCTGAATCGCCCGGTTCTATATTGGCGGAATTTCGAGCAGCTGATTTTTGCGGGCGAGTTCTTGCGAGGTAGCCTCGTACGTCGGTAAGTTCTTCAAAGATTTGTTCTAATCTTCGGCGTTGAGAAACTTCGATTCGTTCGAACATCCGTAAGAGACGATTTGGAGAAACCAGTTCTAGAGAATACTTGTCGCCGATTCCCACATTGGGCTGATCCGCGTTGAGCGCATAGAAATCGTTGGCTTTGATAATAAAACCCAGCTCAGAACCGTCATCGACCGTCAGTTTCAGTCCGGCGCGAACGAGGTCTGCGATGTCGATCGAAGAGTCAAGCACGCCGTTCTCTTTGGTGGACTGCAACGCTGGGGGAAGTTCTCGGTCGGCCGTTGTGAGTTCGATCCAGGTCTCCTGCACGCGATAGTCATCGGTGATCTGTCCTTCGAATGGAAGAATTGCATCGGGGGTAATTGCAGTGCCTATTCCGACCAGTCGCGCCACGACGTCCGGAGGCTCGTCCACGATAGGTTCGACGAAAATTGTGTGTGGACTGTCGGAGACAATGTTGTCTGAGTCAACCAGATAGAACTGAAGGTTCGCAGCGTCTTCAAGTGCTTTTACGGGATACTCAAACTTTGATCCATCGACTATGCCACGATTCATAGTCTCAGTGGCTGCATCCCAGACGTAGACTTTTCGCAATGGTTTGGTCGCGAGTCCGCGAATGTTGAACGCGGTCCCCTGAGGCAAGGCGGCACGTCCTGTCCATCGAATGTTACGAGGCGTCCACGCAAGTGAGTCGTTCTCGGATAGGTAGCTTGGGTAGATACAGTCGAAGTCTGTTTGCGTGACGATCGGTTGGTCAACGATCTCAATACGAAACGGACCCGCTCGATGATCGTCGCCACGCAAAGTGAACTCGAGATCCGAAAGGAGGCTCTCCAATGGCGAACCGTTGAGTGAATATGATTGCCAACCGTCTTTCGGACTACCGATACGATTGAGGGCCTGTGTTCCGCGGGCACCATCCTTGGTGTGGTAGTACATCAAGCAGCTTGTTGGCAATTGCCTCCAAGGGACAAGTGGATCAATTTCTTGAGCTCGAACCGTCAGCGTCAATGAAGCGCCTCGCGGAACTCGAAATGTTCCGCTGGTTGGATCAAGGATTTGACCAAGCTCCTCGATGCCTTGGATTGGAGCATCCGTTTTGATTTTCACGCCGACGATTTCGAGGTAAACGCGTCGAGGCCACGGTTGGTTATCGAGCAAGTAAAGTCGCTTGATCGCGAGCGTTAGGTTCTCTAACCGCAGAACTCCCAGTCCAATAATTGAGATTGCCAGAATGCAAGCAATGACGGCGCTGAGACGCAAAAACTGAAAACCTACGATCGAGCGCGGATCGACTTGAGACAGCAGCGATTCGGCCTTCTCCCGCGTCATGTCGATCATGGATCGGTCGATTGGAACATCGAATCGTGCACCCGCTTCGGCCTGATTGACGGTCGAAATCAGTGACTCGTCGAACTCCGGATGTTTTTTCTCAACGAGAAGTGCAAGGCTGTGATTCTTCATCGGTACGAAAAGGCGTCGACCGATGAACCGATAAAGCTGAACGAGGGCAATTGCAATCGCGACCGCGAGCAACAGTGCGCGGGCCACTGAGGATAGTTCATGGAAGCCGAAAATGACCGGCAGATAGTCGAGTGCAAACGCGATCCAAAAGCAGATGAGCGCCGCAATAGCGACCGCGACAATACCTTCCACCAGAACGATGAATCGGATGCGTCGGCGTAACCTTCCCAGCAACCGCGCTATCGGCAGAGAGATGGACTTGAGCGTTGGTGAACGAGAGGGCAGGGGAGGTCAACGGGTTGAGTCGAAAGCTATTGTTATGGAAGGTGGCGACAGCCTTGAACCACCTATCCTACAAATTTACTACGAGTTCCCGCTTTTTGCATCCTCGTTGGATTCTTTCTTAGTATCAGTGGTTTCTTCGGCTACGCCAGAATTAGTCGTTTCCGAGTTTGCTTTCTCAACGGCAGGATCTGCTTTTTTGGCAGCAGGGTCTGCTTTCTCAACAGCAGGGTCTGCTTTCTCCGTTTCTGATTCTTCTTTCTCAGAAGGAACATTTTCCTTGCCTTCTACTTCCTTCATCTCCGGTTTTTTTTCTTCTGTGCTTTCGACAGACTTTTCTTTGAGCGTGTCGAAGGTCGTTGCTCCTTCCGGTAAGTCAGGAAACGAAATGTTCGGAGCGGGTTGAGTCGCCGGTGCGCCTATTTCTGGTTTCTGCTCGGCAACTTTAACGAGGTCCTCACGCTTTGACTGAAGCGTTTTCAGATTGGAAGCTGAAATCACGTAGAACCAATCGCCAAACCGCTGGTTCAGCTCGTCGACAAGCTTTTTTCCCTCTTCAATTTTCTTGTCGATGGCTTCGTTTTCTTGTTTGACACGCGTCAGATTCATTTCGTGTTCGCTCTTCGCCGTCTCGAAAGCTTGCAGTGCTTCTTCGTACATCACAAATTGCGGATTCCGTTCTTCAGTAGATTTTTCTTCTGCTTCAGCTTCTCCATCAGGTTTGGCTTCATCCCCGTCTTTCTTTTCTGCGACTTTCGATGGCATGTAGCCCTCAGGTTTCACAGGTGTCACCGGCATCGTCGGTGCGGTCGGACGGTCGCCGAGAAGCGCTTCGTCTATCATGACTCGAACGTACAGGAAACGGTTGGAGTCTCGTTCTGCATCGTCTGATTTTTCCAATTCCGATTCCGATTCCGCCTCTTTCTTCTTGGACTCGATTTCGATCGTTTCGTCCTCAGCAGCGACGGCTTCACCGATATGAAGTCGATAGCGGAGCCCCTTTGATGTTCCAAATTCGAGTTCACCATTTTCTGAAACCAACTCCAATTTGTCCTGAGTACCGCCAAAGTTGAATCCCTTCTCCATCAAGTCGCTTTGGAGAGCCTGAATCGCAGCACTGGCTTTCGCTGGGTCGGACTTCATTTCCGGAAAGTCGGCTAGTTTCAAATCGGGCGTCAGAAGTTGCTTGCCCTCGAACTTAAATTTCGGTCGGACGCCAACGATCTGCATTTCGTCCAGCACACCAAGAATTTCGTTAATCCTGGTCAACTCTACCGATTCCGTTGTCTCGTCCATTCCTGCAAGCACCCACAGTTCTGCGGGGCTGGGACGATTCAGTGTCAGTTGATCACCCTGTTCCTTGAATAGTTCAGGGGTGCCAAATCGTCCGGCGCCACGTTCTTCGATCTGGTAGTTGTTGATCGAGATCTGAGTGACATCAGGGCGATTGATTCGAAGTAGATCCGGATCGATCCAGTCGGAAAACTTTGTCGACAGGTCGATATCGAGCGAAACGCGAAAGGTCTGTGAATCGTCAGCGCGACGAATGTAGAAATCCTTGGCTCCGTTTTGTTTTTCGAAATCGTCCCCGTCCCGTGCTGGAGCAATTTCTTCGATTTCGTTGCCGATGATGTAATCCACCAACGGGTCGCCATTCTCGTCCTTGAGCGTGATTCGCTTTCCAGCGGTTTCCGGATCCTCGAGTTCATCGGAAAGCGGATCGACGACGCCGAATTTTTCGAATTCGCTTTCGCCCATTCCAACCAATGCCTGACGTTCAAGCCCCAAAACGGAGGCAGAGGTTTGCGCAATTCGAGCAGCACCTTCGGCTGGGTAATCAAAGTGTGTCGGAATTCGCCACAGATCGCCATCGCTTTCCACGCCAAACCGTTTGAGCGAACCCGTTTCAGGGTCCACCGCGGAAACTTCTAGCGATCGCGCCGCTTCGGTGGAAGTGAAGTCGGGATAAAACGGAGTGCCGACCGAAACGCTGGTCGTTGATTCGCCAGGTTGGTTCATCACACCGTTGCCAATCGCCGCCAAACCCAAAACGGCAGCGGTCACGACAAAACAGACTGTTTTTGTTGACTCTTGCATCGTTACTTGACTCTTCGATTCGGATTAATGTTCTTTTGTTCGTTGAAGACACGGAACCACAACACCAGCACACCAAGCATTAATGCTGGAAGCGGTGCCACCATTGCGGTCAACGTTCGAATACGATTCTTGCGTCCCTCGATCTGCGATTGTTCGGCAGCTTCAAGTTCCGTGACTTCCTGTTTCAGTTTTCGAGTCAGTTTCTTTTGCTTGATTTCAAACTGACGCTGGACATCCGTCGCACGTTGACTCGTTTTCTGAAGCTTCTCCAGAAAGCCAAGTGACTCGTTACCCTGAATCTCTTCGGTGGCAATGTCGAGTTTTGCCTGAGCGGCATCGAGTTCGTCTTGGACTTCTTGCTCAATTTCCTGCTGTTTCGCAAGACGCTGCTCGCGATATTGCTTGAAAATGGTTTCGAGTTGTACCAACGTGCGTGGACGCTGCCTCCGATTGCGAAGCTGAACGAAGTCGTCTGCACCGCCAAGGACTTCGATCGCGTTGAGCAAGAAGCTCACGTTGTCGAGCTTCTGGCCGACTTGCTGGTCGAGTTCTTCTTCTTGTTGGAATGCGAGGTCCGAAACAAAGTCGAGGTCGGTGATGATAACCAAGTCGAGTCCATCTTCGGCTTTGTCTTTTGCCTGAACACGAGCCGCAACGCAATAGTTTTGCGAATCGATCATCGTCCGAGGGCTCGGGTTGAGAACTTTCAGCAAGTCGTCAGTAATCTGACTTCGAGCTGGTTCTTCACGGACAGTCAATTGACCGGTTCTTGGGTTCAACACCTGCATTTTTTGAGACGGTGTCATTGTGAGTTCATCCCACTCGATACGACCCGATGCAAAACCAACAGTGGCCAATGGAGTGAAATCGTACTTCGATCCGGAGCCTTCCATGATGTAGCCCGGGTAGAACATAAGAAGTTCTCTCAAACCGCCAGAGACGGGATCTTCTTGGTTGAACGCGACGTTCGAATCGTTGTCCTTCACGAAGACAAATGCTTTATCGTACTGGCCGTAGTAGGTTGGCCAATTTTGCCCAGCGTAGGCGGGCCATCTTGGGTCGAAACCTGGATGCGGGTCTTCCATGTTCCAGACGGACGCACCGTTGTTCCATTGTACTCCGATCGCGGAGAACAACGTCGACGCCGTTCCGCCATCGGCCTTGGGCATCTCTGAGCTGGTCAGAATTTGTGCGTAGGGAGACTGTGGCGCTACCCGTGACATCTTCGGAGCGTTGAGAATGCCGAGGTTCGTTGGGTTTTGAAAAGCCCAAAAGAAAGGCAGGGGATCGGCAAGAATGACGGCTGGGTTTCCAGCTTCGAGATACTTCACCAGCGCCGCAATCGACGGTGCGTCGAGGCTCGCTGGATCCGCAACCAACAAAATGTCAGGAGCTTCACGAACTTTCTTTGTCGGCTTGGCGTCTTTGTCCGCAGTTTCACTGGCGTCGGAATCCGACTTCTGCTCCTCTTGCGGCAGAAACGTAACCAATTCATTGCCGCTAATGTACTTGACCTTAAACTGCTGTTTCAGAATCTCCATTGTGCCATTGTATGACCATGGAACGCGGCGACCTTGATAGTCTGGACCGCCAAAGTGAGCGTCAGTGTCGAGGATTCCAAGCGTAAGTTTGTTATTCTTATCGATCGTCGTGTAG
>CAYGUE010000054.1:0-36921 GCA_964352885.1 uncultured Pirellulaceae bacterium
TTCAGGTTTCGATTGGAACGAAAGGAAGCAGCTCCAAGGATCGATTCACTCAGATTCAAGCTTTGCAAAAGCTGCTCAAAAGTGCTCAGGACAAGAAGAAAGACGACGAGAAAAAGAAAGACGACGACAAGGACGACGGAAAGAAAGAGAGCGACAAGGAGCCTGAAACAGAGGATGATGACGCTGACGAAAATAAAGAAAGCGACAAGGACAAAGATAGTGACAAGAAGGAAGACGACAAAGAAGAATCAGAGAAAAAGGACGTCACGAAAGAGCTTTTTAAACGTGTCCTGAAACGAGAAATCCCATTGTTCGTTGAAGTGCATCATTCGGATGCCTTGCGTCGAGTCGTCGCATTGGCAAAAGAATTCAAAATACGCGTCGTTCTTGATGGCTTGTCGAACGTGGACCGATGTATCGACGAGCTAGAGAACTGCGGCCATGCGATGGTAATCGGCCCATTCTTCGAGCCGGGAGAGCCGCCCGCGTATCGGAAAGATAGTGATCTCAAATGGTTCGCCAACTTGGATGCGAACGAAAAACTCTGGTCTTTCTCGTCTTTTCCAGCGTCGGCACGAGGGTCTCAATCGCTGCGAATCAACGCGGCTTACGCCGTCAAAACCGGTATCGAATCGGGAGCAGCACTTAAGGCGCTGACCGCAAACGCCGCTCGCATTCTCGGCGTTTCGGATCATGTCGGAACGATTGAAGTTGGAAAAGAAGCCGACATTGCCGTATTCGCTGGCGACCCAATGAACTCGTCCTCTCCGACTCGCCTTGTGATCAGTCACGGCAAAGTGATCTTCGAAAACGAAGTTGCCTCTGTGGAGGCAATGGAAGTTGGCGACGCGAAATCGCTGCCCGTTCGCCTTCCAGCTAACTATGCGGTCAAGACAAGTCGCATGCTATCTGCTGGAAAACTGGTACCGGGAATCATCGTCGTAACCGACGGAATGATTTCATCGACGGATCCTAACAAAGCATTAAGCGGCGTTCAGGTTTATGACCTTGGTGACACGGTCGTTACGCCAGGATTGGTGATTGCTCATTCATCTTTGGGTCAGGCCGCAACGATCAACGATCCAACGGAATCCGACGCCAGCCACTTGCGGGCGGTTGACGCATTCGATCCGACCACCAAGCAAGCAAAAGAAACGCTGGCCGCAGGGTTCGTGCACATCGGACTGGCTCCCGGGGCGTCCAATACCTCCTCCGGAGCTCTGGGACATATTCGGCTTGGCACTGGCGACTATGTCGTTGCCCCAACGATTGCGAACCAGTTCGTGCTCAGCGGTTCGGCCCGAAACACGGAACGATTCCCGGCATCACTCAATGGACAAGTACGCATGATCAGCGACCTGTTCCTTGGAAACGCACCCGCGTCACGTGTCTATCTTTCAGAAGCTGTTGCTCAATCGATCACGACAGAAAAACTGAATTGCGTCAAGGAAGTTGCAAGCGGCAAAAGGAAATCGCTCTTCATCGCGGACGACAATGTCGAGATTCGATCAGCCATTCGACTGGCACAGAAAAACAATCTATCCCCAGCACTCGCTTCGAGTGGATCTGTCGGTGATCTTGCAGAGCTGATTGCCCAAAGCAAGATGGGGCTGATCATCGCCCCGATTGGGGTGGCAGATACCAACCGATATGCCCTGCAAACGAAAGTTGCCGTGAAAGCCGGAATTCCAATTGGTTTTGTGGGCGATTCCGCGATGGAAGTTCGCACGACTGCTTCGATGCTGGCCGCGGCTGGCGTTCCTACCGAAAAAGTTTTATCGGGCCTGACTGTGGGCGGTGGAGAACTGGTTGGCATGAGCAACATCGGTTTGACGAGCGGAGCCAACGCAGACTTTGTTGTCTGGAGTGATTCACCGCTAAACCTTGCAGCTAAACCATTGAATGTGATTGTTGGCGGTAAGCCTGTTTCTAATAAGTAAGCCAATGCAACGAATGAAACAACTGAGATCTACTTCTAGAATCCTGTTCCTGTCAGGGATGGTTGTGGCGATTTGCGGATTCACCGTGTCACAATATTCGCTCGCGAACGAAAACGAACCTGCTGCGACGCTTTATAAAGCCAGCAAGGTTTACACCATGGACGGCGATGCGTTGTCACCTGGCCAAGTCCTAGTGGTTGATGGAAAGATCAAATCCGTTGGTGAAACCGTGGACTTGGGCGGCCTTGAAGCTGAATCGGTTGACTTGGGCGAAGGCAGCGTCTTGATGCCTGGCCTAGTCGATGCCTATTCACAGACGCCACTTAGCAGCACCGGCATGGATGAAATCACCAGCGAAGTCACGCTCGACTTCCAGGCGGTTCATTCGATCGATTGGGACAAAAACTCATTGAAGCGGCAGCTTGAGATGGGGACGACAACGATCAATGCTTGTCCTGGAACCCAAAACGTACTGGGGGGTACTGCAGCGATTGTGAAAACGATTGAGTACGGAGAATCAATGCTGGTTGATGATGCGGCGTTGCTCGCGGCGATGTGTAACGATCCCGCTTCACAAAACTTCTCTCGCAATCGCCCTGACACGATCTACGTTCGGCAACCGACCAACCGGATGGGCGTCGTCTGGATTCTGCGAAATACGTTCAGTAAGTCGGCACGATCGACAGACGAAAATGAATACACAAAACTGAAAGAAGCCGTTGCAGGCAAACGGCCGCTGATGATGGTCAGTCGCATGTCGTACGACATCACGACCGTTGGAACGCTGGCCGACGAATTCGGTTTCAAGCCGATCATTGTTGGCGGCGATGAAGCTTACAAAGTCAAAGCTGAATTGGTCGAGCGGAATTATCCCTTGATCTTGAAGTACGATAATCCCGGTACCACGCGTGGCCCTGAAGGTTCCGAACTCTGTTGGAATCATCCGGGCGTGCTCGCCGAAGCCGGTCTCACGTTCGCGATTGCTAGTGACAATTTGCTGGAAAAAGCTCGCTTTGCACATCGCTTCGGACTCGATGCGGATGTGGCCTTGGCGGCGATCACTTCCACGCCGGCAGAAATCATCGGCGTTTCCGAGCGTGTTGGAAAAATTGCAGCCGGATACGACGCGGACTTGATCGCACTCAGCGGCGAGCCACTTGAATTAACAACTTCGATTCGTTGGGTCATGGTCAACGGCAAGACCACCGAAAACCAAAAGGAAAACTAAACGTGTTCAAAAAGACTTACTTTCTGGCCGTTGTCGCACTACTTGTTTTGGCAACCGCAGCAACGACGCGAGCCCAGAAACCGCTGGCGATCAAAGGTGCGAAAATTATCACGATGGCTGGTGACACCATCGAGAACGGCACCATCGTTTTCCGTGATGGAAAAATTGCTGACGTCGGAGTCGACATCAAGGTTCCGGTTGAAGCGCGGGTGATCGATGCGACGGGCAAAGTCATCATGCCTGGTTTCGTGGAGGCTCATACCTCGTCCGGAATGAGTCAGGCGAACGAAACCAATCCGATCGTCCCCTACGTTTCCGTGATCGATTCGATTGACCCCATGAATTCATACTTTCGTTCGGCACGACGCAATGGCGTTACCACCGTCCGAGTCGCTCCTGGCAATTCGACGCTAATTGGCGGACAGTCTGCCGTGATTAAAACCGGTGGCGAATTCATCGACGACATGGTGTTGAAAGCTGACGCCGGTGTGAAGATTTCTCTGCGTCCTGTTAGCGGCAGTCGCATGGGGCACCTCGCGAAGCTGCGTAAAGCACTCGATGAAGCCAAGCGAAAACTGGAGAAAAAGAACAAAGCGAAAGAGGAAAAGGAAAAGAAGGAAAAGAAGGAAAAGAAGAAAGACAAGGACGACAAGCAAGGCAAAAAGAAGGGCGCCAAAAAGAAAAAAGACGACGAGAAAAAAGACAAGGACAAGGAAGACCAAGATAAGGAAGAGAAAAAAGACAGCGACAAAGACAAGGAAGAAGAGAAGGACAGTAAGAAGCCTGCTTCAAAGAAGTCCGAAAAGGAAGACGACGACAAGAAGCCTGAAGACGTTGAGTCCGAACTGGACAAGGCAATGTTTGCGATCCTTTCGGGTGAGCTGCCTGTCATGATCTACTGTGATCGAGCCATGGATGTCGGACAGGCGATGCGACTGATCAAGGAATACAACTTCAAAGCTTCGCTGGTTCTCGGGACTGATTGCTACAAGGCCGCCAAGCAAGTCGCTGATTCAAAACTGCCAGTCATGATCGATTCGCAGCTTGTATTCTTCGAAGAAGATCCCCGCACGAAAGAAGAAACCAAGGTCGTGGTGCCGAAAGTGTTCCGCGATCATGACGTCAAGTTCGCATTCCAAGTTGGACGTGACGGACAAACAACTTTGGGAAGTTCTTACTTTTGGTATCAGGCAGCCACGGCAGTCAAGTATGGCATGCCGGTTGAAGAAGCCCTCGAAGCGTTGACTACTTTGCCTGCCAAATTCCTCGGCGTGGATGAACTCGTGGGCTCGATCGAAGAGGGTAAGGACGGAGATATTATTGTGCTTTCGGGCGAACCACTCAGTGTCGACTCATGGGTTGAGATGACCATCATTGGCGGCGAAGTGGTGTACGAAAAAGACAAGGATGATCAGCTGAAACTGTTGCTTAACGGCCAAAGTGAATGACAGCGAACAGTGAATTGCTGCCTCATTGCATCATGCCGACTGATCGGCGACGCGAACACATCCGAGATTGGGAAACTTTGACATCATGAAACTTGTTTCAAACAGTTTGGTCTTCGGCCTGTTGTTTGCCATTGCGATCGGCTTGACCTGTTCAACGGCGACTGCACAGCAAACGCAAACCGATGCCTACTTCGCTGGCCAAATCTGGACCGGCAATGCCGAACCGATCGATAATGGAGCCATGGTCGTCATCGATGGCATCATTACAGCTATCGGTCCAAGCGATGAAATTTCGATACCAGCCGTCGCTAAGCGGCATGATTTTGGTTCACAGATACTGATTCCGGGCTTGGTCATTGCGCAATCGTCGCTCAGCGGCGACCAAACAGAAGAGCGAACGATCACGCCTGAGATTCAGGCTCTTGACGGATTCGATTTCTTCGCCGATCGCGACGCCTTGATCGAGAATGGCATCACGACCGTTCAGGTTTCTCCGGCTCGAAACCGACTAATGCCCGGCATGGGTGGAGTCGTAAAGCTTGCTGGCGAAGAGCTGAGCGAACGAATTTTGCAACAGAAAGAAAGCCTGCAGATCGTATTGACGTTGGCGTCGCGTCAACCGCCGCGAATCTATGAGCCCGCTGTCGGGCCCGTTTCGGAAGATCGACCACTCAATGCGACACGCCCACAGGTCGCCACGCTGTCTGCTTCGATGGCGGCACTGCGTCAGATTTTGAAGGCAGCGTCGGCAGACGAAGCTTCAGATGACGAAATCATTGCTTCCGTTGCGGAGTTTATTCAGGAAAAAAAACCGCTTCGGATTTCTGCCTCGACCGCTCCTGAAATTCGTGGCGCGATCAGTTTGGCGAAAGAGTTTGGCATCAAAATTATTCTGACCGATTGCGTTGGGTTGGAGACCTTTCAAGAAAACTTCAGCGAATGGAAAGAGGTCGTCGCCGGAGTTGTTCTGACAGCTAACGTTGAAAGCGCAATCACGAATCCATCGCTCGAACAAATCGAAACTCAGAAACAGCCGTGGGTCTATGCTCGCGAGTTGCTTGACGCAGGCATTCCAATCGCGATTGCACCTCGATCCGGATCACTGACATCGTCGATGTTCATCGCCGGTCAGTTCATGCGTGATGGCATGACAAAAAGCGAACTTCTTTCGTCTTTGACACATGCATCGGCTTCGATGATGAATGTCGACGATCACGTCGGCTCACTGGCCAAGGGAAAACACGCAGATTTCGTTGTCCTCTCAGGCAAGCCGTTTGAAATGCATTCGCGGGTGCGGGCCACGTTCGTTGGCGGCAAGGCATTGTTTGAGAGAAAGTCGGCTCCCAAGACATCGGTGGTTTCTGCGGCTCGAGTTTACATCGGCAATGGCGAGTATCTTGAAGACGGCCAGGTTGTCGTCAAAGGAAAAACAGTCCGTGGCGTCGGGTCCAGTGTCTCCGCTCCAGTGGGCGCAGACATCCGCCAATTTAAGAATGCCGTGATCGTACCCGGGTTCATCGATATGGGAACTGGTTTGGGTTTGGGTGGTCCCGCTGGAAACATCAAGCTATCGACCAAATTGGGCGAACAGCTCTACCCAGACGATCCAGCCATCGAATACGCACGAAAGAATGGAATCACGACCGCGTTGCTTTCCGGATCCGGCGCAAACGCCTCACCGGTGGTAGCATTCAAACTCGGTGACGACGCGCGCGTCATCGGTGATCCTGTCGCCATCAAGTTTGCCATGTCGGGCCCAACTTCGGCCGCAGTTGCCGGCGCAGAGAAACAACTTGCAGCAGGTAAGAAGTATGTCGATTCGTGGAAAAAGTACGACAAAGACTTGGCGGAGTACAAGGAAAAACTGAAAGCTGAAGAGGCCAAACCAAAGCCAAAAACAGAAGAGAAGAAGCCAACAGAAAAAGAAGAAGATAAAAAGAAGGCCGAAGCCAAGAAACCGGACGTCAAAAAGGACGGCGAAAAGGAAAAAGAAAAACCAAAGCCTGACGACAAAAAAGATCCTGAAAAAAAGGATGTCGACAAGGACAAGGAAAAAGACAAGGACAAAGAGGACGACAAGAAAAAGAAGAAACCGCTCCCGGATCCAATCACGGGCACATGGGCAGGTGAGATCGACGTGGAGCGAATTCCACCCCAGTTTCGTGTTCTTGAGTTTGAAATGGAGCTGGCTAAGGATGGGACCGTTACCGGATCAGCGAAGATGATGGGACAGGAAATCGAACTTGCATCCGGTTCCTACGATCGTGAATCGCGAGTGTTGACAATCACGATCGAACGCCGTGGCCAGGAAGTCGAGATCTCTGGAGAATTGAATGCGGATGGCGAATTCGACGGCACGATGGAACTGGGGCGAATGGGCGAAGTCAAAGTGACCGCGAAACGAACGGTCGATAAAAGTAAAAAGCCCGAGCCGGAGGAGGACGAGAAGAAGGAAGACAAACCGGAAAAGAAAGAGCCGGAAAAAGACAAAAAAGAGAAACCGGCTGACGGCGGAAAAGACAAGGAAAAAGAGAAAGACAAGCCAGCTGACAAGGATCAGAAAGAAGCTGACAAAAAAGAAGACACCAAAGCCGAAGAGAAAAAGAAGGAAGAGCCCCAACCCAAGCTGAAGGAACCCAAGAAGCCGAAAATGGTCGAGGACTTGGAACCTTACAAAGCCCTTTTCGCGAAAGAAATCCCCGCGATGGTCGAAGTCAAGGATTTGAACACCATCAAGGAAGCAGCCAAGTTGTTTGCTGAGAAGTATCAGATTCGAACCGTGATCGTCGGCGCTGATGGATTGGCTCGAGAACCCGGTGCACTGGTTGGCTTCGACGTTTCGGTGATTGCAGGTCCCGTACTTTCCGTCTCTGTGCCAAAGCAAATCGACGCGACAAATATGCCGCAGCTATTGGCGAACGAAAGGCTTCCCTTTTCGTTCCGGTCGTCTGGTACGACAGGTTCGGGGCAGCTGCCCGGAGCGATCCAGTATTCGGTCAGTCAAGGACTCTCTACCGTTGACGCGATTGATGGCTTGACTTCTTCGGCTGCGAAAATGCTATCCGAAAATAACACATTCGGCTCCATCGCCGCCGGCCACGATGCGGATCTGGTTGTTCTAAGTGGTCCACCGTTTGAATTCTCGACAAAAATTCTCGCCGTCATGATTGATGGCGTGTGGGTATACGAACGTGAGGAAGAAGAATGATTCTGAATCAACTGAAAACAATCCTATCGGCTTCACTGCTGATGCTATTCGTCACGAATTGCATTTGGGCGGATGAAACGGCTGATGATTCGGCGGAAGCCCCGGCGGGAATCGCCGTGCATCTCGGCAAGATTTTCACTTGCGCAGGCGAACCGATCGCCAACGGTACGATCCTGATCAAGGATGGAAAAATCGAAGCTGTCGGTCCTCGTAAAGACATTGAAGTTCCCGAAGGATACGAAGTCGTGGATCACTCGGAACAGTTCGCCATGCCCGGCTTGGTGGAAGCGCACAGCCACGTCGGCGGCTCCGGTGACCTGAATGAAATGGTCTACCAGACGAATCCTGAACTACGGAACTGGGACCAAATCATCCCTCACAACGACCAACTAAAGGTCGCCATCGCGGGTGGCGTGACCACGATCTGCTACATTCCCGGAAGCGGCACCAACATGGGCGGCTTTGGTGTGCTCATGAAGACCGGACCCGGCACCGAAGAAGACGTGATTATTCGTGCTCCGGGCGTGCTGAAAATTGCACAAGCTGGAAACCCTGAACGACGCGGCGGCGAAACTGGTTCTGGCCGCATGGGAATGAACTACGTGATTCGACAGCAGCTGCTGGAAGGAAAGTACTATGTTCGCCAATGGGATGCCTACAAAAGGGGCAAAGCCAAAAAACCAGAGTTCAACTTGCGACTGGAAAACTTCAAACCACTTTTCCATCGCGAGATTCCTGTCGTCGTTCACACGCAGCAGTATCAGGTCATCCAATCGACGGTCCGCATGCTGCATGACGAAATGAATTTGAAAGTCGTCATCGACCATGGTACGTTTGACGCTTACAAGATCGGCCGCGAACTGGCGAAGCGGGACATCCCTGTCATGGCTGGCCCACGTGCCTTTCAACTGGATCGTGAACGCGGCCAAATCGTCGGTATCGTCAACGAATACGAAAAACGTGGCGTCAAAGTGCTGGGCGTGAACACAGATGCTCCTGTCATTCCACAGGAGGAGCTGTTCTTTCAGGCGACCATGGCCGTACGCTATGGATGGAACGAAGAGCGTGCCATTCGTGGTGTCACCATCGAAGCCGCCAAAGCACTGATGATCGACGAACGAGTCGGCTCTTTGGAGGTCGGCAAAGACGCTGATATCGTGATCAGCACGGGTTCCATCCTTGATCCCCGCAACTACGTCAAGCAAGTGTTTATCGATGGAAAAAGCGTCTACGACACCTCGAAAGATCGTCGCCGTTTCTAGTTCCAGTCGCTTGCCGAAACTCACCTTGGTTCAAATATGAATTCGAAAAAATACAACTTGGTCATGAAGCCGATCTGCACTCTGTTAGCAGCCAGTATCGTCGCGCTGCTATTTTCGAATGCGGCCCTAGCTGAAACGGTTGCTTACACCGGTGTGACGATCGAGACGATGGGAGAGGCGGGGCGGCTTGAGAATGCGACGATGGTTGTCAGCGATGGCAAGATTTCTGAAATCGGCACCGACATCGAAATTCCAGACGATGCGAGACTGGTAAGTTTGGCCGGCAAAACAATCATGCCGGGCATTGTGGATCCCTATTTTGTTTTCAAGAAAACTGCTGTCAGCAGTACGCGGACGGTTACCTTTCGTGGACGCACATTTACCCTTCCCGGAGGAGGTCCGTTCTCCGCTGGGCCTTTTTCTCGCATCGGCGATTACTTCGATCCCTTTGATTTCAACTTTAACCCGGCAAAGCGTACTGGGATCACAACCGCCAACCTCGTATCTGACGGCCGTGGGCTTTCGGCACTTGCTGATTTGACGGACGAAGCTACACCGGAAATGCTATTCCAGAAAGATGGCAAACTTTTCGCCAAGATCACGAATCAAACCTCTGCACTCGACGTGATTCGCAAACCTTTGGAACCGCCAAAAAAGAGCGTCGAAAAGAAAGCCACGCCAGCTAAAGACCCCGAAAAGAAACTGACTCCAGCGGAAGAGATCAAGAAACTGTGGGAAGACGTTCAGAAGGGCGAAACGCCATTGTTCGTGAACCTGAACAATGAAGCCGCGGTTGCCTATCTGTTGCAGTTCGCCGAAAAGCAGGAGAAGCTCAAGCTGATTCTGGTGGCGACCGGCCCCAATCTCTACCAGTCGATGGACACAATAAAAAAGAACAAAAACATCACAATCGTTTTGCAACCCGGAATTGACACGGTGCCTTTCTCCGCGGACTTGATGAACGTGTCACAACTGCTGGCTGAACGCGAGATTCCGTTTTGTATTTCGATGTCGCTAAGCCAGTCTCAAATGTCTGCCAGCCAGGACGACCCCATGTTTCCCATGGCGATGCTGGTGAAAACAGGCCTCGAGCGTGACCTTGCGATGAAGAGCATTACAATTAAACCTGCTGAGCTGATGGGTATCGAAAAGACGCACGGCTCGCTGGAAAAAGAGAAACACGCCAACTTCCTTGTTTTCGATGGCGATCCGCTGGAAACCGGCAGCCGTCTGCAACAAGTCTTTTTGAATGGAAAAAAAATCCATGAGAATTAGCTCAATGCCAAATTCGATCCGCTCTGCTTTCACGTTTGCGTTGCTCGTTGTGGCCTGC
Source organism: uncultured Pirellulaceae bacterium (assembly GCA_964352885.1). Lineage (GTDB taxonomy): Bacteria > Planctomycetota > Planctomycetia > Pirellulales > Pirellulaceae > Mariniblastus. Next base: position 10,420 of record CAYGUE010000054.1, read on the forward strand.
CACTGTGTTTGGGCGTGCCATGCCGTTGTGGCTCAAGAGAAATCTGAAGTCAAACAGGAAAAGAATGACAAGTCCGAGATCTTTGCGATCGTCGGTGGCGACATTCACACCGTGACCGGACCAATGGTCCGCAAGGGAACCATCCTGGTTGAGGACGGCAAGATTACGAAAATCGGTCAGTCCGTCAAAGTGCCCGAAGGTGCGAAAGTGATCGATGCCACTGGCAAAACGATCACGCCAGGTTTTGTCGCAATCACCATGAGCCGCGTTGGGGTCGGAAACACACCCACGGGAAAAGAAAAGCTGGTGGATGGGCTCAATCCCTTCGACCGCAACCTGAAGTATTCTCTAGGCGTTGGGATCACGTCCGGCTGCATCGAACTCACTGCCGGTGGTGGAGGTCGAAGAGGCCGCCGCGCTGAAGGTGCACCGCTTGAAATCTACCCCGGGCTAGAAGAACCAGTCCAAGAGTTTGTCACCGAAGCGATGATGGACTACGGCGACTTAAATACGTCGCTCTGTCCTTGCTGTGGCCTGCCTGTTTTGCCGACGGAGCCAATTACAGCGACTCCGCCCGCCGCTCCAAAACCTCGCAAAATGGCGGTTTTGAAGATGAGCTTCGGCGATTTAGACGCGATGTTGACCAAGGAAGATGCCTTCTACAGCGTCTCTCCTGGGGCCCTAAGTGGCGCTTTGGCGCGTCACAATTTTCGCAAGAATCTGAAAATCGCTCGCGAGGCTATCGAGGCTGAGAAGAAATCAGCATCAGAGAAGAAAGCGGACCCGATAAAGAAATCAAAAACTGCAACGACCGCGGACAAAGCAAAAACTGGCGACAAGTCGTCTACCGATTCCAAGTCGAAAACGACGAAAAAACCGGCCGCCAAGAAACCAAAGCCAGATCCAAATTTGATCAAGCTGCTCAAGGGCGAAGTTGCGATGCTGGTCCGTGCCAACACCGTAAACGAGATCAACGACATGGTTGACCTGTCAATGGAGCAGGGTTACGACCTTGTGATTCAAGGTGGCATTGAAGCTTGGGTTTTGGCTGACAAAATCGCAGCGGCTGGCGTTGGCGTTATCTACACACCGCGATCGCGTCGCAACGCTCGGAAAGGTCGCGAAGATGAAACCGGAAGCTTCGTCGAATCTCCTCGCATCTTTCAGGAGAAAGGAATCCCTTTCGCGATCGCAACGCTCAGCAATTCGATCAGCATGAATGGGCTCGCCGGTCGCGACTTGACTAGCCTTCCACTTGAAGCTGCTTTCGCTGTCCGCGGCGGAGCTGACGAACGGACAGCTCTGCAGGCGATGACCATCACTCCTGCCCGAATGCTGGGTCTGGACGATCGAATCGGCTCACTGGAAGAAGGCAAAGACGCCGACATCCTGATCCTTAACGGTTCGCCTCTCGACTACCGGACCTACGTCGAACAAGCCATTGTCGCCGGAAAGGTTGCCTATGATCGCCAGGAAGACAAAATTTATCCGTTGCATGAACATCAGTAGTCGAACGATGGGTTGGTCTGCTTGCTTGCGCCAAACCCCGCAAGCAATTGATTGACCCACCTTTCTCGTCGCATCTCATAATTCCCTTAGCCGTTTCACCATCGAAAGCAGACCGTTGCGGCGTTGCGGGCTGAGATATTGGTTCAGTCCAAGCGTGCCTTGGTCGGACCAAACCACACACTGCCATCTTCGAGCACAGGGCCGTTTCATGGCGGGTTTGAATGTGTTCACTTTCTTGCGAATTCAAACGTGGCTGAGGCTGGGTGCAGCTCTCGCTGATTTGGTCGGCGATACAACTCGATTGGCTGTGACGAGAGATTGATTGGTCACCAGCAGTCCGCACTTCGACGAGAAAACGACTCGTAGAGATCGGGGTGTCTTCATTTCCATCAATGGAACTTAGAGGATTTGTCAATTCGCCAGCTTATCGCCGTGGACGCATGGTTTGGATTCGCATTACTTGAAGTATGCGAATCTCTCATTTTTTCTGGCTCCAACCCATGATCCTCAATCGACTAATTTATTTTTGCACTCTGGTTCCTTTCGTTCTTTCTTACACAACTACCCTTGAGGCGCAAGACTGGCCGGAGTTCCTAGGCCAAGCTGGTACTGCCCGAAGCTCGGACAACGTCCCGACAAAGTGGAATGAAAAAGAGAACTTTCTTTGGAAGTTGGACCTGCCGGGCTCAGGATCGTCCAGCCCAATAATTATTGGTAAGCGGGTCTTTGTAACTTGCTTTCAAGAAGCCAAAAAATCATTCAGCCGCTTTGTCGTATGCGTCGACAAATCATCGGGAAAGGAGCTTTGGTCAAAGGAGTTTCCCGTCGACTACATAGAGGATGGCTATCGCGGCTACATTCAGGAGCATGGGTACGCCAGCAACACTCCTGTCAGCGATGGCGAGCAACTTTTTGTATTCTTTGGCAAGGGAGGAGTCCACGCTTTGGATTTCGATGGCAACGTCAAATGGAGCACCATCGTTGGCGAACAATCCAGCAATCGAAAATGGGGCTCCGCAGCCAGTTTACTGGTCCATGAAAACTTGGTGATTGCAAACGCCTCCGAAGAGGCGAAAGCGATCATCGCCCTGGATAAAAATTCTGGCAAAGAAGTTTGGCGACATAACTCACGAACACTTGAGTTGGCTTATGGAACGCCGCGGATGGTGGAACTACCTAGTGGATCAAAGGAACTGGTCCTCAGTGCACCATCGCAAATCTGGGCCATGGATCCGGCAACAGGAAAAACGAAATGGTCTGCACAAACACCAATGACTGGCAATGTTTCTCCGTCTGTGATTGTCGACGGCGAGACCGTTTACAGTTTTGGTGGATACCGTTCTGCCGGCAGTCTCTCCGTCCGCACTGGTGGTAATGGCGATGTTACTAAATCACATGTGAATTGGACCAGCCGAACCAGTTCCTATGTCGCAACCCCGTTGTTGCACGAAGGACAGTTTTACTGGATCGATGACCGTGGGCTTGCCAACAGCACCAATGCAGCTGACGGAACGGAAATCTATCGCGAACGAGTCAATGGCCTGACGGGTCGCCCAGTCTACGCGTCTCCAGTGCTAATCGATGACATGATCTATGTTGTGTCGCGTCGCGAGGGAACCATCGTGTATCAACCGGGATCAACGTTCTCAGAAATTGCTCGCAACAAATTTGCCGGCGACAATTCAGACTTCAATGCATCTCCAGCCGTATCGGAAAACAGACTCTATTTGCGAAGCAACAAAGCCCTGTACTGTGTCGGTGAACAGTAGTTTTGAGGCTGCTGCAGTACTTCGCCTCAGATCTGATAGTAAGAGGTTGAAAAGCGGCGACACGAGTAAAATCAACATTTCAGATATCGAAGCCTGCGAACGCACGCTCAACCAGCAGGAAGCTTCTCGTTCACGGCATCGGCCTATCGTCTGACGGTAAGACGTTTGCGAACGCGGCCAAGCGTCGACAATTCGATGTTCGACTATCAGTTGGGGGAGCAGGCGGAGCCAAACGACACTTTGCTTCGATAGCCGTGGGATTGAAGGTGCTTGCGTTCGTGCGAATCAAAACGTGGGTTGAACTCGATGCTGCTCAAGGAAATCTGGTTGCTGGCACCGCTCGAAGCCGAAATCCGGCTGGATAAGCAAACGGTTTGTCAATTCGAATCAACTGTCCTATTTAAAGGCAGGTTTTTCAGCAAGTAATCTGTCATCAGCTGACGCAAGTGGGGCGTCGTGTTTTCGTATTCGTAGATCCCATGTGATCGATTCGGATAGGCGAACATCTGGAACTGCTTGTCGCTGGCGATCAGTTTGTTAATCAACAACTCGACGGTTTGATAGTGGCAGTTGTCGTCGCCTGTTCCGTGAATGACCAACAAGTTGCCTTTCAGGTTTTCGGCGTGTGTAATTGGCGAACCCTGCTTGAACCCTGTTGGATTCAATTTGGGCGTCTGCATGTAACGCTCTTGATAAATCGTGTCGTAGTATCGTTGGTCCGGCACCGGAGCAATCGAAATGCCGGTTTGGTAAAGATCGGGATATTGAAAAAGTGCGTTGAGGGTTGAACTACCTCCGCCGCTCCAGCCCCAAATCCCGACTCGCTTCGAGTCAATCCAATCGTACTTCTTCAATGTGGCTCGCATCGCAGCTGCTTGGTCGGACGCGTTGATGACGCCGATCTTTTTGTAAATTGCTTTGCGGAAAGCAGTGCCTCTTGGACATTTCGCACCGCGATTGTCAAAACTGAACACGGCGTAGCCCATCTCGCACAGCATTCGATGCCAGAGATAACGGCCACGGCTTTCCCACTGGTTCGTGACGGTGGTACCCCATGGTTCACCATAGACGTAAACCAAAGCCGGATACTTTTTCGAAGCATCGAAATTGTGCGGCTTCATCACGTAAGCATCGATGCTCAGTTGACCTCCATCGCCATCGTCGATATTGATTTTGAAGAACTCTTGCTCGTTCGGCAGCAGATTCTGCATCGTTTCTTTCAACGCTGCGTTCTGTTCTTTGACATCGATCGCCTTGTGGTCCGGAAGAGTCACAGTGCTGATCACGGGAGGAACACCAAACTGAGACCAGGTATGGACCGCACTACTGCCATCGGCAGCAAAGCTATAGTCGTGCCAACCTGGTTGGTCTTTTGGCGTCAAGCGATCGAGCTGGGGCCGGCCAAAGGTTTGCCGGTAGAGATAACGTGATTTCGCGTCGTCTGGCGAAGCTTGAAAGTAGCAAGCTTGATCTGCCTGGCTAACGTGATAGAGCTCGACGACATCGAACTTGCCAGGCGTCAAAAGCTGGAGTTCTCCTGAATCCACATTAGCGAGGTAGACATGCTTCCATCCATCTCTTTCACTGATAAACGTGAAGTGTTTTCCATCGGGCCACCACTGGATCCAGTCGCAAACCTCGACCCACGCCGTGTCGGTGTCTTCGAAAACCGTGCGGAATTCCTGAGTCGTCGCATCGACCGCCAAGACCGTATTCTTGTTCTGCAGTCGATTGAAACGCTGCAGCAGAAATTCGTGACTACCAGGAACCCAGTCGATCCGCGCCGGATAATTCTCACGTGGGTCGCCAGGCAAATCGACGAATTTCGTTTCTCCAGCCTGCATGTCGTAAACGCCAATCGAGACTGCTGAATTGGTCGTACCCACTTTCGGATACTGAAACTTGATCAAGCGTGGGTAGAGCTCGTCGGTGTTGTTGATCATCGTAAAAACACCGACGCCACTGGTATCGAATCGCCAGTAGACGATCTGATTTCCATCTTCGCTCCACTGAAATCCGTCGCGAAGATCGAGCTCTTCTTCATAGACCCAGTCGGAGATGCCGTTAATAATATCTTCGTTCTCAGTTTTCGTGATTTGTTTGATCTGTCCTGATGCGAGATTTTCGACGTAGACGTTTCGGTCCCGAACGTAAGCGACAAACTTCGAATCGGGTGAGAACTTGGCGAACATTAAAGTGGACTCAGCAGCTTCTTCGCCTCCAAGCTTGCGAACGACACCGCTTGCCATATCAACAATCCAGTAGTCACCTCGCGTGTTGTATCGCCAAACACGTTTGCTGTTATTAAATACCAGCACCTTATTCTCGTCTGGCGAAACCTCAAAACTCTCGATCACGATCGGATCTGTTGCACCTTCGGGAACGAGATCCTTTGCTGAAATAAGAACGTTGGGCTGACTGTCCTCTGATCTTGGATCGATCAGAACGATGTCGTTCGCGTTGCCATCTGCAGTGGGTTGTTGAACGAAGTAGTTCCCCCCTTCAGGCATCCAGTTGACGGAAAAAGACTTTGAAGTGAACTCGCTTGATTTGAACAGGCGGCCGATCGTCAGACGATTTTCCTGTGCGGCCAGATCGTTAGCGGCAATGGTGACGAGCAACAATAGCAGTATGTTTCGAAGCAACATGAGGAAAGTCCGAGATCAGTGAATTGCGAAGCTGAACGCATATGATACCGACTTTCATTGACGCGTCGAATCGCTCACGGAAGTCAGTTGCGGACAACCGTCATCATACGAATACAGCCCAGCGAAAACTGGAGATTAAGCGGAAAGCTGCACTTTGGTAGGCCACACCTTTGCAAGCCAATCGAATGACGTTGGCTGACTCGTATTTTGCCTGGATATGTCAGCGACTGACTTTTGTCGACTATATTCCCGACGTTCTTAATCGCTTCACCATCGAAAAAAGACCGTTGCGGCGTTGTGGGCTGAGGTGTTGATTGAGTCCAAGTTTTCCGAGGTAGCTTTCGACGTCGGCGCCCGCGACTTCTTGAGGTGACTTGTCGTTGTAGAAAGCCAACAGCAAAACGATCAGGCCTTTGACAATAATGGAATCACTGTCCGCTTGGATGTTCATCTTTTCTGAATCGCCTTCGCCTTCAACATCCGTGATCATCCAAACGGTGCTCATGCAGCCTTTGACGATGTTGTCTTTGGATTGAAGATCGGCGGGAAGTGGCGGCAGTTCGCGGCCGAGATCGATGATGAAATCGTAACGCTCATCCCACTCTTCGAGATCTTCAAACGTCTCAAAGAGTTCTTCTACAGTCGGTGGAAAATCGGACATTTGAAAAGAGTAATTTCGTTGCGGCGGAAACCGATGAGCCTAACCAAATGTGGTCGGGCTCGCCAGAGTAAAGGCCGCTATCTGCCGTAAGGACAGTAGCTTCCACCACCGTAACCGAATCCTCCGTAGGGCCAATAACCGCGTGGGACATACCCACCGTAAGGCTGATAGCCAAACCCACGTGAGATCGAAAAGAACTCGACCTGAACGGATGCGTTATTGAACCGCGTCCGAGGAGCAATGTAGCTCCCGCCATACGACAACGCTTGAGGTGATTGCATTCGCGGAATACGGCCCTGTGATGGATTACGGTTGTCGAAAGGCAACAGCGCGATTTCGTCACCCGATTGGTCAAGCAGTGGCGGCTTGAGTACCGTGCGGTTCTGACCGTTGTCGGCCATCGAATTTTCCGGCGTCGGCACCGTCAGATCGGGAAGCACCAGTCCACCTGGAGAGGGTTCGTCCAGCGTGATGCGTGGCACTTCAAGCACGGACTGAGCCGATTCGGGAGCCATTTCAAGATTCGTCAAACGTTGAACTTCCTGAGCACCATCTGCTCCCATGATCAATGGAGAATTCAACGTACCGGGCCTTGGAGGTGAAGTTGCGACTGGATCAAATTCGGTGCCCAACAGTTCGTCCTTCACACTTGGAGTTCCCGGCGCTACTCCCGTTCCGTTTTTCAGCTTCTCAAGATTGGCGATCATGCCGCCGAGCCGAAGCAAAACCAACTTTGATTCCTCAATCGACGCCTGAAAATTGGCTTCTTCGATCGTCGACTCCAAATCGAAAAGCAACTGGTCGAGCCGCTTGGTTTCAGTTTGCAAATCGGCGCCGTCTTTGAGTCTCTCTTCGAGGCGCCGTGCAGCACCTTTGATTTTTGAATTCTTCGAAAGCAGCTTTCCGAAGACCGGGCTGCTTCGGTAGCGTTGGATTAGCTCCTGCCGCATCGCGTCTGATTCGGTCTTGATGGCATCGATCGCAACCGAACGATCGGACTGGGCGAAGGCAAATGGTGAAAGCAATATCGCCATCAAAAGCGCTGGCAAAGTTGAGCGAATTAGATTCGGCATCTCTGGTTCCCTGCGAGGAAATGTCGTAGCAAAAGAATCCGGGTGGCTAATCTGGGGCTGTTTCAACAGGAAGCAAAAACCACGCCGATCAGAATACACGATTTTCGCGTTGAATCGAAGGATTGAGACGCCATCAAAGCGACGATAGCTGTCGCATTCGCGGCACAGTCGAAGAATAACACCCTTCCTTTGGGCTAAAGGGAGGGTCGGCGAAGCCGGTCATCATTGGAACGCTCCAAGGGATGGTCCCTACCGTACCCGCGCAAGCGATTCATAAACCGTACGCTGCGGAAAGTTTCCCATTCGCCAATGCGATTGCACCGGCAATCCCTCGCTTACGCATTTTGAAGTTGCACGCTTTGCATCAAAATTCAGATTTTATCTGGAAATAACCATTGAAAACCCAAAAACGCGAAGCGTTCAATACAAGCCCGAAGCGCCAGCGAGTGAGTCGAAAATCCATGCAATGATTCACTCGCTGGCGCTTCGGGCTTGTAGTAGTGCAACTTCAAAACTCACGCAACGGGTTATGATCAGCGGCATATAAATTGAAACTTGTTGAATCAATTGACCGGAGAGTGATGGTGCGTGGGCGCACAGACAGAAGGCTGGTGTGGGGCACTCACCTCACCTGGTCACGTACTGCTTGAGCGTATTGATCAAGTCATCGATAGCTTCAAGCGCCGCTGTTCGGCCAATTTCTGCCAGCTCGTCAGCCTTGGTGAAATCCTCAAACGGATAGGCAGCACACTTCGGCACGATCACAAAGTCACTCTGTGCGATGTGCGTTTTCGAGTGACCGCGTTGAATGATGTCCAGTACCCGCAGCAACGTACTCATGTAGCCAACTTTGCGAACGAGCAGACCGCGGCGATCCTTCTTCATTTTTCCGAACGTTGGATCTAGCTCGGAACCAACATCGATCGTCAGAATAAAGTCGGCTCCTTGGTTACGCAAAACAGTCGCCGGCACGTTGTTCAGAATTCCGCCGTCCACCAGTGCAGTGTCACCTTTCATGATCGGCGATCCGAAAAGCGGATGATTCGCACTCGCTCTGATCGATGAAACAACATCGCCAGTGGTACTCACGACCTGGTTCCCATGCACCAGATCCACCGCTACGGTGCACGCTGGAATGATCAGCTGTGCCAAATCATAGTCATGCATATATCTTCGAAGTTTCGGGTCGATCTTACCGCGACGAAAGTCCGAGAACAAATACCAGCGTTTTCCTGACGGCAACTTTTGGATCCATTTCGGTGGCGTCATTTCCATGTTGATCAGGTCTAGAATATCTTGCGGCGTCATCGTTGCAGCGTAGCCGCAGCCGACGATGCTTCCCGCGGAAGTTCCCGCGATTCGGTCGAAGTAGAGCCCATTCTGTTCGAGGATCTGAATCACGCCGATGTGCGCTAATCCGCGTGCTCCGCCGCCGCCAAGCACGAGTCCTAGCGTAACTCCCTGAAGCAGATGCTGCAGCCGAGCAATGTCCTGGGCACGATAACCGAAGAAGTCTCCTTCGCCATGTCGCTGAATTCGCATCGTCGGATGAGGAAGATCTAGCTGATGCGTAAGCAACGGCGGAATCTGTTCGTCTCGCTGGTGGACTTCAACGATCTGCAAGCGCTTTGCGAGGGCAGGCACTTCATTGATGGAACGTTGAATTTTCTCCAGTTCCGTCGGTTCGTTTTCGTCACGATCAACAATCCACCAGATTCGTTCACATTGAAGCAGTTGTCGTGGCGTCGCTTTGGACGCATCGAAGTCAATGATCGTGTGTGAGTGATTTTCGACCTGCTCAGCAAGGCCGGAAATCGTATCGGTGCCGTCGGAATCGATCGAGTGAGTCTTTACGTCAACGGAATCCCAGAGTGCTGGATCGGTCGACCACGAAATGATCGAAGGATCGACACCGGAGAGCGCTTTCGCGACGGCGGCACCCAGTTGCCCATCTCGGGTTCCACGACGAACGATGCCAACAACGCGAATCGCGCGAGATTCCTTTTCACCAGATAGCTGGCCTCGCAACCAGACACCTAGCGTCCGGCTGAGGTTAGCCGTGAAACCTGGAATCGAGTTCACAAGCTTCTGAAAGTCATCATGGTCGAGCTTGGCGACTTCGGTTTCCATGATCGCTGTTGCCGTCGCCGTTCGCGGACTGCAGTTCAGCATCGACATTTCGCCAAAATGATGTCCTGGTCCGAGCGTATTCAGGATGACGGGTTTTGATTCACCTGTTTTCTTGACGCCGATCTGAACGCGACCACTAACGATGAAGTACATCGATTTGCCATCTTCCCCCTGACGGCATAGTGTCGCGCCGCTGGCGAATGTTTTTCTGGTGGTCGCATCGACGATCGCACGAACTTCCGCGTCGTCGAGTCCATCAAAAACGTCAAAGCGAATGGTCTCCGCTGAATTGATCGAAAAAGAATCGGTCGACATCTGGTCTCACCCCTTGGCCTGTTGATCTTCGGACGCTTCACGATACAAGATTCACTGCTTGCGCTTCGTGCTGGCATTTTGGCGGCGAACTATCATCCCGCTGAGTTAAAATAACCGAAGTTAGTATCAGATTCAAAGTACTCCGACGTCGATAGTGAATCTGTTTCGACGCCCATCATCGATTCGGTTTGCGCCAGAACTTCCTCGGCAAGGCTGCGATAGTCCTGTGCTCCGTTGGATTCTCCCGAATATTGAAAAATGGACTGTCCGTAGCTGGGCGCTTCAGCAAGACGAATATTGCGCCGGATTTTCGTGTCAAAGCTCTCGCTGTTACCCCAAATCGAGTTCTCTGTCTGTCGCTGCTGTTCGAAATACATCTCGACATCGCCGACAACTTCGTTGGCCAAACGTGTGCCGGTGTCAAACAGACAGTAGATAATGTTTGACAATCGAAGTTTTGAGTTGAGCCGTCGAGCAACGAGTTCGATCGTGCGAAGAAGCTTGCTGAGACCGTGCAATGCGAGAAAGTGAGGCTGCAGCGGCAGGAAGACTTCATCCGCTGTCGTCAGTGCGTTGAGCGTTAACACGCCTAGCGATGGTGGACAATCAAAGATGATGTAGTCAAAGCTTTCGCTGACCTCTTTCATACGATCGCGCAGAATGATCTCCCGTCCAACAGCGCCGGCGAGTTCCATTTCTGCGGCGGCCAAGTCGATGTGAGCGGGGCTGAGCCAGAGGTTGTCTTCGACTTGATGCCGTACTTCGTCCAGTGACACGTTGTCAGTCAAAACATCGTACGTCGAGAGATACTCTTCCTGCATCCCGAAACCGAGATGCAGCGAAGCGTGGGCTTGCGGGTCGAGGTCAATCAACCAAACCCGTTTCCCGGCTTCGGCGAGTGCGGCGCTGAGGTTGACGGCGGTGGTCGTTTTTCCGACGCCACCCTTTTGGTTGATGATTGCAATTGTACGCATGTGGAACTCCTTTTCCATTTGGTTAGACCCATTATATGACGCAAAGGCTGGATCTACCTACACGAGTTGACCGTGGTTTTTCGCGGGTGGAGTCAAAGTGAAACGGTGGCCTCCACCGTTTTGGCGTACGCTATGAAGATTAAGGTACTACTTTGCCCAAGGATTCAGACTCTGAGTGCCATGTCGCACGCTTGCGTGAGACATGCCCCGCATCACCATGCCACGTTTCAGAATCACCTTGGAGACCACCGTGCCACGATTATTCGTAGAGATCTTCGTCGATGCCAAACTCGTCCAGCGACGCCGACAAAGCACCCGTATCCGCTGCAATTGCCCGGCCCCGTTCGTCAACTTCGCCATCGAAAGGCTCGACGTAGATCCGGTTGCCACGAGCAGAGATGACTTTCACGACATCGCCCGGACTGATCGCAAAGCCGTCGCTGACAGCATCATGCTGCTTTCCGTCGATAACCACGGTTCCGCTGGGCAGCATCTTTGTTTTTGCTATTCCAACTTGGCCGACCATTTGATCGACGTCGGATTCAGGAAGGACATTTTCATTCGTATCATTCATTAGAATCGCTTTACCAAGCGGCGTTAGCGGCCAAACTTTCACTAACAGCCAAAACAGCAGCGGCATAGTGAGAGATGTGCCACTTAAAACCACCAAGCCGAAGAAAAGGCTGTGTATGAATGCGACGATAACGCCACCGATCAACAGCGTCGCCGCGACAACGCCAAGAACACCCGCCGACGGAATGAACATTTCGACGACGATCACGAGGATGCCAGCGGCAAGCAGGATTAGTGAAAGTGTTGCGTAGTCCATAAGTGGATTGTCTTGATTCAGGTTGGCGTCGGATATCGTTTAACGTCTAGCATCCGTCTGCGTTTGAACCTAACATGAAACGCCGACGCAACCGGCTAGACGTTGAGACCAGTTGAGTCGTCTACATCTTCCGTACGACGACCCGATTGGCAATGGCTTCGATGACTTCCACCGACTCGCCTTTTTTTATCACCTGACCGTCGCTGATGACATCGTACACTTTGCCATCGATTCTGGCTTTACCGGACGGCATGATCGGAGTGACAGCTTCGCCCTTTCTACCGTTCAAGTGGCTCCAGTCGACTACGGATTCCCGGTCTTTGCCATCCAACGATGCTTCTCGCGGTCCCGGAGGAGCAAGCGTTAGCCTTTTGAAAAGTGGCGATTGTGGAAGCACTTTCTGTAAAACGATTGCTCCGACGATCACCCCCAAGAAAGCTCCGAGGATCGGCAACATAGAATAGGCAAGCTTCTCAAACTGAGCGTCGCTGTCAGGGACGATGAAGTCTTGGCCGGCCAGAACCAGCGACAGAATCACCATCCCAATCCCGCCGATGCCGAAGAGCCCGAATCCTGGCACCACAAAAAGTTCGATTCCAATAAACACGAGTCCGATCACGAACAGCAGGATCTCAAACCAGGCAGCGTTGCCTTCAAGGTGGTGACTCCAAAAGAAAGCCGTCAGCAACAACACACCCAGAAATCCGAACGCCCCAAGACCTGGTGCCGATAGTTCGTTCATGAAACAGATAAATGCTCCAAAGACCAACATCATCGAGATTACCGGGTTCGTGAGAAACATCGCAAAGTCTTCCAGCCAACGCTCCGTCTTCGTGGGTTCAAGTGATTCCGCTTCCGACTCGAACCGGTAACGCGATTTCACTACGTCCATCGAGACAGCGATCGCTTCCTTTCCAACGCCAATCTCTTTGGCCAGCTGGGAATCGATTCCTGCGGCGATTTCGATCTTCTCAGCGGCGATCCATTTCGCGGCTTCCATCGCCGGCAATTCATCAAACTCCGCTTTGCCCATCAGTCGTTGGGCATTCGAGTTGATATTGCGATACTTTTTGATCGCCATATTTGGATTCACGATACCCATCAGGACCGACCAGTCGCGATCTTTCTGGCGGGCCACTGATCGAATGGTGATCTCGAACGATTCCAGTTCGGTAGGCGTCGGCGGTTTGCGATCACCTGCACCCAGTTTTCCTTCAGGGCCAAAGATGATGTCGTCGCAAGCAAGTGCCGCGACGCCAACGACCCCTTCGCAATTGCCGCTAACCCAAGCAACGGTTTTGGCTTCGTCTGTACGCATCGATGCAAGATATTCAGCCAGTCGCAGAGAAGCACTATTGGTTCCGCTGACGTCGCCGAACTCCAAGATAAGCATGTCGGCCTTGCCGAGCAACTTGCGATCGATCGCGCGTGTCAGCCAAGAAACTTCGCTGCCATCGAGCCTCGAAGGAACTCGATATTGGACAGCATTAAACTTTCGTCCGCTGTCAACCGGCGAAGCCAGTTGACTCACCGTGACGTTGAAGCGACGTGCCAAGTCGGATCGCGACGTCGTTCGATGCCGGATCAAACGATAGTCTTCCATTTGTTGACTGCTGAGCAATGCTGCTTTGCCGGCAGCAGACACCGTTGAGAACTCGGTGACCTCACCCGTCCTCTGCATTCTTTCTCGATCTGATTGAGATGCGAAAACTGTTTGCGAATTGGTGGTAACACGTTCAAGCGCCTCTCCGGTGTTAAGCATTCCCAGCACCAATGGTACCGGCAGCGTCAAACGTTGCTGAGCAATTCCGCGATAGGCTTCCTTGACCCACCGCGGGACAGTTTTCAAATCAATCCCTGCGTTGCCAATCGATGCTCGCTGGTCCATCGCGATTTCATTGCAGCTGATGGCAGCCAGTACCGCGTGGCCAACCAACGCCGTATCAGCCTCGTTGGCCGGTATCCACGCAACGGTACGAATGCTCGTTAGCTCCGGTCCGGCCAAGAATTCGGCTAGCGAAACACATGCTCCAAGATCGCTTCCCTGGCCAGCGCTCATGTCATTCGCATCGAATTCGAGAACGAGCACAGAACGATTTTCTGCGCGGACCGCAACCGGCATTTGAGATGCCGTTTCTCTGATCTGTTGAATGACGCCTGTCACGGCACTTCCCGTCAGCGGAAGGTCGACTTTCAGAAGTCGACCTGTGCGATCTGGATCGGTGTCGTCTTCCTGAGCGATGGATGGATGGGTAATCGCGATCACGAACAACATCGCGAAAAATGCTCGGACGAAGTTGCGTTGGTAGATTTTGTTTCCGATTGATTTGGCGAACATCGTTTTCTTTGTCATGATTATTGTTGTCCGGATCAAACCGAACCGTTCCATTGTACCTAACCGCAACTCGTTAGGCACTTAGCCAGTCGCCGTGCACGTGTTCAACCTACAGAAGAACCGAAAATGCAACCAGATAAACACAACAAAGGCGTTGATCGCCGTGAAATGACATCCAGGCCTTTGGCAGAGAAGTTCGGTTCGACACCATCAATTCTGACTACGACGCTGGCAGCGTCGCATACGTTGACTCCGTGTTTTGAGGTTCACCCACCCGCACTTCGCTTACACTTCAGGTTATGATATGAGGAAAATTCTCTGAAGAATGGTGTGTCAATGGAAAACGGTACAGCCGGTGTTGGTGGAAAAACGATCGAACAAGCCCTTGGTGAACTGTCTGACATGACCGGTGGCGTGCCGCCCATTGCCACCACAGAGTTTTCGCAGCGACTTGAGCGTCTGCAGACTCTGATGCGTGAGAAAAACATCGGTGCGATTTATCTGCATGCCGGGACAAACCTCTACTATTTCACCGGCTTAAAATGGAATTCCAGCGAGCGAATGGTTGCTGCAATCGTTCCTGCCGAAGGTGAGATTTGCTACATCGCACCCAAGTTTGAACTCGACACGCTCCGTGACTATTGGAAGATTCCCGCCGAGATTATGGCGTGGGAAGAACATGAATGCCCGTACGCTTTGCTGGGACAAACACTCGATTCAATGGGAGTCGCCGACAAAAAATTCCTGCTCGATGAATCCACGCCTTACTTTACCGTTCACGGAATAGAGTCAGCCAATCCCAGAATCCAACTGGGGCATGCACAGCCGCTGACGCAAGCCGTGCGGAGTCGAAAATCTGTCTCGGAAATCAACCTGATTCGACGTGCTCATGAAATGACGCTGACCGTTCACGCAGCGGCAGCATCGATCCTGAGACCTGGCATCACGACGCCAGAAGTCGTTGACTTCATTGACAAAGCGCATCGCAAAGTTGGAGCTCCGGCTGGTTCCTTCTTTTGCATCGTGCTATTTGATGTCGGAACTTCATTTCCTCATGGCGTGAAAGATTCACAAACGCTTCGCGAAGACGATTGGGTCCTGATCGACACCGGATTTTTGCTTGACGGTTACAACTCTGACATCACGCGGAGCTTCTGCTTTGGGAAACCGACCGATGCACATCGCGTGGCTTGGGATGCCGAAAAAGCGGCTCAGATTGCAGCCTTTGATGCGGCCAAACTTGGAGCGCCGTGCGAAGCTTGCGACAACGCGGCGCGTGCCTCACTTGAAAGCGCTGGCTATGGCCCTGACTACCAGTTGCCCGGTTTGCCGCATCGAACCGGCCATGGCTGTGGGCTCGACATTCACGAAGGCCCCAACCTTGTGCGAGGCGAGATGACTCCACTGGACGTTGGAATGGTCTTTAGCAGCGAACCGATGCTAGTGATTCCTGACCAATTCGGCGTCCGATTGGAGGACCATTTCTACATGACCGAGTCCGGACCGGAGTGGTTTACTAAACCATCCCCCTCGATTGACGATCCATTTGGGCTTAATACAGGATGTTCGGTATGATCGGTTGACTAATTTCCTTACCCGCTGAGAAAAAGAGAATCCATGTTGACGGAAGATCGAATCGAATTGGTCAAGCATCAGTTTTCAACCAATGGGAAAATTGCGGCGATCAAGCTTTACAGAGAATTTGTCAAATGTTCGCTACTGGACGCCAAGAATCAGGTTGAGCATATTCAAGCTCACGGACGACAGGCAGATACAGCTAAACCTTCATCCAATGATTTCGATCTGAACGACCATATTATGGATTCGGTTCTCGACGCGATTCAAGAAGGCAACAAAATCAGAGCGATCAAGATCCACAAAGACGCGACAAGGAGCTCACTTGCCTCTTCAAAAGAGTTCATCGAGAACCTGATGAGTGAATTGGAAGTCTCCGTCCCGGATGCGGTTGGGAAATCGGGTTGCTTGCTTTTGTTGATTGCAGTTTTAATGCTCTCTGTTGGCTCCCTCATTTAGGTGAACTCGATCAATCATATGGACGACGAAGCAAACTACATCTGCGACTCCTGCGGCGAAGAGATCGTGATCCCGGTCGATCCAACGCAGGGCCAAAGGCAGCAGTACTACGAAGACTGTCCGGTATGCTGCAATCCGAACCATATTTCTGTAGAAATTTTCGAGGATGGCGAAGTCCGGGCTTGGTGCGAACATCGCAATTGATTTGGTTGGTCAAGCAACTCCATGCGTTTACTTCCTCGATTTCCCGGACAGCCAAGTCACGGTTGAGCTTCCAGAGACGCGGCCTTCAGAATATGCTCATGTTCTGAAAGTCACGAAGTAAAACTTGGCAATCCTGTGCCCAAACAACCGCGGATACGCAATCCAAAGCTGAAACGAATTCTCGTTCATGGCTTGCGCGTCGCGCTTTTCGTTTGTGTGCTCTGGATGATCCGCCACACGCATCGGCAGACGACGTGGGCCGATTCGAATCTTGATACTGACACCGTGGCGCTTAAGTTTGTCCAGCAAGCCATTCTAGGAGCAGTCGCTATTGAACCGGCCAACCGAGGGCTTGGCTGCAACCTGATCCGCGACGAATCGGGCCAAACAGTGGGCTACGTTTTGCAGACTTCTCCGCAATGCGACCACATCATCGGTTACTCGGGTCCAACGAACTGCTTGATTGCACTCGATCCGAGCAACCAAATTCTGTCCATCATGATCGGCAACAGCGGCGATACGGTGGATCACATCGCAGCGGTAAAAGATGATCCGAACTTCGCGAAGTCTTTCCGCGGCATCGGATTTGGTGCCTCAGATCAATGGCAAGAAATCGACGCTGTCTCCGGAGCAACGCTGACCAGCTACTCCATCATCTCCTCGGTCGCCAAGCGGATAGGCGGGAGTGCTCCTTCGCTGAAATTCGAGGCCCAGCCCACCGCGACAAACGTTCGTTTGCTTTTCAAATCTGCTACGCGAACCAAGTCCACTTGGCGATCAAACATTTGGGATGTGTATTCTCATTCAGACCGAATCGGTTTCGTGCTCAGCACAACACCTTACGCAGATCAGTTATCCGGATACCAAGGCCCAACGGTAACCCTTGCCGGATTTGATATCAACGAAAAGTGTGTGGGCTTGGTGGTTGATCAAACGTACGAAAACCAGCCCTACGCGAACTACCTGAATGATGAACAGGGCTTTCAAAAGTTCTACGTTGGCAAGACGCTCGAAGAACTGTCAACCATGGTTCCCGAAGACAACGGTATCGACGGCGTCTCCGGCGCGACGATGACCAGCATGTGTGTAGCTGATGGTTTGGTCTTGGCGGCTGAAGGAGCAATCAACCAGAAGCCGAGTTTCGCTGGAAGCTTCTCTCGTAGTGCTTTTTCTTACTTGGCCGACATCGCGACCGTGCTGCTGACGATCTTTGGCGTTGTGCTTTCATTCGGCCGTTTCGGTAAATACAAAAAGCTACGGATCGTCTACCAGTTGGCTGTGATTGCATTTCTGGGGTTTATCAACGGTCACATGCTTTCGCAGGCTTCGGTCGTCGGATGGTCAAAGAGCAGCATTCCATGGACCGTTGCACCGGGTTTGGTTTTCCTATCGCTGGCTGCGTATGTTGTGCCAATCGTTTCGAAACATCAACCGTTTTGCCACCACATCTGTCCCTTTGGTGCGATTCAGCAACTCGCAAAGAACCGTACAACGTGGAAGCTGAAGATTTCGAATTTAGTTGATCGCCTTCTGGGTTTGATCCCGTTTGCCTTGTTGTTGCTGGTTGTCATCGTGGCGATGAATGGATCCGCGTTCAATCTCGCCAGCATAGAACCATTCGATGGGTTTGCCTTTCGCGTTGCCGGTTGGGCAACGATTGGCGTGTTTGTTGTTGGGTTGAGTGCGTCTTTGGTTTCACCGATGGCTTATTGCCGTTACGGCTGTCCGACAGGAGCGATGCTGGGCTTTCTGAAATTTCGTGCCGACAGCGAACGGATCGGACTGAGAGACTGGGCAGCGCTGGCGTTGTTGGGGACGGCATTTTCAATGCTGTATGCCTAAAGTGCGCTGGTTCAAGAATGGTGATCGTCAGCAAAAAACCTCGCTTGCGATTTTTGAAGTTGCACACTTTGCCTGAAATTTCAGATTCTATCTGAAAATAACCATTGAACACGCGAAGCGCGAAGCGTTTCAATACAAGCCCGAAGCGCAAGCGAGTGAATCGAAACTCCATGCAATTATTCACTCGCTTGCGCTCTTGCGCTTCGGGCTTGTATTAGTTTTAGTATTAGTGCAACTTCAAAACTCACGCTTCGGGTTGGGATTTAACGCGTCGCTTTCTTATTTCGATCTAACGTATCAAAGTCTTGCAACTCGAACAGATTCGGGATGGCGAATGCCAAATCCTTTTCGGCACTCGTTACGTTCTCGATTCGACAAACGCGATCTTCCATTGAGATCGCGTATCTGAAAAACTTACCAATGTCACCACCACCATCATCGTCGCCGAACAGGCCTGATGATCCACCCATCCGATTCGATCCGCCGCCTGGTGCCGTGATCAGATTCAATCCAAAGAAGCCCGACAGGTTGTTTCGAGCGATGCCGATGTCGGTTGCATTGACCCGACCGTCACGATTGAAGTCATAAAAACTCTCCGACCCCACCGTAAAGAAGCCTGAAAGGTTGCTGCGCACTCTAGCGATATCGTTCGCGTCCACGCGGGCATTGGCTGGGTTGTCACCCGTTTCGCCGATCGCGTTGCCAAAGTAGAAAACGTCATCGCTGGAGAGACCCGTTGCGGCATTGGCTTTGACCGTCACCTGAAGCCATGTCCCTGTGACCAAGCCATTGGGAAGGATCAGACTAACTCGGTCGCTGCCGCCAATGCCTTCTCCCGGTCGAACGCTGATAATGGGTGTGACCGTCAATGATGTGAAGCTACCCGCCGTACTGCCGTTTCCAGTCGCGAATTCGAAGTCACTTGAACTTACTCCTGTTGATTCAAGGTTGGCAATGTCTACAAACAGACCATTGATGCCTTGTTCAAAGCTCGTGTAGTTGGCGAACGTGGCGGTTTCGCCCGGCAACAGTGGTTGCTTGTTGGTGGCAATCGCAAGGTTGTCCGAGATTCCGTCCATTGGGTCGTCGCCGTCGAAAGTACTGCCGTTGTAGAAGACATGGCGACCTTCAAGTGAAGCGACAATGATGGATGAAGATCCCGGTGTCGGGATCGTTGCGGTCCAGCTTGACGCCGCGTTGCCGAAGCTTGCTGCTGTCGTGCGGTTTAGACTCTGGCCTGTGTTGTCGGCATTGGCAAACGGGGCAAGATCATCGTAGACGACTTCGTCGACCGTCACCCAAGGTGTTACCGTTGGATTATCCAATGGTGAATCGTCGGATTGTTGTAGGCTCACTCGGCCATAGCTATTGCCAAGGTCTCCGCTGAAACCACCGAGCAATGGTACACTGTCGCTGATACCATAGTCTGTACGGAAGGCATTCAACTTGTCTGCAGACAATGGATCCGTTGGATCGAACGCCAGGACGGGAATACTCTCGCCAGGGTTGAGCGTTACCGCCGGGAAGTTGAAGTCTACATCTCCGCGTAGTCGCCACTGACTCAGATCGATCGGTTGATCCGTGCGATTGTAGATCTCGACGAACTCGATGTCGTTGTCGCCGACTCCAACCGGATTTCCTGTCGGTGGGAGTGGATTGTAGTGGACTTCGGAGATGATCAAGTCTGAAAGTCCATGGATGCGGTTGGACTGACCGAGTGTTGCACTATCGACATGAGCCAATCGACCGCTACCGTCCGGAAGTCGGCCAACCGATTGTCCGTAGTAAGTTGCGGCAAATTCAACCACGTCTTCGAACGCTGGGACGCCACTGATGTTGCGCGTCAAGTAAACTTCGTCGCCAAGTGAACTCAGAGCGAAGTCGTTCGCACCAGGATTCGTTGGATTCGGATTGAAATCACTTTCATCGAAAACCAGATACTGGCCTGCAGCAAGTATCGTTGATCCCGGGATCATGTACTTGAAGGGATTGGCACCGGAATCGCTTAAGAACCAACCGCTGATGTTGATGTCGCTGCCGGTTGGATTGAAGAGTTCGATCGAGTCTGACATCGGTGCATCGGTATGAGCCATCACCTCGTTGATGATGACGCCTGATGCTGATGCCGACACAGCTCCCGGTGTGCCGCCGTATTCGACGCTGGTACGCCAACTGTAGTGCTTGCCGAGCTTCGCTGAATTCGTCGTTACCGAATCGAGTACCAAAGAAGCACCTTCGCCATCGGCGGCTACGGTCCACAGCCCGCTATCGCTCCACGATACGGACATCACTTCGCTGCCGTCGCTCTCCAACAGCGAGATTGTCTCGCCGCCATTGCTTAGACCGCCTGTCCATTCGCCAACCGGTGTGATCGACGTGCCATAACGCTCTGCAAACGCACCAGTATCCTCGACAACTACGACTCGCTCGCCAGGTCCCAAAAGCACATCACCAAAGGTATAGGTCAAGCCACTTGCAAACTGCATGCCGATAAGATTCACGGTCCCTGATGGGTGCGAGTTGGCCAATTCGAGGAATTCGAAATCATCCGCATCGTTGTAACCCGCCGCAATCTCTGTCGCCGAAGGATCGTGCGGGTTGTAATTGATTTCGCTGATTCGGATGTTTGACTGCGATGCTGCCTCGAGAAAATAAGTCGCTGAGTGAAGTGCCGACCACGTTCCGTCACCTGCCAGAGATCGAGCATTGACGAGGGTCAAATCACTCAATGCGATTGGATCACCTGTCGCTGTTGAAACAACCAACTCGGCGTCGAAACTGATGTCGCTACTTGTCGCGCTAATCTGGTGAATCTCTACGGCCAACGTATTATCGCCAGCTATCAAAAGACTTGGATCGAAACTGAATTCTTGCCAGTCATTGCCGTCGTCGCTAGCAAACGTACTCGCAAACGTATCATAGTTGATCGTGCCGCCAGGAAGATTGTCTCTGGCGATTTCAACGCCATTCAAAAAGACAACAACTCCATCGTCGCGACGCAACTGCAACGTTGCGGTCAAATAGTCGCCAGCCGCAACGTTGACGGTTTTTCGAAAATAAGTCGTCACATGCTTGTTGTTGGCATCGCCACCAAAAGAGACTACCGTCGCTTCGTTGCCATCGCCGTAGCCGAGCTCAGCATTTCCACTGCTCCAGGACGAATCGTTGTAAGACGATTCGCGCCAAGCTGAGCCAAGGTTACTACCCTGATCATGGTAGTTCCAAACCGAACCAGCCGAAAGAACCGTCGTATCAGTCGTTGTACCGTCGAAGATCGTGGCGTCCGGACTAATGCCGCCACCCAAGAGTCGCGGATCACTCCCGTCGAGCGTGTAATAGATGATTCCATCGCTTGCTGAGATTTGGAGCTCATCGCCAACATCAAATTGACCGCCGCTTTGCTCGTTGCCATCAACGAAATATTGTGGTGCATCAAGCCAAGGAAACAGCGGAGCATCTTCATTGATCGTGTAGTTGCCTAGGCCATCTCGATTCTGAATAAAAGCATCACGAAATTGTTGCAGAACGACGGCTTCGCGCTGATGAAAGTAGTTATCTCGCAGACTGGCAAGTCGATTTAGCCATGTCGATCGCAGCCGCGGAGTGGATACCTTGGCATCGCCCCAGCGAGCCGACTCAGCGTAAACCGCTGTGTCGATTTCAGCTGCCAGTTCGTACATCTTGTCGATTTGAGCCTGTGCCGAAAGCGTGCCTCCGTTGAAGAAGTGCTGCTGAACGTTGTCGGCAAACTCGATGCGATATTCTTCGTTCGCCATCAGCTTTTGATGCAGCGTGTGCGGGTTGAAGTATCTCGCTTGATCGAAGTTCGAATGATTGAACGGACCCATTCGGTCTTCGTTCACGTCGCGCAACATGTGTTCCGAATCATGGGCAAAAAACTGGAATCCCTGATCGCCTGTTCGATCACGCATCGTGAAAAAATTGTTCAATCCGGTATTGGCTGGGCTGGAATACATTCCGATCGGACCGTCGCGGTTTCCTCCCAGCAATTGGATCGTCATGTAATCGATCACGTTGTCAACGTCCAGCAGGACTTCGTAGTTCAGGTTGCGAGTGCCGTCGGGGTTGAGCCCCTGAGCTTTTAAGTAGGCATCCTGGTTGACAAAATTCGGGGTTGAGCCGTCCGCATCCAGTGCAGCGGCCTGATCGAAGAGCCGTTCATAGGCTTCGAGGTTCCCGTCAACGGCTTCCGTCGTTCCTGGCCGGGCTTTGATCACGTCGTAGTCGTCAGGATCGCCGCCAAAATAGCTGGCCGCGAAGTTCTCGTCGTGACGTTCTTGAGTTTGGAAGATGCCCCAATACTGGCCGTTGAGATAAAGATGAAACCAAACACTTCGAGTGTAAGGCTGGCCGAGATCCTTCATGTTCTCTCGAGCCAGTTCATCTTCGACGAACTGAGTCGTATTATTTCCGTTGAAGCTCCATGACCAGTTTTGTGCAGTCCGCAGATCCAGTTTTTTAAACGTGTCGACACCTTCGTCTCCGTGAACCGGAAAATTAAGCTCCGAGTCGCCATACTCGTTACGCATGTAGATTTTGAACGAGTGCTTTGGGTTCTCGGGTCGGCGACTGTAAGCTCCTTTGATTCGCAAGCCTGCATTCACCTGGAATCCGGTTGAACCATCTGGGTTCAGTAGCTCGACCGAAGCTGGTCTTTCCCAAGCAATTCCACGTTCTTCGGCATTGGCATAGATTCCGTTTGCGGCGTCGAACAGATTGTCCAAGTCCGTCGTGACAGACCAAGTCGGAATCGACAAAAGCGAATCCTTGATCGTTTGCAACCCTTCCGTCGCAATCACGTCGGGATCGATTCCATAGTCAACGTCGTTGGCGCCCCAAGTCGCTGGCCAACCGACCGGCGCTGAACCGTCCAGCGATTGATTCACGACGTCGTCAATGAAGATGTATGAAGCTGTTCGATCGGGAACGGTGAGATAGTTGGCTTTCGTAGCCACCGTTCGTAAATTCGATGTGCCAGAAATGGTGATCGGTGCAGAGTAGATGTTGCCATTGGTCGCTGATGGCGTGCTGCCATCAAGCGTGTAGTAAATCGTTGCCCCGGGCGTCGTCGATGACAACGTGACATCAAACGCCGTATCGTAAAATCCTGCTGGCTGGCTGATGACAACGCGATCGACCAAGCCATCAACCGCTCCGCTGTTTGGGCTGCCCGGTGTTGGCGTTTCGAAGTAGCTGACTTGATCGAAGTTTCCGACGTCGAATCGGACACCGTAGGAGACGTCTTCATACTGTGGCGGATAGTCGGAACCACCGATGACAAATTCGGAAACCGCAGTTCCAGCTGAGTCGTAAAAGCCCAAGAATTCTCCTGACGCTTTCAAGCTGAATCCCGTGTACAGGTTGATGCCCGTTGTTGGCGCAGCGTCAACGGCAGCAATAACCGTCAAATACTGGCCCGCAGCCAGATTCACCGAAGGGAAAGTCCACTTGTCTGTTTCTCCCGCGTCATCGGTAAGCGTATAGCCTGCCAGATTGATGCTCGCATCACCAGCATTGTAGATTTCAATCCAGTCGCTTGCGTTTCCATTGTCGTTAACGAACCCAGTTTCATTGGAGGCAAGAAACTCGGAGATGATTGGCGCTGCCGCCAGAAGTTGACGTGGCTCAAGAGCTTGGTAGGGAGCGCCGAGTTGTTTGGTTCTCTTTGAGCGACGTAAAGAGGAGCGTCGGGATGTCTTGTTGCTCATAAAACTCTGTCTTAGATAATTTATAAGGGAGGGAAATCAATTATAGCCAAGCATATCCCTTTCGTCCCCTTCAATTACTAGAGCTGGTTACAAAACCGAATGCCGATAGTAACTCGGTCTCTCCGAGACCGTGAATGGCGCTATCGCGAGTCAGGGACTGACTCGCCAACATAGTTTTGCAACTGCCTCTAGTTCAATCAGACTCAATACGTTCAACCCGATGGATGAAGTCGTCTAAAATAACTGCGGTAGCGCCCCAAACCTGATGTCCATCTACCGAAAACCAAGGGACATTCCGTTCTCTTGGATCGCTAATGACGGGTGAAATCCGACGTATCGAGCGGTCAAGAAATTGAGATATTTCAACACAAATCAACTCGGCGACTTCGCTTGCTTGCAGCTCAAAACTTGGCTCTTTCGGTAGCCAACCAACAAACGGAGTCACCGTGAAGTCGGACGGAGGAACGTAGATTGAATTAAGCCTGCCCAGCACCTCGATCGAATCGCGATCGATACCGATCTCTTCTTCGACTTCGCGAAGCGCCGTTTGCTCAATCGTTTCACCGTCGTCGAGACTGCCACCCGGGAGCGAAATCTGTCCGGGATGGTGTTGCAGTGTATCTTTGCGACGGGTCAACACGGTCTGAAGCGATTCGCCATCGTCGGTTGGAAAAATCAAAAGCATCACTGCTGCATGACGTTCTTCGCCGGCGAGATCTTTTGGACGCGCAGATGGACGCACAAGTCTTGCGGAAGTCATTTCGGAAACCCAACCATCGGGATGACCGCTGGCGAGAGCATTCACTATCTGGGTTCGGTTCATCTGCGACGCTGCCATTGGATCGGATCAACGCGGTAATACTTCTCTAGCAGCGCGAACAATTCATCGTGTTCTCGTGAGAGCTCTCTTGGTTGTTCAAAAAACGTCTCGGTGGCGACGGCAAAGTACTCGGCGCGATTCGTTGCACCGTAGTGATCCAGCAAAGTTCGGCGGCCAGTCTCTTTCGCCCGGCAAAGTTCCGCATAACCCTCATCGACAACACGTCTCCAAGCCTGCGACGATTCCGCGTCGTCGAACATCACGCTGCCGCCCATTTCACCGTCGAGCCCATCGAGTGCGTGTGCGAATTCATGGATCACGACGTTCCGGCCGTCGTCTTCATTGCGGCCGCCCTCGAGAGAATCCTTCCAAGACAAGATAATTGGCCCGCCCTGCCACGCTTCGCCGGCGCGATGCTGGGACTGTCCCTCGTTCAAGCCATCGCCAGTCTCTCGTCGGAATGCTTGGGGGTAAACCAAAATCGATTTAACATTGTCGAAATAGTAATCGGTCACGCCCAGCAACATCAAACTGGCCTGCGCCGCGATGGTGACCTTTATTTCCTCCGTCAGTTGCAAGCCATCGCAACCTTCCCAGTTTTTTTCCGCAACGAATATTTTGACGCGATCCTGCAGCGATTGCACTTGCGAGTCGCTCATCTCCCACGTCAAACGAACGTTGCGTTGCAGGTGCAGATCCCAGGGTTCTGGCCATGCTTCTGCGAGAATTTTCTTACGACGACGTTTGCGGAACCAACCGAACATGACTTCCAGTACGATAGAGGACAGGTGGCTTAAGTTTTGAGTTGCACCCAGTGGCTGTGGCGTCTCGCCGCAGTGGACCAAATTTACTGGGGCGAGACGCCCCAGCCACGACCGATCAGATTACCATCAATTTAGCTTCATCAGGAGTTCAACCATGATTTCGCGAAGACACTTTATCGGTACTAGCGCGGTTGCTGCCGGTTCGCTCACCACTTCAACATCTACTTCGGTCGCCAGCAGGAAAGAAACCGATCCGGTGCGACCCGTTGTCATTTCCACCTGGCGGCACGGCTTGGCTGCCAATGATGCTGCCTGGAAAATCCTTTCCACCGGTGGTCGTGCTCTCGATGCGGTGGAAGCCGGCGTCCGCGTGACGGAATCAGATCCGAAAGTTTCCAGCGTCGGAATCGGTGGCTGGCCAGACGCCTCTGGCGTTGTCACGCTCGACGCTTGCATCATGGACGAGAAAGGAGCCTGTGGTTCGGTCGCCGCAATCGAAGAGATCGAGAATCCAATTTCGGTGGCGCGGATGGTGATGGAGAAAACTCCGCACGTGATGCTGGTCGGCCAAGGTGCTCAAATGTTTGCGGTCGAAAACGGTATGCAGAGGAAAAACCTGTTGACCGACAAAGCAAAAGCCGAGTACGAAAAATGGAAGTCCTCTCATCCGGACGCGATCAAGTCTCGCACGATCAACATTGAGAACCACGACACGATTGGCTTGTTGGCGATCGACTCAAAGGGCAACCTTTCCGGCGCGTGCACTACCTGCGGCATGGCTTGGAAGCTTCCCGGTCGAGTCGGCGATTCTCCGATCATCGGTGCTGGGCTTTATGTCGACAACGAAGTCGGTGCGGCAACCGCGA
>CAYGUE010000055.1:0-36559 GCA_964352885.1 uncultured Pirellulaceae bacterium
CGGTTTATCAATTGCTATCATTAACGAATACGAATCACTGCAACATTCAAGGTGGACAATGAACGTTAAGAGCTGGAACTTTTTGGCGGCTGCTTTGCTGTCGATGTTTATTTGTTTGCCGGCGACCGCTGGTGATACCGATGTCGTAAATTCGTTTCGTGATCATGTGAAGTCGCTCGACATACGGGCGGCTCAAAAGTCGTCGGCTGAAAAGCGTATTGATGCTCTCGCGGATGATGCTCCAGACGATGCGATCACCGAAGGCCTGATTGCGATCTACCCTGAGTACGCGATGGCAATCGACTCATCTGAAGATGAAGACATAGCCAAAGCCGTTGAGCTGCTGACTCCGCTGACAAAGTCGGATGACAAATTCC
Source organism: uncultured Pirellulaceae bacterium (assembly GCA_964352885.1). Classification (GTDB taxonomy): domain Bacteria; phylum Planctomycetota; class Planctomycetia; order Pirellulales; family Pirellulaceae; genus Mariniblastus. Next base: position 378 of record CAYGUE010000055.1, read on the forward strand.
TTGCGGCAGACGCTTCGTTCTTCATGGCTCGTACCTTGATGAACAACGAGCAATTCGAAACGGCTTTGCCATTGCTTGATTCACTCAAGAAAGATTTTGTAGATCACACTCTGCACACAGGAGCCAGCGATTACTTCATGGGTGTTGCTCATGCGGGTTTGTTGGAAAACCAAAAAGCCATCGATTCATTCGTCTCCTTTCTTGAGTCCAATCCGGACGCTCCCGAGCGTATGCGAGTCAGTGCTTGGCGTCAGGTTCAGCGACTGCAAAAGATCGAAGAGGGGAAGCTAGACGACGTTCATCAGCGAATGGATTACTCGCGTCGCCGACTGGATCTTGAAAAGACCGATAACCCTACTCAAGTTCAGCAAGAGAAGGTCGTCACGATGTTGACGAAGCTGATCAAGGAAGCTGAAAAGAAAGAGTGTTCTGGCAGCTGCAAGAATTGCAAGAAGCCTGGCGAAGGCAAGCCTTCGGCTGGTAAGAAACAACAAGCTGGAAACAAGAAGCCGCAACAGAAAAAGAGTCAAAGCAGCAAAGATGCAAAGGCTGCTGACGGCAAAGCGATCGTTAAGACATATGAGGACACGCCAGCGAGTCCATGGAGTCGCCTTCGTGACCGCAGTCGCGATCCTGCTAACAACGCCATCAAGGACAAGCTTCCTGCCAAGTACCGCGACATCGTCGAAAAGTACATGGAGAAAGCAAACGGCGACGAGTCTAAGCAGTAGGCTGCTCTTTGAATCGAATGCAAAGCAACGACGTCCAATCGGGCGTCGTTTTTTTATTGGATGGTTACGAAGTCGATTCTGCGTAACCTTAGCAATGGTCGGAAGCCGGTTTCCGTTTCCGCAGGCCATAAGTCGGTTTACTTATTTCGCTGAAGAGGTGCACCTACTGATGTGGTTAACGGACGCAATGTACTAAGTATCCCAGAATTCGAGAGACTGAACTTGTTTTCTTCAACGTTCCCCAGTCGAGCGTCAGTGACTCGGAGCGTGCAACCGTTGTCAGATTTTATCAAAGCAAGTTTCAAAACTCGTGGCTGGACAGTCTCGCCCCAGGCACATTGGCATTGTGGTTTTCCCCGAACTCCACTTCGCAAGGTGCTAAGTTGATCAACCAGCGACGAACTTGCAGATATCTTGGAATTACTACATTCTGCTATGTGGCAATCGACGTATTCGCAATTTCAAGTTTTGACGTTTCGGTCAATGCCGATGAAGATGATGTTTACCTGTTGGGCGGACATTCGAACCTGCAAGGTGTCGGAGACAGACGTTCGTAAGCTACCCGGCCACTGGAACTAGAAATTTGGGCTCCTGGAGCCTTTGTTTTGTTCGTGGAGCCTTTGTTTTGTTTGGAGCCTTTGTATTGTTTGCTTGATCATCAAAGTTTGTATTGGGGGACCTTGATCCATTCACCATCTTTCAGTGCTGACTGATGAGCAATGATTCCCGCCATCGTCATGTTTAACGCTTCCGATACGTCAATGATTGGCTTTCGGTCAAGCAATATTGATTCGACAAAGTCGTTGGTAAGCAATCCGTGAGTGCCGCCATGACCGCCGCCTTTTACGGTTGGTGGAAGCGGAGGACGAGTGCCATCAATCTTATTATCATGAGGCTTTTGGCCGTAACATCGCCCCTTTTCGCCGTGTGCATCTTTCATGTCCCAGCTAATTCCCATCCGTGACATTCCTCCTTCGCTGGTCTTGAAAAGTCCGATTTCCGTCCCAAATGGATTTCGATGTTGATTGTTATCGTTTTTGAAAACCGGATACGAACTTGGCATGCCGACGCATGAAACTTCGGTCAGCCTCCCGCCACCTGTGACCGAAACATAGTAGGCCGTAGCGTGCGTTGGGTACCACATTGGCGGCAAACCTCGACGCCATCCGTACTCGTCGATCTTGCCATTTTTCGGATTGAAGCTTCCCAATACTCCAACGCCGTCGTGCCAATACTCTCCCTCGGAATAGATAAGGCGGCCAAGCGCACCAGCTTGATATTGCATTCTTTTCCCATACAGGTCCGCATGAAAAGTCGAAGTCTCATTCATCATATACTTCATGCCACTTTTCTTGACGGCTTCGAAAAGTTGTTCGGCTTCTTCTTCGCCTTTCCAACCGAAAACGGCTGGAACGGCAGCCACCACATGCTTTCCATGGTTCAAAGCCATGATAGACAAGCGAGCATGGCTGGGAGCATCGGTCGCGATGTATACCGCTTCGACCCCTTTGTCCTTGCGGATCATCTCTTCGCAAGACGGATACGTTTTTGTAGCACCGACAGCTTTTGCCAACTGCTTGCATCTTTCAGGATCAAGGTCTGTTGCAGCAACGACTTCGACATTGGGATGGTTCTGATAGAAGAAACTAGCTCCGAATTTGCAAAGCCCAAAACCGGCGATGCCCACTTTGATTTTTCGAGCAGAAACGGATTTCCATTTTTTCGCAGCGTGCTGCTGGGCGGCAGTTGAATGCTCGCCCAGAGGCTCTTCCTCGCCGAATCCAGGGATGACTTTTCCATTGGCGTCCCGAGGCAAATCGTCCAATTCAAAGCTCTGTTTCGAAGCGCCCTTTTCTCGGTCCTGCGCTGCCAATGCGAAACCGCCACCAAGCGCGACCGAGCCAGCTCCCGCCCCCTGAATAAAACCTCTTCGCGAAAGGACTCCGTGTTTTTTCTTCATCGCTTTTTCCATTGTTGTATTTTGGGAGCAAGAAATGGTCTGACCGTTGTCAATTATTGGCCGGTCAAGCGACCAACGGTATCAGGCATACCTCAATGATACTTGACAACTGTTCGTTTTTCCTTGCCCGACATCGGCTGCCTGTTTTCAGTTTTTACTCGCTAGGCTTCTGCGGTTTGTCGAAAACGACCAAGAAACCATTTGAACGCAAACCATGGAAACTAAAGAGGACCACATTCAAGCGTTTGATAAAGGTCAGAAAGCCGTAGAGCAGCACGGCGAATTCATGGGCAGTGACCCATGCATCGACTCGTGCAACATCGCGATCGACGAGCACGGCAGCCAATACGAATAACATCGCAACGACGGTAATGATGCAGCGCAACTAGCTTGCGGCCAGCGCCTTCAGGCGATTCAACAGATTGGCTTAGACCTTCGCGTAGCGAATTTCCTGTCCACACCGCACAAGATAAACTTGGGTCTCTTTGCCGTCCAACTGGGAACGAAGGATTTCATCAACCAGCCTTTCTTCGATCAGGGATTCAATACGCTCGGGAGCTTTCAAAATGTTCTTGCTGTATGGAAAACAACGCCGACCGGAGATCACCAGCTTTTTGCGGCGGACCAGCGGTCCTTGCTGTCGTTGGTGGATGAAGCACGGTAGCCTGGTTATTCGCGTTTGGTGAAGAACATGGAAAGGGTGTAGCTCAGTCTCTCCCAGACAGAGAAAAACTGGATGCACGAGTCAGGGACAGGATCGCCTACCGGCTTTGAACGCAGATCCGAACTCACCAACACGGTCGAGGCGGAAGAGCTGAACAACGTATTACTCGATCGGATAGATTGACTTGGCTCTGTTTTCCGTGGAATGCAAGAAGCAGCGAACCTTTTTCGCTCGCCGGCAACCTGTTGTAATATGTAGCCTCGTATCTACTTCCCGCCTGACTGCTGCCCGCCAATGCTGCTCACCATCTCGACCAATCGCCACGGAGCAACCGATCTGGGCTATTTACTCCATAAACATCCGGATCGCGTGCAAACATTTGAACTTAGCTTTGGCAAGTGTCACGTTTTCTATCCGGAGTCAGATGAAACGAAATGCACGATGGCGATGCTGCTGGACATTGATTCTGTAGCAATGGCTCGCAATAAAGGAAATCGCAGCCAGAGCTTTGCACTTGCGGGTTACGTGAACGATCGTCCTTTCGTTGCGTCGTCATTTATGAGCACTGCAATCTCCAAAGTCTTGGGGTCCGCGATGTCTGGCCAATGCAAATCACATCCCGAGCTGGCGAAAGAGGCGATTCCTCTCGAAGTTACACTCGACGTGTTGCCAGTTCGCGGCGGAGAAGATTTCCTTCGCAATATTTTCGAGCCGTTGGGCTACACGGTTTTTACAGAACGACTGCCGCTCGACGAACAGTTCCCTGAATGGGGAGACAGCCGCTATTTCTCCGTTCGACTTGAGACCACCGCAACCGTTGCGAGTGTGCTGAGCCATCTTTATGTTTTGATTCCTGTCTTCGACAACCAAAAACACTACTTCGTCAGCAGCGATGAATTGGACAAGTTGCTCGATAAAGGGAAAGGCTGGCTCGATACGCATCCCGAAATGGAAACGATCGTTCGACGCTACCTCAAGTTCATGCCCAGCGTTGCACGGCTGGCAATTGCTCAGCTAAATGACGCAATCGAACTGGCTGATGACTCCGAAACGAAAGCGAATACTGAAGTCAACGTTGAAAAGAAAATCCGACTTCACGATGCCCGTTTGGATACGGTCGCGGATGCGCTTGTTAAAACAGGTGCGACGCGAGTGATCGATCTCGGTTGTGGCGAAGGGAAGCTTTTGAAGCGTTTGATCAAGAACTGGCAATTCAAGGAGATCGTTGGCGTTGATGTTTCCGTACGCACGCTCGAAATCGCCAGTAAACGACTGCGACTGGACGAGTTGCCCAGTTTTCAATCGGAGCGAGTAAAGCTGCTGCACGGATCATTGATGTATCGCGATTCGAGATTTTCCGAGTTCGATGCCGCGGCATTGGTCGAAGTTATCGAGCATCTTGATCCGCCACGTCTGTCCGCCATGGAGCGTGTTGTGTTTCGGCATGCGTTGCCCAAGACGGTGATCGTGACGACTCCAAACGCAGACTACAACGTTTTGTGGCCGGAACTGCCAGCGGGGAAGTTTCGCCATAGCGACCATCGCTTTGAGTGGACGCGTGTCGAGTTCAAAGAATGGGTCGATTCGATCTGCGAGCGATTTGGCTACAAAGCTGAGATTGCTCCCGTTGGGCCGGTTGATGAGCAACTTGGAGCTCCCACGCAAATGGCAACGTTTACCCATGAAGGCAGAGAGCTCCTTTCGTCAAATGGGGACGTTCAATGAGCAAAGCCGCTCCCCACAAGATTCCCAAACTCAGCCTCGTCGTCCTGATTGGCCCAAGTGGTTCCGGCAAAAGTACGTTTGCTCGAAAGCATTTCCTTGCGACGGAGGTTATCTCATCGGATTCGTGCCGCGGACTTGTTAGCGATGACGAAAACAGCATGGCGGCGACCAGCGACGCTTTCGATGTTCTGTACTACGTTGCTCGCAAGCGTCTGGCGGCTGGGCGACTAACGGTTGTTGATGCGACGAACGTTCAACCTGAATCACGAAAGTCGCTGGTTGCACTGGCCCGCGAGTTCCACGTCCTGCCTGTCGCGATCGTGCTGAATCTGCCTGAGAAAGTTTGTTCGGCGCGAAACGCAACTCGGGCAGACAGAAATTTCGGACCTCATGTCATTCGAAATCAACGCTCGGCACTCAGACGTTCCCTTGGCCGATTGAAACGCGAAGGCTTCCGACATGTATTCACAATGGCATCCGTCGAAGAAGTTGATGCGGCTCGGTTTGCGCGGGTTCCGTTGTGGAATGATAAAACGGAAGAGCACGGTCCATTTGATTTCATCGGTGATGTACACGGTTGCTATGACGAGCTGGAAACGTTGTTGCGAAAACTTGGCTATCAGGTAGCTGCGTCGCCAGATAACGGTCCTGGTTGGTCGGCCCACTGTTTCAAGCATCCTGCTGGTAGAAAAGCTGTCTTTGTTGGAGACTTGATCGACCGCGGACCTCGAGCAGTCGATTGTCTGAGCGTCGTGCGCAACATGGTTCGAACGGGAAACGCCCTTTGCGTTCCAGGAAACCACGATGTGAAGCTGCTGCGAAAGTTGCGAGGCAAAAACGTTACGGTGAAGCACGGTCTAGCTGAAACGCTGGCAGACATCGAACAGGTTCCAGCTGCTGATCGTCCTCAGTTTCAAAAGGAACTGATCGAGTTTCTCGACAGCCTGATCAGCCACTATGTGTTGGATGAAGGAAAAGTCGTCGTCGCTCACGCGGGCTTGCCGCAGCCCATGCATGGTCGCGGGTCCGGACGTGTGCGATCTTTTGCACTCTACGGTGAAACGACGGGTGAGGTCGATGAGTTCGGATTGCCCGTGCGACATAACTGGGCAAATGACTATCGGGGCGATGCGATGGTCGTCTACGGACATACGCCGATTCCTAAGGCTCAGTGGCTGAACAAAACGATTGATATTGATACGGGCTGCGTGTTTGGGGGCAAGCTGACGGCGCTGCGGTATCCGGAGCAGGAGTTGGTGGATGTACCAGCCATTAAAGTCTGGTGCGAACCGGCGAAACCGTTGGCTCTTGGGTCGCTCGATCCGGCGAGGCTTACTTCTCAGCAGATCAATGACGACCTGCTCGATGCAGATGATGTCATCGGTAAGCGAATCGTATCGACACGGCTAAGAAACAACATCACAATCAAAGAGCAAAACGCAACCGCGGCTCTCGAGGTAATGAGTCGCTTTGCTGTCGATCCGAAGTGGCTGATCTATCTTCCGCCCACCATGTCGCCGTGTGAGTCAAGTTCCCAAGAGAGTTTCCTAGAATATCCAACTGAGGCTTTCGACTACTATCGGAGTGCCGGCGTCGAAACGGTGATCTGCGAAGAGAAGCACATGGGTTCACGAGCTGTCGTTGTTGTCTGTCGAAACGGCGACGCCGCGAAATCGAGATTTGGAATCGAAACGGGTGAGCAGGGGATCGTGTACACCCGCACAGGTCGACGTTTCTTCAATCAGCTCGCTACCGAAAGAGAGTTGATTTCACGCTTGGCGGAAGCGATGGAGAGATCAGGATTCTGGGATTCGTTTGAAACGGATTGGGTTTGTCTGGATTGTGAGTTGATGCCTTGGTCGGCGAAGGCTCAGGATCTGTTGCAGCACCAATATGCTGCGGTTGGAGCTGCTGCTCGACAGGCCATTCCTGCTGTTGTTTCGCGTCTCGAAGACGCAGCATCGCGATTGAGGTCATCGGAAGCAGTTGCGTCGATTGAAGAGTTGTTGGGGCGGTTTTCGACGACTGGCAACAATGTCGAAAAATTCACCGATGCGTATCGGCAGTACTGTTGGCCTGTGGATTCGATCGACGATTTAAGGTTGGCTCCGTTTCACATTCTAGCGACTGAGAAATCGGTGCATGTGGATCGCGATCACCTTTGGCACATGAACGCAATCGAAAAATTCTGTGAAGCTGATCCATCCGATTTGCTTTTCGCGACCCGTTACCTTCAAGTTGACTTGAAAAATCCAGCCAGCGTTGAAGGTGGAGAGAACTGGTGGCGAGAGCTGACTTCAGCGGGTGGCGAAGGAATGGTCGTGAAACCGTATGACTTCATCGCAATGACCAAGCCCAAAAAGGGACGTTCGGACGTTTGCCAGCCTGCGGTAAAAGTTCGTGGCAGCGAGTATCTGAGGATTATCTATGGTCCCGACTATGACACGCTGAATAATCTTGATCGACTTCGGCAGCGTCATCTTGGTCGCAAGCGTTCCTTGGCGATTCGAGAGTTTGCCCTCGGCGTCGAATCGTTAGAGAGGTTTGTCGCACAGGAACCGTTGCGCAAAGTTCATGAGTGTGTTTTTGGGGTGTTAGCTTTGGAAAGCGAGCCGGTCGATCCGCGGCTTTGACAGTTTCCGAGTTCATTTGTTACTACGCTTCTGGCTCGTTGAACGCATTGAGAAACTCATACGCTTCAGCCATGAAGTCCGGGATCGATTCGGGTTTCTGTCTTCCCTTTCTTCGATAGGTCAACAGGCTTCTCTGGGCATCGACGTGCACGCCCTTGTGGTTGGCAAACAGATCCAATATTCGTGTGTCAAAAAACTCACGAATTGCCGTTTCGTTTTCTCCTTGGAGAACGAATGCATCAGAAAATTCTGAGTGTTCTTCAAAGTCAATATCCTGAAAGCCCATCGCAGAACCGATTCCATCGAGAAACCCTTCGGGGCGAGTTGTGAACTGTGGAAGTTGTAACGTAGGTGTTTCCATGGCAGCCATGGTGAATTTGTGGGTGTGCGAATTCTTGCCGCTACCGGTGGTGTATTGGTATTCAAAAATAGCGAGGCTGGTTGTCTCGGTTTCCGCCGTCATGACGTTCTTCATCTTGCGCGCCCGTCCTTTGTTGAACAGTGCAAACGCTTGAAGTTTGCTCAACAGGGCATTGTCCTGCTCAGCAGAAAACTGGAGGCCCAGCTCTTCCGCAATGGTAGCCATCTTTTCAGTGCGTTTCTTCTCGTAACGCACTGCGATCCACATGATGATGCCCATCACCGCAAGCGACGTCAAAATCAAGAGGATTGGAATTACGAATTCCGGAAGATTCGCTCCGAATAAATTCATTGCATGACATTCCATTAAAAAATTGAATTGCGACGTCGGCGCTAGAGAGGCTCAGTTCCAACCGCTGCTCCGACCAAATTCGTTGCGACGGGTGCGACTTTCGAATCGCAGAAAACGTTGGCGATCAGATCGCCCTTTGAGAGCTTGTCGCCGATGCGGACAAGGAACTCGATGCCACAGGAATGATCGATCGGATCGCCGAGCTTCTTGCGACCGCCTCCCATTTCGATAACCGCTAGGCCAAGTCGATCGGTGTTGATACGTGTTACGACTCCAGATTCGATAGAAGTCACCGCGTGGCTTGCAGCACGCTTGCGAGGTTGCCCTAAATCGCCGCCGTGAGCTTCAACCATCTCGGCAAGTTTCTTCAGTGCCGTTCCGTCATCGATCGTCCGTTGCAGCCGCTCAGTCGCAGCAGATAGCTCCGATTCGACGCCGGCCGCAACGAGTAGTTTACTTCCGAGCAGCAATGACAGCTCCCGAACATCGTCGGGTCCGCCACCTTCGAGTATGGCGACCGATTCGTCAATTTCGACCGCGTTGCCGATCATCTTTCCTAATGGCTGATTCATGTCCGAGATCTCGGCGATCGTCTTCGTACCCAGTTGGTTTCCAACAGTAACCAGCATATCGGCCAATTGCTTTGCTTCCTCGATCGTTTTCATAAACGCACCGCTGCCCCACTTCACATCAAGGACTAGCGCGTCGACTCCGGCAGCAATCTTCTTACTCAGGATGCTGCCTACAATCAGAGGGATGGATGGCACGGTCGCGGTCACATCACGAAGCGCGTACAGCTTGCGATCCGCGGGAGCCAGTTTTGCACTCGCGCTGGCGATGCTGCAACCGCACCAATTCACGATGCTGCGGAACTCGTCGCCAGAAAGCTCGCAACGATACCCCTCGATCGATTCGAGCTTGTCCAGCGTTCCTCCTGTTGGCCCGAGTCCTCGGCCGGAGATCATTGGGACTTCGACATCGCAACAGGCCAGCATCGGAGCGAGCACGATCGAAATCTTGTCCCCCACGCCTCCCGTCGAATGCTTGTCCACGGAAGGTTTTGCGGAATTCCAAGTCAAGCATTCGCCCGAATTGATCATCGCTTTGGTTAGTGCGACAATTTCTGCTTCCGTCATCGACTGAAAATAGACCGCCATCGCGAAGGCGGACATTTGGTAGTCTGGCACGGACCCAGCGGCGTATCCAGCAACCAGTTCGCCAATCGATTTTTCGTCCAGTTCCTTGCCATCACGTTTGGCTTCGATGATTTGTGCGACGTTCATGGTAAATGGATTGTCAGGGATTGAGAATGAAATTGGCTGGAGCCAAGATTGTAGGCTCGTCAATCGACGGCGTTAACTTAAACTTGGGGCTTCCGAACGATACTTGTTGTTTATTTCTGGCCAATCGAAGATGACGATGATAAAGATTCTACTCACAACGACTTCTTATCAGGACACTCCTGGCCCCCACCATGAGTTGCTTGAGAGCGCCGGAGCTGAAATTCAACGCGAACGTGGACCGTTAAGCGAAGAGAAAATGCTAGAGCTCGCCGGTGATTTTGATGCGTTTCTATGTGGTGACGACATGATCACGCAGGCGGTCATCGATAAAAGTCTTCCACGCCTGAAGATCATTTCCAAATACGGCATCGGCGTCGACAAGATCGATGTTAAATACGCGACTGAGAAAGGCATTCCGTTGACGTTCTGTCCCGGCGTGAATCACACGACGGTTGCGGAACATACGTTTGCGTTGATGCTGAGCCTGAGTCGTAAGTTCGTCGAAGAAGTGAACCACGTTCGCGCAGGCAACTGGAAACGCCTGACAGGCAACGAGCTAATGGGGAAGAAGATCGGCATTGTTGGCCTGGGGCGAATCGGAAAGGAAGTCGCGACTCGTGCGAGAGCCTTTGCGATGCCGGTGATGGGTTTCGATCTGTACTGGCCCGAAGAATTCGCCAATGAACATGGTGTCGAAAAAGCGTCGTCACTCGAAGATGTTTTCACAACCTGCGATATTGTTTCGTTGCACACCAATTTGAATTCTGAAACAGAGAACATGATCAACGCTGGCTCGATGGCAACGATGAAAAAAGGAGTCATGATTCTGAATTGTGCTCGTGGCGAATTGGTTAACACGGCTGACATGGTCGCTGCATTGGAATCCGGACAGGTTGGAGGCTACGGCACAGATGTACTCGACCAGGAACCTCCGCCGGCGGATCACCCATTGTTGAAAGCACCCAACTGCGTGATCACGCCTCACGTTGGATCGCGGACCTACGAGTCCGTTGAACGGCAGGCAGTGATGGCGACGAAAAATTTGCTCAACTGTCTAAAAGGGGAAAAACCCTTGGCTCAAGTGAATGATGCTCCGATCCCTGAAGCATTGATTTAACAAGCGGTGAAGAATCGGTGGACGGCGGCACGGTTCTTGTAGATAATCGGCTTTGTATAATTCTTCACCAAACTGCTGAGCAGCAAAGGTAGCCATGCGTCACAAGACCCCCCAAACGAGCTTGGATTACGGATCGCTTGAGTCTCGCAAGCTGTTAGCAGGAGGCGTGTACGCAAGTTTGAGTGGAGAAAACCTGACGGTCATAGGTGACTATCAGGACAACAGTTTCTCCATCAACCTGAACGCGACGACGGCCGAAAATTTGGTCCAGGGTCAGGATGGGACTCAAGTGCGATATGCGAACGCACTTTTGAGTGGCTTTGATTCCATTGATATTTTTAATATCTATGTCTATTCGAACAGCGGAAACGATACCGTTTCTATCGATGGTAGAAGCCCGACCGCGAAAGGCGAACTCGTTGTGTCTCTAGGATACGGAGACGATTCGCTTTACGTGAAGGGTGGCGAATTTGGAAACAACGTCACTGTCTATGCGGGTGCGAATCATGATTCCGTTTCATTTGACGAAACGCAAGTCTCTGGAAATCTTGCTCTTATCGCCGGCGCGGGCATGGATGCATTTGCGCTTAATGCGGTCGACATTGTAGGCGAGACTCGCTTCTTCGGCCAATTCGGACACGACACAATGCTCGTCAATGATTCGAGCTTTGGGCAGAATGCGTATATTGAATTGGGTGACGGGGCGGATCGATATGAGTCCGTTGGGTCTCAATATGCTGGCCGTATATCGGTTCGAGGTCGCTTGGGCTTCGACACCGCGATGCTCGAAAGCACCAATAGTTTTGCAAGCATCCCCAACATCCAAACGATAGAAATCGAATCGGAGACTCCGAATCATGACGGGGCCGTTGACGCGTCGATTGATCAGATCTCGGATTCGTTCTTGAATGTTGGAAGCGAACTGCGAGTTTATTCTGCGGATGGAATTCAGGATGGGATGTCGGAATTGGCGGCGGCATTCAACACGTCCTTGTTCAAATTGAATTTGGACGAAGCCACCCAAACGGTTTCCATTCGAGATCCGACGCAAAGTATTTCTGCAATCTGGGATCAAGTGGTTCAGGACGCCGTCATCGTTGCGTCTCCCGGGCCGACGATCGGATCTCGTGCCTTCGCGATGATGCACACTGCGATGTACGATGCGTGGTCTGCCTACGACGAAGTTGCGATTGCAACGACGCTCGAGGAGTCAATCCAAAGGCCGGCGATTGAGAATACTGATCAAAACAAGCAAGTCGCCATGAGCTTCGCGGCCTTTCATGTGCTCGAAGATTTGTTCACTGACCAAGCCAGCACTTTCGAAAACGTGATGCAGCAACTTGGCTTTGATCCGACCAATCCGTCGACTGATCTGACGACGCCGGCCGGTATTGGAAACCACATGGCGCAACAGCTATTGGAAATTCGCCATGCCGACGGTTCGAATCAACTCGGCGATGATCCGAGCGGAACGCTTGGCGTTGCTTACTCGGATATTTCAGGCTACACACCTTCCAATCCGGTGGGCGATCCGAACGACATTGCCGTCTGGACTCCGGAGTATGTTCCGATCGATTCGACTCCTGGAACTGAGGACCGCATTCAGGAGTTCTTGACGCCTCATTGGGGAGGCGTTGACTCGTTTGCGTTGAATTCGGGCGACGAATTCCGGCCTGTCGAGCCGGAGCCGTTCCTGCTCGTCGACGGAGAGGTAGATCTCGACGCAAAGACAATCACGCTGAGCGATGACACCGTCGTGAATATTGATTCGAGCATTGTCGGAACCATAATCAATCCAGTGTTCATCTCGCAAGCGGAAGAAGTCGTTGAGTTTAGTGCGAACCTCACCGATGAGCAGAAGATAGTCGCTGAATTCTGGGAAGACGGCGGCGGCACTTCTTTCCCGCCCGGAACGTTCATGACGTTTGGGCAATTCGTTTCTGCTCGTGACAACCACACGCTCGACGACGATGCACAGATGTTTTTTGCGTTAGGGAACGCCGTGTTTGATGCAGGTGTTGCGACATGGGAATCCAAGACGAACTACGATTACGTGCGCCCCGTACGAGCCATTCGAGATTTGGGCGAACTTGGATTGATTGGCCAGTTCAATGCTGACCTTGGTGGCTACGCGATCGAGGCTTGGACACCTTCGGGCGAAACGCAAACGATTTTGGCGACCGAGTTTCTAACCTATCAAACGCCTGGTGAAGATTCATCGCCACCCTTCTCTGAATACACTTCCGGGCATAGTGCTTTCAGTGCGGCAGGTGCAACGATTCTTGAGCTATTTACAGGCAGTGACCAGCTCGATGCGTCGGTGACTTTTGAAGCGGGATCTTCCCGATTCGAACCGGGAGCAACACCTTCCGAAGACCTGACGTTGTCATGGGATACGTTTACTGCCGCTGCTGATGAAGCCGGACTCTCGCGTCTGTATGGTGGAATTCACTTCATCGACGGTGACCTCAACGGACGCGTCCTCGGCGACTCCGTTGGCGAAGCCGTTTGGAGTCGAACTCAATTCTTTATCAACGGTGGACCCATTTAGCTGAAACCCTACTGGGCTTTCTGAAGCGTCATCAGGTAGTCAACGAGATCGACCAAGTCCTGTTCACTGAAATTCTTGACCAGATCTGAGGGCATTAACGACAGCTTGAGTCGTTTTTGCTCCTCAATTTCGTCGGCCTTGATTTCGTGAACGATGCCGTTGATATCCTTGATGGTCGTTGTTGACTCGGTTTTAGTTAGCAACAAACCGGAATGGATCTCTCCATCATCTTTCGCGACCAGCCAGTTCTCGTAGTTGTGACTGATCCCGGCAGAGGGGAATAGAATCGACTCGAACATCGCTTCGCGGGAGAGTTTATTGCCGATCTCGCTCAAGTCGGGTCCGATATCATCGCCTTTCTTATTGACGATGTGGCACTTCGCGCAGGTTCCCGTGCCTGCGAATACGATGGCGCCATTTTTGGCATCGCCCGACCGCTGCATCAATTCGGCGATTGAGGGCATCGGTTTTGCGTCTTTGGAGGGAGGCATCGGGAAATGTTGGACTGCCGCGTCACGAATGTACCCCCAGGGAACGCTGTGCAACGTCGCAGCAATCACCGGTTCAAGGTCTGGATCATTCTTTTTGTTTTGAACCCGCCACAAAAGGTCGCCGGCACCGGAGCTGGTTTTTCCGAGGGCTCGAATGGCGGCGACTCGTCGATCCATCGGATTTTCTTTTCGGTCTGAGTAACCTGCCAGTACGTGTCCTCCCTGTTTTCGTCCACAGCGTATCAATGCATTGACATACTTGTTGAAGTCGTCCTCTTCCGCGGTTTGCAAAGCGTTCTGGACCTGCCCCAGTTTCGTTCGCTTCATGAGCGTCGCCATCGCGTCGGCTCCGATCTGATTCTGCGAGTTTTCCAGTGCGATACGTAAGAGCTTATTATCACGTTCATCATTGCCAAACTTGAATGCGAGTCCGACAAAGTCACTGTCGTCGCAATCGGCCATGATCTGATCGACCTGGTTGATTTGCTCCGGTGTGAGCGAACCGACGTTGATTCGGTTTGTTGATTCTCGAAAAATGACGCGCGACTTTGGGGCTGATTTCCGTTGGGCAAAACCGAGTTCTCTGAGTGCCTTTTCAGCGGCGAGAGAGACGCTTTCGCCACCGAGCGATTTCAGAAAGTCGAACGCGCGGAAATATCGCAAAGTCTCTGGCGTTGCAACGTCGTCACGATTGATGATCGCTGCAAGCATCGCAGGCGTTTGGCTTCCGCGTGATCGCCATACGAGATCCCGATAGGCCGCTGCATCGATCTGCCCGTCGTTCTTTGCTTTCACCAGTAGCTTCAAGCATTCGTCCCAGTGGCCATCTGCTGCCAGCCCGAGTGATTCCAAGTACCATCGATCAGATCCGTCGTGCGTGAGCGCAAGTTCGATCCACTGCTCGGCCAAGCTCGACGGTTGCATCTCACGCAAGCCAATCGCGATCTCTCGGCGTACTTGCGGACTTGGATCTTGAAGATTGAACTTCTCCTGCATGGCCTCAAAGTCCAACTTCGACCGAAACCGACGACAAAAACGCAATGTCGCAATTCGAATATTGGGATCTGAATCGGCAAGGCCTGAATCGACGATCGATTCCAGTTTCTTGATCGAGTCGACAACTTCTCCCAACATCCACATGGCTCTGGCTCGATACCTCGGGTTGGGATCGCTCTGCCAGGTTTTCCAAAGTGTATCGATTACTTTTGGAGGTTTCTGCCCCACGATCATCGACCAAGCCAGATATCGCCGAGCCTGATTGGGGCTCTTTAACCATTCGATCGCGTTGTCTGCGGTTAGATCTTCGGAAAAGGAATAAGCCGACTCAGATCCCTTAGTGGCAACTCGGAAAAGCCGACCGCGTTCGATGTCTCGCATTCGATGACCGCCAACGCCAGGGTCATACCAATCTGCGATGATCAGCGTTCCGTCGGGGGCCACGCAAACATCGGACGGCCGAAACCACTGATTCTTTTTGGCACCATCGACCATGTTGACGATCGTTGCCTTGTATCCTGCCCCGTCGTTTTCAACGGGATAGCCGCGAACAATATTCGGGCCGGCATCGCAGTGAATCATTTGATTTCTGAAAACTTCTGGCAAAGCGTCGCCTTCGTAAAGGCAAATTCCCGTTGGCGAACCGGCTCCCGTTTGCAACAGATTCGGAATCGTGCCGGGGTCGTTCAGGTGCCAATGCTTGAGCGGTACTTCGGTGTGCATTCCTGTGCGATCCGCTCGCCAGCCACTGCCATCGGTTTCGTCACGGTAACCATAGTTTCCAAACGGCATCACATAATTGATTCGCGTCGATCGGTTCCCATCGTCGTCGTTATCCGATTGCCAAAGTGTGCCAAACGAATCAACGCAGACTTCCCAATTGTTGCGGAAATTCCAAGCCAGAGTCTCGAATTCGCTTCCATCGAGATTGCAGCGAAAGACCATCCCCTGCTGGTATGGTCGGATTGAATCTTTGACGACATTGCCGGCACGATCGACGATCGGTTTGCCGTCGGCATCGCAGATCTGCTTGCCTTCGTTTCCAAAGTTGAAGTACAGCTTGCCATCTGGGCCGAACACGAATGCGTGAATTCCATGATCGTGTTGGGTTCCTCCAATTCCCGTGAACAGCAGTTCCTTTCGATCCGCCTTGAGGTCGCCATCGTCATCGATCAGATAGAAAACAGAATCGTTCGCGGAAACGATGACTCGATTTCCAAGCACGCAAATTCCATGAGCCGAATCAACGTCCCTGCCTTGATAGAAGACATTTGTCTTATCGGCTGAGCCATCCCCGTCGGTGTCGTCCACGATGATGATCCGGTCACCTGCGGTTCGTTCGGGGATATCTCCATTGGCGATTTTCTGCCGATAGTTCATCACTTCGCAAACCCAGACTCGACCAACATGATCGACATCAATGTTCGTTGGGTTAGCGAGAAATGGTTCGGCCGCGAAAAGCGTGACTTCCAGTTCCGGATGCACATCGAATTGCGACGTGGCGACATTTGGGTTGTGTTGTTGAGCGAATGCCGGATTTGCAAGAGTTAATATCAAAACGACGAGCGATGTGCGAAAAGCAGCTAAATCCATTGATTTATCCTAGGCAGTGACTTTGAGATGGCTGGACGTTTAGGCTGGGCTGGGTTTTTCGTTTCGATCATCAACGCCACGCAGACAACGTTCGGTAAATCGCCTTTTATCATACGGATTGGGCTTTAGCTAGAATTCTCGGAATAACCGTTCCAGGGCAAACCTCACATTCCTGCACTTTGCCAAAACAAATTACCTTGTTGGTCATTGTTCTCTTAGTGGGACGAGACCTTAATTTATCGTTTGTAACTGCAAAATTTTGGTTTTCATTGAAAATGTTCCTTTGCGCGAATTGACGCGTGAAATTCGCCATCCCCGCTAAGAGTTCTCCCTTCCCAAACACTTTCCATCGATTGGAGGGGCCGGATTTGATGATCCAAAAAAAAATGACTCAAAAGCATTGACAGAGGAATTTTTCAAATAATAATCGATGCTTAGGACATTTTGTGAGGAATGCGCGTGTTTTGCTCGTTCCATTGGCCATACGAGTCCTCATCGTTATTTGTCTTGAATTTGTGCGTCTCCATCAGTGGGTTGCGATTCGCAAATTTGGGATTTGATTTGTCCACTGCTCCACTCCACGAAAGACATACTATGAAGAAAAGCAATGTTTCAAAGACAAAGATAGGATTCAAGGCGCTAGTTGGTGCGGCCACGATAGCTTCCGGTTCGGTCGCTTACGGTGACGTCGTCAACGTTGCTGCTCCAACGGATTTGGTTCAAGACGGGCAGACTGATTTTTTCCCCAATGGCAACAGTGTTGCATGGGATGTTGACGGTGACACCGTTGACGACTTGGGATTCACTTTCCGCGGCACACCGATCACTGCTGGTGCTTACGAATGGCAGGCCGACGTCTTTACGTTGAATGGTTCCACCGTTAGCGGTTATGCAGGGGTGTTCGTTGCGTACTACGGTACCCAGCTTTCAGCTGGCGATTCGGTCGCTGGTTCCGGCCTTGTTGGCGACGGAATTGGCGGACAAGTTGCCCTCGGTTCTGATTACGCGAATACGGCATATGGTGGATGGGGAGCAGTTGGAACGACATCAAGTGGTTTCCTTGGGTTCCAACTTTCCAACGGCAACTTCGGCTATGTCGAAATCGAAGCTGGACCCGATGGAATGAGTTTTGGAACTGCTGCCTACGAAAATATGGGAAATGATATTCTTGCAGGGGCCACCGCCGTTCCGGAACCGGCTTCTGCCGCATTAGCCGCCTTGGCATTGGGTGCGGTTGCTTTGCGTCGTCGTCGCGACTCCTAGACTATTTTTTGCTTCAATGATACGCTGATTCGCGATAACGTTGGGGCGAATCGACGCAGTCGCAAATGCATCGTCTGATGGGCACCAGCTTAGTCTGTGCCCATTTTTTTTTTTGGATCTCTTTGCCGCCATGTCTGAGCGTCTTGCAAAACGAGTTTTGTTGATTGGATGGGACGCTGCCGACTGGCAACTTATACGCCCTCTCATTGATCAGGGTAAAATGCCCAATTTTAAGCGTTTTCTCGATGAAGGCGCTTGGGGCAACATTGCGACATTGCAACCGGTTCTAAGCCCAATACTTTGGAATTCCATCGCCACAGGAAAGCGTGCTGACAAGCACGAAATTCTCGGGTTTTTGGAGCCCGACGGCGAAGGATTTGTCAGGCCGGTCTCGAGCAGCAGTCGCAAGGCCAAAGCCATCTGGAACATCGCCAGCCAACACGATCTGCGAAGCATTGTTGTCGGTTGGTACGCAAGTTACCCGGCTGAGAAAATCAAAGGCTCGGTGATTACGGATCGTTTTGAGTCATTCGTAGACGAGTCGGACAAATTCTTCGATGACGAAAATGCCTATCATCCGCATACGCTGCGAGAAGAATTGCGCGACCTGCATTTAAACAGAAATGACATCGTTCTGGATCAGGTCAAGCCGTTCATTCCTGAAGTGGAATCGATCGACACGTCGAAAGATCCGCGAGTTGGAGTTTTCGCCCACATGCTTGCACAGTGCGGTAGTATCCATAATGCAGCTACCCATCTGCTAGAAAAAAAGGAGACTTGGGATTTCGCCGCGGTCTACTATACGGCAATCGACCATTTCGGTCACGCTTTTCAAGAGTTTCATCCCCCCAAGATGGAGCACGTTGATGACGAGCAGTTCCGGCTGTATCGAAATGTGATTTCTGAAATTTACCAATATCACGACTTGATGCTTGGAAGGTTGCTGGAGTTGGCCGGACCGGAAACAACCGTTCTGCTAATGAGCGATCATGGTTTCAAGAGCGGAACCGACCGGCCGAAAATTCATATCGATCCCGAATCTGGCAAACGCAGTGGACCTGGAGTCGATCCTGTGTCATGGCATCGGCAGCAAGGCGTGTTGGCCGCAATGGGACCTGGGATTGCGCGGCAACGTGAAGTCACGGGTGTCAGCCTCTTGGATATATGTCCCACAGTCCTCACGTTATTAGGCCTATCTGTCGGCGATGATATGGACGGCAACGTGATTAAGCCGCTGTTTGAAACGCCTCCAACAATTGAACGTGTCGTTACTTACGAGGACGAACACCCAGACGATGGAGTATTTCGTGGTGAACAACTGGTTGATCCGTACGCTGCCCAAGAAGCACTCAAACAACTCATCGATCTTGGGTACGTTGATGCGCCTGGTGGAAATAAAGAGTTGGTACTGAAAAGCACCTTGCGTGGACGGGATGATGCGTTGGCAACGGTTTTAAGCGACGCCGGTAGGTTTCTCGAGGCAATGGAAATCCTTCGCAAACTTGTCGATGAGAATCCAGACACCGTGTTTCGTTATCGACTCTGTCACGTACTTGGCATACTCGGTCGTGAGAATGAAATCGAGGAAGTCTTGAAATCCGTTGCTGATGATCCGGAATACGCGCCCATGCTGACCATGTTTCGGGGCAAACAGAAGCTCGCCAATGGTGACGCCGAGGATGCGATTGGATTGTTCCAGAAAGTGTTGGAACAGACGCCAGACATGCCTCGAATTCGGTGCCTTCTAGCTCGACCGTTGATTAGGTTTGAGCGATATGACGAAGCGAGGCAAGTCCTAGACGAAGCGTTGGAAATAAATTCCGAGGACGCAGAGGCTTGGAATTTATATGGCTTGACCCTTCGCGGCGGTGGCGATCCTGAGGAAGCGGTGAAAGCATTCATGAAGTCAGTCGCCATCGATCACCAGCAGGTTGCGGCGCATGTAAACCTCGGCGTGACGTTGATGAAGCTTCAGCAATGGGACTGGGCCATCCGCGCATTTGAAACCGCATTAAAAATTCGGCCAAACAATCCCGTAGCCCATCGCGGCCTTGGACGAATTTACAAAAACGTCAAGGGAGATGCGTTTAAGGGTCTCGAACACATGGATGCTGCTGATGCGGCTCGTAAAAGTTCGAGTACTAGAGAAGACGCCGAAAAATTTGATCACACGCAATGGTGATGGCTAAGTACGAAGCGCCCTGCTTCAAATTATCAGTAGTTTCGTTCTCAAAGCATTGAACGAATTTTGTGGCCCCATGCATCATTCCGCCCACAGCGATCATTCCCGGGCCTTAGCGTTCGGAGGAAGTCATCTCTCGCGAAGGTAGAAAAGGGTTCCAGTCAAAGCTGCCATGAAAGAAGTCGCCAGCTAGTTCAAGGCGCCCATTTTCGCGATCTACTCTAACGCGTTCAAAAGTCTTGACGTCGCGCCAGTCGACTGACTTGACAGTAGATGCTTTAACGAGTGACGCCAACTGAGAGTTTCAACATCCTCAGATTCAGCCGCGATTTCGGTACAGATCGGGATCGACCGTTTCGATCATGGCACGGACGTCAAGATTACCCCCCAAGAAGTTATTCAGTTTGTCGGCGGCGCCTTGCGGGTCAGCGATAATGGATGGATAGTCGAGGTCTAACAATTGAACATCAGGGCGATTGTCGAGGTTTTTTCGAGCCCCCTCGCGTTGCTGTTGGAAAATGGCACCAAGTCGATTTGGTGGCAAGTTCGCTCCCGCTTTACCCTCGCGTTCGAGCATCTTTGACTGCGACCTAATAACCTCTTCAATCGGGCGGTCCATGAAAACGATGCGGTACTCGCGTTCTGACTCGGGCAACTTGACGACCAAAGCATGTATGAGTTTCACCGCTTTGCCGCGTGCAGCTTCAAGAAACGAAGAATTTTGACCAATCTGTCTGGCCGATTCCAATTCGTAGTAGCCGCGTGGATTGTCGTCGTCTGCAACACGGAGCGAGTCTGTTAACGGCGGAATGCCACCCGCGGCGAGCATTTGCATCAACAGACTGGTTCCTGACCTCGGCAGTCCGGAAACGACCGTTATCCAATCTCGAGAATTGTCAGCCATTGGGATTAATTTGAAAATGGTTGGACGGATTGTGTAGCATACTAACTGCCGTTCATTGATACAATCTAGGTGATAGATTTACAATGTCAGTAACTGGTTGGTCGGCCGCTATTCGGGCTCACCTGTGGAACGAGTGGGCGGGATTTTGCTGGATGAAGATTCTCGCTCGGGTTTCTAAAATGGGCCGCCCATGTCCTTGCCCCGCGTTTCGCCCTTAATCTGCTGCGCAGGCCAAAACATCAGTGACGCGGAATCAGCTCACGCAGTCTTTTCTTGCACAGCACGCAAACTCGGCAGATTCATCTTAAACCTGTCGTCAATCATCATCACCCACTTACGGGCTTTGTCCGCCGCAAGTGCAAGATTGTCGCCAATGATTTCTTCGGCCCGGATTTGTCGCTTTTAAGCTAGAACCAGTCTTCGCTGAGGCATTCAGCGCGAATACTGCCGTTAAATGACTCAATGAACGCGTTATCTGTTGTTTTTCCGGGACGGCTGAAGTCAAGAATTATTTTGTTGTCATAAGCCCATTTGTCTAATGCCTTCGAAGTGAACTCATGGCCGTTGTCGACGCGAATCGTTTTCGGAAGGGAACAAGATTCAGTAATACGTTCCAAAGTTGCTACAACATCCTTGCCGCGCATCCTTTGGCCAGCTTCGATCGCAATGCTCTCACGTGTAAAGTGATCGACTATCGTCAACAAGCGAATTCGATGTCCATCAAACAGTTCATCCGACATAAAATCCATTGCCCAACAATCGTGTCAGACGAAGACTGGGAGATGACTCGGAAAGTCGATATGAAATTGAACCGATTCATCTGCTATCCGGGATTCATGATCCACTCCGGACACTATCGAAACGAGTGGTTCGGTGATGACAAGGACAGCCAACGGCTCACGCATGTCAAAAACATTGGCAATTCAGATTTCAGGGTGGTCTGGCGCGAAACCTGCTGCCAATTGTTAGTGCGATTCAAACGCGTTTTCGTCTTAGCACAAGGCTTCCAATCGCAATTGAACACAGCATCAGACTGCTGGGTTCTGGAACGGCTTGTACCGAGAAGGAATCTACCTGAAACCCTCCTCCCGAAACGTAACCCACTCCAATCTTTTGGTTGGCGGCTAATAGGATGTTACTGCTGCTCAAGTCATAGCTGTCAATCAGACTGGACGTTCCGTCAAGGTTGCTTAGAGTGTCTGACGACGACTCAGGATTAAGAATGAGGGCTGCTTGGCCGCCATCGTTCAGGCCGCGAAGCGAGATCCCGGTCAATTGAACGGGTTGGTCGAAACTCAGCAACAGGCGTTCATTTACATCACCAAACGTGTCGCTACTAGCTAAATCGATCAGGGAAACATTGTTGTTGGCTGCATCATCAATCGAAATTCCAATGCCCTGATTCGATAAATTGATTTTCCCCAGAATACTGAAGAGCGAATTGTCGGAATGGCCTGTCAAGCTGACGGTGATTCCCTCTCGGGTTAGAAATCCGCGGTGATCAAAGGAGCCAGATTCCACGCTGTAGTCACCGGGCTGGGGAGAAAATCCGAAAACGATGCCTGCCTTTGCAAAATGGGCTTGGCACGCCAGTGCCACCACCAAAAACAGAGCCATTGTTCGAACGGGTTGAGTGAAGATTGTCATGATTGCTCCAAAAAAATCGGGCCTTTTCACACAAGAGGAGATCGGGTGCAGAATCGGACTGAATTTTTGTCCGGAATTTGAAAAAAGCGAATCTTGTGTTTAAGAGAGTTTCATCTTGATCGCACGGGTTGCGACGGAATTGAAAACTTGCGGCACGGGAGCGTTGTTTTGGCTAGAATCGTAAAGTCCATTGAGAAAATACTGGTCCATGATCCGTTGCCGGAACGGAGATTGCCATCGTTGGAACCAGTGCATCGAAAGCTGCCGATGTCCGCATCACGTCGCGCCGATCAATCAGAAATACCGCAGCATGATTCGCAAGATTTTGACTCAATTTTGTCCAAAGCCAAGTCAGGCGATTCGGAGGCAATGGGATATTTGTTTGACATCTGCCAGAAGTATCTTCTCTTGATCGCGAATCAGGATCTGAACCCCAAAATCATGGGAAAGTTTGGGGCTTCCGACGTTGTGCAGCAAACAATGTTGATTGCCAACACGCATCTACTCGCGTTTCGCGGAAACACAAAAGGCGAATTCCTCACGTGGATGAAGACGATCTTGGTCAACGAGTGTCGTCAAAGTTCCAGACGTTATGCGGCGACCGCCAAACGTTCCGTTACCAGGGATCGATCGATGGTCTCCGAGACGGATCGCGACGCAGCGGCGCGTAAAATCTGGTCACGAGCAATCCTGAAGCTTGAAAAACGGCTTCAGGATAAGGGGGCGATCTAGATGAGCAATAACATCGAAGATGACGATAAAATTGTCGACGAGCTGACGCGTATCCATGAAGAGGTCGCCTGTGGAAGTAGCTCGGCAGCGAACGTAAGTATGTCGGAGAAACTTGGTTCAACACGACGTGTCTTGGAGCTGCTTGCTTCGATGCGACCGATAGTGGAAGTCGATACGATTGGGCTTCGGACTGAAGGCGAAACTCAATCCGAGGATCTGAGTGTCACTCGCTCGCTGCCGTCATGTGAGACAGACATGCCTCAACGCATTGGCAGGTTCGAAGTTCGAGAGCTGCTGGGAATTGGCGGATTCGGTATGGTCTTTCGGGCCCATGATGTGCGGCTGGACCGCGACGTAGCGCTCAAAGTACCAACCGCCAACTCACTGCTCAGTTCGGAAGCTCGGCAACGGTTTGAAAGGGAATGTCGTGTCGTCGCTCAGTCATCCAAGCATCGTTCCAGTTTTCGAGGTCGGAAGCGATGGGCCGGTTGCTTTTCTTGCATCTGAGTTGATTGAGGGGAGCGATCTTTCCAAATGGGGCCAGGTCCACGGGATTCCTGACTTCACCAGCTCGGCACAAGGGATGATCAAGATTGCTGAAGCGGTCCAGCACGCTCATTCACGTGGTGTGATTCATCGCGATCTCAAGCCGGCAAATGTTCTGCTTGCGGTTCCAGAAAATGCGGATGCGGCGAAGTTTGACCCTGATTCAGTTCGAATCACAGATTTTGGTTTGGCAAAGTTTTGCGATGAAGATGCTTCGCTAACTCAAACCGGAAGCATCCTTGGGACACCGGCGTTCGCTGCTCCAGAGCAACTTCGTGGCGAAGTTGGAACAAGCGGTGATGAACTTGCAGATGTCTATTCGTTGGGCGCCGTGCTTTATTTTTTGCTGACAGGCTGCCGAGCAGAACGGTTGCGTTTGTCGCAATTCGATTGTGGCTGTTGCTAGCGCCTGCCATGGCGTAAACATTGCCGCTTACGTATTCGTGTTTCTGTTTTGCGGATTTTTCGCCGACGAGATATTCCGCAACGGAAACAGGATCGAATTTTCGTGCCGTGCTCATGATTACATTGTAGTCCAATCGCACAATGCGGCCAGTTGACGATTTGCCAAGAAAAAACGGCGACACTGAATGATCAGTGTCGCCGTCTTGAGTTTTCAATTGATTGCGGCTGGAAGCCGCAACCACGATTCATGCAATCACAGGCAGGAAGCCTGTGCCACCTGAACTACGCATTGCCTTCCAGTGCTGCTTGGGCAGCTGCCAAACGTGCGATTGGAACGCGGTAGGGAGAACATGAAACGTAATCCAATCCTGTGCGAACGCAGAACTTGACTGAGTTCGGCTCGCCGCCGTGCTCGCCACAGATGCCACACTTCAGGTTTGGTCGCGTGCTGCGGCCTTTCTGAACGGCCATCTCAACAAGCTGGCCAACACCGGATTCGTCGATCTGTTGGAACGGATCAGTCTCAAGGATCTTCTCTTCGAGGTAGTCAGGAAGGAATGTTCCGATGTCGTCACGGCTGTAACCAAACGTCATCTGAGTCAGGTCATTCGTTCCGAAACTGAAGAACTCAGCAGTCTCAGCAACCTTGTCCGCCGTCAGAGCAGCACGAGGAATCTCGATCATGGTACCGACCAAGTACTTAACTTTCGACTTGGATTCCTTGATGATCTCGTTAGCCACGCGGCGAACAATCTTCTCAAGGAAATCCAGTTCAGCTTTGGTTCCGATCAGCGGAATCATGATCTCAGGAAGAACTTTGATGCCTTTGGCGTTGCACTTAACAGCCGCCTCGATGATGGCACGAGTTTGCATCTCGCAAAGAACTGGGTACGTGATGCTCAAGCGGCAACCACGGTGACCGAGCATTGGATTGAACTCGTGGAGTTCAGCAACTCGCTCTTGAACCTTTGCCAATGGAACACCCATTTCCTTGGCCATCTTCTTCATGTCCGCTTCGGTGTGAGGCAGGAATTCGTGAAGAGGGGGATCCAAAAGACGTACGGTTACCGGTAGGCCGTCCATTGCCTTAAAGATACCCATGAAGTCTTTCCGCTGGTGAGGCAGAAGCTTCGTGATCGCTTTGTTGCGATCCTTTTCAGTGTCAGCAAGGATGAAGCGACGAACATCGGTGATGCGATCGCCTTCAAAGAACATGTGCTCGGTGCGGCAAAGGCCAATGCCCTCTGCGCCGAACGCACGTGCGTTCTTGGAGTCGCTTGGCGAGTCGGCGTTCGTGCGAACGTTGATCTCGCGGAACTTGTCAGACCAATCCGAAACGGTCTGGTACATCTTGAAGATCCAGTGCTTTTGGGCAGTCTTGTTACCCTCAACCAGAGCCGCAACGATCGGAGATGACTCCGAAGGGATTTCACCAACGTAGACTTTGCCCGTCGAACCGTTTAGAGAAATGATTGAGCCTTCTTTGTAAGTCTTGCCGCCGACGGAGATCGTTCCTTTTTTCTCGTCGATCTTCAAATCAGCCGCACCACAGATGCAGCACTTGCCCCAACCACGAGCAACAACCGCCGCGTGTGAAGTCATGCCACCGGTGCTGGTCAGGATGCCTTCAGCAGCACCCATTCCGCCAACGTCTTCTGGAGAAGTTTCGCGACGAACAAGAATCAGGTTTTGACCAGGATTCTTCTTCTTCATCTGCTCGGCTTTGTCCGAGTTCAGTACGATCGCACCTACCGCAGCACCCGGACCGGCTGGAAGACCAGAACAGATAGGCTTCTGCTTGGCTTCTGCTTTGGCGTCGAAGATTGGAAACAGCAACTGCTCAAGGTCACTGCCTTGAACCGTCATCAACGCTTCTTTGGGGCTAAGAACTTTCGGAATCTTGGCGCCGGTAACTTGATCAACACCGGTCGCCATTTCGACAGCCCATCGAACGCCAGCCAAACCAACGCGTTTCGCGTTGCGAGTCTGAAGCATGTAAAGTTTGCCCTGCTGGATCGTGAATTCAACGTCCTGAGGGTATTTGTAGTGCTTCTCAAGCTTGGCCATGATCTTGAGCAGTTCATTTCCTGCTTTGACCAAGCCTTTGTCGTCTTCGTTGACGATTTCGTCCAAGTTAATCGGAGTACGAATACCCGCAACAACGTCTTCACCTTGAGCGTTAACTAGGTACTCGCCCATTGGCTTTGCTTCGCCGGTCGAGCCGTCACGTGTGAACGCAACACCAGTCGCACAGTCGTCGCCCATGTTGCCGAAGACCATGGTTTGAACGTTAACCGCGGTTCCGATCAGACCAGTGATCTGGTTCAGGACGCGGTACTTAACAGCACGCTCTGTTTGCCATGAATCGAATACAGCATTGATCGAAAGCTCAAGCTGCTTCATTGGATCCTGAGGGAACGGTTTGCCAACGTGCTTCTTGTAGATCGCTTTGTAGTTGTCAACGAGCTCTGCCAACTGTTCTGCAGTGAGATCAGTATCCTGCTTGGCTTTGTACTTCTTTTTGATTGCCGTCAGGGCTTGTTCGAAGTGGTGGTGGTTGAGGGTTGAGTAGGGCCCCATGACCACGTCGCCGAACATGTCGATGAAACGACGGTAACAGTCGTACGCTGCTCGAGCGTTTCCGGTGGCTTCCGCGAAACCTTTGACGGACTGGTCAGTCATGCCCAAGTTGAGAACCGTGTCCATCATTCCGGGCATCGACTGAGCAGCACCCGAACGGACGGAGAGCAGAAGTGGGTTCTTGGCGTCGCCAAGTTTTTTGCCTTCGAGCTTTTCCAGCTTCGCAAGCTCCAGCTTGACTTGCTGCATCATCTCTTTGGGGTAGCTGCCTTTGTCTTCGTAGAAAGCACAGGCTTCGGTTGAGACCGTGAACCCTGGAGGCACTGGAATGTCAGCGTTGCACATTTCAGCAAGGTTAGCACCCTTGCCGCCGAGGATTTCACGCATCGAGCGATCGCCGTCGGTCATCTTCTTGCCGCCGCCGTAAAAATAAACGTACTTCTTTGCCATCGTTGTATGCCTTTTCAGAATTTCGTCAGTTAGGTTTTGCCAGTAGTTGTCGTTCGAAAAGTAGTCGAAAACGAAAACGTTAGTTGTAAGAACAACCATGGCGAGCATGGTCATTGCGTAGAATCTCCGCCGCCAGACAACTTAGTGAATCTGTGGTCTGCGGATTCGTCTTAGCTTAAGAAGGTGGTCAGTGGTTGCAACGAACTTGGGTTCCGATCGAGCAGACAACTGGGGCGACGAACCGTTTCAATTTGCGGCGATTCAAGCGCCGGTAAGGTATCATGAGGCCTCGTAAAGGTAAAGTCCGCACCGCTCCGGTCAAGGTGTTTTCATCGAAAGATCACGCTGTCCGCGCTCACGCATTTTCGAGAGAAACCGGGCTGATTCAGCATTCCCGTTATGGCCCGCCAAGGTTGCCGATTCCGTCGTCAGGATGCCTGCGAGGGAATGTCGGCGATCATCAGTCGCATATCTCAGCGATCGTTCGAATTTGATTACGAGCGGCCGGGAGCAAAGGTGCTGGTTAATGTGCGGTCGTGCCTGATTGAGGACCCGCTGGCCTCCTCCTTTAGAGATGCCTCGACTATTCACTCGCCAGCAAATCGCCCCCGTTGCGCTGCCAAGCTATGAATCAATTCGAACAACAGTTTGAGTACCGCCTTTCGGCGGAATCGAGCGTCTAAGATTCCGGCTAAAGCCGGTACGACGAGCATTCAAAGCACATCGAAATCCGATCTTGGAATAAATTCACAACCTCGTCGCGCTCGTCCAGCCCGGCGGGGCGTTGGCGGAACTGGGCGTGCCGTTGCTTCTGGAGAAACCTGAAACCAATGATTAGCCAGCCGAACCGCCGTGGTTCGGACCGGTATGCCCGGTGGTTTGGGAGCAAGGAGACTACGGATTTTCCTCTATTCCGATTCGCCAAGCAAAACCATGACAATCCTGAGTCCGCGCAAGTTGATGACTGAGATTGTGTAATCGTCGATGAACAATCAATTGGTGACAGACGGCTGTGTTGGCAAGACCATTTCATCTGCGGATCTTCATCTGCTAGTTCTTCGCTGCGTCTGCGTTCTGGGTTTCTTCTGAAACCGAGTTTGCGTCAAATTCTGCGATTCGATTCTTGACCTGCGATAGAGTGATGTTTGCTGCAACTAGCACTCCTTTTTCGTTGACGAGTATCACGTAGGGGTAGTGGTCGACCGGGAAAGTACTTGTATATTTCTCCGACGTTTGCGTAGAGGCGATCGTCATTTCGTTGCTTACTTGCCTCCGAATTCCGTCGAATTCGCCCTGATCAAGACTCTCGTTGAAAGCTAAGACGATGCGGCAATTTCTGCCGGAACCAAATTCGTTTGGCGCAACGGATTTAAGGGCATTCAGCGTTTTTTGGCTTCGGTCTGAAAAGACAATTGCGGTGTAGGTTCCGTCCTGTTGAATGATCTGTTCCGTATCACGTTCGACGGTACCGGAAATATCGAATGCCTGTCCGATCGATGATGACCGAATTCGCTGTCGTTCAAGAAGACCTTGCAGCGTTTTTTTTCTCTCATTGGATTCTGAGATTCCATCGACGATTCCTTCGATCCTTGCGAGTGCATCGTTCGATTTTACGATATTCCCATTGGCGACATAGGCTTCGCATATTTGGAGAATCAGCCTCCAAACTCCGATTTCAATTTCTGGATGATGCAAAAGTGTTTCTATGACATCTGAGAGAACGGAGTCTGCAGCTGGGTCATTGAATCGAATCTTCTCCTCAAGGAATTGCAAGTTGAACTTGGCAAATAACGAAACGGTTTCACTTCTGACGCCCAGTTGGCGAATGTTCGAGATCTTGCTCTGAGAGAAATGGACACTCAATTCCTTAAGGCTTTTGGTAAGAAATATGTTTTCCGGGTTGCGTCTCCGTGCAAGTGCCAAGACCAGAAAAAACTTTTTCGATTGGACTTCATCATTGATGAAGCAACTGCTGTATTCTCGCATCGAATTCACAGCCTGTTCGAAATTTAATTTCGTGGGTTCGGCCGCAAAAGTTCGGATGGAAATTATGCAAAGTGCGGCTTCAGCGGCTTGTCTTAGGTTGGCGTCAGAATGTTCTAAAAGAGATGTGGAAAATTCACGAAGTTCAGCAACGTCAAGCTCGCCGTCGATGTCATTCCCAAATTGTTGAACAACGATCGTTTGGAGGTTTCGAAGTCGGATCTGATCCAGCTCTGTTCGATGCTTAATCAGCAGGTCTTCACGCAAAAGTAATTCGCCAATTTTTTCGTTTTTCTTTCGCTTTTCGCTGATGATAGCAAATGCATTGGGGTAATTGGTTTCGCCCCAAAGCTTCTCAATCTCCTCTTCGAGCGTGATCGCTGATTCCGCATATTTAGTTTTGGATGAGTTCAAGGGTTCTGTTAAAGACCTGTCCGTGAATGTTGCCCACAGGATAAAACCCAATACAACGACAGACAGCAAGGCCGCGCAGCTAATCTGGATGGGGGAGAGCCCGACTCGAGATGAGAAGTTATGCACTGTTTCTAGAAACTTGGCTTTCCGTTTGCTTGGCCTGCTCTTTTTTTTTGAATTCGATCTGTGCATCGTGGGTCGCCGTAAAGAAGATGTGAGTTCTCGGTCAAATGAATATTAGTCCGATTGCGACGATGTGAATACGCTTGTGTCACTTGCCGACTTGTTTTTGTTGCCAATCAAGGTTTGAACTGATGCGTCTTGAGCTGTGTTGACTCGCTTATCTTCACGAATCACGGGTGGCTCAACCTTCCACTTTCGAGCCATTAACGACTGCGAGTTTGTCGACGTCTGCTTTAGATAAAAGTTGGCCACGGAGAGTTTCTGTAGAGATTTTCAGTAAATTTGGGGTGTCAATTTCTTAATTCTTGATCGACCAGATCTTTTTTTAGGGTCCAAGATGTGATTCAAATGGCCAAAAGTTTGCAGACTGTTGTCGTGGGCCACCGAACGATCGTAAGCAGATTTGCTAAAAAGCGAATTTGAAAAGATTCGATTAGCTTGACGCATTTCACATCCAACACGTCAGTCGGTTTGAATTCTTTCAAACTCGATCACCACTGGCCGAGAGCATAGATGCTGATTGATATGCGGCCGGGCGGCACTGAGGATCTGCTGACCTTCTTCTTTCGAGATTCCGCGGCTCTTCATCAGCCAACAAATTGCGACGGTCGCGCTGCGGGCTCGTCCGGCTTTGCAATGAATGTAGACGCGATGGCCTTGAGCGACATGTGATTCGATGAAGGCCACCGCAGCGGTGACGTCTTCCAGTGACGGGTGTGTGAAGTCCACGGTCTGCATGCGGAATTGTTCGATGCCGTGCTTTTCGTATTCTTCAACCGGCCCACAGTATTCCTCGCAGGTGTTAACAACAGCTTTGACTCCGATGTCAGCCATTCGCGTGACGTCTGCCGAGAATGGAAATGCGCCAAGCACAATATCGTCGTCGACTTCGTCCCACCAGTTGCGGACCTTCAACCAACGGCCCAGCAACATGTTCCACCCAAGCGTTGGGTAGAAGATCGTCCTGGCGTAAAGCCAGCTGAGCATGTTCTGCGATTTGGCCATAGGAAAACGTGACGAAACGGTACGCTAGACGCGGCGTTGGACCAATGAGCTGCAAATCTGAAACTGTTCATCAAAGGCGGCTTCAAATTCATAAACTTCATCGAAGTGGGACCTGCAATCCTGGTCGGATTTCTTCATCAGGCCGATCTCGATCATGTTGTAAACGATGTCGCCGAAGCCAGAAGTCGAATCGACTCCCCAGTTTTTTAGAACGATTCGCGCCATGTAGCCAAACTGATTCACCGCAAACTCACGGATCGCTTCGCAAAGTTGCTGTCCGGTCAGATGATGTTCTTCGGCGGACTGATAGACTTCAGATTCGTGATGAAATTGATTGCTCAACTCCATCGAATCGGCTGCGTACGAAAGTGCGTCGCGTACAAACAAATAGGCTTCGATTGGATATCGCAGATCCCTTGCCACCAGTTGGTGCAACGCGAAAGTTTCGTCGGCCATGTTTTGTCTCGATGGTTCGGGCGTGGAAGCGATCTCAATTGTATCAGGCAGCTCCCGGATTCCAATCTCAAGTCTGGGCGACAGCATCGAAAACGTGAAAAGCAGGCTGAGTAGACTATTGACGACAGCGGGACACGTGGTGAAACTTCTAGGGCGGGTTACTAGCCCATTGGTATCCGTCAGATCATCGTCGAAGTTCCCCCCCCAAGCAGACCGGAGTTCGAATGAAGTACTGGATCCGATTGCTGGCACTGGTTGGCTGTGTCATCCTGATCTTCGCTGTCATTGGCTCATTGTTGCCACACGGATATTCGCTTTCAGCGACAGCTCAGATCGAGGCGACCCCCGCAGAAGTCTATCGGCAGATTGATTCGATTTCTGACTGGAAGGCTTGGTCTCAGTGGGATCCTGACTTGATCGAAGATTTGACGGTCAACTATGGCGCCGACGGAAAGAGCCAAACGTGGACAGATGTGCGAGGTGACGGAAAGCTCTGGTTTACGAATCAGCAAGCCAACGAGCGCATTGACTACCAGCTGCGGTTTTCGAACTTTCCAGAAATGACTTCTTCCATCGTTTTGACGCCTTCAGTCGATGGAACCAAGGTCACGTGGAGCAGTGAAGGTGTCCTTCCGTCTGGGCCATTCTACGGATTCTTTCGCCATATCTTTGAAAGTGGGATGACGCGTCAGTACGAGCAAGGCCTTGGCAAGTTGAAGGGTGTGGTCGAAAGTGCTGACGCTGCCGAATCGGAATCTGTTACCCAAGAGTGAAGTTGTTGCAGGCTGGCTATTCGAGAGTGACGTCGATGAATGCCGAAGCCATCATCGTTTCATCGAATCGCGAGTGAAGACTTTGCTCGAGAGCTTCGACACTTCGCTTGACGGTTCTCGTTTCCCGTTTCCCGTTCACGATCAATTCGATTTCCTTGTCCAAATCGAGCAGTTCATCGCTTAGCCAAATCCGAATTGCTTTTACGTCTTCGGAATCAACCGTGATCTTTTGGTTGTCTACGCTCGCAACGATCGTGGTCCGCTGAGCAGCCTCTGCTGCGGGAACCGACAGCCAGTAAAACCGATTGTGAGTCACATCGTCTTGATGCCAAACGATTTTCTTGGGCCACGGGTTTCGATTTTGCTCCGCCATCCACGGTAACGCAGACGCATCTTCGCGGTCCATCCAGTGACCCTTGTCAGGATAAATTTGCACGATGTGCTCGTACCCATCTCCGTCTTCTTTTCGAAGTTTAGCCAGTTCTTCTTTCCAGTTGGCCGCAATTTTATTTCGGTCGTAGGCAGCATCTTTGCCGCCCATGTAGATTGCAAACGGAAGATTGCGAAGCCCGAGCGGCTTTGTCTCGTTTGGGTGTCCGGCCATCATCGAAGCTGCGGCGAAACGGTCTGCCATCCGCGGAGCCAATTGGTAGACGCCGTCACCGCCAGCTGAATAACCCATTAGGTAGATTCGGTTTGGATTCACCTCACCAGCAGCGACGAAGTTTTCAATGATCCGGTCAAAGAAAGAGTCGATGTGCTTTTGATGCCAGAGATTCCAAGTATCCGTTGGCGCACGAGGAGCAAGGTAGATCCCTTCCGCTGGCTGATAGAGACCAATCTGATTTTTCCATTGACCTTCGTTGACCCTCGCAGGAGCCCCGCCGCCGCCATGCATCGAGATGAATAATGCGTGGCCGTTTTCTGGCTGTTCGCCAAACGTTTTGAACTCGTACTTCATTTCCAGATCCGGAAACGCATCGAGCTTGATTAGCTTGGCTTCCATTTCTTCGCTGCGTGATTCGGCGAGTTCATTCTTCCGCTGAATCCACCGTTCTTTCGATAACTCAACAGCTTCTTCGCGGCTGAGAGTTTTCGACGCTTTGTCCGTCTGGTCGCCTGCAGGTAACTTCAGAACAACGAGACTGGTCGATTCTCCCGTTTCAAAAGTATGCTGTGATGCCCGGTCTTCAAGACCAAAATTGACTGTCAGGGAAGTATTCTTGGGTAGTACAACGCTCAAGTGGTCATTCGAGTCGAATGTTTCGTCTTTGGTGATGCCTTTGGAAATTAGCTGAGCGTTCGGATCCATAATCTCAAGGTTCGCAACGATGCGTTCTTGCGTCCCAGAATCAATCGCTTTAAATCGAACCAAGACTTGGCCGTCGGGAACTGCAATGTTTTTGACGTATCGGCTGGTGACGTTGACCGACCAGACAGGATCAAAATCGGCTTGCCAAACCATCGGGAACTTCAGTCCCGTGTTTCGGTAGGTCACAGCATAAATCGCGTAGCCACGTTCTGACTCTTGAGCTTTTGAAGCTCGCTCGGTGAACCAGCCTTTGTTCAGATCATCGCCATTGGGTTCTGCGGCACCGGTAAATTTCCATTCGCCGTCCCAGATTTCAACCCACGAGTGATTGCCGCTGTTGTCCGACCAGCGTGGCGTTCCGACGAATCGAGCCGGTACGCCAACGGAACGACAAGCGTCGATCAGAAGAATCGACAGCCCCGTGCATGATGCAGTTCCTCCTTCGATCGATTCATAGGGTCCTTGGTCAGCTCGTTTGCGCTTCGTCGAATACTTCACGCCCAATTGTGGGAAGATCTGCTGATTCAGTATGACCGCGGCCTCGGAGGGAGATTTCGCCGCTGCGACCATCGGCAGGAATCGCTTTCTGAAATCAGATCGCCATGGTTCGCGACGTTCACTCACGTTCGCGTACGGCAGAATGTAGTTCAGAAACGTTTCTTCATCGATCTGATCCTTCCAAGAAGATCCGTTCCATGCGCCGTAGGCTCCTCGGACGTGACCAAGCAGGAACTCAGCGTCCAAAGACTTTGCATCCGTTGGCGGCATATATGCCAACAGGAAATGCAACCCTGGTTTCATTTCCGGTTCGATCGCATCAAGTGCCTTTTGAAGTTCGGCGCGATTGTCGCTTGCGACTTCGAGCGTCGTTTGAACCAGAGAATCGACAGGTGGTTGCTGTGCCCAAACAGCACTTTGCAATAGCAGGGCAAAAGCAATCGTTCGAAACATCATCGTGAAGTAATAATCCTTGCAGTGCAGAATTCAGCGCTGGTTGATACTGCGTACCAGACGCTAAAAATGGTTGCGGAGAAAAACAGATCGCCGCAGAAAGTGTATTTGAAGAACGGAATCGCCGCAGTAAAACAATGAACCAGTCCGCCGAATGTGAGCGGATACCATTGACCCATCGACCAAACCGCAAGGTTTGAAATGACAAAGAACGCCAACGACATCGCAAAGGCTGAACCAAAAAGTTGAACTATCGCCTTTGCAGGTCGTGATGTGACGTCGCGTGCATTCTCGAATCGTGACGCCAAACGACATCCAAGGAAAGCCGCGGCGACAAGTCCGCCGATCACGCCAGCAGTGACTTGCCACGGGCAAGAATCAAGTCCGCTATTGCTCACCAACATGACAATCGCTAGCGAAAGTCCGGCAACCCAATAACTGCGAAACCAGAAAGCGGCAAACAACACGCTGGCGGCGATAGGCTTTACGTTGGGCAGATCGATCAGGACGAATCGACTGGCGACACCGACCGCAATCAGTAAAAGCAGAATCAGGGAATCGCGAAGTAGGTATTCTGGACGTTTCATGTTCAAACAAATTTGGCTTGAGAAGGTAAGTCAGAATGATAATCCAGAATCGTCGCCGTTCGAATGGCAGAAATGCGATTCCGCGTTATTGAAGCTCTTTCGGAGGATTTCCGAACGACCAAGAAATCTTGTCCCCTGGTTTGACGCTGTAGATGCCGGCACTTTTATCCCCAAGTTGATCGTTGACCCGGAAGATCCAGTTCTTTCCATCGGCACCTTCGTTTTCAACACCGCCGATGGAAGTCACAAAAGCCGTTTCTCCCGAACCCCGAAACTTGACTTTCAGTTTCTTCATGTTTTGAGCACGCTCGAGCGACAGCAGGACCGTCGACTCAGGTGAGCAAACCACGTCGATTGACAGGGAGCTTTTCTCGGTACCAAAGTTGACATCGAGTGTGACGGTTCCGATTTCGCGAGTTGCCCCAACCTTGGTGGCTGAAGAATCACAGCCTGCAACGCAAAGAGCGATCAGTGAAAGAATCGCGATTGTTTTATAGAAAGTCATAGCTTACCGGTCGAAATGTTGAATCGGCACAGTATGACGGATGTTCGGTAGAGGCCGCAACCAGAAAACGGCTAGGGCAACGCCCCAGCCGCATCGGGAGGTTCTGCGTTCTAAGACGACCGGATCTGGATCTTGCGTGGCAAGACTTTATCCGATTTTGGCAGGGAGATCGTCAGTAGGCCATCCTTGAAGTCGGCCGTAATCGCGTCGGCATCGATCGGTGATGCAAACTCGAACCTGCGCCGGAACTCTCCGCCGAGACGTTCTGATTTGGCGAGTCGTTCGCCATCAGCAATTTCCGCGACCTTCTTGTTGCCGCTGATCTCAAGCAGATTTTCTTTCATCTCAATCGACACGCTCTCGGGAAACACGCCCGGCAGTTCCATCACGAGCGAATATCCAGTTTCCGACTCTATCACGTTTGCTGGTGGTGCCAGTTTGGTTGAGGCGGACGGTTGTTGGTTTCCAAAAAAGTGGTCAAACAGGTTTTCTATATCGACCTGAAAATCGCCAAGGCGATTACAATTTGCAGACGTTTTCATAGTAGCTCTCCAAGTGAAGTTGCTGACATGTCCAACGGAGACTTCCGTCTGATCAACTGTCAGCAAAGTGAAGTTGTCGATCACCGGAAAAGCAACTGCCGTGCCAAACTGGCTCTGTTGCGTTTTCACCTCGGGTTTTACCGCCTAGAATAATTGCGGTCAAAACTGCCGCCATGCGGTTCGTTTTGTCAGGCAGCCACAACACGCAAATTTGTCATTCGAGAAATCGAAACACACATGATTCAAAAAACAGATCTGGATTTGCTTGCCATCCGTGAAGAAGCCATCGAGCTCGCGGCTGAAATT
>CAYGUE010000056.1:0-6402 GCA_964352885.1 uncultured Pirellulaceae bacterium
TTGCAGTGCCAAATCGAAGTCGCCATCGCCCGAAGCAAGAACGACGGTGTCGACTGTTTCGGCGACTTCGACCATGTCGAGCACAATGCCGACGTCCCAATCACCTTTCGCACTGCCGTCGCTGCGTTGAATGTAAGGTTTGAGTTTTACTTCGAAGCCGATATCGCGGAGGATCTGCTGGAAGCCGGCCTGCTTGCCACCGTCGCGACTTTCGATCGCATACGCATAGGCAGCAACGACTTCACGTCCGTCGGTAACCGCTGACCAAAACGCCCGGTAATTGAACTGGCGACTGAAGGCTTGTCGTGTCGTGTAGTAGATGTTTTGAACGTCAACGAGTATCGCGATTTTTTCCATCGCGTCATCGTACCCGAAACTCCGCTTCGATTGCCAGAAAATTGCATGTGCGACAGCTCCCAATCAGGGGGAATCAACTTTGCCGGCGGTCTTTTCATACAGCTCGGCAATCTTAACAAGCACCGGTTCGATCTTCAGCAGGAATTCGGATTCATCCATCTTCGCTTTCTGCAAACGAAGTTGCTCCAGTTCCAATTCAAGCTGATCGCGCATTTTGCGGTCTTCGGCAGTCAACGAACCTTCCACGCCTCGTCGGTTCAGGAAGACTTGATTGGCCAGCAACCCGTCTGGTAAGCCTTCTTTAGGACGACGGGAAACACGAACTCCGTCGAACCAATTCGCTGGCGTTCCTTTTTCGTCGCCGTTATCATCAAGTAAAGCATGCTCGGTCGCGATTCGATTTTCCTGTTGGTAGAAATCGTCAGCGCCGCGGCTGGCAGCACAAAAAGCTTCCAGCACAGAAGTTTGGCCATCTTTGTCCAGATCGATGGCAGGATCGTCGATCGCACCAGAAAGAAATTTGCCGAAACGTGCGAAGTTGAATTCAAACTCATTGCGAGTCGCCGTGACGATGATTCGGTTCTTCGCACTCAACGAATTGATGAACGGGCTGCTGCTGGATGAACAGTTCAGGATCACCACTCGCTGGTCCAAGGGTTCCAGCCACGATTTCAGTTCGGATGCCTCAATGTCCGGGCCATGCAGATTGAATTTCGCGCGTTTGCCGTCAAATGTTCCGTGCCCAATCATGACCAGCCAAACTTCTTGCAATTGTAAGTCCGCCGCAGATTTTTCGATTGCCTTTTGAAGCTGATTTTTTGATTCGTCTTGCTCACCATCGAGACCGATCACCGTAAGCTGCGTGTGGCTAGCCGTTTTCTTCCAGGCGGCCGCCCATGCACTGAACGGTTCGCGAAAGTCCTCGCTACCTTCGGCTCCAACGATGAGAATCACAGCCTGATCAGATTTAGCAGTCGCATCCTGCCCGATTGATTTCTCGGCGGGCATCAAGCTCAGTAGGAACATGCCGCAGAGTGAAACAACGATCATAGTTTTACTTCGTGCCATCATGCCAAGCCCCACATTCTTCGCGCGGCCCATTCGGCGAGCAACAGTCCGCTCGCAGCTGCGAAAATAGACCAGCGATGCCACCACGGAACCGTCTTCGTTTCTGAGACAGGCACTTTCTTACTGTCGAATCCTGCGGCGAACGATTCCAGATTGGCGACTTCTACCAGTTCACCACCCGTTTCGTCAGCAATCTGTTGCAGAAATTCCCGATTCGGTTGCAGCGACTCAAACTCGGCGATGGCCGGATCGGAAACCCAACCGGTTTCTCTCGTTTCGATCAGCTCACCATCGGGAGATTTCGCGACCGCAATGATTCGGTAGGCACCGGGTTCTCGTGATGAGAAATCAGCGACATAGCTACCGACTTTTCGCGAATCCTGCTGCGAAGCGATCACAATTTCTTTTTTTGATGGAGTGATGACTTTTAGTTCAAGCTCGGCGTTGAGCTGCGGTTTGAATTCTTCATCGCGAATATCGACCCGCAACGCCGTCAACTGCGATTGATTGGCATCGGGCTCGGCCAACACTTCGACTCTTCGCGGAGTTTCTGAAACCAACCATCGCAGCGTCTGACGCCACGCTTTGTTGAGGTCTTCGTTTTCTTTTTCCGATTGCAACTTCCATCGCCAAAGATCTCCGATCAGCATCGCAGCCGTGCGCCCGTTGCCGAACCGCTGTACAACGAGTGCCGGATGTGTTTCGTCGTCCGAGCCTGTCGCGTTGGCGAGAATCGTAGCACCAGGTTTGATGGATCGTGACTGACTGAGCGTTTGAAACGGCGGCATGCTCGCAATCCGTTTCAGTTCGCTTTCGCGAGTCGACTCGATGCGAACCCACGGTTGCACCCAGCCTTCACGCGTCAGTGCAAGGCGATAGTCGATGTTTTCTGGCGTGGCCGAACGTTGGTCGAGATAAACTGGTAGCGATTCGCCAATCGGAGTTCGATCGTAGCCGCCACGGGCGAAGGTCGCGAATCCGCCAAGCATCATCAGTCCACCGCCTCGCAGGGAGACGAATTGCGAAAGCAGAGTCTTCTGATCCTGTGTAAAGAACGACGCTTCGAGATCATCAATGACAATGGCATCGTATTGGAACATACCGGCCGCATCTTTGGGAAAGCCATCGCGAAGCTCCGTTTCGTCGCGAGTGTCCAAGCGAATCATCACGGCTTCATCGTATTGCTC
Source organism: uncultured Pirellulaceae bacterium (assembly GCA_964352885.1). GTDB lineage: Bacteria > Planctomycetota > Planctomycetia > Pirellulales > Pirellulaceae > Mariniblastus. The sequence goes on from CAYGUE010000056.1 coordinate 2,613, forward strand.
AGCCGTATCATCCTTCTGGTTGCCAAACCCACGAAACAGAGGATTGGTCGTTTCGCCATCACGGCTGCGAAACGTGAACTTGGGCTCTTTGTTGGCGACTCGTAGAAGGCCCACGAGCTCCAATTCATTGTCGTCAGCCAGTGCGCGACGCATGAACTTGTATTCCCAATTTGGTCGCCCGGCAATGTAAAGGACGCGGAATGGCCCTTTGCCGCGATCGACTATTACCAATCTACGATTGTTGACTAGAGTCGCCTCGCCGTTGTCGTCTTCGGCAGACGTTCCTTTTTCGAAAGCACGGATCTCAAATACGTTCACGCCGCGATTTTCAGGTTTAAGTTTGAAGCGGACTGCAAACGGTTTTCCATTTTCCAAACGACGAACTTCCTGGGATTCGATCACTTTGTCGTCTTGCCCAACCAATTCAACGGTCACGGTTTTCCCGGAGAGCTTTTGAGCCAATAACTCTGCTTTGATCGTTACCGGAGCTGATTCGAAGTTAGTTTGCGAAGTCGTGACGCTGGTGATCGAAAGATCGCGAATTGACTGGCTGTCTCCGATCACCACAGGATAGACGGGCGGAAGCTTTGACCAATCGAAGCCCTCCAGATCAGGATTCCTGGACTCGTTCCCATCGGTCAGCAAAATGATACCTGCCGCGGGTTTGCCTTCGATGCGTTTTCCGACGGTCAGCATCGACTTCAAAATTTCACTGCCGCGGCCATTTGCAGCGTAATCCCGGTAGTCGACGACATTCGTTGCGCGTTCATCAAACGTGTATCTGCGAAGTTCAAAATTTCTCTCTAGCTGACTCAACCAATCCGCGTCCTGGCTAAGCAACTGCGAAAGCTTATCAGCTCTGGAGTCGGTTTGTCCAACGTCCTTCACGTCGAGACTTTGGCTTGCATCAGCCATCACGATCAGAGAGTTCGCTCCCGGTTTGGCCTTTTCGAATTGGCTCATCGGTTCAAGCAGACAGAGAACCAGCAGGCCGATCGCAATCACTTTGAGAGTCGAGAGAGCGAAGCTCCGCACGGGGCTGATTTGCCTGGAAAAATTGGACCAGAACACGATCGGAATCGCCAGCAGCGCCGCGATCAGCGCAGGCAGCCACCAATGCAACGCGTTCCATGCGTCGGGCATGATTGCAAACAATGAATGCATCATTGGCCCGTCCCCAACTTTTCGTAGTACTTGCGGACCGCGTTTTCGTATCGAGTTGGAACGGGTTCCCGATTGAGCGGAACGAGTGCGTTTTTTGGATCGCGGCGCAGGATTTCTTGCGTGACGCGGCTTTGCAGTTCAGCCAGAGGCCGAGCCAATTCAAGTTCTATTTTTTCCCAGTCGGGCTCTGGCGAGTGTCGTTTGAGATCCTTGCGGATGGCTTTTGCTTGGTCGCGAATCCGCGCGGCATCGGCTCGCAAGTCCGGGTCGGCGATCATTTCTTCGACGTCGCGTAGTCGATCAGACCATTCGCGAAAGTCTTCACCGGTGATGGGAGCATAGCTGCCCCTGTTGCTTGGGTTTGCGATTCCACCAAGCCCGCCGGCCTCAGTCGGTTCGCTATCAAGTCGATTCCCACCGCGTCGGTTTTGAGGTTGCTGATTGCGATCAGTTTGATTGCCGCCGCCCTGACTTTGGCCTCGGCCGTTTTGGCCCTCAGCGCTTTCACCTTCCGCGTCCTGCTGGCCGGAGCCGCGTTGTGGATCTTCGGATTCCTGTCCACCCTGACCAGATTGGCCTTGTGTTTCGCCCGGGGACTCACCAGTTTCCCTCTGTTCCTGCCTGTCTTGGGGCGAACGCGAACCACCTTCACTTCCCTGATCACCCGGTTTTGCATCCGGATTGTTTCTCTGGATTTCCTCGTCAAGTTCACGAGAAAGATTCTTGATCGTATCTCGAGCGGTCTTTAGCGCTTCGGTTTCATTCCCTAGAACGCGCTCCGCGGCTCGATCAATCCCTTTGCGAAGATCCTCGATTCCTTGCATCGCGACGTCGTGAATTTTGTCGGCATCTTCATCAAAACCTCGTTCAACCGCTTGGGCCGAATAATCCAAAGCTCGATCTGGGCGGGACTGTTCGGTTTCTCGGTACGTATCGTACAGTTCATCTGCAAGCAGCGGTTCAAGTTCGTCAGCCTCTTCGATCGTTTGCTTGATTTGTTCGCGAAGGTTTTCGACTTCTTTTTGCCCTTTCCTGATTCCATCGACCAGTTGCTGACGTTTGTCATCGCCGCCAAGTCGATTGTTTTCAGATTTGTTTTGCTCCTGGTTCTTCAGCTTCTCCGAAAGCTCCTCCTGTTCGTTTTGCAAATCCTGAGCCTGATTCCGCATCTCCCGCATCTGTTCGTTGAACTGGCCAGCAGTCTGTTTTTGAAATTCGTCGCGAAGATCCTTTAGCTCACGTTCGGCGCGAGTTCCTTCGTTAGCCGCCTTTGAAAGATCGCCTTTTTGCAATGCCTCCGAAGATCGCTGCACGTTTTCGCGAGCCTTTTCCAACTGTTCCATTTGCTCTGTCTGTTGGTTTGGCGATTCTTCCATCCGTTCCTGAAGTTGATCCGTGTCGCGAAGTACTTGCTGTTGTTCTTCCTCCAAACGTTTCAACTGTTTCTCGAGCTCTTCTTTTTCCTGTTCCGTTTCGGCTTCTTCGAGAGCCGACTGCAATTCTTTAACGCGTTTGTTTAAGTCGTTCTGACGCTGAGCAAGTTCCTTGAGTCGACTGAGGATCTGGCGGTTGTCCTGCTGCTGTTGAGCTTCTTCGCTTTCTTCCTGAGCCAGTCGTTCCTGTTCGTAGCGATCTTCCTGCTCGGTCAGCTCCATTTGCTGTAGCTGTCGCTGGCGAGAGGACTGCGAACTGCTGGATTGCGAACTCTGCTGCTGTTGAGATTGTTGAACCTGGATTTCACGGGCGCGCATTTTAAGCAATGTTTGCCAGGCCAGTTGTTGGCTGCTGATGGCTTTGGTGAGTGGATCCGCCGATGGTTCTTCGCGGGCCATTTGAAGTTTGTCAACGGCGTCATTCATGATCGATTTAAGTTCATCGACCAAAGATTTTGCCAGTTCGTCATTGAGCTGCTCTGCGAGTTCATCGACTTGCGTGATCGCCGATCGTTGTGATTCGGCCAACATCTCGACATCGTTGTCAAACGACTGCGTAAGTTCCGGACGTTTCTCACGGCGGATGACTCGCCATGTCGCGTTGACAATTTCCTTTTGCAGCTCAGCAAGTTCCATCGCTTGTTGAGCACTCGGTCCCTGTTGGCCTTGCTGCCCTGGTTGTTGCTGTTGGCCTTGTCCTCCTTCAGATTCAAAGAAGATCTCTTCGAAGCGACGTACTTCCGCGAAGAACATGTCGCTCTCGGTGCGACGCGATTCCCCGTCGGGCCCAATATCTTCCGCCCAGAAATGCCAACCGACGAGTTGATCCGGCTCAGCCTGCAACGACTCAAGCTGAAGCAAATGTTCAATGGTATGACGTTTCTTGGCGTCCTGTTTGCCGGCGATTTCGAGTTCACGGTTTTCACCGCCTCCAATCGACCAAGCCAAACCGGTTCGTGCCACTCCGAAGTCATCCTGAACCCAAGCGCTCATCGAGATTTCTTCGATGGCAGTGACCGCAATGTCACGTGCGGGTTCGAGAAGTTTTAGCTCGGGCGGTTGATTGGCCAACGCGTTGATCGTCAGTCGAGGCGGCGATTTGTTTTCGCGTTGCTGTTCGTCAACCAGATGCAGCCGATATTTTTCTGATTGTTCGACGATTAGTCGCGTCTCCCACAGCATCGGATTCTCTT
>CAYGUE010000056.1:6412-36509 GCA_964352885.1 uncultured Pirellulaceae bacterium
AGCATTAAATTTTCGACCAAAATAATGCCAATCTGTTCAAATTGAAACTCAGCTTCGCATCCGTTCCAACAACCGCCGAAAATCGACGCGTGTCCTGCAAAGCCTTCTGAGGCAGGTTCGTGTATTTCGGATAGTCGAGCAGAACGTCGGTTCGCACCATTCGCGGAAACTCGAATACGCTGATTGAGTACTCTTCCGAAGTCTGGTCAGCGAATTCTACACGGTAAATTAGCGGTTGGTCGACTTGCATGATTCGCGACGCAAAAACCGGATCGTCGAGGCTCTTGGTCATCGATACGACACGATCTCTTCCGGCTTCGTTTGTATAGAGCAGCTGAGCTTCCGGTGGTGAATCCATCGCGAATTCAGCTAGGACCAGCAAGTTCGTGCCTCGTTCGATCTCGGTGTTGCCAGGCTGAACGTTGCATCTCAGATCGAGTTTGACCGGTTTTTCGATGTCGCCGAATAAGTGAATTGAACTGTCGAGTTCCGGAGTCGGAAGCATCATCAACATCACGCCTGCGGCGGCAACGCCAACGAGTCCTATCGCTGCTCCGACGGTGGATGAAAACAGTTTCCAACCCGGAACAATCGAGGCCCATTTTTCCTGAAAGCTATGGTGGACGGCTCTTTGAATCACGTCGTGTTGGAAAAAGCTCAGTCCCTCGGCTTGGTTCGGCGTCTGTTCGATCGCGGTTAGCAAGACTGAATCCAATTCCGGAAATCCCGCTTCGACTCGATGTGCCATCGTTTCCACGCTCGGCATGGAGAAGAACGCCAACGCGATTGCAACAAGTGTCCCGACCCCGGCGACTATCGCAATCCAGATCCAAGCAGACGGCACGTAAGGATCCAGCGAGGACTGCGCCGATCGATTGAGTGCGTAAATAGCTAACGCGATGATTGCCACGACGATCCAGTTGAACGCCAAAAAGGAAATCACAAGACGCCATTGCTCGCGTCGCACCACCGGTCGCAGTTGATCGAGGAGCGCAGGATTCATTTGCATTACGGTCGCGTTACTCATGTGCTGTACCTTGCTCCACGGCTTCTTGTGTTCGATTCATTCGGTCCGTTCTTCCGGCTAACCATGACTCGGCGATGATCAACCCAATGGCAGCGAGAAGCAGCCACTTCCACAATTTTTGTCGATTCTCAAGTTCGAAATCCAATAACTGCCGCTGTTGTTCGAGCTCTTCTTCGGTGGTGTTATGGCTGCCGAGTACGACACCCAGGGCTGATATTTGATCAACCGGCATCGTTTCGATTTGGCTCTCCAAGGGATCGATGTTGGCTGCGATCTGCACGTCGGCCAGTTGCGAATCGGAGGAGCTTGAAAACGAGTAGATACCTGGTGTAGACAGCGTTTGAGCTGATGACGCTTCTAGGAATTCTACATTGCCATCGGGTAAAACGAATCGATCGTAGCCTTTTGGGGCCTTGACGGTCTCCCCGACAATGTTGTTGGACGCGACGGGTGCTGTTTCGATAGCCAGTTCGATCATCCGCATCATCAACGGCAGAAACTTACTGGACAACGCCAACTGGCTGTTCGCGGGTTGCCAGCCACAACCCAAAACGTAGATATCGCTTTTGTTATGAGCGAACTGACTCCAAATCGCAGGTGTATCGTCGTCGAAACGAGCCAGCACATGCACGTTGTCTGGTAAGTTCGGTCGTAGAAACTCCCAGAATCGAATCTCTGTAAAGTCGTTGAATCGCGGGCCTGAAAACGGGCTGAACACTGGATGGGAAAAGTCAATGTTCCCCAGCATCGCGTAATTTTGTTTTGTCTTGGCGTCCTCAGATTTTTCAATGCCTGTGACGCCGGTCCATTGCTGCGTCGAATCAAGCATCGATTGGTCCCACAGCACAACCAGTAACGTGATGCCACGCTGAAGAAGTTTGTCGATCGATTTCTTTTCGTCTTCGGAAACGGGGCGGGTAATGACAACAAAATCTGGTTCGCCCGCATCGTTCGTGGCCGAAGTAGTATGTTGCTGCAGAGCAAAAGTTATCGATGGCGTTTCGATCAACGACCGCTTGAAGTAGAAAAGCATCGCTTCCGGGTCGTTTGCCGATTCGTCGCCGAAGTACGAAATGGAGAACGTTTGCTTGAGCGGCGGGATCGCAAAAAATTGATTGTCGAATTCTGCATCGTCGCCGTCGAGGATCAGTTTGCTCGACAAAATCGCAGTCGCATCACGGGCGACTCGCAAAATTTTACTGGAGCCAGCAGGAACCAGAAACGGAGTCGCTGGCAAGGAACTGTCTTCCCACGAAACGGAAAACTGATCAGACTCGGAACCAGCCGAATTTCGCACCAGCACATTATCACGGTTCTGGAGCGGGTCGCTTTCATCGACAGGCAATAATTCTAGTGTGGCATTGGTTCCAGACTGAGTCACGACTTGTTCGAAGCGAACTTTTATTTGTTCCGGCCAGCGAAAACTCTGCAGTGCCGCAGTCGACGATCCGGATTGCATGTCCGATATCACAACGACTTGCATTTTCGAAGCTGCCAAACTCTCGTTGCTGCCCTCGTCTTTTGCGTTAGGATCGGTTTGGCTTTCTAGGAGGCGATTCGCAATGCCAACCAGTGCGTCGCCGAGCTTGGAAGTGTTCCAAGTTGGTTCGAGCTCGAGCGAATTGAAATTCTGTATCAGGTTTGCGGCGTCAGACTTCTTTTTGTAATCGATTTGTTTTTTTAGTTGAGAATCAAAAGTGAAGACCGCGATTTCGTCATTCGCATCCGCCTGCGCAAGAACCCGTTTCAATTGCTTAACGGCTTGGTCCCATAAGCCCGCACGTTTCATGCTGGCGCTGGTGTCAATCAGGACCGCCGTTTTTCGACCCGTAACGTCCGCGAAATCGAGCTTCACATTGCTGTTGAAAAAGGGTCGCATGAAAGCAGTCGCAATCAACGCCACCGCAGCCATTCGCAACACCAACAGCAACAAATTGTCCAGTCGACTGCGCCGCGTCAACCGCGGTGGAGTCGGTCGAAGGAACATCAGCGAGCTGAATGGAACTTCACCCTTCGGTGTTCTGCGAAGCAAATGAAATATAAGCGGCCCTGCGAGTGCGAGGAACCCGAGTCCAAATAGCCATGCGAGTGCACTCATCGAGAACCCCCGCCACGTTGGTTAGGGTTGGCGGAAGTTAGTTGTCCGCGCTGAGCCTGTTGAGTCCGAGCTTGCAGGAAGTTAGACAGTGATTTCTGTACGGGATCAGAAGTAAGTGCTTCAAAAAAGTCGATACCGTTTTCGTCACAGAATGTTTTGATCTCAGTTTGATGTTCGGAAAATCGTTTTTGGTAGTCCTGAGCCACGAATCCTGGGTCAACGTAGATTTCCCGACCCGTTTCGAGATCCACAAATATCGAAGCCTGCTCAAATGAAAAATCAACTTCGGCTGGATCGAGCACACGAAGCAAGACAATGTCGTGGCCAATGGCCCGCAAGTAGCTCAACGGTTTGGTGATCGATTCAACTGGAACGAGCAGATCAGAAACCAGAACGATCAGTCCTCGTTTCTGGATCGTGGCGGCGACTTGTTCCAACGGGCGACCGATATTGGTTTCGGTTCCTCCAGTTGATCGTTCCAAAGCTCCGAGCAGATGTCTCAAGTGTCCGGGGCGGAATCTCGCGGGCAAAATTTGATCGATGGCTTCATCAAAGGTGATCAAGCCAACGGCATCGCGTTGCCGATACAAGAACCACGCAAGCGATGCAGCAATGGTTTTCGCGTAATCGGATTTTTTAATTTCACCAGAACCGAAGCTCATCGAAGAACTGAGATCGACGAGCAGTTGGCATCGCAAGTTGGTTTCGTCTTCGAATCGTTTGATGTATTTCCGATCGCGGCGGGCGAGCAATTTCCAATCGAGGTGTCGCAAATCATCGCCTGGCGAGTACTCTCGATAGTCTGTGAATTCAACGGAGAAGCCGTGGTAAGGACTGCGGTGAAGGCCCGACATGAATCCTTCGACGATTAGCTTTGCACGAAGCTCCAAGTTCTTCAGTTTCAGAATGGCTTCGGTATCGACGTACGAATTCCGTGGCGATCTGGCAGTTGAACCAGCGTTGTTTGGCTTCGGATTCGTCGTTGAATTACTCATGTTTTACATTTGCGGGCGAGAGACATTTTCGACGATCCGTTCAATGATCATTTCAACCGAGATGTTTTCGGCCTGAGCGCGATAACCAGGCAGGATACGATGGCGGAGCGTGGGCATCACTAACGACTGAATGTCCTCAAGGTTCACGTGAGATCGACCTTCGAACAGAGCTCTGGCTTTGGCCCCCAAGACAAGGTTTTGGGCACCCCGAGTTCCGGCTCCCCAATTCACCCAATCGTTGACAAAGTCGGGCGTCGATTCGCGATTGGGGCGACTGGCATCGACCAATTCTACGGCATACCGAACCAATTCAGCAGCAACCGGAACTTTGCGAACCGTGCGGTGAAATTGAAGCACGTCTTCGGCTGTGAACAGCTTTCCAATGTTTTCGGAGCCAATCGAAGTGGTTCGTTGCACGACTTCGATTTCGTCATCTATCGGAAGATAGTCCATGTGTACGTTGAACATGAATCGGTCCAGTTGTGCTTCGGGCAATGGATAGGTGCCTTCCATCTCGATCGGATTCTGAGTCGCGAGGACAAAGAATGGTTCCGGTAGAGCGTATCGGGTACCGGCGGCGGTGACTTGATGCTCCTGCATCGCTTCCAGAAGTGCTGCCTGAGTTTTTGGAGGAGTTCGGTTGATCTCGTCGGCCAAGATCACATTGGCGAAGATGGGGCCTTGAACGAATTTCAGCCGACGGCCTTCGAGGTCGTCTTCAAGAATCTCAGTTCCGGTAATGTCGGCCGGCATCAAGTCAGGAGTGAATTGAATTCGATTGAACTGCAGGTCGAAGATCTCTGCGATGCTGCGAACAAGAAGTGTTTTCGCCAGACCGGGTGCTCCGGTGAGCAAGCAGTTGCCACCCGCGAAGAGGCTGATCAACAGTTGATTGATCACGTCTTTTTGTCCAACGATGACCTTGTCGAGTTCAGCGTGGATTTGATCGCGGCCTTCGCGGATCAATTCGACCGCTTTCCGGTCAGCTTCAAAAGTGTCAGTTGTCACAAGTTCTCCGTGATGAATGTTTGTGCTGGTTTAATTTGTGTTTCGCGTTCGATACAAGCCCGAAGCGCAAGAGCGCAAGGGGGGGTGAATCTTTTCGGTGCGCCATATTCGCTCGCTTGTGCTTCGGGCTTGTATTTCAGTTTGCGATTGGATTTTTCCACAACATGTAACTTGTTCCTAGTGCGTCATCGCGTAAGTCACGATGTTGATTCCCAATGGATAGGCATACGGCTCCGAGTACTCTTCGAAGTAACCAGAGTCCGTTCCTTCCTGTTCCCAACCGTCACCAAGATCGGTGTTGTGACAGATGACAGTCATCAGTCTGCCGCTGTCATCTTTGATGCAACGGTAATGTGCTTCCTCTGCATCCCAGCGTTCTGTCCAGCCTCCGTTTCGATAAGTGTGGACGCTGGGGATCAGAGGTTTCTTTTTGATTTTGTAAACGATGTTGAAAATTTCATGTTCGAGAGGAATGTCTTCGATTGGACGTTTGGGGAAAACGCGTTTCATTTCACTCGCGAAGTTTGCCCATTCGTCTTCGCCCCAGAAATCGTCGACCATCAGGAAACCGCCGCGATCGAGATAACTGCGAAGCCCGATAACTTCTGCTTCCGAGAGCGTCATGCCACCGGGTTCGATAATGTAAATGAACGGATACTTAAAAAGCTCTTCATCGGTGAGACGCAGGATCTTTCCGTTGGGATCGGTCTTGATCGAAGTCAGCTGCTGCAGGCGAAAAGAGAGGTTCAAGTCTGCATCGGGATAGTCGGTGTTCCAACGATAGCGGCCTCGATAGGAGTCGTAACGGATGCGAACGAAAGTAAATACGTCGCCAGGATCGGCAGCTTCGTTTTTCCACAGCGGAACTCCGCCGCGATCATTTGGATCTCGGCGTCGACCTCGCCAGCGGCGAGAACCTCCACGTTGATAGTCCTGGGGAGAAGATGAGCGAAGAGCAAGCGATTGGTCTCCGGGTGAGATGTCTGTCGTCTCGACTTCAGGCGGAATCTCACGACTCCAGCTAAAGTCGGTGCTAGGAACTTCTTGCGCATCGAAGGACCACTCGTTTGCGTTTCGGGCTTGAATTACCAAAGTCACAAAAATGCAGCACAGCGTAATCGCGAGAGCTGGCAGTAGGTGAATCCGTTTCACGGTTGGTACTCCGGGAGCTTAATTGAATCAATTTGAATTCTGGGCGCCGACGGGACCAGCGGGCCGGGTTTCTGTTGCACGATTTCCAGCAACAACTGGTGTGCGTCGCGGTATCGTGGCGCGGCTTCCAACGCCAGCAACACATTTCGTTTTGCCGAAACCAAATCCTGCTGGCGAAACTGCGCCGACGCGAGTCGATAAAGGGTATCGGCTTTGTCGAGCGGATTCATCGTCGCCAATGCCGACAACGATTCAATGGCCAATGAGTCATCGTTTTCCTTTTCGGCCACTCGGGCCAACGTGCGATGTGACAATTTTAATAGTGGATTGATGGCTTGCAGCAGTCGGGCCATTCGCTTCACATTCTTGGTATCTTTGGAATCGGAGTAGATTTGCAGCAGCCGAACGCACGTATCGATTTCGCTGGCCTCAAGAGTTAAAACCGATTCCAACGCCAAGGTTTCGTTCTCGAGCTGATTTAGCTGGCGGTATGCTGCTCCTTTAAGTCTTTCAGCCGCCGGCTCTCGAGTGTTTTCTGGCAGCAATTTTTCGAACGTTTCAATCGTCGCGATCGCGGCTTCGGGCTGTGACTCTTTTAATTCCGCGGTGGCCAATCCAAGCAGGCCGTAAAAATTATCCTTGTGATCGGCCAGCCAGCGTTTGCAAGAATCGCTGTCCGCGAAAGCTTTGGCTGGTTTTTCCCAGTCAAACTTTTCTCCGTAGCTCTTGGCCTCTGCCGTTACATACTCTTCGAATTTGTTATCCAGTAGATGGATCGGGCCGGCGTGACGCGAGATCGCATCGTTGATTGGGACGCCTTTGCCAAGTGAATCAAGAATTCCGACGATCGAATCTTCTCCAAAGTTCTCGACCAGAAATCTGACGACCAGCGACGATTCGAAGTATGCGAACTGGAGATGCATCGCGGTTTTGGCTCTTAGAAACGCGCTGCTGAGTTTACTAACACGTGTCAGTTCGTCACCCAAAATCATTTCGCGATACTCGGGCGACATCCGGTCGCCCCAACTCGGATCGGCAAGCTGTTCTTCGTAAACCGAGATGCCTTCGCTAAGCCACCGCGGCATTTTGTTTTTGGTTTTTTGCAGCGTGACGACATGACAGAACTCGTGCCAGAGCACACTTTTCCAATTCGTAAGTGACGCTCCTTGAGCGGCAGGGCTATTCATTGTGATCAGGCGGCCGAAACAGACGCCCAAGAATCCGGCGCCGCCCGGCATGCTGAAAGTGCGGATCGCAAAGTCTTGTTGGCGTGGGAAGATCTCGATGAAGACAGGTTTTTGAATCTTGACTTGATACTTTGTCGCCAGCTCATGCTCCGCGTTGACGAGCAAATTGAGAACTTGGCGGCCGTAAATGTCGGCTTCGTTCTGCGCCATTCGTACGACGAAACCCCCTTCTTCGAGAGTCGTGAACTTGCCAAGATTGTCGCGAAGGGCAACCAGGTTGTTGGCGACGACGTTGTACTGATCAGCGTCGAAAACCTCTTCGGCAAGTTTCCAGCCTTCAAGTTCTTGGCCGAGCCGTAGCAGGTCATGGGCAAGCTGGATTTTTGCCGGAATATAACTGTCGTTCATTACCAAAGCACGACGCTGATACTTGACGCTTTCGGTGAAACGATATTTTCGCGACAACTGCAAACCGATCAGATGATCAATTCTAGGATTGGACTTCCAATGTTTCAGGGCCTCACTGCGGCAACGCCCTTCCTCGTCATGTTTACTGGCCAGATGAGCCAGCACTGCCCTGTATGCCCACGCATCGGGCTGATGCGGATTTACGGCCAGAACTTTTTGAATTGTCTCTTCAGCGTCGTCATAGGACTCGGCTGAAATCTGCTGCTCGATCCGAATTAAATGAGCGCCAACATGGTTCGCGTCAATTTCGAGGACTCGGTTCAAGGATTTTGTTGAAGCCTCGTCATCACTTGGGAGAAACGCAAGGGCCAACCCTAGATGTGATTGCGGATCTGCGTCGTCAAACTTGATTGCTCTTCTAAAATGAGTCGCGGCCAACTGAAAATCGTTTTTACTCAGTGCTAATTCCGCGATCGCAATTTCAATTTCGGGACGTTGTGGATACTGTTCCCGAGCTGGTTTGTAGAGTTGATCAAGTACGGTTTTCGGATCGATTCCCTCGACAATCAAAGAGCGACCGACAACCATCATGTCTTCGACGTTGCGGAATCGCCAACTGCTCCGCTTCCACAATTCGCCAATCTCTCTCCTGAGTTCAGCAGCACGAGAATCTTTCTGGTTGAATTGGAAGACTTCTGCGGCAACCTCCCGAATCCGAATGCTGTTGGGATTTTCCTTCAGGCCTTCCTCGGCAGTGAACTTTGCGTCCTCGTACTTTCCGGTGGCCAGCTGGGCCCGGCACTTGAGAACGACCCAGCTCTGCTTGCGAAAAGAATTTGCTTCGTCGGGCTGATTCGCAAATTCGATGACCTCCTTGAATTTGCCTTGCCTGAAGAGTTGGCTGCTTTCTGCCAACTCTTGAGCGGAAGAAAGAGCGGTGAAGCAAAAAACTAGAGTAATCGAAAGGATGCAGCCCTTCGGCAAAGATGTTCTAGGGTAAACTTTCATGCTTAAATTGTATTATGCCCTGCAGTTGTTGTGTGGCCCCGGCCAAATTTCATTGCGTTAACCGTGGGAATTCATTTGGTTTCACGGCTGAATGATGACTGATTCACGTTTGGAACGCGAGCACGTCAACACAGGATTCGGCCACTGAACGCCAGAAAACCAATAGCAGAATGAACATCGACAAATCGCCATCCAAGTTCCCAATCAAGAACGAATACAACTTTCTTGCTCATTGCAGTGTCTCGCATCTCTATCAGCCAGCGGCCAATGTTTCGAAGCATTGCTTGGAACGACAGGTTCTCGCGGGTCGGCAGATGCTGTTCGAATACGGCGGCGAGAACAACATCGCGATGAAGTTTCATCGCAATTTCGCTCAAATGATGAAGACATCACCTGACAATATTACGATGACGACCAATACGTCCGAAGCCATCTGCATGATCGCTAATGGCTATCCGTGGAAATCGGGCGACCAAATCATCAGCTACGTTAACGAGTATCCTGCGAACCATTACCCGTGGGTTTTGCAAACGAAGAAACATGACGTTGAGTTGATTCAGCTTTCGGATTGTGATATTCCGCAGATCGATCACGCGAAAGCGGCACGGATTCCTGATTCGTTGGCTCGCGGTTGGTCGTTTGATGATCTTGTTTCGCACGTCACGGATCGAACTCGTGTCGTTGCGATCAGTCATGTTCAGTTCACCAGCGGATTTGCGGCGGATCTCGTTCAGTTGGGTGACTTCTGTAAAGAACGTGGTATCGATCTGATTGTTGATGCAGCGCAAAGTCTCGGATGTTTGCCGGTTTATCCTGAGCGATGGAATGCTTCGGCGGTTGCGTCGGCGGGTTGGAAGTGGATGATCGGTCCGGTTGGAACTGGAGTGATGTACACGCGACCGGACTTCCGCGAAAAGATCGCCATCACGATGACCGGTGCGGATCACATGAAGCAGGATACGGCCTACCTTGATCACACTTGGAATCCTCACACGACGGGGCAAAAGTTTGAATATTCTACGGTTTCCTATGCTTTGTTGGATGGGCTCTCGTTCGTCGTTGAAGATCTGTTTAATCAGTACACGATGGAAGAGATTCGCGATCACAACTTTACGTTGCAGGACATTGCGATCGAAGGTCTCGACGCGGATCTTTACCAGCCGGTTCTGCATTTGCCGCAGCATCGGTCAGGAATCCTGTCGTTGATTCCAAAGAAGCATTCGGCTCCGGAAGTTTGTGCCGCTCTCGAGAGGCAGAAAATCATCGTCACGCCGCGAGACGGTTACATTCGCCTCGCACCGCATATTTGCACGACCGAAGATGAGGTTGTTCAGGCCGTTGAAGCGTTTAATGCTCTTGGTTAGAGAAGATGAAGAATTTCCTCAAAAGACGAAGAACGGTCGCGTTGTTAGTGATTCTTGCGATCATCGTGCTGCCCTATATCTGGAGCAGAGCAAACAGTTTCAATCGTCAAGTCCAAGTGTTTGATGATGGGAATGTGAAGGTGGGAGATTCGGAATCCTCACTGCGTGGGGCCTGCTACAACATCGCTCACGGTCGCGGGCTCGCTGAGTCCAACTGGGACGGTGGGGATGCTGCGACTCGAATTTCTAGGCTTGACGAAATCGCAGATCTGCTGATGAAGCTTGACGCGGACGTTGTTGTTCTGAACGAAGTCGACTTCGACACCAGTTGGAGCAATCACGTCAATCAAGCGAAGTTTCTGGCTGAGAAGGCTGGATATTCGTATCGTATCGAGGAACGGAATCTCGATTTTCGAGTTCTGCATCGAACGTGGCGTTTCGGAAATGCGATTCTTTCCCGCTTTCCGATCTCGAATGCGAAAGTCGTTAATCTTCCGTCCTACGCGGGACTGGAAACGATGCTCGCTGGAAAGAAGCGTGGGGTACGCTGTGATGTTACGTTCGCAGGGAATATGTTTCGGGTTGTGGGGCTTCATCTTTCACATCGCAGTGAACACATTCGTGAAACGTCTGCAATGCAAGTCGTCGAATTGGTGCGTAAAAGTCCTCACCCGTGCATCGTGATGGGGGATATGAATTCCACGCCGATCGGATTTCCGCATTCGTCGAAGTCGAAAGGCGGAAGGAATGCGATTGAGACGTTTATTAACTCGGATTTGCTATCGAGCAATGCGTCTGGGTTGCCGTTGGCGGAAACGGATCTCACTTTTCGAGCGGACGATCCCAAATCGATCATTGATTGGATCTTTGTTTCGTCCCCGCTACATTTTGAGTCTTACTATGTTGAGCCGAGCAAGCTTTCAGAGCACCGACCAGTGGTGGCTGGCGTAACTTGGTAGCTGCATCGCGTGCGGCCGATCACTTGCTCGGTCCATGAGATTTCAGGAGGCATTCTCTAAATGCTTCAATTATTTCAGCTTTGGAGTTTGCCGCCCTGGCCCGATCAAGGAAATTCGTTTTCAGGCACAGTCGTGAAATCTCCGCCAGAATCTTAACATGCGTTTGTCGATTGTTTGGAGAACCTGTCGTGAAGAAGAATACGTCCAGTTTTTCCTTGGACGGGGAATCGTAATCAATCGGACTTGCCGTCGTCATGATTGCAATTGCCGAATCCGTGCTGGATGCCTGAGTTAACGTTGCGTGTGGGATCGCCATTCCATTGCCGACTGACGTGTTCTGTAGTTGCTCTCGTTCCCAAAGTGCGGACGTGATCACCAGTGGGCTGATCTCTGGATAATGGATGGCCAGTAAATCAGTTGCCATGCGGAACAGTTGCTCTTTTTTGGAAACGTCGACATTGACCATGACGCACTGCTCGTCAACAAAACTCATCAAGTCAAACTCTTGCTCAACAGGCAAGTGCTCGACATCGAATGCGTCATGTGTTTGTGCAGACGGCGTTTTCAACCAAAGCACGGAACACTCGGCGTTGCGCGTCAGACTGTCCTTTGCGGTTCCAAGGAAACGCGCTGCGAGCGTGCGATTCGGCGCGGCACCCATGATCATCAGGTCGTATCCACCAGTTGCGTTTTGGATTGATTCCAGCTCATTCGTCCCTTCAAGGACGATTGCTTTGGTTGGGCTGGTGCATAGGTCTCTCAGCTGATCAACATAGTCTGCCCGTGCTTGCGTGCTGAGCGTATCTTGACCTTCGGCGACGAAACAAATGAAATTTAGTTCAGCTTTGTAGATCTGTGCCAAGTGGTCTGCCGTCATCACGACCAACGAGTCGTGGGGCCCGGGTTCTGCGAATACCAGGATCTGCCGAATGTAACGCACACCGGCAT
The DNA here is from genome assembly GCA_964352885.1 of uncultured Pirellulaceae bacterium. Lineage (GTDB taxonomy): Bacteria > Planctomycetota > Planctomycetia > Pirellulales > Pirellulaceae > Mariniblastus. Next base: position 18,567 of record CAYGUE010000056.1, read on the forward strand.
CTTTAAAGACTGCGAGGTTGCAAGCCAAATGGTCCTGTAACCAGCCAAGCGGGTTCTGGAATGTGATTCCGAAGCTTCGGCGTTCCGATGATTCCATGACGACCCACTCGCAGTCGAGCCGAGTGGCGACTTTGTGAATTGTGTCGACGACGTCACGAGTCACTGCCTTGTCGTACTCCAGTTGCACGTCTTCGACTTCTGCCATCGTGTGGATTCGACGGCTGAGTGCTTCGGTGTGCGGGTCATCTTCGAGAGCGTCAGCAAGGTAAACCTGTTCCGGGACGACAGTCAGGTGCAGGACTTCCAGTTTTCGGCCGTGCGCCAACGAGGCGCCCATCTCGACCAAAGTTTCTGGCGAACGTTCACTACCGAACAGCGGAACGACGACGGCGGCTTCGGAGGGCAACCCCTCTTCAAGCGATTCTGGATGCGCCAGCGTGAGCAAGTCCTGACGTTTTCCCATCTTGCTAAGGACGCCTTGCCGAGACGTTTTGTTCTTGCCGTAACCAAAGTATGAAACGGCTCCGATCGCAACGATACAGGCGATCGCAATCAGGCTGGTTGGGCCCATCGCGTAGAGCAAGATGAGCCCAGTGACGATTCCGATGATCTGCGTCATCGGATAAAGTGGCGATCGAAAGCCCGGCTTGTACCATTGGGAAGCGCTTTCGCGGAGAACAATGACCGTGCTGCAAACCAGCATGAACGCAAGGATCATGAACGCACTGGCAAGTTTTGCGATTTCTGGAACGGGCAAGAACAGAATGGTCAGCATCATCACAAATGCGGTCAGCAAAATGCTGGTGACCGGAGTCTTGAATGTGGGATTGATCGACTTGATTGATTCAGGCAGCAAACCGTCACGGCTCATCGCGAACGGGAATCGGGATGCTGCCAACAAGCCTGCAACGGCCATTGAGATCATGGTAATGACGGCCAAGACTGCTGCAACTAAGCCCGCTGACTTTCCGCCGACGATCGTAGCCAGCGTAAAGATTGGACGCAGGTCCGGGTTGCCTTTGCCGTCAGCGTTGGTCAGTTCTTTCATTGGAACGTTGGTGACCAAGACGAAAACGATCAACACGTAAATGCTGAGAACGACGACCCATGAAATCAGGATGCCGCGCGGTAGATTTCGATCAGGGTCTTTGACTTCTTCCGCGATCGCCGCAACCTTGGTGACTCCTGCAAAGGCAACGTAGACAAACGCTGTTGCGGCAAGGAATCCATGAACGAGATAATCGAATCCAACTTTACCTTTATGTGTAAACCCGGCATCGAGATGGCTCAGGTTCATGCTGTTGAGTCCAAACACAGCCAGCGCCAACAGCGTCACTAAGACGATTGCGATGATGAACTTCTGCATCTTGCTAATGATGCTCACGCCCATGATGTTCAAAAGTGTGATGGCAACGAGCAGAGTCAGTGCCATCGCTTTTTCGGAGACGTTTTCGAGCAAACCAATATTAAGAACGGCGAGATAGGCACTGAAGCCTACAAGTGCGAACGCACTTTTGAGCAGCATAGAAAGCCAGAGTCCAATTCCCGAGATCGTGCCGGTGAGCGGACCGAATGTTCTCTCGAGATAGACGTATGTTCCGCCCGAGCTAGGCATGGCTGTCGCCAGCTCCGATTTCGAAAGAGCAGCCGGCAGCACGGTAAGTCCTGCAACCAAGTAGGCCAGCCATACCATCGGTCCGGTTTTTGCGGCGGCCAAACCCGGCAAGACGAAAATGCCACTGCCTAGCATTGCGCTAATGCTGATCGCAACGACGGCTCCGAGTCCAAGTCTCCGTTCAAGCGTTTTCAAAATTTACCTATTCGAGAATCTGCGTCGACTTTGTTGCCCGGGCCTCGTTGCGGCTCAAACACCGAATTCTAGCAGCCAAGATTCGTCTGGTTAAGGTCATTGATTCGACGGTAAGGGGCCGGTCAAGGCGCGCCGAGCCCTGCACTTCGTTGTTCAAAACGACGATGGAGATGGTCTACCCCCACATCCAATGGGTTAGGTTCAAAACGATCACCGTCGAGCTCGAAGTCGGTTCAGTGGTGATTCAAGCAATTTCTTGGCAAAAGCTCAGTTCAAATTGATCTAGCGGTTGATCAAATCACGAAAAAGTGGCAAAATGGGGGATTAGCTTAGGGGCTAGATCTGCGCAATTGTCGCACCAATTCAAGGCTCGTCGTCAGCGATGCCTCAAACCATCGAACTCTGGAGAATCTTTAATGGCTCAGATGCCTGAAGTTCAACCCCAACTCAAAGACATATTGTTGTCTAACAGCTCATTCGGACCCACAGAAATCAAATTCGTGGCCGAACGAATCTGCAACGATTTCTCCCAGTTTCCTCAGCTGAGAGAAGTGACACAGGAGCTCGAAGGTCAGATGTCGCGAACTCCTGCGAGTTCCGTGCGCTTAGGAGTCTGCCAGTACATGCTTGGCCGCTACTCCGATGCGATTCATACCTTGCAGAATGCGGACGGCGGAGCACTGACGCAGTTTTACCAAGGGAAAGCCCATTTTGGTCTTGGTGCTTATGACCGAGCCACAGAGTGCTACGACGCTGCCAAAGCTGCCGGCTACGATAACGACACATGCTTGTTGGCTGTTGCCGAGTGCAAACGACATGCGGGCGACCTCGAAGGTGCCATGGCGATCGTTGATAATATTTTCGGCCCAACAGAACAAACGGCAGAGTATCTCTATCAGCGTGGTGCAACGATCGCTTCGACTTGCAAGAATCCTGAAGAGGTTTGTCGACTCTATGAACGTGCCGTTGAAGTAGATGAACAGCACGGGGGTGCCCTGTTTGGTTTAGCCCTCGAAAACGATCGACGTGGAAACGATGAGAAAGCCATCGAGCTTTATCAGCGGGCTGCTGCTGTGTTCCCGACCAACGTCGGAACGCTGTTGAATCTAGGTTTGATCTACGAAGATCACGAGCAGTACGAACGTGCCGCACGTTGCTACGATCGAATCCTTGAGTCATTCCCAACGCATGACCGGGCGATTCTTTATCGCCGTGACTCGGTTGCGTCGATGGACGAGCAATACGATCACGATCGCGAAAAAATTCGTCAGCAAATCGCTGGTGTGATGAGCATTCCAATTGCCCAATTCGAACTTTCGGTTCGTAGCCGCAACTGTTTGCAGAAGATGGGCATCCTGATGCTCGGCGATTTGACGAAGGTTAGCGAGACGGAGCTGCTCAACAGCAAGAACTTCGGCGAGACATCGTTGGTCGAGATTCGCGAGATGATGGCCAACAAAGGTTTAATGATTGGCCAGTTTTCGAATCAGAAAGAAGTCGAAGACGAGCCGATGGACATGAGCCATCTGTCTCCGGACGAGCAGGCTCTCTTGGACCGCCCAATCTCGGATCTGAACCTTTCAGTTCGTGCCCGTAAGTGCATGACCCGTTTGGGGTTGGCCACGGTTGGCGAATTGGTTCGCAAGTCAGTTGATGATTTGCTTGAGTGCAAGAACTTCGGCGTCACGAGCCTTACGGAAGTTCGCGAAAAGCTGACTCAGGTTAACTTGAAACTTCGAGGCGAGTAATCGCCGTCCAAATCGGATAAACTAAAAGCCGTCATGCGATTGCATGACGGCTTTTTTATTTGGCAGGAAGATATGATGCAGCTGCTTCAATTGGTGCTGGCCCTCGTGTTGGTCCACTGTGTTTCTTTTCCCGTGGCGGCTCAGGAAGCATCATCGCCGCAGGAAACGGGACTCAAGATCGTTGACGTGTTTCAACCCAATGCCGATGGCTATCCCGCCATTCGAATTCCATCTCTGGTGACGACCCAAGCCGGAACGCTGCTGGCTTTGGCTGAAGGTCGGCAAGGTGGCGATCACTCTGAGAATGACGTCATCCTGAAACGCTCATTCGATAATGGGGCCACCTGGAGTGATGTTCAAGTTATCAACGAATCGGGCAAGCTCTCGCTGAACAATCCGCAGGCAGTCGTACTCGATTCCGGACGGGTGTTGTTGATGTACCAGCAAAGTAAGTTGGGTGAGCACAAGGCCAAGCCGGGATTTGGTGAGGACGCTTACTTCAGCTTTACTCAATTTAGCGACGATGATGGTGAAACCTGGACGGAACCTAAAGATGTAACGAATCAAACGAAGCGAGCCAAACAAGTCACCAGTGTCGCGAGTGGTCCGGGGGTTGGAATCGTATTGCAGCGTGGCATGCATAAAGGACGGATTCTGATGCCGTTCAATCAAGGGCCGTTTGGAGACTGGCGAGTTTACGCGGCGTATTCGGACGACGGAGGTGAGTCATGGAAGATGGGCGACGTAGCAGAAGAGGATGGTAAAGGGCATGGCAACGAGGTTCAAATGGTTGAACTGTCCGACGGGAAAGTGATGCTCAATGCACGTTCTCAAGGGCCGAAAACGACGAAACGCCGTAAAGTCGCGATCAGTGCAGATGGCGGAATGACATGGTCGCAGTTGCAGGACGATCCCACATTAATCGGGCCGGTATGCCAGGCATCGGTCCTGAGGTTTTCGTGGCCAGAAGACGGCAAGAGTCGAATTCTTTTTTGCAATCCAGCGACACAAGGTTCTCGCAGCAAGGGTAAGTTGCGCATCAGTGAAGACGAAGGCAAGACTTGGTCGTGGTCAAAGGAAATCTACGCAGGCTCGTTTGCATATTGCTGTTTGACGAAAATGTCCGACGGTACAGTCGGCGTGCTATTCGAAAAGGATGGTTACAAAACGATCTCGTTCACGGCTGTTGATATCAAACAATGAACCATTGCCTGTAGAATATGCTGCTGAGTTTCTTTCCGCTTTGTTTAAATATCGGTGGCCAAAACATGAATCCTGCTTATCTTTGGCTTCGATTTGTCTGCTCCGTTGTCGCGTTGACTTTGTTATTTGGGATCGCGGACGCTCAAACTGATCCAGTGTCGAATGAAAAAGAAAACGTTCCAAAGGTGGTGTCCATCGCGAAAAACGCTGTGGAGCTGGGCTTCAACGTCAAGAAGCTGGAGACGATCGACAAGGACTATACGAAACTGCTCAAGACTAAAAAGATCGTGGGTGTCTCTGCGCTCATCTCTCGAAAGGGCCAAGAAGTGTTTTATGGCCAGTGGGGACATCAGGATCGCGAGAAATCCATTCCGCTGGATCGCAAATCGATCGTTCGTATCTACTCAATGACCAAGCCCGTCACCAGCGTTGCGGTGATGCAGCTAGTGGAACAAGGAAAAATTGATCTGGATGTTCCCGTCAGCAAGTACTTGCCCGAGTTCACGGCGTTGAAAGTTCTGGACTCAAGTGGTGACGATTCGAAGGAAGTCGAGCCACGTCGGGCCATGACGACACGCGATTTGCTGCGGCATACTTCAGGGCTGACGTATGGGTTCTTTGGAAACACCGAAGTCGACCAACGGTATCGGAAAGCAGGCCTGTTGGTGACCGACATCAATATCAAGGCGACGGTCAATAAGCTATCGACGATTCCGTTGCAAAGCCATCCGGGTGAACGCTTCCACTACAGTGTTTCCACGGATGTTTCGGGGCGATTGGTTGAGGTTGTCTCAGGCGAGAAGTTGGACGAATACTTTGCGACGCACATTTTCGAGCCTCTTGGAATGGTGGATACTTTTTTCTCTGTGCCCAATGAGAAACAGGATCGTTTGATGCAGCTGTACGCAAAGCGAAGGGGAAAGCCAATCGAAGTTGGGGCTTGGCATAATTCGATCCGCTTCATGAGTGAGAACAACAAGTTCTTCTCTGGCGGAGGCGGTCTCTGTTCAACCGTCGACGATTACCTCGCGTTTAGCCAAATGCTGCTCAATAAAGGCAAACAAGGTGAGAAGCAAATCATTAGCGGCGAGTCCATTGATCAAATGTTTACCAATCAGCTTGCGGAGCTCGATAATCCGACGGGCCAGTTCAAGTTTGGCTTGGGGTTCCGGTGTTTTCCCAGCGGAGACTTCGGGTGGGGTGGTGCCGCGGGAACCAAGTTTTGGGTGCATCCGGAGAAAGAGACGGTGATTATCTACATGATTCAGATGATGCCTGACGAAGGTCGGAAGTACGACAGAATCGTTCGCGATGCGGCTTATTCGGCGCTGCAAGAGTAGACGGATTGCGCGGCCGTTCCTAGGTGGCGCAATGACTGCCTTACGTACTAGACGCCGTGACGACATCCTGCCGTTGTACGATCACGGACCAAAACACAACGGTTGGATGCCGTCGGTAGATTGGAATGACTGTGGCTGGAAGCCCCAGCCACGATCAGGACTCGTTCCTGGTTATTCGGTGGCAATTTCTGGCAATTCTTCTCCATCGGGAATGAAGGCCATTGATATGGAATTCACGCAGTGACGAGTGTTCTTATCGGTCATTCTCTCGCCGAGGAAAACGTGGCCGAGATGTCCGTCGCAGTTTTTGCAGAGGATTTCTGTGCGGCTTCCGTCAGCATCGGTCTCACGTCGGACGGCGCCTTCAATTTCGTCATCGAAACTTGGCCAGCCGCAACCAGCATTGAATTTCGAAGCCGACTCGTAGAGCGGTGTGTTGCAGCGTCGGCAAATGTAAATTCCCGCCTCATCGTGTTTGTTGAATTCACCTGAGCCCGGACGCTCCGTGCCCTTGTTCTCAATGACGTAGGATTCTTGCTCGTTGAGTTCGTTGTATTTGGCCATGGGGACTCCAAAGTGGAAAGCTGGTCTCCAGATTTTTAGATGCGTGCTGTGTGCGTATTTTGTATAACAACAGGCCTCAGGCGACAGCTTCGATGCACAGTCGCCCACGGCTTGCCGTTAAACGCAATACCGTTTGCCACGAGATCACTACTCAGACGACTTTTTGCTACTTGAAGAAGACGAATCGGATCCTTTGGACTTGCTGGATTTGTCGCTCTTCGATTCTGATTTCGGTGCTTTCGCATCCTTGGCAGCTTTCTCACCTTTTTTGTAGGAATCGCTTCGATAGTCGGTCTCATAGAAACCTGAGCCTTTGAACATGACGGCGCTGCCGGTTCCGAAAAGGCGCCTTGCCTTCTTTTTTTTGCACTCAGGGCATTTCTTGATGGCATCTTCAACGATACGCTGAAACATCTCCCAAGTGTGGCCGCAGCCGTCACATTCATAATCGTAAGTTGGCAAAAGTCTCTCCTGCGAGAATCTACTATTGATGCGTGCGTCAGTCCTTAACCGACAGACTATGCGTCGCGCTCAGTGATCTCAATCAGGTGGTATCCAAACTGAGTCTTTACTGGGCCGTGAATCTTGTTCAATTCTTTGGCGAACACAATGGCGTCGAATTCAGGAACCATTTGGCCCTTGCTGAAAGTTCCAAGTGCTCCGCCAGACTTACCGGATGGGCAAGCGGAAAACTCCGCTGCTACGGCAGCAAAGTCTTGGCCGGCTTCGATCTGTTCTTTCAGATCGATGCATGCTTCTTCAGTTTCAACGAGGATGTGACGCGCGGCTGCTGATGCCATTTTATTTTCCAACTAATTATGAGGTGATGAATTTTTTTTGTGACTGTGTCGTCTCGCCACAGTACTCTCGGTTTGCTGCAGCAAGACGCCGCAACCATGGATTTTACGACGGATTACCAGTCGAAACAAAGACCTGACTCGGTCGAAGAACTCGATCGTGCAGGACATAGCCGGCTCGCAAGTCCTGTATGACGATGTTAGCAGGGTATTCATCGCTGGGTTGCATTTGCAACGCCTGATGAAGGTTAGGATCGAAAGGTTGGCCTTGGGCTTCGATTGGTTTGCAGTCCCGTTTGGAAAGTGATTCCATGACCTGCGCCATGACCAATTGAACGCCGTCACGAAGGCCATCGCCGTTGGGATCGGCCTTGTAAGCCTCAACTGCGCGATGCAAATTGTCCACGGACTCAAGGATATCCGTCATCAAGCCGCTCGGCGCGTACTTGATTTGTTCTTGTGATTCCCGGCGAACGCGACGACGGAAATTCTCCAAGTCTGCCTGAGCCATCAAGACACGCTTTTCAGCGTCCTTGAGTTGATCCTGCAGTTGTTGGATCACGTCTGCACCCGGATCTCCGTCACCTACAACGAATGCTTCGCCAGCGGCGACCGCTTCATCAATGGAGCCAAACGCCTCGGCTTGATTTTCCGCAGGAAGTTTAAATTCGGGAGAATCTGATTGTTCGTTTTCGTTTTCAGTCATGTTCGTAATAGTTCGTTAGACTTCTTCAGTCGCAAAATATTCGGTCAAACGCTGTAAAAAGTTTTTCCGTTCGGGAAGGACTTCAGTCTGCTCAAGTTCAGCAAGTTGCCGCAGCAAGGCATCCTGTTCCTTCGAAATCTTTTTCGGTGTTTCAATGAACGTTTGAATCAAAAGGTCGCCGGTTCCGCCACGCTGTGGGCTTGGCATTCCGCGACCATGAAGCTTGAATACGTCGCCCGATTGGGTGCCGCGTTTGATTTCAAGTTTGTCACGCCCATCAAGTGTTGGGACTTCGATGGTAGCACCCAAAGCAGCCTGGGTGTACGAGATCGGCAACTGTAGGATTAGGTTTTGGCCGTCGCGATGGAATAGTTTGTGCTTGCGAATGTTGACGAAGCAATAACAATCACCGCTGGGACCACCGGTAGCACTGCCTTCTCCTTCGCCCGTCAAGCGAACTCGCATTCCGTCATCAACACCGGCAGGAATTGCGACATCGAGTTCCGTCGGAGCCGCCACCTGCCCTGCCCCACGGCAGTCGCCGCATGGATCGACAATGATCTTTCCAGCGCCCCGGCAAACGGGGCAAGTCGTTTGGACCCGCAAGATGCCGGCTTGTTGAAGCACTTGGCCTCGGCCACCGCACTGTTGGCAAGGTTCTGGTCGCGATCCGGGGCTGCTGCCGCTTCCTTCGCATGTACCGCACTGGCTACGGCGATTGAACTTGATCGTTTTGTTGGTGCCGGAGAATGCTTCTTCCAGCGTAAGCGTCACATCGACTTGTACGTCGTTGCCTCGCCGTGCACCGCTGCGCCCGCCGCCAAAGAGGTCGCCGAACATTCCGCCGCCGCCTCCGCCGCCAAACATTTCGCCAAATGCCGCGAATATATCCTCCGCCGAACCGAACTGGCTTCCGGCATCAACGCCGGCGTGGCCGTGGCGGTCGTAGCGGGCTCGTTTCTCAGCATCACCAATCACCTCATAAGCTTCAGCGGCTTCTTTGAACTTCAAGCTGGCTTCCTCATCACCCGGATTGCTGTCCGGATGGAACTTCACGGCCAGCTTGCGATAAGCTCTGGCGATACCGCGATCTGACTCGTCGCGAGCGACGCTGAGTACTTCGTAGTAGCAACGTTTGGCCATGATTGATCCAGAGGAAACACGAGTTGTGGCATCCAGCCACCGTGAACAAAAAAAGCGGGCTGGCCGAACTGGTCAGCCCGCTATGATTTATCCAACACAATTAAACTTAAAATGCATTGGAAGCGATTTGGAGAGTGATGCCGGAGGTCGAATCAAGGTGTCAATGACACCCTCCTGAATCGCAATGTTGCGGCCGGAGCCACAATGTTTAACTAGCGGACAGCGCCTTCGATTTGGCGGCCTTTGTCATCTTCGTCGTAATTCGAAACCATCGCGTCCGTTGTCAGCAACAGGCCAGAAATGCTGGCTGCGTTAGCGAGTGCTGTACGAACAACTTTGACTGGATCGATCACGCCAGATTTGTACATGTCGGTGTACTCTCCGGTATACGCGTTGTAGCCTTGGTTGGTTGGCTTGCCAGAAACGATGTCGGCAACAACCGAACCGTCGATGCCGCCGTTGCTGGCGATCTGACGAATCGGAGCATCTAAAGAAGCAGCAACAATGTCGACGCCGATTTTCTCGTCGCCCTTGGCACCCTTGCGAGCCGCAAGCACAGCTTCTTTAGCTCGAAGCAAAGCAACGCCGCCACCCGGGAGGATTCCTTCTTCGATCGCAGCACGAGTCGCGTGAAGTGCGTCCTCGACGCGAGCTTTCTTTTGCTTCATGTCCGCTTCGGTTTCAGCACCGACGCTGATGACGGCAACGCCACCAGCAAGCTTTGCCTTACGCTCCATCAACTTTTCGCGATCGTAATCGCTGTCCGTTGCGTCGATCTGGCGAGCAAGTTGATCAACGCGAGCGTCGATTTCTTTGCGAGAGCCAGAACCTTCGACGATTGTAGTGCTAGATTTGTCGACAACCAGTTTCTTGGCAGTACCAAGTTGGCTGAGCTCGACGTTCTCAAGTTGGATGCCGAGATCGTCGCTGATCAGGGTTCCGCCAGTCAGCACAGCGATGTCGCTGAGCATTGCTTTGCGGCGATCGCCAAAGCCCGGAGCCTTAACAGCACAGACGTTCAGCGTTCCACGCAGACGGTTAACAACCAGAAGCGTAAGTGCTTCCGCGTCAACGTCTTCTGCGATGATGAGCAGTGGAGTGCTTGTCTGGCCAACCTTTTCAAGGATTGGAACCATCGAAGCGATGTTGCTGATCTTCTTTTCGAAAATCAAAACCTTCGCATCTTCGTACTCGCACGTCATGTTCGTGCTGTCGTTGATGAAGTAAGGCGAGATGTAGCCTTTGTCGAACTGCATGCCGTCAACGTACTCAACCGTTGTGTCGGCAGTTTTGCCTTCTTCAACCGTGATCACGCCATCCTGGCCGACGCGCTCAAGCGCCTCAGCAAGAAGTTCGCCGATCTCGTTGTCATTGTTGGCACTGATCGCACCGACGTTAGCGACTTCTTCCTTCTTGGAAACCTTCTTCGCCATGTCTTTGAGCTTCTCGACTGCTGCGTTGACAGCAATGTCGATGCCGCGACGGATCGCAGTCGGGTTTGAGCCCGCGACGATGTTGCGAAGACCTTCTTTGTAGATCGCTCGTGCGAGAACGGTTGCGGTTGTGGTTCCGTCACCGGCAAGATCCGAAGTCTTTTGAGCGACTTCGACGACCAGTTTCGCTCCCATGTTCTCGAAGCGATCTTCGAGTTCAATTTCTTTTGCGACCGTAACGCCGTCCTTGGTAACTGTTGGGCCACCGAAAGACTTGTTGATGATCACGTTACGTCCGGTTGGGCCCATCGTGATGGCGACTGCGTCAGCCAGTTTGTCGATGCCGCGAAGCATGCGCTGACGAGCGTGGTCGTCGAAAAGCAGTTGCTTAGCCATTATGAAATTCCTTATGGATTATTTTTTGGTTTGTTCGTGGTTGTGGCTTTTAGCCGCAATCGTTTGTTTCGTAATCGTGGTAACGGCTTCCAGCCGTCGCAGTTGCATGTGCGGTGGCAAGAAGCCACCACCACGACTTGGTGCATTAAAAAACAATGCAATCACAGGCCAAGGGCCTATGCCACCTGCTTAGACGACTTTTGCGAGAATGTCAGACTCACGAAGAATCTTGTACTCGTTGCCGTCAAGTTCAATTTCGCTTCCGCCGTACTTGCCGAAGATCACTTCGTCACCAACAGTGACTGAAAGATCTCCACGATCTCCGCTGTCAAGCAATCGGCCGGGACCGACGGCGACGATCGTGCCACGCTGTGGCTTCTCTTGAGCCGAATCGGGGAGCACGATTCCACCAGCGGTAGTTTCTTCAGCAGTCATTGGCTCAACGACTACGCGATCATCAAGGGGAGTAATTTTTGGCTTTGCCATGGTTAGTAATCCTTATGTTTTGATTTTTGAGTTCATTTTTTTTTGTTCGTAGTGACCGCTTCTAGCCGTCGCAGTCAGATTGCGGCGGCTGGAAGCCGCCACCACAAGAGATGGTCACAGGCCAGAGGCCTATGCCACCGACTACATCATGCCTGGCATTCCGCCCATGCCACCCATTCCACCCATGCCCGGCATTCCGCCGCCCATGCCGCCCATGCCGTGATCATGATGGTCGCCGCCGCCATCTGCTTCAGGCTCGGAAGGAATCTCAGTAATCAGAGACTCAGTTGTTAACAACAAAGCTGCAACGCTTGCTGCGTTCTGCAGAGCTGTCTTCACAACCTTGGTCGGGTCGATAACACCGGCTGCAACCAGATCACAGTACTCGCCGGTGTCTGCGTTGAAGCCATCGTTCTTGTTCTTCATGTTGCGAACACGATTCACAACAACACCACCGTCGTAGCCAGCGTTCTCTGCGATGTAACGCAAAGGGTATTCGAGGATCTTGCCGATGATGCGAACTCCTGCTTCTTCGTCGCCGATCAAATCAGTGACTTTCTTGAGAGCCTTCTCAGCGCGAAGGAGTGCGATGCCGCCGCCAGGGACGATACCTTCGGCAAGTGCAGCTGCTGTCGCGCTCTTGGCGTCTTCCAGCAAGTCCTTACGCTCTTTCATCTCAGTTTCGGTGATCGCACCAACGTTGATCTGAGCAACACCACCAGCCAGCTTTGCAAGACGCTCTTGCAACTTCTCGCGATCGTAATCGCTGTCTGTTGATTCGATTTCCTGGCGGATCTGACCAACGCGTTCTGCGATGGCGTCTTTGTTTCCGCCGCCGCCAACGAAGATCGTTTCGTCGCTGGAGATGCGGACTTTCTTGACTTTGCCGAGGTCAGCGAGCTGAACGCCTTCGAGGTCGATGCCGAGATCCTTGAAGATCACTTGGCCACCCGTCAGCACGCCAAGGTCACCCATGATGGCCTTGCGGCGATCGCCGTAGCCTGGAGCCTTAACAGCACAGACTTGCAGGATGCCACGCATCTTGTTGACGACCAGAGTCGCAAGTGCTTCGCCTTCGACGTCTTCTGCGATGATCAACAGAGGCTTCTTGGCCTTGCTGACAGCTTCGAGCAGCGGAATCATCGCCTTGTTTGACGAGATCTTCTCTTCGAAAATCAAAACGTATGGGTTATCCAGCTCAACCAGCATGTTGTCCTGGTCAGTCACGAAGTGCGGAGAAAGGAAACCGCGATCGAACTGCATGCCTTCCACAACGTCGACGTAAGTCTCGTTGCTACGGCCTTCTTCAACCGTGATCACGCCGTCTTTGCCGACTTTCAGGAAGGCCTCTGCAAGGACATCGCCGATCGATGGATCGTTGTTGCCAGCGATCGTCGCGACTTGCTTAATCTCTTTCTTGCTCTTTGCGTCGATCGGCTGAGAAATCTTTTCCAGCTCTTGGCAAATTGCAGCGGCACCTTTCTGGATTCCGCGAGACAGAGCCATTGGATCGAAACCAGCAGCGATCATCTTGACGCCTTCGCGGAAGATGGCTTCCGAGAGGACAGTCGCAGTGGTGGTTCCGTCACCGGCAACGTCGTTCGTCTTGCTGGCCGCTTCTTTGACCAGCTGAACGCCAAGGTTCTCGTACGGGTCGTCCAGTTCGATGTCTTCGGCAACCGTCACACCGTCTTTGGTGATCTTTGGGCTGCCCCAGCCTTTATCGAGGATGGCGTTGCGACCGCGTGGGCCGAGTGTGCTGCGAACGGCTCGGGCCAACTTGGAGACACCCTCCAAAAGCGGCTTGCGAGCTTCGTCGTCGAATACCATTTGTTTTGCCACCGGTTTTCCTCCAGAAATTGGGTTGGTGTGATCTATGTCTTGTGATTTGTCTATAAATTCGGCTTCGCAGAGCGTGCGAGTCATGTTGGACGCACCGGCAGACTGACAGCCTGCCACGCGTACGAAGCGATGACCCGTAGAAAGCAACCACCGTGCCAAACGTGCTGTCGCCGCGAAGATGAATTTGTCTGGCTTCCAAACGCTTAATCTTCGGGGTTTGGGGATGAGCGAGAGAAGATCGGCTGAGTTTGCCGGTTTCGATCCGGTTTTCAGCGAGTGCCAATCTGGCACGAAGTCAGCTTAGTCGTGGCGGTAGCTTCCAGCGGAGCCCTTTGCATTAGCCTTGGCTGTGGCTTCCAGACGCAGTTTGGGCATGGTCGTAACGACGGCTTCTGACCGTTGGTGCTGCAAAACATGTGATGTTTTGAAACGCGGAGACACGCAGATCGCTCAGAAATGATGGCCGGGCAATCGTTTAAACGGTGATTCGGTACGCCAAGCATGGATTCAGCGGTGAATCGGCCGCGATAGCTGGATGATCAAAAATCCCCGCTTTCGTCATGCCGATCTTTTTCATGACGGCTTCAGAACCAGCATTGGTGTTGGTGCACACCGCGAAGATTTCTTTCAATGACCACGATCCAAACGCAAATTCAAGACAGGATTTTGCGGCTTCGGTTGCGTAGCCTTTTCCCCACACGTCCGGTTTCAGACGCCAGCCGATGTCAACGCAGGGAGTGAAAGGGCTTTCGTAGGTTTGATGTTTCATCCCGATAAAACCAATGAACCGACCACTGATCAGTTCTTCAGCCGCGAAGTAGGTGAAGCCATGTTCTTCAAAATGTTCTTGGTAGGCCCGAACGTAGGAAGTTGCTTGTTCTTCCGAAACGAGGTCCGGAAAGTGCCGCATTACTTCGGCGTCTTGGCACATCGCCGCGAATGGAGCAATGTCGCTTTCGATCCAATTGCGAAGGCCAAGCCGCAGAGTTTTGATCGTGAATTTGTTCATGTTATTTTTAGCTACCGATGCAACACAGATTGCCACTGATGGAATCGCGTTGAAATCTGCGTTTATCTGTAGCTGACTCAAATGGCACGGTCTGAAACGGAGATCGAATCTAGGATCTCATGCTGCCCAAGATCGACTCGGCACTCGCTTTGGCATCGCCCAGCAGCATCGCTGTGTTGTCCAGATAAAAAAGTGGATTGTCGGCGCCCGAATAACCGCTTCCCATCGAGCGTTTGAAAACGACAACGTGTTCTGCTTTCCAGGCTTCCAATACCGGCATGCCGTAAATCGGACTGTTGATGTCGGATTGGGCACCCGGATTCACAATGTCATTGGCACCTACGATCAGAACAACATCGGTGTTGGGAAAGTCATTATTGATTTCGTCCATTTCCAACACCAGATCGTATGGCAATCTGGCTTCCGCCAAGAGAACGTTCATATGCCCTGGCAGCCGGCCGGCAACCGGATGGATCGCGAAGCGTGTTCGAGTCCCATTGGCCTGAAGTCGTTCCACAATTTCACGGATTGGATGCTGAGCCTGGGCAACTGCCATTCCATAGCCCGGGATGATGATGACTTCTTTTGCGTCTTCCAGCAGTGCAACAACATCGGCTGCATTTGTCGTTTGATGTGTTTTGTCAGGGTCAGCATTGGTCGCAACCGTCGCGTTCCCGTTGTTACCAGTTCCAAAGCCTCCCAAGATCACGCTGATGAATGATCGGTTCATGGCGTGACACATGATGTAGCTCAGAATAGCGCCGCTGCTGCCAACCAAGGCACCCGTAATGATCAGCAGATCGTTGGACAGCATGAACCCGGTTGCAGCAGCTGCCCAGCCGCTGTAGCTGTTAAGCATCGAGACGACGACTGGCATATCAGCCCCGCCAATGGCCATCACCAAGTGGGCTCCGAAAACAAACGAGATCAACAGCATGATCAGAATGGCCGCCAGCATGGCAGCGAAAGAGCTGGTGGTTAGAAACCACCACCCAAGCACACCACAACCGATCAGCATCGCCAAATTGATCCAGTGACGCCCGGGGATCATGAGGGGTTTGGAGCCAATTTTCCCATCCAGTTTTCCCCATGCGATGATGCTGCCGGTAAAAGTAATTCCGCCTATGAAGACCCCCAAAAATATCTCGATGCGATGAATCAGATCGTGGGGACTCCAGCCAACATTCGCGTTGGGATCGACGGAATGGTGTGGTTCTGCACCGGCGATGAAAAAGCTCAATCCAACCAGCACCGCGGCCAGCCCTACAAAGCTGTGCAGAATCGCTACCAGTTGCGGCATCGAGGTCATTTCGACTTTGGTTGCCAGCCACACTCCGGCTCCGCCACCAATGATCAATACAGGAATCAATAGCCCCCACCCCGAGCTGAAACCGGAGAAGAAGACTGCTCCGATCGCCAACAGGATTCCAATGATTCCCAGCCAATTGCCGCGTCGCGCTGTTTCGTGCTGACTCAGGCCGCTGAGACTCAGAATGAAACAGACCGCCGCGATCAACCACGCTAACTGTACTGCCGAATGCATGTTCACCCTTGCTTTCTGAACATGCCCAGCATGCGATGGGTTACCAAAAAGCCGCCGGCAACGTTGATTGTTGCAACGAGCACCGCTGCCGCTGCCAGTAGTGAACTAGCCGAAAAAATGGGAGACGCGATTTGCAGCATGCCGCCAATCACAATGATGCCACTGATCGCATTGGTGACGCTCATTAGAGGAGTATGTAAAGCCGGCGTCACGTTCCAAACTAGCTGCCAGCCAACGAAACAAGCAAGCACAAACACGGTGAAGTGTGAAACGAACTCGGCCGGTGCATGGTTGCCGATTAGCCACAGCAGGCCCACCATGAGCACTCCTGCGATACATGTCCAAACGAGGTGCCGTTTTGATGATGGTTTGGCCGCTTCGTGTTGCAAGGTGGTTGTTGCTAATGAATCGGCGACCGGTTTCGGAGGTGCCGGAGTTTCCAGCTTCGGTGGAGGATACAGCAACTCACCTTGATGCGTCACGGTTGCTTGCCGCACAACGATATCGTCGAAGTCGATCAATAGATTGCCATCTTTTTCCGGTGTCATGTCAGCCAGCAAGTTGGCAATGTTGTTCGCGTAGAGGTTCGACGATTGTGTCGGCAGGCGACTGGGCAGGTCCGTGTATCCGAGGATCGTTACATCGTGGATAACTGTTTTTTCATTGGGCTGAGTCAGTTCGCAGTTTCCGCCTTGTTTGGCTGCCAGATCGACGATCACGCTACCGGGTTTCATCGACTGAACCATTTCTGCAGTGATCAGAACGGGAGCCGGCTTACCGGGAATCAATGCGGTCGTGACAATGATGTCGACGTCTTTCGCCTGCTCAGCAAACAGAGCCATTTCGGCAGCGATGAACTCTTCGCTCATCGTTTTCGCATAGCCGCCCTCCCCTTCACCGGACTCTTCGAAAGTCAGTTCCAAGAATTCGGCACCCATTGATTTGATTTGATCTTTGACTGCCAGCCGCGTGTCGAAAGCTCTAACGATCGCGCCAAGGCTTTTTGCAGTGCCGATGGCCGACAACCCCGCAACGCCGGCGCCGATCACAAGAACCTTCGCCGGCGGAATTTTTCCAGCAGCAGTGATCTGCCCCATGAAGAAACTGCCAAACTCATTGGCTGCCTCCACGACTGCCCGATATCCGGCAATATTCGCCATTGAGCTCAAAGCGTCGAGTTTTTGTGCACGTGAGATCCGCGGCACACATTCCATGCCCATCGCGGTGATGTTTCGTTGTTGCAAACGATCGATCAGCGACGAATTGGTGGCTGGTGACAGGAACCCAATCAACGTACTCTCGGTCGGCAATCTGTCGACTTCTTCAAGTGTTGGTGGCTCAACTTTCAGAAATATCGCAGCCTCTTTGAGCAGTTTGTCCCGTGAAACAACCGTAGAGCCTGACGACTCGTAGAGATGGTCGGGGAAACTTGCCTTGGCGCCAGCGTTTCGCTCTATAAGGACTTTGTAACCAAGCGAGATCAGCTTTTTGATTGATTGTGGCGTAGCAGCCACGCGGGATTCACCAACACTGCACTCTTTCAACACTCCGATAGTAGTCATCAGCAGGCAGCGGTTCCGAGGGAAGTTCATTTCTGTGTACCCACTTTAATTCGGTACGGTTTGGATCACAACGGGCCTTCCACAAGACAACAAATTGCCCGTTGTGAATGCAGTCAGCTACTCTTCTCTGGGATCCCATTAGTTGTTTTCGAGCAGTTTCTTCCATTTGATGTATTCCACTTTCATTCCAGGTCCTGTTACCAATTTCTTTCGGTTTTTGCTTGCCGAAAGCCGATTTCAGAGCTTGGTGATTGGATTCGGTTTCGCTAGGTGACACGTTGGGAGTGGTTGGTGAATTCGCTGATGGTCTTTGCAGCTGAGATGTGTGACGGTCAGTTTCAGTCGCAGCTGGTGTAGGAAT
>CAYGUE010000057.1:0-36133 GCA_964352885.1 uncultured Pirellulaceae bacterium
ACTAAATTCTCAGGCATATTTTCGGTGTGAAAACGAACAAATTGGTTTGATGAAACTTCACGCAACCGGTGAATTTCGGCGTTGACCAAACTAGTGAAAAGCTCGAAAAAACAGGTCCAGTTGCAAACTCTCGCCCACACCTCGTGAATCATCCGGGATTAAACCAAGCCCAGAGTTATCATTGCGTGTCCTCCGCGGTCTGCTCGCAGCCCAATTGCATGAACCGCCAACTTACCGAGGACTCTAAAATTGCTTGGCAGGCTTTCTCAGATACACCCAAACAAAACCGGTCGCCTTTCGCGTAACGCACTTTTCCAACTCGGCTTGAGACGACTCAGCGGCGACTTTGAACGCCGCATCGAATTCTTCTTCGGTCGCATCATCGTTCAACTCCATGACGTGGGAGCAATCACCGATCAGCAAGTCCAGCCAACCATCGGAATTGAAATCTGTCGCCCAGACTCGTGTCGATCTGTCCATCTCGAAATCGGGTTTGTTGCTTCTTTGTTCAGCAACAGGTGTTTGATATTCACGCAATGGAATCAACACCCTGAAAGGCTCATAGCTCGGCTTGTCTCGTGTCCCGGAGTTCTCCGAGATAAACACGCCGCCAGCACTGGATCCGCTTATCAGATCAAGATCACCGTCATTATCCCAGTCGGCTAGGTGCGGGGCCGAATGCCGGGTGGGGCCTGGCAAGCGAATTGGTAACGCGACGGAAGTCGATGAGATGCTTGGCGCCTCACCAGATTGGGCGACGTTCTCGTGCAAATAAAACTGATCCATATTCGAACCGACTACCAGGTCCAAATCTCCATCATTGTCATAGTCAACTGCATGCTGGTGTGTGCAAAAGTTCTTGAGCTTAAGCTGAATATCACTGGTGCCGTCAACGGCGACGTTCAGAATAGGTTGCGATTTCTCGTTAACAAGAGTCTTTGCAGTGTCGAAGTCGATTCCCTCTATGCCTCGCAAGAACTGTAGATGCCCCGCTTGAATTCCCGGCGTCAAATAGCAACCCGAGATAACATCAAGCTTGCCATCGAGATCCCAATCCACCAACTGTGGAGTCGAACTCGCACATCACGAGACTCCCGGTACTCTGGCTCGTTGATCTCCGCACACGATCCATTCTTGTTGGCCATAACTTGGCGTTGCGTCAGCACCAGCTGCATTGCGATACAGTTGCATATTGCCATTGGTGAACTGCCCGACAATCAAGTCTTCGTCACCATCCTGATCGACATCAGCCAAAGTCGGACACGCGTAACCAGGTGATTCGACTTCGACAAACTGACCGCTGGAGGTCTTGAGCCGATACGGTGCTTCGAAGTCCACATCGGCGCGGGGCGTTTGGGAGTAGTCAGGAACAACCGGTCCGCTTGCCACCGCTCGAGGCGTTCCGGCAGGGGACGTACCACGATCACAGCCCGACGAGATCAAAAGCCCCACGGATCCGAATGCCGCGACGGCAAAAAGAAAACGGTGAAATGATCGCTTCATGGCTGACCTCTAACTAGTGGATTTGTTGCGTTGGCAGTTGGTTGAACCGTAAAAGAAACGATGGAATTACAGCGAAACAGGGCGCGGCCAATTTAATCCTGCTCTTTCTTGGCCCCAATTTTGGTTTCAGCAAGCCACGTCTCAGTGTTTTTCGGATCGGCTTTGCGACAAATGACCTCCAACTGATTCGCGATCGGCCATATTTCATCCTGCCACTGTTCGTGCTCGATGTCCGGCGGGCAAAGCTGAGCCATCTCGTCAATCAATAATACAAATCGCAACAAGTGCCGCAGGATCATGCCTTCCTGTTTCTGAAGCTTATTGCTGGTGATGTATTTATTGAAGTCCTCGCCGTAGTTCAACACCTCGCCAACAACCCAAACTGGCGTGATTCGCAAATCGTCAACGTACGGGAAATCAAACTGGAATAGCCGTTGCAACTTGTGCGGCAAAGTCAGAATCGGAACGTAATCATCATCCCAAGGTTTCTTTTCGTCCTCTTCATCCTCAATTAAACCAAGCTCTTCAACCGTCGCCAAACCCATTTTTAATAGCTGACTGTCGAGTCGTGTCGTTTGCAACGGACCGGGCGGAAGTTCATCTTGCCGCGGAATTCGAATCGCCTTGCCAACCGAACGAGACAGCTGCAACAAACTTTCGAATGCCATGATTCGTTCATTGCGATCAGCGATGCCGAGATGATTCATCAGGAACATCGCGTACAGCGGATGAACTCCGCGGAGCAGCAGCAGACCACTCATCGATTCGGTTGGCGTCGCCGTTATGGCTTGATAGTCGTCCAACGGCGACTTCGGTGGAGCTTTGGGCTTCACGGGCCCTTTCTTTTCCGTCTCGTCCGGGACCAGCGGAGTGGCTTGGCCAAAGGTCAGCTGACCGGCGAGCGATTTCGATTCGTCGACCGTGCTTTCGGGTTCCTTGCTTTCTTCAGACGCATCGTCTGAATCGTCCGAAGTCTGGTTCATCAGGGCAAGCGGCGGTTTTGGATCGAGCGTAATATAGCCACCGCGCCACAGGGTTATCAAAGCTCGATCGAGAGCGCGTTGCTGAACCTTGCGACCTTTCTCGTCGAGCAACCTGCCGTTGACCAATTTGCGAATGCGTTCAACATGCGGCGACGCATCAAGCAAGTAAACCAACAGTCGCCAAGACAACGGGCCGCGACTGGCGAGGTTAGCCGACGGAGCCACCTCCAGCTGCTCAAACTGTTGCTGGCTCCAATATTGAACGTCTTCGCGACGCTTCGGCTGCTTCTTCTTGAGCGCTTTTTTGGCCTTCCGTAGACCGGGATCTTTCGTGTCCTCGGGAATCGAATCGTATTTCTCTTTCCAGCGACCGATGCGAACGTCATCTTCATGCGGCAACGCGAATACGAATCCCTCGTCGTCAAACTGAGGCCGTCCAGCCCTGCCAAACATCTGATGAGCCGAACTGGCCTCCATCAGTTTCATTTTCTTCGGCGGTCCTTTGAGCAGCGTTGGCAACACGACGCTGCGCGCTGGCAAATTGATTCCTGCGGCCAGTGTTTCGGTGCAAACGCAAATGCTCAGCAGCTTCTCCTGGAACAGACCCTCGACAACCCGCCGATAGCGAGGTAGCACACCCGCGTGATGGACTCCAATGCCACGCATCAACAATTGCTTCAGCTTTGGACCAGCTCCCTGAGACCAATCGTATTCATCGAGTCGATCCGACAGCTGCTTTTGCTGAGCCGGCAAAACGCATTTCTTACCTTTCAACATTTCGCCGACCGTCCAACATTGCTCTCGGTTGAAGCAGAATAACAGCGCAGGTGTGTATCGTGTCTTCTCGTCGCCGGTGATCATACTTTCGACAAAGTCGCCAATCAGTTCGTCTTCGACCCAGCTAAACGAAAGCGGGACTTTTCGGTCGGTTGACTGAACCAGCTTCAGTCTCCGATCATGAACGCGGAACAGCCAGCTGCTGAACTCCATTGCGTTGCCGACAGTCGCCGAAAGGAGCATCGTTTTTACGTGGCCAGGCAAAAGGCTGAGACCGAACTCCCAAACGATACCGCGTTCGTGATCATTGAAGCTATGGAATTCGTCCATTACGACGGCCCACACGTTGTCGAAGTCAAACGCTTCTTCGTGCAGCAATCGATTCAGTAAGATCTCCGCAACGACAACCAAGATCTTCGCGCCCGGATTGACCTTTCGGTTTCCGGTCACCAGTCCAACGTCATCGGCACTGAACCCCCACTGAACGACTTTCTCTTGGATCTCGTGGAATTTCTGATCCGTTAACGCGATCAACGGAGTCGTGTAATAAGCCTTTTTACCGAGTTTAAGGGCCTCATAGAGTGCGGCTTCGGCGACAAGCGTTTTACCGGTACCGGTCGGCGCACACATCAACACGCCCTGCTCTTCGGTGAACCAAGCAAGCAGTGCTTCCTCTTGAACCGGGTACGGATCAAACGGAATCAAATCGAAGTAGGCTTCTGCAATCTCGTCGCGTTGTTTTTGCAGGTCGTCCAAGGTGAGCTTTCGGCATGTAAAAATTACAAGGTTGATGGAACCACAGCGTAGCAGAAATGAATCGTTCGAACCGTTGCATTGAAGCCGACGTACTGTTGGCTCAAGCCACAAACGCTGACAAGGAGTCTAAAAATGGCAAGGTCGCGAGCAACGCAAAACACGGATATCACACGAATCGTTGGCATTCTTTTGCTGGAAGTGCTGGCCGCGATTGTACTGCTAAATCTGGCCGGGGTTGCCCAGCAGCAACGCACTCAAATGGACGTGCCCAACACGGATAGGCGCCCGACCGATGCGTCAATGGAATCAACCGATCGCGAACCCTATCCGTATCCAGAGGCCTACGAAATTCGGTCTGAAAAATCGCTGCCCAAAGTCGCTGCCGGCCGCTACAATGATCGCTGGTAAATACTAAAACAATGCGGAGATTTTTCGATGGCCAGCGTCCAAATTCCTGATGAGAATCGGGAGATCAAAGATCCAGCCGAAATCGCTGACTTCCTTAAACCATTTGGAATCGTCTACGAAAAGTGGGACGTTGAAGGTCGCATCGGCCCGGACGCCACCAACCAAGAAATTCTTGATGCTTACTCTCCTGAGATCGAGAGACTGAACGCCGAGCATGGTTTCGTCACCGCAGACGTGATCAACGTCATTCCGGAAACACCGGGCCTCGATGAAATGCTGGCCAAGTTCGATAAAGAGCACCTCCACACCGAAGACGAAGTTCGTTTCACCGTCAAAGGTAGCGGCATCTTCCACATCAACCCTGAGACGGCTCCTGTTTTCGGTATCACGGTCGAGTCCGGTGACTTGATCAGCGTTCCCAAGGGCACACATCACTGGTTCAATCTTTGCGGCGACAAGACGATTCGCTGCATTCGATTGTTTGAAGACGTAACGGGCTGGACGCCTCACTACATGGAAGATCCGGTTCACGAGAGCTACTCGCCATTGTGCATGGGGCCTTCCTATCTTGAGGGCGGCGAAGACGATGGTTTCAAGAGCGTCGTTGAGATTTAAGCGACAATTCCATTCGGTGCAGTCTCATTGTTTAACGGCAAGCCGCACAATCTATGCAAATCAACCTCAACGCTGACGTGGTTCTCCTCGACATCGAAGGCACAACCTCTTCGATCGATTTCGTCCACGAAGTCATGTTTCCATACGCGCGAAAGCGAGTACCAGAGTTCGTTGCGTCGAACTGGGGTTCGTCTGAACTTGATCAATGTCTGGAGCTACTAGCCAAAGACCTTGGTGAAAGTTCCGTCGAGTCATGGCTTGATGGCAACGACGCGAAAGCGAACCAACAAATCGTGATCGACGCAGTGGTGAGCATGATCGACAACGATGTCAAAGCCACCGGCCTCAAGCAACTACAAGGCACAATTTGGAAGTCCGGTTTTCACAGCGGCGAAATGGTGGCTCATCTGTACGATGATACAGCTCCCGCGTTGAAACGCTGGAAAGACGCGGGGCTCGATCTGCGTATCTACTCATCTGGTAGCATCGCAGCACAAAAGCTTTTCTTCGCGCACTGCGTGGCTGGTGACTTGCTGCATCTTTTCTCTGCTCACTACGACACGACGACGGGTCCCAAGAAAGAGGCCGAAAGCTATCGCAAAATCGTCTCGGATATTGGCGTCGATGCGAATAGGATCGTTTTCGTAAGCGACGTCCCCGCCGAACTGGACGCGGCTACTGAAACCGGAATGCAAGCGGTGCTTAGCATTCGGCCAGGAAATGCGAAGATTGAAGACCTTGAAAAATATCAGTCAATTGAGTCATTCGAATCCCTGAAAATCTCAACAACCAGTTGAGCAACAGCTTCATTGCCGGACGGAAGCAGCAGGACATACGAAGTTGTATCCTGATTCTATGTATCCTGATTCTATGAACGCACTGGTGCTTCGTGCTTACCGAACACCATGCGACCAGCACTGGTTTGAAGCATGCTGGTCACCGAGATCTCGACTTCTTGGCCGATGTAAGGTCGGCCGTCTTCGATGACGATCATCGTTCCATCGTCGAGATAACCAACGCCCTGCCCCGGGCCTTCTCCGGCTTTGACGACTTTCAGCGTGATCTTCTCACCGGGCAAGAACACTGGCTTTAGCGAGTTTGCAATCTCATTCAAGTTGATAACCGGTACGTTTTGTAGCTTCGCAACTTTGTTCAGATTGAAATCACCCGTGACGACTTTGCCTTCTAAGTGACGCGCCAGAATCAAAAGCTTCATGTCCACAGGTTGGCCCTGCATTTCAGGAAGCTCACGATCGTAGACTTTGAAATCGATCGCCGTATTGTTCCGCAATCGATCAAGCACGTCGAGGCCTCGACGACCACGCGAACGACGCATCTTGTCGCTGCTGTCGGCGATCCCCTGAAGTTCCGCCAATACGAAACGTGGCATGATCAACTGGTTGTCGAGGATGCCCGTGTCGACGATGTCTGCAATGCGACCATCGATAACGACGCTGGTATCAAGAATGTACGGCTTGAGCCCTTTTACATCCTTGCTGAATTCGACATAGGGAATGACGAAGCGAAAATCATCCTTCGTCTGCCAGAGTAAGCTAATGCAGGAGTAGCAAACCGAAGCACCGATGAACGTTACGATCACGCTGCGAAGGAAATCGGGACGAACTCCAAGACTTTGTGCTTCGAGTAAACCGAAGACCGG
The DNA here is from genome assembly GCA_964352885.1 of uncultured Pirellulaceae bacterium. GTDB lineage: Bacteria > Planctomycetota > Planctomycetia > Pirellulales > Pirellulaceae > Mariniblastus. Next base: position 6,703 of record CAYGUE010000057.1, read on the forward strand.
TGTCAAAGCAACGTTGAGCACGTAGGTTAAAAACAAACCGACAACCAAGCCAAAATAGACGCTGGAAATCATGTCGATTCTTTTGTTGGTGATCAGCAAATCGGCAACGATCGTTCCGACAGAACCAAACAGAAAAACAACAAAAATCCCCCAGATCGCACTCCGATTGACGTCCGTTCCATCGCCCACCATCGTGCCGTTAATGAGCGAAACACCCAAACCGACAGCGACGACCAGAAAACATGTTCTCAGGATCCAAAGTGGCAAATTGTTCACGGTTAATAATCTCCGACGGTTGACGCCGACTTTATAGATGATGGCTTACTAGACAAACGACATTTATCGCCTGAAGTTCGCGGCAATTCCTGTTTTGATACCACAAATCGGATGATCTGGCCGCTGACCCACACTCGTGAGCGACATAAGCGCACGAATCGGAGTCAAAAATTAAGCGTCTCACTATATACGCCTCAACGCCTCAACGCCTCAAGCGACCCATGCGACGACATTCTAACTCCCCCCGGAGGTAAAATGTTAGCGAAGAATGAGTCATTGGCAAATTCTGGAGTAAGTTTGTTCGCAGAAATGGTCCGTCATACCTGCGATGTATTCCACAGCCATGCGACGCACACCAACTTTCTCACTTCGAATCTGATACTTTGCAGGAAAAAGCTCCGGCCGTTGACAGTAGGTCTCGAACATCTCCTTGAGCCGCATCTGAGCACGCTGACGGACTTCGATCAATTGCGGGTGACGATAAACGTTGCGATACAGAAACGCCTCGAGTTCTCGCTTTTGATCTGCCAATTCGTTCGTGTGATCGATCAGAAAATCCGAGGCCATCGCCTCAGCAGCCGAACCAAAATTGCGATCCTGAAGTTCAGCAGCACAGTGCCCTATCAGGCTGGTTACTTGTCGCTCAACAAGCTGATGGACGACCGCCTTTCGAGTCAGATCGTCACCAAGATTGGTGTACTTTTCTCTGGTTCGTTTCAACGCATCTCGGATCAACTGAACAGATGACATTTCCTCCAGCGTAACCAACTTGAGCTTAACGGCATCGTCGGTATCGTGAGCATCGTAAGTCGTACTGTCGGCTGCATCGACAAGCTGAACTTCCAGCAGCGGCCTGGGGCCATCCGTTTTCGTTTTGTCGATCCGTTTTCGCTGGCCAGCCAACACCTCGTGAGTCAGATTCAAGCCAGGAAACTCCTGGTAGCGAATCTCGATCTCTTCCGCGATCGTGAGCGCGAACTGGTTATGGGAAAAACCACCTGCGTCCGCAATGCACTCATTGAGCGCATCTTCTCCGGCGTGGCCGTAAGGCGGATGGCCGATGTCGTGCATGAGTGCGAGCGCTTCGATCAAGTCTTCGTTAAGCCCCAGAAGACGTCCGATGGTTCGTGCAATGGTCGCGACTTCCTGAGTGTGCGTCAGCCGCGTGCGATGATAATCGCCCATCTCGCCTGTGAAGACCTGCATCTTTCCCGATAGCCGGCGATATGCAGAGCTGTGCAAGATCCGATCGCGGTCGCGCTGATAAGGCCCGCGATAGGGATGCTCTGCTTCCGCGTGCTTGCGGCCTTTGGAATCGCAACTTCGCATTGCCCAAGCAGCAAGCAACGTTTGCTCGCGCTTGTCTACCCAAGCCAATGGCTCGTTTTCAGGGTCGGTCAACATGGTTATTAACGCCAACGGGTCACCTGAATTCAGATGACCCGATTAGTTTCATACGGCAGGAATAGGTTCTAGCTCAAACCTTCGCAACGATTGATGCAGTTCAAATCCTCGAAAGCCGACTTCAATCGATCCACGAAAGTCTGCTCGCCCTTACGCAACCAAGCACGAGGGTCGTAGAACTTCTTGTTGGGAACATCATCACCATCCGGATTGCCCAACTGGGTTTGCAGATAGCCTTCATTCGCTTTGTAATAGTCAAGGACACCTTTCCAAGTCGCCCATTGCATGTCGGTGTCCAGATTCATTTTGATCGCACCGTACTCGATGGCCTCACGAATTTCTTCACGCGATGACCCTGAACCACCATGGAATACGAAGTTAACAGGCAGGTCGCCGGTGCCAAACTTTTCCTTGATGTGGTCTTGAGAGTTCTTCAGGATGATGGGCTGAAGCGAAACGTTGCCCGGCTTGTAAACTCCGTGAACATTGCCAAACGCTGCCGCAATCGTGAAACGCGGAGAAATCTTGTTTAACGCCTCGTAGAAGTCGGAGACTTCTGATGGCTGGGTGTAAAGCTTGCTGCTGTCGACGTCTGTGTTGTCAACACCGTCTTCTTCGCCGCCGGTGATCCCAAGCTCAATTTCGATCAGCATGTCGATCTTGTTCATACGTTCGAAGTACTTGCAGCAAATCTCAATATTCTCTTCCAGCGACTCTTCAGAAAGATCAAGCATGTGCGAACTATAGAGCGGCTTGCCGGTTGCTTCGAAGTGCTTCTCACCCGCATCGAGTAAGCCGTCGATCCACGGAAGAAGTTTCTTGGCACAGTGGTCCGTGTGGAGCACAACTGGGACGCCGTAGTGCTCAGCCATTGCGTGAACGTGATGAGCACCCGAAACGCTACCTGCAACAGCTGCTTTTTGCCCGTCGTTGGAAAGACTCTTTCCAGCGAAGAACGAACCACCGCCATTGGAAAATTGAACCATGACTGGCGAGTTAACGGCAGCAGCGGATTCCAAAACAGCATTGATGGAGTTCGTTCCGACTACATTGACGGCAGGCATCGCGTAGTTGTTTTCATTGGCGTTACGCAGCAAACGATCAAGTGCTTCGCCAGATACAACGCCCGGCTTAATTTGTGAGTCACTCATGAATTGAAATCTGTGGTTAAGTAGTTGGTTTGAATGTTCGAGTTCGGGTGCCGCAACGTTGCCCGAAATGGCGGCGATCATTATCTGATACCTAGTGCTTCTATGACAATGGCAACGCGGCCTTTCCTGTTCAATTTTATCTTCAGAACAACCGGCAAACTCTGAAACTTGAAAACTGTATTGGGGAATACGTGACCTCCGCGATGGATAATGGCGGCTGAACGTTCGTAAACTTTCAAGAACCGGTTCAAACCATGCTGGCAAGTCTGGAACAGACCGAGCTACTTTGCCTCGCAGTCCTGAGAGCAGCATCTAAGCTAAGGCATCGCAGGCGGTGTCACTTCGACAACCCTAACCAATAGGAACCGCTGCCAAGGTTTCGGTCGCTCGTTTTTCACTGGCAACGCAATGTCATCAAGCTGGTCATCATCGACCAAAACAGAAGGGTCGAGAGATTCCGAACGCTTGTTGAGCATCGGAAAGAAATCCTCGACGAACGGATCGTCTTCGGCGGAAGCGACTGCCAGAGTTGGCTCTTCCGAATCGGTGCTGGAATCAGGTTTTGCGCCGAAGAAAAGTTCTCCTATTCGTTCGAGCTTGCTCGTTGGCGCGACGATGACAGTCTCACCTGGTTGAATCGACACGCTGAAAGCCAGCGATTGAAACTCTTTGATGTCGCGACGTTGTGCAACCGCCAAGTTCCGATCACTGACACCAATCCGCGAAAGGTTCATTCCGTAATGAATTTCAGGAACGAATTGCAAGTTCACTGAACCATCGAGCTGCGGCCAAGACGTGACTCGCATCTGACACTGTGCGAGCGTAGCCCGATCGGCAAACGTTCGCTCGCCAACATGAATTTGCCACGTAGCGGAAGGCTGGATCGGTGAGACTTCAATGGTGAAACTTTCTCCACGCTTCTTTTCAACATGTCGCTGTGCTTGCAATCGGTGGACTGGTTCCAGCTTTCCGGCATCGGACAATTCGAGTTCCTGCTTACTAAGCCATTCATCCTTTAACTTTAGCGGCGCTATCAATTCTTGCAGGCGAGAGGAGTTAATGCTGGAGACAACGGAGACTCGAATTCCATTTTCATCGAGGCGTTGTCGTGTTTGCAGAGGTATCTTTTGAAAGTCGGTTGTCTCGATGAACGACTGGAACTGAGACTCCTGGCAATCATCCAATTCCGCAATCGCAACCCGAACCGCGACCGAGTCGGATTCCATTTGCGACTTGGGCAGCACGATCCCGGTAGGCGGTTTCTCATTGAACTTCAGGCTGCGGCAGCCTACTGACAGGAGCGCAGCAACGAACACAATCGATAACATCGTGATACGTGTCGGTTCCCGCATTTCCATAGCTGCGGATACTGTCAGGCTCGGGCGTCTCTTTCAATGCGAATACGAAGTCGGATCGTGTTAATTTGAATACGAAGAGGCAAACTGGGCGAGATATGGCTCACGCAGAGACACGGAGAGACCATTGAGGAATATCATCTCACCCAGAGACCCCAAAAGCTGGGGGATGTCTCTGGTTTCTGACCCCCGCGATCCCTGAGCCTCGCGTGCAAGAAAATCTCCAAACTAGGCCAGATTTTTCCCAAGCTGACCCCTCACCCAACGAATAGCTTAACTTGCCGAAAAATAAACCGCGCTGGACGAAATCATGACCCCATCATCGCTCATTGGCCAATCTGAAATTCTGCATCGCATCCCCAGCGAGGCTCTGGCTGCGGTGACGATCATCGCTGTCATCGGAGCGCTTATTCTTGCGATCACCATCATTGGCTGTATCACGACGACGATCCAACGAGTAGTCGCAATCCGAGAATCGAACCGATTGATCCTTGAATTGCTCAATCAAGGCTACTCGGCGGACGAGATTGAACGAGTTGTCTACGGAAATCTTAAATTCGGCAAAAAAGTTGGCCGTCTATTTCGCGACGCTCGAAACGTGTTCCGCCCAAGTGCAGAACGCCACGGGCAGATGCCGGTTCCTCCAGTGAAGTCCGCGTAGCATGCGGTTATGATTGGTACGATGGAGCGCTCGCCAATCTCCAATATACGAACGAATCTCGATGCTCGAATTCGCATTGGACTCGCATGTATTTTCAGCGTTGGATTATGCTTTGCTTACGCCGCAACACGATCGACATGGGGTAATGAATGGTACCGTTCGCATGGCGGCGGTTTGCCATATGTCGCATTCTGGATCTTGCTGATTGGTATCTTTTTCCCTGACCGAAAACACTGTGCACGGATCTGCATCGCCACCGTGATCGTGGTGTGCGGTTTGGAATTTCTTCAGCTGTGGAACCCGGAACCGTTGGCTAGTTTCCGTCGGACAATGTTTGGAGCCGCCCTGCTTGGCTCGACTTTCGTTTGGAATGATATCCCGCCCTACTTTCTGGGTGGCATTACGGGAGGGGCGATTCTTTGGTTGCTGGGACCCATATCAATACAAGCCCGAAGCGCAAGCGAGTGAATTCGGCAACACTCTCGATTGCGCATTTAGATGTTGCATTTATACAAGCCCGAAGCGCGAGCGAGTAATCGCAGGGATTCTCGATTCACTCGCTTGCGCATCGGGCTTGTATTCTGTTTGTCAAACAAAAAGTAGTTCCGCGACAAATAATGAATGCGGTTTGGAAGCCACATCCACGTCGTCATGCTACGCACACTTTCGCAGTGGCGGCTCGGACGACAGGTTTTCGAGTTTACTGTGCAACAGCTCCCAACGTTTGCTGATGTAGTCGAATCGATCGAGGACTTCGAACCGCAGCATCTCCAGCGCGAGTTTCATGTACTCGTCAGAGTCCGTGTTCTCGAAGTGTTCGATGACGCCTTCCATCGATAACTGGCTGTCGACGATGTCATTTTGCATTTGAAGCAGATGGAACTGCAAGCTGCGCAGATGATGCTCACGGTTTTTCAACTTGCGTTCACGATCCGATGTCGCCGCACTTCGCTGATCCATGCTCGATTGCCACGAAGCGATCTTCTCGTTCAGGCTCGCTTCTTTCTCCTGAAGTTGATCACGACGACGCTTCAGATGACCCGTCAGTTCTGCAATTTGCGGAGGAACCTGAAGCGGCTGATCCAGCTGATCGTCGAACACCTCTCCCTCGCCATGGATGACTCGAAAACGTGGCGATAGAGCAGAAGACATCTTTGAGTCGCCCGACACGCCGATGGGGCCGCGGCCTTGCTCGATCAGCCCCAACACGATTGCGGGATCGGTGACTTTTCTAACTGTTTCTGAGGCGGGCGTCGTCATGGTTCAATCCTTTTTTGCATGAGCTTGCGAACACGGTTGGCTTCGTTGTTCGCAACATCATGAAAATCGACAATTTTCGGTATGGAATCTTCACCGGAATTGTGAACATCAGATTCTGCCTAAAAACACGATGGTCTGTAGCGATTGTGAGGGCAAACACCGTCCAACAAGCGGGACAGCTTGGAGATATTCACGGTTGAACGACTGTCTACCGCATGAAACAATGGCGGGCGGCCAAAAGGCCATTCAAAATATGCATGACAGGAAGCTGATGAGAATCGAACCGCTCGGAGACAAAATCGTAGTCAAACGCATGGATGCGGAAGAAACGACCGCTGGTGGAATTTTGCTACCTGACAGTGCCAGAGAAAAACCGGCTCAAGGCAAAGTGCTTTCTGTTGGCAACGGGCGGATGCTTCCCGACGGTTCGCGGGCAAAGTTTCAGGTGAGCGAAGGCGATCGAGTCTTGTTCTCCAGCTATGCTGGCAGCGAGATCGAAATTGACGGCAATGAGCTTCTGATCATGTCGGAATCGGAAATCTTGGCAGTAATGGATTAGCCTCGTACAATCTCCCTTGTCTCTGCCCATTTCCATTAACTGGTATCGCCAAGAGGAGAGTTTTCGTGAAAACCCCAATTGCTTATTTTCTTCTGTTCGTTGTTGCGCTTTCGCCGTCGTGGACATGGGCTCAGGCCGATGAAGCAAAGTTTCTGGAAAAGCTGAACCAAACCGCCAGCAAAGGCGTGGCTTTCCTGATGGAAAAGGGCCGCGACGAAACCGATGGTTCTTACAGCAAAGAGCTCAGCCCCGCAGTGACAGCGCTGTGCGTTTCGGCGTTGGTTCGCAATGGAATCCCCGTCGGCAACGAGAAAGTCCAGCAATCGCTGAGTTTTCTGGAAACTCTGGTTCGGCTCGACGGCGGCATCTACGCGGAAAAAAGCAACCTGAAGAACTATGAAACCAGTGTCAGCTTGATCGCATTTCATCAATGCAACGTCGACGGAAAATACGACACGACGATCGATCGAGCCACAAAATTCCTCAAAGGAATCCAATGGGACGCTGGCGAAGGTCACGGTATCGAATCGAATCACCATGGCGGCCAAGGCTACGGCAGCCACGAACGTCCTGACTTGTCGAACACTTCATTTTTCCTGGACGCGTTGAAGGAACTTGAAGACGAAGACATGGCCAACAGCGACGCCGTTCGCAAGGCCGTCATTTTCACTTCGCGATGCCAAAATCTTGCGTCACCCTACAACGCCGCAGAGTTCACCGAACATATTCCGGCAGGCGACGAAGGTTCGTTCATCTACTCGGCGGTTGGAAAAGGCGAAACGAAGGCCGCAGCTCTTCCATCGACTCCTGCGGGTGGACTTCGGGGATACGCCTCGATGACCTACGCGGGACTGAAAAGCTTCCTGTATGCAGGCATGGACAGGGATGACATCCGCGTGAAAGCAGCGATGGAGTGGATTAGTCGCCACTACGATCTGGACTCCAATCCCGGCATGGGCAAGCAGGGCCTCTACTATTACTACCATGTGTTCGCCAAAACGATGAACGCGATCGGGGAGCCAACGCTGACCGACAGCCAAGGCGTAGATCACGATTGGCGGATGGATTTGGTATTAAAAATGGCCGAAAACCAGAAATCAGATGGTTCTTGGACCAATGAGCACGATCGCTGGTACGAGGGCAATCCGAATCTGGTCACCGCCTACAGTTTGCTGGCGATCAGCTATTGTCGTGATTTGCCGGTCAAGAACTCCGACAAGCCTAAAGATACGGGGGCTGGATCTCCGAAAGCTCAGTAATCGCGGCTTTGTTTAGCTTCGAGCCGTGGTCGCCGGTTTTTTCCATTGACATGCCCCGGCCGATCGACGATCATTTGCGACTCGAAAAAAGCGGAGAAAATAGATGAAAATCAAGAAGAACGACACCGTACAAGTTATCAATGGCAAAGACAAAGGAGTCACTGCAAAAGTGATTTCGGTTGACCATGCCAAAAATCAAGTCACCGTTGAGGGCGTCAATACTGTCTTCCGCCATGTGAAGCCAAGCCAGAAGAATCCTCAGGGCGGGCGTCTAGAAGTTTCTCTTCCGGTTCCAGTATCGAAGGTCATGGCAATCTGTCCGAAGACCAACAAGCCTACTCGTGTCGGCTATCGCACTCTCGATGACGGCTCGAAGGAGCGTTACGCAAAGAAGAGCGGTGCGTCCATGGGCGTCGTCTGGGCAGCTCGCAGCTAGAGCTGTTCTGCTACAAATCAAGAAGGCCGCTGTTTCGCACAGCGGCCTTTTTTATTGACCTAGACAATTCTGCGACAGGCACCGGCCGCCGGTACCGAGTGCCACAGATTCTTCGGACGCTTTCTTGGACTGGCCAATGCGACAAACCATTATTGAATTTTGGAAATCACGATGCTGTCGTGCGCTCCGGGAATCAATTCGGTGTCGCTCACGATCACAATATAATCGCCAGATTTCAATTCAAATTTGGAGAGCGCCATATGATCAATCAACGCGTGGAGTTGCTTCGGCATGAAACTCGACGCGCTCACCACAGGGAAAATTCCCCAGAACAAACTCATTTGCCGTGCCGCATGCAATGAGTCTGTGATGCAAATGGTTGGATGGAAGTCGCGATGCTTTGACTTTCGTAGCGCCGTAGCGTCAGTGCTGCTGGCGATCACAACCAGTTTTGCATTGATCTTTTCCGCGATATCCGCGGCCGTATTGGACAATACGCCAGTCATCAGATCCTTGGGCGGAGCGATTGCCGGGAGGACTCTGGCAGGAATACTCTGAAACGTTTTTTCTGTTTCGACCATGATTCGATTCATCATTTGAACAGATTCAACAGGGTACTCACCGACGGCGGTCTCACCACTGAGCATGCACGCATCGGCACCGTCCAGGATCGCGTTTGCAACGTCGGAAACTTCGGCTCGAGTTGGCTGTTTGCAATCATGCATACTTTCGAGCATTTGCGTCGCGACGATCACTGGCTTGCGATGTCGAGAACAACAGTCGATGATGGCTTTCTGAGCCAGCGGCGTTTGTGCGATGTCGATCTCGACTCCCAGGTCGCCGCGGGCCACCATGATGCCGTCAGCAGCTGCGACGATCGAATCCAGATTGTCGAGCGCTTCACGTTTCTCAATTTTGGCGATCATCCGCGCCGAACTGCCACTCTCCTGCAGAACTTTCTTTAGCGATTCAACTTCCGAAGCGTTGCGTACAAAACTGAGGCTGACGAAATCCGCATCGACCGAAGCAGCCCACTTCGCATGCTCGATGTCCTTCTCGCCAAGAGCTGGAATGCTCAAGTTGGTTGCCGGCAAGTTAACGCCTTGTCGCGATCGAACTACGCCACCATCGTTGACCACGCATACCAGTCGATCCTCAAGCTTCTCTGTCACGATCAGTCGCGAAACACCGTCAGCCAAAACGATCATGTCGCCAACCGCAACTTCGGAGATCATTGGCTCGTAGAGACAAACCAGCTCACTGGGATCGTTTGACTCGATTCCCGGAACGAATGAGACGCTCTCTCCATTGACCAGCGTGACCGCATCATCTTTTAGCTTCCCGAGGCGGATCTTTGGACCAGCCAGATCGACCAAAACGCCAATTGCCGCATTGAGACTCAGGGATACCTCGCGAATATTAGCGATTATTTCCTCTTTTCCCGCGATCGAACCATGAGCCATATTTAGGCGAAAGACGTCGACACCGGCAATAATCAGTTCCCTAATTTTCTCTTTAGAATTCGACGCGGGGCCGGCCGTCGCTACAATTTTCGTGCGAGCAAAATTCCTGTTAGCTGTATTGGCATTCAAGCGACGTACCTTATTTGATTTGGCGTAGATGATTCGCACCATTATTGATGCATACAACCTAATCTTCCAGTGTGGGTTGCAGCCAAAGAGTCTCGATGCGCCATTGGCACTGCATCGAACTCGACAAAGGCTCGTTCAGGAACTGGCTGATCGTATCGAAGAGCAACATCGACACGAAATAACGCTGGTCTTCGACGCAAAGAACACGAAAGGGTCAACCACACCAGAACTTAACAGTCAGGGGTTCAATATTGCCTTCGCTCGCGATTATGAGGATGCCGATGCGATGGTGATCAAGATGTGTCAGCACCACAGCCAGCCACGCCTGCTGACGGTCGTGTCCGGCGATCATCGAATCCAGACTGCTGCGACTCGTCGAGAGGCAACCGCCATCGATGCAGATGTCTGGTTTGACCAACTGAAGCTTGTTGGCGATCGCCCTGCCCCGTCTGGTGTTGTCGGTAAGCCGAAGATCGTTCTATCAGACGCGGAAACGCAGAAGCTGATCGATGAGTTCAGCGAGAATACAGAAAGTGGAGGCTCAAATCGTGCCGCGGCTGAAAAGGCTGGCGACAACGAAACTGAATCCTTTTATAATCCCTTCCCCGATGGTTACGGCGAAGATTTGCTTGAGTAACCGCGCTCCGAACACCGATTACCGAAAACCAGACAATGGGCCGCCGCGCTTTACCCAAAATCAACCCGAACGTCGACTTCAGCAATCACCTTGGCTTTGTTGAAGATCTGGAAGCACCTTTCGATCCCCAAGCATTATTCTCAACGCCACAGGATCTTGAAATCGAAGTCGGTAGTGGCAAAGGACTATTCATGCTGTCTGAGTCCGATCGTGTGCCTGATCGGAATTTCTTAGGCAACGAAATCGCTAGGAAATACTGCCGCTTCGCGGCCTATCGTCTGGCTCAGCACGAACGCACCAACGCGTACATGATGTCCGGCGACGGCCTTCGCATGTTTAATGAATTCCTGCCGGACGAATGTGCGGTCGCCGTGCACGTCTACTTTCCGGACCCATGGTGGAAAGACAGACACCGTCGGCGTCGCGTGATGCGGGAGCCATTGATTAAAGACATTCAACGCGTGCTCAAACCCGGCGGGATCTTTCACTTCTGGACCGACGTTGAAGAATATTTCGAAGAGACTTGTGGGCTCATGAAAGAGCACTCCGATCTCTCCGGGCCTCATCACGTCGAAGAACCGCCTTCCGAACACGACATGGATTATCGAACACACTTCGAACGCCGGATGCGAAAAAACGACCATCCTGTCTTTCGATCACAGTATCACAAGGGCTCGTAATCGTCTTCGTACCACGTTGGCAACTAACCTGTTAACCAAATCAAAATCGCCAACGTTGGTAGTGAAACTGCTGTGCTAACAACAACCGTTCCCGCTGCCAAATCAGCGTCGCCTTCCATCTGGTCAGCCAGCACATAGCCTGAGACCGCGGTTGGCATCGCACAAAGAATCACCGTGGCCTGTAACGCGGAACCGGTCAGCCCGAACAATGTTGCGATCCCCAAACCGATCAGCGGGCAAACGACACACTTGATCAGAGCCGGGACCACCGTCGCTTTCCACCCCTTGGAACTGGGGATAGAGATCAACTGACTGCCGATCCCCAACAGCGCGATTGGAAACGCCGACGCACCAACGACGGAACAGGTTCTCACAATCGCCGTCGGTAACGACCACTCTGAGAACTGAAATAGAGCTCCGCCAATACACGCCCAAATCAATGGATTCTTTGCAATCTCGACCAGCGTGATGCCAATAGAAACCTGCTTCTCTGTTTTCCCGTTGTAGGTCGCTAGGGCGACAACGGACCCGACGTTTAAAAACAAAATCACCGGCGTGAGCGCAAGCAAGACCGCAGATTTGATCGATTCGCGTTGCTCGATCGGGAAGTCTTCGACCAAAAACCAAATCAGCGGCAATCCCATGAACGCAAGGTTGCCCCGAAAACTCGCCTGAATCGAAGCTCCTCGAGACGCGAGCCTCGATTCGAACACGACCGCTGCAATCCACGAAACTGCAAACGTGAGAGCCACAGAAATGAACAGCGCGAACATCATTGAGTTTTCAGATCCTACGACCGGCTCCGCGCCGGCGAGCTTGTAGAACAGAAACATTGGCAGGGCAAAGAAATACGCAAACCGGTTGAAGGCCTGAGTTGATTCTGCGTTGAGGAACTCGCGTTTGCGCAGCAACATTCCCAGCCCGATAATCGAGAAAATGGGAATCAGGCTATTGAGAATCTGCATTAGCTTTAAGTCAAAAGTTTACAGGATACGGAGCACAGTTATTTAATCAGAATGCTGCACCCTGAAAACTGTAAACTTTTGCCTTCCTTACTCGTCCGTGACACAACCCTCTGAGGCTGATTTGACGTTCTTGATGTACTTGTACAGCGTTCCTCGCTTCGCCTTCAGAGGCGGAGCAACCCAGGCACGACGGCGGGAAACAAATTCCTCGTCGCTGATATGCAAGTCAACTCGGTTCTGCTCTGCATCGATCGTGACCTTGTCACCGTTTTGCACCAGAGCGATCGGTCCGCCATCCTGGGCTTCCGGCGTGACATGGCCGACGATGAAACCGTGGCTTCCGCCAGAGAATCGACCATCGGTCATCAAGGCAACGTCGTTGCCTAGCCCGGCTCCCATGATTGCGGACGTTGGCGTGAGCATCTCTGGCATTCCCGGCCCACCCTTGGGGCCTTCGTAGCGAATGATGACCACATCGCCTTTGTTGATTCTGTCCTCTTCGAGTGCCTTTACCATGTCTTCCTCAGAATCGAAAACATTCGCGACGCCTTCGAAGTGGAGACCTTCTTTACCCGTGATCTTTGCAACCGAACCATCAGGAGCAAAGTTGCCTCGCAGAATTTGCAAGTGACCCGTTTCCTTGATCGGATTCGAAATCGGACGAATGACTTCTTGGCCTGGCGATAGCTCCGGCAAGTCCGCGACGTTTTCGGCGAGCGTCTTTCCAGTGCAAGTCACACAGTCGCCATGGAGCATACCTTCAGCCAAAAGGAATTTCATCACCGCTGGTGTACCACCGACGGCGTGCAGGTCTTCCTGAACAAAGCGACCACTCGGTTTCAAGTCCGCGAGGAAAGGAATCCGATCGCTGACTTTTTGAAAATCATCCAGTGACAAATCCACGTCGACACTGCGCGCCATCGCAAGCAAGTGCAGCACCGCGTTGGTGGATCCGCCCAGTGCCGTGATCACGACCATCGCGTTCTCAAACGCTTCTCGAGTCATGATCTCCCGTGGTTTCAAATCCATTTTCAATAAATTAAGGATCGCTTCACCACTGCGGTGACACTCGTCAATCTTGTCAGGATCCTCTGCAGGAATCGAAGCGGAAAACGGCAACGACATCCCGAGTGCCTCGATCGCACTGGCCATCGTGTTGGCCGTGTACATGCCACCGCAGGCACCTGCTCCGGGGCAAGATTTCTTGACAATGTCTTTTCGTTGTTCGTCGTCGATCTTTCCAGAAACGTATTCACCATAACTCTGAAACGCGGAAACGATATCCAGTTTGCAACCGTTCAGTTTCCCGGCGCGAATCGTTCCGCCGTAAACCATCAGGCTCGGTCGATTCAGCCGTCCCATCGCAATCAAACAACCAGGCATGTTCTTGTCACAACCCGGAAGCGCGATGCACGCGTCGTACCATTGCCCGCACATCATGGTCTCAATCGAATCAGCGATTAGGTCACGCGACTGGAGCGAGTAACTCATTCCATCGGTGCCCATCGAGATCCCGTCGCTGACGCCGATCGTATTGAATCGCATGCCAACAAGCCCTGCATCAACAACACCTTTTTTGACTGCCTCCGAAAGCAAATTCAGATGCATATTGCAGGTGTTGCCCTCGTACCACATGCTAGCGATGCCAACCTGTGCCTTGTTCATGTCCTCGTCGGTCATGCCGGTGCCGTAGAGCATCGCTTGCGAAGCACCTTGGACTCGAGGTTGAGTGATCTTGCTGCTGTATTTATTGAGTTCTGACATTGTGATTTTCAGTTTGCAGTTTGCAGTTTCTATCGTAACGGCGGCTAATAGCCGTTGATGTCCAAGTTCTCTTTTTTGATATCGTTTTGACATAAAAAAAGCTCTCAAGCGAAACGCTCGAGAGCTTTTTGAATCTGCTGGAAAGCTTATGCTTTCGCCTCGGCTGGAGCTGCATCTTCTGTGGAAGCTGCTGCTTCTTTACCGGTCTCTTTTGTTTCTTCCGTTGCGACTGCTTCGCCTTCGGCACCTTCTGCGCCCTCTTCACCTTCTGCGCCCTCTTCACCTTCCTCAACTTCTGGCTCTTCAACGTACGTTGGATCTTCACCGTCGACCAGCTTGTCCAACATCGTGCTGAACTTGCCAACAACGTCGTGACGATTCGGAGCACCCGCGTACATGTGAGCTACGGTGCCCATCGAGATCGCTCCTTCGTGCTCTTTCTCTTTCAGGAACTGACACAACTTAAGTGAGAACGCGTCACCACCGGTGCAAGGCAATACGCGATCTGCTGCTGTGTATGCGCCAGGAGTCGCTTCAGCTCCAACGTCAGAGAGGATAACTTCTGAAAGCAATGCCAAATCCATGTCAGAGATCTGATCCATTGCTCCGCCACCAACCAACCACTCCCAAGTGTCCAAAGACAAGCCAACGTTTGCGTGGCCGATGGCTTTGACCAGCGTCAAAATCTCTTCTGCGGTTTGAACGAACTTGTAGTTGCCGTCTGCTTCGACAGCTGTCGATGCTTGCAGGTAAAGGCCAAGACGAATGCCGTGCTCTTCAAACTTCGCACCAATGTCTTCGATTCGCTCACGATGACGCTCGAAGTTATCCTGGAACGACGCTGTCTCGTTGTTGGCCTCAATGCGTACGCGGCAACGCTTTGCGTTTAGCGTCGCGGCAAGATCCATGATCGTTTCGAGCTTTTCGCAAGACGCAACGAACTCGTCGTCGGAACCGCCAAAGTTGATTGACAAATCAAATGTGCCAATGTCCATTTTGGCACTTTGCAGGAACTGGCAAGCAAACTCTTTGCCAAGCGCGTCGTGGCGACCGACAAGATCGTTCATGTCGATCTCGACGCCTTTGAAACCGTGAGTCAGAGCAAGTTCAATCAGTTCGTTTTGGCGACCGGCAACACCGAGGCCCTTTGAGTTCAAAACTTTGTACATATTGGTTTCGCTTCCTATTGTTAATTGGCCTCGTTACAAGTGTCGAAATCGAACATTTCGAGTCAGCAATCCGACCCGGTCGTCAAAGGCAATCCTGACGACGCTCATAAACGGGTGCTGTGAGTGGATCCATCGAGGCAATTTCGCCCGTAAGTCAGGCTATCTTTTGAGGCTCCACATTGAATTGAGTCGCGGATTATCACAAAAGAGCCCGATCGGTACTAGTGGAAAGTTCGCGAAAGAACACGGAAAGCCGGCAGAAATCACTTGATTTGCCCCCTTAAAACCGGCTTCCCCCAATTGCTGAAGCACGTCAGCCAAATTTTGGACTGAATGAAGCCTTATCGACATGATTTCCAGAGCCAGCATCCTGTGAATCATGTTCATCCCGCCAGATCCCGAAAACCTCATTTGAAACATTGGGCCGCAAGTCAGAAAACCGGGTGTTCAATACTTCGCCGCGACCACTGAGCGTTGTTTCTCTTCCCTTCTCCTGCGGGTGGGCCTATGATTGGGTACTACCAATGTTTAGTCTTCGGATTGGGCGGTAACGACCCTCATCTGGGTTTTCGGGGGCGAATTGGAATCGACCGGATTGGGTGAAGGGTTGGTGGCGTGTCGTGGTTGATCAGAGGGCCACGTAAAAATCTGATCAAAACCTTAATTGCTAAAGATAACTCTTTCGCATTGGCTGCCTAGAAATAGAACGCCCCGGCTGATAGGTTCCGCTGGAGAGCCTTGAATGCTGGTCACCAATTCCAGATCGTAGTAAGTCACGTCGGATACGCTTTCTACTAAACAAAGTTTCTGTCTAGTTTGAACTTCAGGGTGTTGCTGCCCGGCTGATCAAGCGAAATTTAAATCAGCGACTACACACGTAGAGGCCAATCTGGAAACATCGCGGGACGCGGGTTCGATACCCGCCGCCTCCACTTGACACCGTCTTTGACAGGCGGTGTTTTTTTGTGTATTTCAACTTCCTTGACCGCTTCAGTTGCGGGTTTTTGACGTTCGCCATTCTCTGACGCACTGTCAGGTAATGCTACCGAATGCCCCCTTCGCGCCCGGCGCACTCCCAGAACACTCCCAGCTCAGCTTCGAAACCGCTCTCGCTTGGTCCTCCAGACCGATGTGCGTGTAACGCATTGTCATCCTGACATCGCTATGTCGCGCCAGCTCTTTGGCTTCCACCAAGCTGACGCCAATACGGAGCAATTCGGTGATGTGGCTGTGTCGACCCGCCGCATGAACGTCGGCGATCCCGTCTTCGTTCTCGTACGGAATCCCGACACGCTCCAAATCCTTCTTTGCCATCTGCCACGTCCGTCTTTTCGCCAGTTTAGGAAACAGCGGAGCATTGGGATCCAGCTCCTCGAGCCAGACCGACAGCATCTGGACGAGCTTCGGATGCAACGGAAAGGCTGACTCATCCAAGGAGGCCATGATGAGTATCAAACGGATGAGCCGGGAACGACTACAGTTCTCAAAGAGCTATCATCGTGATTCCGCGACAGAAAACGCAGGGCTCATCACCTCTTGTTCGTTCCGAGATATTCCCATCTCATTTGCGATCGAGCGCCAATTTGAAACGGCGCCCTTGACTTGGGCCGTGATCGAATTCGCTTCTGAGGTGTCGATTCTGAAATAAGCAGCGACCTCCAACGCCAATTCGAGATTCAAAGAATTGTCGATATCAGAGATGTTCAGGCTCAAACCCGTTCCCGTTGGGTCTGGATTGATATCGTAGGCGGGAGAGAGTTTCCAACCGTCAGGCTGAAGAAGAAATCCGTGGTTGCGAAGATGATCGTCGCAATTGGAAACACAGATTGAAAAAACAATCCGCCGCCAGAGGTCATGCATGTCAGCTTCTGTATCGGCACCATGACGTGTCAGGAATTCCACGATCTCGAGATAGCTCGCCCCGTCTTTGAAGTCCGTTCCATCTGAGTAACCCAACATCGTCATCGCAGATGCGAAATGCTTCCTTACACGAACGCCTGCGACGACATCACGATCAAATCGTTTCACCAAAAAGGTCGAATGAGGTCTGCCAAATTTTTCAGCAGTGGCTTCGGCAACATTAAGTCCGGCTGAAACGGCGAGTCGATGAGTCACCATTTCCCAAGCTCCGACATCGAACTCGTCATTGCGACCGGGAAATTTTGCGATCCAGAGATTCTGCTCTTCATCGCAGATTCCGGCTTTAGGTCTAGCTCCACCAATGGAGGATCCAGGAGCAATCAACAGTCGAAGCCACTCTGTTGTTTCGTCATCATTGTCGTAGCTTTCGTCAGATTGAAACTTCCACGCGGCATTCTCTAGCTCACGTAGCCTAGCCCAAGGCGGTGCCTCCCTGCCCTGCTCGTTTGATAGAAACTCTCCATCAATCTCTGTTTTGAAGCGAAGGCCTCCCATTCGTTGCTCATCATGGACGCCAAGCAGAAAATCTGATCCGAGAAGGACTTTTGGTTTTCGACCTTCGTGTCGTGCAGATCTTGCTTCACGACGTTTCATGAGCAGCTTGCCCCAACGATCCGGACATGAGTCGAGAAACATGCCGAAGTTTGGACGCGTGCTGTCGCTCGAATACTGCGGTCCCTGAAACAGCAGAAGTTCTGGATCCAATGACATCGCATGATCGCCATCAAGCCACTCTTGAGCGTACTCAAACGAGAATGTTTCTTTTCCATGCGTGACGTCGGCGCGTAACAACCCGATGAGTTGAGGTTCTCCTAACTCTTGCCAGTCGCCGAATACATGGATCTCACGTGTCATTGGTCATCGCCTTGTTTGCTATTTGTTTGATTGATGTTCTTTCTTTTTGGAGCCCTGGATCGCGGAGCCTTAAGCTTGGCGTCTTCGAGTCGCCGCCCCAGTTCATCGTCGGACGCAAGTTTTGCGAAGTCGTTTTCCAACCCCAAAACGACAAGCACTTGGAAGAGGGTCGTGATGGACGTGTTGCTGAGCCCCTTTTCCAGCAGGTGCAGCGTGTTGCGACTAATCCCAGCTCGCTCAGCGACCTTCGCCGCCGACAGTTTTCGCCGGAGCCTTGCCAGTCGTATGTTCTCTCCAAGGCCCGCCAAGATTCGTCGGTGCTTTGGAAGCAGCGCTTTTTCAGCCATTTAAACGTACCGCATGTTGAACAATTGAGAACCCATTTGCTCAACCTATAGTACACTGAAGGCATTGGTGCAAGCAAATTGCGTGACAATGCCGAATCAAGCGTCGATCTTCGGAATCAGCTCGTATTCTCACGATCATTACGAATGAAACGCCGTTTTGATCGGATTCGTCGAAAGTGAAATGCTCAGAAAATTCGATTCGAGACGCGTTTCAACGAAGAGGCCAAACCATCAACTACGAGGCCTTAGGTTCTCGGCCACAAAGTTCTGGATGTAGGTCTGAGCCGACCGATCCAACGCCCTCCAATTGCCAATTATTTGAACCAAGTCAGCCAACTCTTCTGCCAACTGTTGACTGTCTGTGACGTCAGCGCACTCCCAGAATGCTAACAGCATATTTTCGATTTTGCCTAAGTCTCGGTGAGACAGTTGGTTACGACTTTGCGAATTAGGGTTCGATACCCGCCGCCTCCACTAACGCCACTTTGCGATTCGTCGCATAGTGGCTTTTTTATTGGACTTGCGGCTGATCCCTTGGCGTGGCGGCTTTGTTCTCGGTAGCATGTGTCAGATACCCGTGGGGTCAAAAACTCGAACGGTCACTTTGGGCGATGAAAAACGAGCTCTGTCATCATTTTGAAAACGAAGATTCGGTCGAGATCGCTTCGGCAGTTTGTCCAGGGTTGTCAAAACTGAAGACCAATTCAGCATGGGCGCAGCGGCGACCGTCTCATTATCTTGAGTTGGCGGGTTGAAAGAGAATCGGTTTTGCGGACACTACGCTGCTCGGCGATAGGAGCGAAGCAAACCGCCAAGTCGTTCGCTGGATTCGATTTTGGCATCGACAACCGGCGGGTGTTCCAACGGCACAATCAACCCGTCGTCCAAACCTTGGTGTGGTCGCTCCGCGTGATAGTGAGCAAGATACTGGGTGACGGCATTTCGCATCGCTTTTTCGCCGAACAGAATCAGTCGATCGAGACACTCGGATTTCAGTGAACCGAAAAAACGCTCAAGGTGAGCATTCATGTTTGGGCTGCGGGGAGGCAATCGCACCGACTCTACATCCTCTTTGCTCAGGAATGCCCGAAATGATTCACAGAACTTTGTGTCACGATCCATGATCAAGTACCGTTTGCCGTTGAGAAATCCATCCTCGTGGTTGGTCAGTTCGCGAGCCATCTGTTTCATCTAGGCTTCGTGGGGACTTGTCGTGCAACCGGCAAAGCTCACGCGACGAGTTTTCAGTTCCATCACAAAGAGGAGATAGAAAGTCACCAACCCGCCCTTCGTCCAGACTTCCACGATAGTAAAGTCGATCGCAGCCATTACGTCCCAGTGTGATTTCAGAAACGTTTCCCACGATCCGGTACGTTTGCGGGCCGGTGCCGGTTCGATGCCGTGTGCTTTGAGGATGTTGCTGACTGTCGTGTCGCAGATCTGATATCCGACTTTCGCCAACTCCCCCGGGATTCGATCAAAACCCCAAGTCGGATTCTCTTTCGCGAACTTCACGGTCAGGTCTATTATCACCTGGCGGATTCTCGGTCGCCCAGGTTTCTTCTCTTTGCGATTTGAGTAATCCCACTTCTTGGCGACGAGCTGTCGATGCCAACGTAGAATCGTATCGGGCGCGAACAACGTGCCGAATTCTTCCAGCAACTTGCGACCCAGTATCTTTCCTTTGACGCCAAGTCGTCTTCGTTGATCGTTGTTGAGCAGGATTCGCTTCGCGCCAAGTTTCTCTTTGAGAATAGCGTTCTCGGTGCGCAGATATTCAATCACTTGCTGCTGCTCTCGATTGATACAGCCGGCAAGGAGCAGCAGCAACAACTGCCATGGTTGCAAAACAAATTTCATCCGTGTCTCGTTGATCGGGCAAATCCTAAACGATCATTGAGACGCGTCATCGAATAAACCAACTTTGGCACGCTCCGCGTGCTATTACTGTTATTCGTGTACAGGTGCGAATGATTGTGCGAATCGTACCGGCGTTGATTGGCTCGCGATTCTGGCTGAGATGTCTGTCTCGCGAGTCTTGGGTACCCCGCTTTTTATCGTTCCTCAGCATCGGCACAGTTTTTTGATTGGACGCTCGCGTGGCAACCTGGCGAAACGAGATTATGAGCGCTGCTTCCATGCCTTTGGATTTCGGTGTCCATGCAGAACTGCAAGCACAACAATTCGATCGACTTCGGTTATGTAACTGATAACATACGGAAATCGGCGAATTTTCATCTGACGGATTTCGTTATAGACTTTGGCAAACATTTCGGGGCCAGACAAAATTTGCTCAAACGCGTCGTCTAACTTTTGCAGAAAATCGTCACCGAGTTTCAGGCTGATCTTGCTGTATTGCTGAAAGCCTTCGGTGATATCGGCTTGAGCCCCTTCCTTGATCAGCAATTCGTAATTCATTGGCCGTCGCGGAGTTCCTTTTTTAGTGCCTCCCAAGACATCCCTTGGTCCGGGTGCTTTTGGTGGTCGGCCAGCCGTTGATCCAGAATTTTGCGGTCGCCATCCGTGAGGCCGATGGCGGCATCCTCCGCGATACTGTCCCAAATCTTTGCAACCAACTCCACGCGTTCAGCAATCGGTAACGCGAGAATGTCCGGCGGTATGTTGGCTTGACTCATTTTCGTACTCCAAGGTTTCGGTATCGCCAAGTCTACGCTACCAAAGCGGAAGGTTAAACTACAAAAAAACAAACCCAAAACCGCGAATTGATGTAGTTTGTGGCGACTTTTCTCGTTCGCAATTCCCTAGCCCCGTTGTAAGTCTCGGTGGCCGCCTCCACTTCAGTTTGTGTTGACATCTACAACCTGACCATCTTCTAAAAAAGCCCGTCGACAACAGTCGGCG
Organism: uncultured Pirellulaceae bacterium; assembly: GCA_964352885.1. GTDB lineage: Bacteria > Planctomycetota > Planctomycetia > Pirellulales > Pirellulaceae > Mariniblastus. The sequence continues at coordinate 27,855 of CAYGUE010000057.1, forward strand.
GGCTTTGTTCGTTTTGTTAGAAACACTGGCGAAAACTGTCATTTCGAAGTTTTTGTCCAGCCTCTCAATCGTGGCACTCAATTCGACTCTCGTTTTTTTGATCGCGTGCCGATCAGACCTGGAAAATCGACTTGTTATACCGATTCAGTTCCCGCGACGAGCGTTTGTTGCGGACGTCTTATCATCAAGACCAGTCCTGCGAGCAACAAACCTGCACCAAAACCTGCGCAATAGATCGAAGCCCAACTGGCGAAATCGTACCACAAGGCTCTGGTCTTCTCGGAATGATATGAAACAACCGGCTCCCAGCCGAAATACCAGACATAAGTTCCATCGGATATCGCTTCCCGTAATTCGTCAGTCATTATCGAGTACGTCTTGAAATGCTCGGGTTTCAAAGGTACCCGAATCCCGTCCCGTGGTTGGAACTGAATATGATCCACGGCCATCTTTTTCAGGTTGTTGGCGTGCATGATCCGTTCCTGAGCGCTACTTAGCACGTCGTTCCCCGGTTGCTCGTCGGTGTTCTCTTTCGGATCGCTTGTCAATGGCTTCTTGATCGGGGAAATGAATTCCGGGGTTTGGTCGGGAGTGTCAGCATGCAGAAGCGTGGCGAATTGCTCACGATCAACGTACCTGACCGCGCCGTCCCCAAAAGCTACATTGCCTCCCGACTCGGGGCAAACGTAGTGATACCCAAGGACGATCTCAGCAGCATTTGGCTTGAGCTGTTTCATCGGGGGAATGGGTGCCAACGTGGCGCCGCTGAGGAATTGGAAGCCGTAGTGGCCCATGATTCCACCTGCCAACATGAAAATCCCCAGCACGGCAAGCGAACGCCGTAATCCTTTGCTGGACGTGTCTGCGAGCATTCCCAACAAGGCACAAAAAAAAACTACGCCGCCTGCAATCATGTAGTCGTACAACGAATTCCAATTGCGGAACGTTTCGATGTTATTGCGACCGATCGCTATCGCCATCCCTCCAATTACCCCGACGGCTGCAACGAGAAACAACCCGCAGACAGCACGTACCAGTAATCGCATGTTTTTACTCAATTTTCATTCCCTCAATTCAACGACGTTTGCCCAAAGCAAGGATTCATGAACATCGGCCAAACGTTCAATGCATCTGGAATAACAAATTAGGACAACCCAACCCTTCGACGAGTTTAATTATTGTCGAGCGAGCTTGAAAGGCGTCAACAAATTCACGAGGTTAATCGGTCAAGGCAAGGATCTGAGAAGAGACCATCAGCCTGTCTTCTTACGCACCCTTGAACGATTCGCTGAATCGAAACTAGTCACGGTTCGGTGTCTTTCGCGGCGAATTACGGTAGCGGCAAATTCCACTAGCCCCGTTTGCGAGTCATTGTGGCCGCCTCCACTGAGCCACGTTCGATTAATTTCGTAAGTGGTCTTTTTCTTAGACTTTCCGGCCTTGGCACCGCCTCACGGTTCCGAAGAATGGGGCCCCGCTCGATTTTGGGTGCCTTTCTCTATTGAATTGGGTGCCAAACTTCATTTCTGAATCGGGCTTCAGACGTGGCAGACTGAAACTTAAACACTTCTTCATGCCTATGTTACTGGGCGCGTTCTTTCGCGATGTCAAGAATCTCTGCTTCGCAGCGGGCCAAGTGGACCACCGCGTTGTAGGTTTTAAGAAAATCACTATGACAAAAGTTCACGCCAATCGAGAGCGGAAGTTTTGTTGCGTTCGCCGTGGCGCGTTTAATACGCACACCAACATTTCGTTGAAGTACAATTTGATAAAATGGAGGCCCAAGCGTGCTTCCTATCAATAGGTTTCAGTTTCAACATCGACCAGAAAGCTCGGGTGCAGAATGTCTCACAACACGAAGTTGTCAATTTCGCTAATCGTGTTTCTTGTATCAACTTTCGCTGCAACAACATTGCTGTCTCAGACTCAATCGGACAACTTGAATGCCGGAGCATCGAGGTTAACAGCGACTTCCCCTTCAAGTACTCGCGCGATTCGTCGAGACATTCCGCTGCCCAATCCGATCAAGAAAGCCTACGAGTCTGGCACGCGAGATTTTAATGGGCGTCCGGGCCCAAATTATTGGCAATTGCGTACCGATTTTGAAATCAAGGTCCATCTGACCCCTGCTACTCATACGCTTACAGGTCAGCAAACGATAACAATCCACAACACCAGTCCCGACGAATTGGACCGAATCGTATTGCGTTTAGATCACAACGTTTTTCGACCACTGTCCCAAAGAGGATCGTCAACGCCGGCTGAAACGACGGACGGCATGGTAGTCACACGAGTTGCAATTGATGGAAAAGACATTGATCTCACTGCACCTGCTAGAGGCCGATCGAGACGGCAAAGTCCCGACACATCCCCACAAAATCGCATCCGTGGTTTGAAACAAACAGTGGCAACGATTTCGTTGGCGAGTCCCATTGCTCCCAATTCAAAAGCCGTTTTGGATATCGACTGGCACACGCAATTACCCGGTGGAACCGAAGGGCGCGGCCATCGAATGACGCAACGCTGGGGAGAGAACCTCTTTCAACCTACCCAGTGGTTTCCACGAGTCGCAAAGTATGATGACATGTTGGGATGGGATACCAGTCCTTATCTGGGCCCGGCAGAATTCAACAATAACTTCGGTAGCTTTGATGTGTTTATCGACGCCCCAGGTGGTTGGATCGTCACGGGGACAGGTGTCCTTCAAAATCCAAAGGAAGTCTTGACCGATTTAGCGAGAGAGCGGTTAGCAACGGTTCTTGATTCGGACAAAGAGATCACGATTGTTGGTGAGGACGAAGTTGGTCCTGGTAAATCAACCGCTAAAGGAGAACGCCTCGTTTGGCATTTCCATGCTGACATGGTCAACGATTTTGCTTGGGCCACTGCCGCAAACTACATTTGGAAAGCCACGCGCGCGACGATTCCAGGCAAAGGGCATATACCAATTCACATGGTCTTCTTGCCGGAACGAGCGAGCCGTTTTACGCGGGCAGGCGAAATTGGCAGGCATGCTCTCGAATTCTATTCCAAGCTATGGATCCCCTATCCATTTCCGCAGCTAACCATGCAAGATGGGCCGAGTGCCGGGATGGAATATCCAATGGTGATTAACTCCAATCAGGGTGCGGCAGACCATGAAATCGGGCATCAATGGTGGCCGATGATGTTGGGAACCAACGAAACCTGGTACGGCTGGATGGACGAAGGGCTCAACGTTTATATGAACAGGCTGTCCAATGCCGACATGCGTGGCACGGAAGCCAGCTTTGATGGCTTGGGCCAGAGTTATGGTCGCATTAGCGGAAATCCGCTTGAACCTTCGATGATGCATCCGGCCAACTACAGCGGTTCGATGTACGGTTTTCAAACTTACCAAAAGGCGCCGCAGATGCTGTCGATGCTCGGTGGGATCGTCGGAGATGCGGAAGTTCAAAGAGCGATGAAAGAATACACAAAGGTGTGGGCGTTCAAACATCCAACGCCTTGGGATTTCGCTTCGTTCATGAGTCAGTCCCTGGACGTTGAACTTGGTTGGTTTTGGTATTACTGGCTTTGGACCACCGAGTCAGTGGATGGCTCGATCAAATCGGTCGAAACTTCCAACGGAAAGACTCTTGTCTCAATTAGACAAGAAGGGCAAATGCCGTCTCCCGTAGTTTTGAAAGTTGAATTCGTTACTGATTCAAAAAATGAGAAACGTACCTTGGCAGACTTAAGACTCGTTGAAAATGCTGTGCAGCAAGATGACGGCTCAGTTGTTGTGACTTGGCCAGTGGATGTTTGGTTCGAAGGAAGTCGGGAGTTCCAGGCTTCGCTCGCTTTTCAAGGACAACAGATCAGCAAAATTACGTTGGACCCAAAACGAAGGTTCCCGGACAGCAATTCGACCGACAACATCTGGGAACTTAAGGAAAACTCTTGGCAGCAATTCCAGGAAGAAGATGCGACGGCTGATTCCAAAACAGAAACTCCAGGAAATGAAGACAGCGAGTCCAAGCCGGACGACGAACCAGAAACTCTTCCAACGATTTCGAAGAAAACGGATGGCTTCAAGCACCTGTCCGGCTTTTTTGATCTGTATTGGGACGAGAAAAAAGAACAAATGTGGATGGAGATTAAAGACTGGGACAAAGAGTTTCTTTATGTAACATCAACGCCGGCTAATTCGTCAGGTAGCCGTGGATCGTGGGGAAGAACAAGGGTTCAGAAGTTTTCCAGGCGAGGCAAAAAAGTTTTTCTAACTGAGATGAAATTTCGTTATCGCGCCGAAAGTGACGACGAAATGGAGCGAAAGGCTGTGGAAAATGCATATTTCCCAACCGTTTCAAACGGGTTTGAGATTTCGGCAGAGGAAGATCAAAGAGTGCTGATTGATGCAACCGCGTTTTTCATGAAATCAAGCAGCGATTCTGTAGACGAATCTCGTTCAGCGTTTTATTGGCCCCGCACCAAAAACTTCCCCAAGAACACAGAAGTCGAAGTGACACTCACGACGACTGAAAGCGAGAATCCTGATGGGCAAACAGTGCGGCGACACCATTCATTGGTGGAGCTACCTGATTCAGGGTACCAGCCGCGACGACACGACCCACGAATGAATATGTTCTCCACTCGCTACATGGACTACGCGTCGCCGTTTACCGAGCCCATTGAGAAGCGATTGATTCATCGACACAGGCTTGTCAAAAAGAACCCCGATGCGGCGGTCAGTGAACCGGTAGAGCCAATTGTCTATTACATTGATCCTGGGGCACCGGAACCGATTCGCTCAGCTTTGGCTGAAGGCGCGTCATGGTGGAACGAAGCGTTTGAGGAAATTGGGTTCAAGGATGCGTTTCGAATTGAAGAGTTTCCTGCGGAAGCAGACCCGATGGACTTGCGATACAACGTGGTTCTTTGGATTCACCGGCCGACGCGAGGTTGGTCGTTTGGGTCATCGGTAACCGATCCACGTACCGGAGAAATTATCTGTGGGCGGGTCTTTCTGGGCAGCCAGCGCATTCGCCAAGACTTTTTAATTGGATCTGGACTGCATGCCCCTTACCGAGGCAAAACTGCTGACACCGAGACCCTTGAGCAGATGGCGTTAGCGAGGATTAAGCAATTGGCCGTTCATGAGGTCGGGCATACGCTTGGATTCGCTCATAACTTTGCGGCCAGTACATTCGGTCGAACCTCGGTCATGGACTACCCGCATCCAACGGTTCGTGCGAACGCTGATGATTCACTCGACTTTAGCGACGCCTACGATGCTGGCGTTGGTGAGTGGGACAAAGCATCCGTCGCTTACGCCTATTCTCATTTTCGAGATGGTGTCGACGAGAAACAAGCGCTCAACGAAATTTTGAAAAAAGCTCATGACGCTGGCATGTACACCAATCAATCTGTCTCGCCAGGTAGCGCTGATCCGAACACGCACCAATGGGATAGTGGCGGCGACGCAGCGGACGAATTTGTCAATGTGATGAAGGTTCGAAGCATCGCATTGAAAAATTTCTCTGAAGCTAACATCCCAGTTGGAGAACAGATGTCGTCGTTGGAGAACGTTTTCGTTCCAATCTATCTTTATCATCGCTATCAAACGGAAGCCGTCAGCAAAACGCTGGGAGGTTTGGACTATCGGCTGGCCGCGCGAGGCGACGGCCAGATGATTTACCAATTCGTTTCTGGAGAGCGGCAGCTGAGGGCGCTAGGACTTCTCCTTGAGACCCTTGATCCGCAGCAATTGGAGGTGCCAGAACACATCCTCAAGTTATTATCTCCACGGGGCGGATCCAATTCAAAAGAACTTTTTGAGAAACACACTTCACCGATGTTTGATCCATTGGCCGCAGCTGAGTCGGCAGCCGATCACACGCTTTCATTCTTGTTGCACCCTCAACGTGCTGCCCGATTGGTCCAGCAGCATGCCCTCGATCCTTCGATTCCGTCACCGGGACGGGTAATTGATGAGTTGTTGTCAAAAACATGGCAATCTGAAACGAAGTTATCTGCCAAGCATTCTGAGATTCAACGTGCTGTAGACGACGTCGTTCTGATACGGCTCATGGGACTCGCTGCAAATAAAGATGCCACAACCCAGGTCCGCGCGATCGCGTTTCTCAAGATTGAGAATCTCAAGAAATGGCTTGGCGAACAAACACCAACTGACGAAAGTCAGTTGGCCCATTTTGTATTCGCAAAGAATTTAATTGAACAGTTTCAAAAAGAACCATCGAAATTTGAAATTGCAGATCCGCCCGACGCTCCCGCTGGCGCGCCCATTGGCATGGGAACGATTCCCCATTGTGGCGTTTGCGGTACCTGAATATCGATACGTCACACTTTCATCACCGTAGGAGGCGGTTAATCGTGGCTGCATGTGGCCAAAGATGCCCGGCTTTTGATCCCAGGCGCAGCTGTCCCTGATTGTGACAAAGTACCGATCCGCCAGCTCAGCGGGCAGGAAAAACTCGTCGTAAAGTAGAACACCTCCATCGGTGAGTTCGATGGTTCGCATCACCATGTCCCCTCCTTCTCCAGATCAATCCCCCACTCGTCCAGTACAAAACTTGGAACGACGCCAAATCTGGCCCGCCCATCCGCCCATTCAATCGTCTCAGGTCGCTTGGCAACTTCCGTACAAAGTCGGCTGGGATGCGGCATGATCCCGACTCGCCCAAGATCAAGTCGATCAGAGTCCCAGCAAGTCTGGATCGTCACGTCAGGATGATTCCGTTCGTGCGTGTGACCTTCGCAGGCTCGGTGCAACAGCCGGAACTCGTGGTCCTCGAGATTGAAGACGCCGCCACGAAGTTCAGCGGCGAATTCAGCAGCTCTTGGCCCATGTTCGGGATCGGTCAATTCGTTGATTCGACGGGAATCATGCAGGACTGCGAACAGCGAAACGACCTCGACATTGGCTCCAGTCTCCTCAGCGAGTTTCAAGCCATTCTCAAGGACTCTGGCCCAGTGCGCAACTCCGTGATCGCCGCCCATTGGCAGGGCGTAGTCTTCGAGGATTGCATTGAGAATTGGCTTCAGGTTCATGGCTTCTTCTCTGCCGTTCGTGTGTGCCAGTACGCCCACAGAATGAACACTCCCTGCAAGGGAAGTCGGAGCAAGTGAGTGATCGGTGAGGCCGGAAGAATCTCCTGATGCTGGTAGAGATACAAGTTGACAGGGAACACGGCAATCAATAATGCGATGATTCCCCATGCCGCCAGTCGTGAACATTGTGGAAACAGCAGCAGGATGCCCAGCAGAAATTCAAGGACGCCGCTCAAGAAAACCAATTCTTCGTGCAGTGGAAGATATGGCGGCATGATCTTCAGGAAGAATCCGGGGTTTGCGAAGTGCATCGTTCCGGCAGCCATCATGAAAATCGCCAGCACGGTTTTCGAGATCGATTTGGTGCGTTTCATGTATTGGCCTGCTGGAACGCATCGAGAAAAGTCTCCGGCGACTTCATCTCGATTCGTTTGAATGGGTTTTCGACCGTTGCAATTCTACCGAAGCGAGAAAAGCTGGGATAGAATTGGCGAATACAAACATGGAGATGAACATGACGATTTCACGCCGACAATTCTGCGGGGCACTGGGAGCCAGTCTCGCCGTAGCCAACGCCAATTTGTTCGCCGATGACTCGAAGGCCAAGCCACTTCGAGTCATCGCCTACAACATTTACAAATGCACGGGCTGGCCAGATGACCGACCGCTGGCAAAGCAAGCCGTGACCAAAGGCCAGATGGCAAAGCGCCTGGCGATGGAATTGGCTCTGCACGACCCCGACATCATCAACTTCTCGGAATCTCCGAAGGTGGAACTGACCAAAGAAGTTGCCGAGCTTCTGGGCATGAATCACGTTCGATTCCCCAGCGGTGGCAATTGGCCGGGAACACTGCTGAGCAAGTTCGAGATCACAGAACCACAGAACGCTCCAATGCGGGGCGAGAGACCGAAAGAGTTGTTCACTCGGCATTGGGGACGAGCCACGGTCACACTCTCCAATGGCGATCCACTTGTTGTCCATTCGGCGCACTTGTACCCGACTGCCGATCCCGCAATCCGGTTGAAAGAGATTCGGGCGATGATCGAATCGATGAAGCCGGATCTGGACGCCGGGAAGTCGATGCTTTTAATCGGCGATTTGAATCACGGCCCCGACACTGATGAATACAAACTTTGGATTGACGCTGGGTGGATGGACACCTTTGCCAGAGTCGGCAAAGGCGAAGGTCCCACGATCAAGTCTGACACCCCAGAGTGGCGAATCGATTACGTCATGGCCGCTGGAC
>CAYGUE010000058.1:0-19345 GCA_964352885.1 uncultured Pirellulaceae bacterium
GCTACAACACTTCGGCGACTGCCTTTCACCCCGAAGGATCCAATAGCGTCGTTTGGTGGAACGGCATGAACGACAACTACGACTACCTCGGCAACGAGTTTCTGCTGTGGCTGTGGTGGACGTGGCAAACGAAATCGGACACGATCAAACTGTCCGATGACTCAGAAGTCTCCGGCATGTTCGCGCGTTCCCTCTCACTCGATTGCCCGATCGGTGAAAACGGGAAGGAATCGATTTCGGCCGAGTCGCCTGTCGCGTTGCCGGAAGCGATTCTGGCGATCAGCATGGGCAAGATGCCACGTAAAGCCGGCCTGACACTCGTCCGCGAAGATCAGCAGTTTGACTTTACACTCAACGCGGAAACGTTTTCGATCGGAAGTGCCAAGGTCAGTCAGATCGGCAATGATGACGCGACGCGCGACGCAATTGATCGCATCGAGAGTGTTCGACAACTGTCAGAAACCGTTGACCTTCTGTTTGCAGCTTTCTGCGAGAAACGGATCGGCAAGAAGTGGGCAGCTGAGCAGAAAAAGGTTACTGAGTGGCTTCGCTCGGATCAGCAGTTGCAGAAGAAGCGAATGAAAAAGGCGGCGTAGGACTCAGAGGAAAAAAGCGCCGCGTGTTTAACTGGCTCCCCTCTCCCCGAGAATTCGGAGCTCAACCGTTTGCCTCCAGATCAATCGTTCGCCGAATTCACGGGATGAGGGGTCGGGGGTGAGGGGCATTCGTTTCGACTGAGTCGGGAATGAGAGGCGAAAGGTAAAGTCAAAGCTTGACCAATCGCGATGTTTGGAAGCAGACCGTGTTTCCCTCACCCCCGGCCCATCTCCCAAAAATTCGGTCGAAGTCTGATCAGCAAAAATAACTTTGAGGCCCGAATTTTCGGGAGAGGGGAGCGATGAAGTATTTCGTTTCGCTACTCTTTAATGTCGCCACGTCGCTACTTCAGCGTTACGATGCTCGCGTTATCAATATGGTCTGTGACGATCGTGCCGAACATTGTCTGCCCGACGACATCGTAGATCCCAACGGAAACGACACTTCCCGCCAGTCGGACATTGCCGTCGAAAACAACGATGCGATCGCAGTGCGTGCGCCCTGATAGCTGAATTGGTCCTGAACCTGCCGAATCAGTTTCGATCTTGTTCACCGGGTTCATGCTGCGTTTCGAAGGCCCTTCGACCAGCACCTCCACCGTGCGGCCCATGAAACTCTGATTGTCCTCTTCGCTGATGCGATCTTGAACTTCCAGTAATTCGTTGTTGCGACGTTTCTTGACTTCGAACGGAATGTCATCCGGCAGATGATCTGATGCCTTCGTGCCAGGACGCTCTGAGTACTTAAAGATGAAGCTGTTCTTGAATCGACATTCCTCGACCAGATCGATGGTCTCCTGAAACTCTTCATCTGTTTCGCCGCAGAAGCCAACAATGAAGTCACTCGAAACTGCAGCCCGATCCCCGAGCACCTCATGGATTCGAGCCATCATAGCGCGGTAGTCGGCGACCGTGTAGCCACGCTTCATTCGTTTTAGCACCGCGTCGCTGCCGCTTTGAAGCGGAACATGCAGATAAGGCGAGCATTTCTTCAGGTCTCGAATCGCGTACAGCAAGTCGTAAGTCATATCCTTCGGATAACTGGTCACGAATTTGATTCGCTCGATGCCTTCGATGTCGTGAAGCTTGTGCAGCAAGTCCGCCAACTTTGTGACGGTTTTATCTTCCGCGACATGCTTGTAGCTGTTCACCGTTTGCCCCAGCAACGTGATTTCTTTCGCACCCTGACCAGCAAGCAGCACCGCCTCGTCATAAATCTGTTGCGGTTCACGACCCTGCTCAGGACCGCGCGTCATCGGCACGATGCAGTAGGTGCAAAACTTGTCGCAGCCAATTTGGATTCGCAGATAGGCTTGAAACGGTGTCGGGCGCATTGACGGATCACGCAATGGGTCAAACGTCTCATGCGATCGCTTGATGATGTCCAGCTTTCCTTCTTTACGGCCCAGTCCAACCGCCGTGTGCTGTCCGCCTTCGTTGCGAGCTTTCTCGATTAAGGCAGGGATCTCTTTCAATTGCCCTGGCCCGACAACGATGTCCACGAAGGGCGCTTTCTTGAAGATCAGCTTTTGATCTTTCTGAGCCATGCATCCCATCACACCGATGATCTTGTCAGGATGCTTTTTTTTCTCGTCCTTCAATCGACCGAGTGCACTGTACGTTTTGTTTTCGGCTTGCTCACGAACCGAGCAGGTGTTGAACAGGATCGTGTCAGCTTCGGCAACACTGTTGGCCAGTTCATAACCCTGACGCCGCAGATCGGCGACGACCATCTCGCTGTCCAGTACATTCATCTGGCAGCCGACGGTGTCGATATAGAGCCGATGGAGAGCTTTGGTTTCTACGGCTGGTTCGGTTTCAGCTTGTGACGAATCAGAGGCCATTTGGCGGGTCGCGGGATCGAGTTTGGGTCGGAGTTTTCGGTCCGCTAATGTAACACGGGGCAAAGCGAAAAATTAGAGCAAAAAAGACAGACAACCACTGAGGTGCCTGCCTTTACAATGACTCTGTCAAAATGAGGATGCAGCGATCGCCAGCCTATGTCGCCTTTTTGATGAAGCTAACAGCGATCAGGAGCAGTAAGGCTCCGATCGTTCCTCCCACGATTTGATTCACCAACGCGCCGAGCCCCATGTCGAACGTGCTAAACAGGTAGCTGAACAGCAATCCGCCAAGCAGGCCAACGATGATGTTTCCAACAAGCCCAAGTCCCCTGCCCTTCAATAATTGGCCGGCGAGGAAGCCGCAGACGGCTCCAATGAGGCAGGCAATGACGAGGCCCATGACGTCGACGACGCCCAAAAGAATGAGATATTCCATAAGAGATAGCTCCACAAAAAGGGAAGTGAGAATCGAGTAGCCTTGCTTAATTCAGCCAGAGCCACGAGATTTTGTGGCTGGCCGCAATGGTTCCGGGAGCAGACCAGAGGTAAAGCGTTATTCTGCCTAAAACACATGTTTTGCAACGAATCATCGCATTCCGCCCAGTTATTTTCATGTGATTCTCAACGCGACACTATCGTTGGGCGGAGTTGCGTTTTGAGAAAAGAGTATTGAACCGGAATTATTCACGACGACGGGCGTTCTGGTGGCGATTTTGAACGATTCAACGACGGTGGTGACAAATTTGCGACTAAATAAATTCACTTGGCACGCGGCCTGTAAAAACAGCAACCTTTGAATACTTCCTCCGCAATGAACAGGTGTCACCCATTTGACGCCCACGCCTCGAGAATAATCCGGGTTGAAATTGGACAAACATGAAATTCGAATCGTATCCCATATTTGAATGCTTCTAAACATGACCGATACATCGAAACCGATTTCTGAAACGAAGCTGAACCATGTTGTTTTTTGGCCGCCGTTTTTGTTGCTGCTCTTTGCAGTCATATTGAACTTCGTCTCGCCAGACAAAAGGGACGACGGAAAGATTGTTGAGTTCGGAGCCTTCTCGACAGTTATTAACGGAGCTAACACCTGGATTCTGGATCACTTCAGTTGGATGTTTAGTGTGTGCGCGTTTCTCGCGCTGTGCCTGTGTATCTGGATTTGTTTTTCAAAATTCGGAAAAGTACGCATCGGCGGAAGCAAAGCCGAACCTCTGATGAGCATGTGGAACTGGTTCTCCATCACCATCTGCACCACGATCGCGATAGGCATTCTGTTTTGGTCGACCGCCGAACCCGTGACTCACTATTCAGATCTACCTGGCAACATCGCGCCGCCGCAGTCCCCAGAAGCCGCGACATTCGCGCTCTCAACGATGTATCTCCATTGGTCGTTCACGCCGTACGCGTTGTACTGCGTTGCGTCGCTGATGTTTGCATTTGCTTACTACAACATGAATAAGCCATTTTCTCTTGGCTCGACGATCACGCCGTTGGTTGGCGATTGGGCAATCGGCAAGGGAGGCAACGTGATCGATGCGATCTGTTTGTACGCACTCGTTGCCGGAATGGCCGCAGCACTTGGTTCCGGAATTCTGATGCTAGGCGGAGGGCTCGCTGACATCGCAGGCATTCCTTCCAATGCGACAACTTGGGCCTGTATCGCGTTTGCGATTGTGGGCACGTTTATTGTTTCGAGTGCCACAGGTTTGATGAACGGAATTCGAATCCTCTCCGACATCAACACCAAGTTGCTGATGCTGTTGGCGGTAGTGGCACTGTTCTGCGGACCAACGATGTGGATACTGTCGCAGACCGGCCAGTCGTTACTCGACTACGTTGTTCATTTCGTGCCACGCAACGGTCAGTTTTTTCCGGAAAAATGGGGCAAGGAATGGACTGTATTCTATTGGGCAGTTTGGCTGGCGTGGGCGCCGATCACAGCCTGTTTTCTGGGTCGAATTTCTTACGGAAGAACCGTTCGCGAGTTCATGCTGATCAACTTTATCTTTCCGTCATTGTTTGCGATCGTGTGGATGTCGATTTTCAGTGGGACAGCACTTCATCAGGAAATCAACGGAGCGGACCTCTACCAAGTGATGAAGGATGGAGGCGAAGAAGCCGTCTCCTACGCCGTATTCAAACAGTTTCCTTTCTCTACCGCAGTCATTGTTTTCTATATGATCAGCGCTTTTGTCTGTTTTGTGACATCCTCTGATTCGAATATGTCCGCGATGGCAAGCATTTCATCGACAGGTATCTCGCCAGAAAACCCGGAAGGCAACCAATGGTTGAAGATCGTCTGGGGTGCGGCCGTGGGTACCGTGGCGTGGGTGATGATCAGCTTCACAGGCGGAACTGAGGGTATCAAGATCCTTTCAAACCTTGGAGGTTTCCCTGCCGCGTTTCTGGAACTGCTAATTATTGGTGCACTTGTGCGGGTCGTGCTGTTTCACGAGCGATTGAGCGTCGTAGACTAGTTGCTGTCGCGGTATCCGGTTAGCTGCCGAGTCCGTTTTCGGTATATTAACTATGTGACGGTCTGTCAGCCGGAATTATTCACGACGACGGCGTATTGTTCGGTATCTTGAAAATTCACTGGCAACGGCGACGGGTTCGCAGATTGATAAATTCGTCAACGGGTGAACTGTCGAAAACATTCCTTGAACACTACGCCCTAGGGGGCAGGTGCTCTTTAATTCAGCGCCCATGCCTCGTGAATAATCCGGGGTTAAACATCCCAACCAAACCCAGATAGTCCCGTGATTAGAAAAGAAACCATTCTGGTCGTCGACGACGATGACGTCCTTCGGAATCGACTCGAAAAATCGTTCACCACACGCGGCTTCAAAGTTTATGTTGCTGCCAACTACGACGAAGCCATTGAATTGGTGACGTCCGAAAAGCCATCCAAGGCGGTGTTGGACCTAAAGATGCCAGGCAAATCGGGCCTCGAGCTGCTGCAAGAAATCATCGAGGTCTCTCCGGAAACCAAGGTCGTGATGTTGACCGGCTACGGAAGCATTACCAATGCTGTGGACGCGGTCAAAATTGGGGCCATCGGCTACTGCACCAAGCCAGCTGATGCAGATGAAGTACTGGCTTCGTTTGAGGAAAAGCAGCTGGTTCAATCAGACCCAGAGTTTCCGCCGCCGTCACTTGCGTCGGCGCAGTGGGAGCACATTCAGCGCGTCCTGACGGAAGCTGGTGGCAACATCTCGGAGGCGGCAAGACGCCTAGACATACCGAGACGGACCTTGCAACGAAAGCTGAAAAAGAACGCTCCGTAGATGAGTGAGTCAGACAATAATTGCAGGCTGTGTTTCGAATCGTTTAACGTCAATAGTGTGCTACGATGGCCGCAATCCATGGTTCCATGCTTCATTGAACGGTATTGCAGGTGTCGGCATTTTGATGCGGCCGCAGCGTCAGCGGCTAGACGTTAAACAACGATCGGCTTGCCAACGAACAAAAAAACGCTCCGCAGCAATGATCGCTGCGGGGCGTTTTTGTTGTTCAGCTTGGTTGGTGGTATGCATCACGCAAGCGTGATGCATGACACATGATGACACTAGCGAGCGGTCGCAGGCGAAAGCAATTCGCTCACGCGAGCCTGAGCTGGTTCGTAAACGTATACGCTGTTCTCGACGATAATACGTTGCTTCGAGCCAACCGACTCAAGCGAGCTACGCACGACGTGTTCACCCTTCTCAACTCCAACTGCAGAGAATTTAAACTCGCGAGTCTTGCCCGGACGAAGATCTGAATCTGCAAACAGGATCGAGTTGGCACCTTCATCAACGATTCCGTCTTTCGGATTCCCAGGTCGCATGCCGGACGGAAGTTGAACTTCGATTTCCATGTCGTTAGCGACAAGGCTACCACGGTTTTCGACAACTACAACAAACGTTGTCTCGCTGCCGACCTGCACCGGTCCACCGATGTTCTGCATCTGAATGCTCAACTCCGCTCGCGTCGCGATGACGGTTTTAAGTGAAACTTCCTTCTCGTTGGTTTCGTCGCTGGCAACTCGGATTCGGCATTGCTTCTCACCTTCGGTGCCAGCGATTGCTTTCAATTGAATCGTTTGCTCAGTTTGAGCCGCGATACGATCAAACTTCCAAGACAACGTTCGTTGCTGGCCATCCATCCTTGCTTGGCGGCTAACGGTCGTGACTTTGACGCCCTCAGGAATGACAAATTGCACTTCGACATTGTTAATGTCAACTTCACCCGGATTGTCGACAGTAATCGAGTAGATGCCTTCTCGCTCGACGAAGTTCATGTCAGGACCAGTGGCCGCGATGCGAAGTTCGGGCTGGGTGACACGCAATCCGGCCTCAGCAGGCTTGGCCTTGCAGAAGTTGCCTTCGGCGGCGAAAGCCATCTCGGTTTGGCCAGGCGTTTGCGGTACTGTCACAATACGTGCCTGAGCCTTTTCGCCTGGACGCAATGTTTCGGGTGACTCAAAACCGGACTTCTGAACGATACGCAGTGCTTCCGGAATGTCAGCAATCAGGTTGACGTTGCTCGCAATTCCGTCGCCGATGTTGGTAACCGTAACGATGTGAGTCGCTTTGGAACCAATGTTGGTTTGTGCCGGACCTTCAATCGAAACCACCAACTGTGGTTCTCGCACAGCAACCTGAATCTTGCTGCGATTCGAGATTGTCAGCGATGTTTGAATGTTCAAAGCTAGTTTTTCCTGGGTGACAACTTCCATCACAAGCTGACGGTTCTCACCGGGTTGCAGCGAAGCAATTTCAAAAGTGCACTCGCCATCGGTAACAGTACCGTTGCGAGCTTCAACTTTCACGTTCGCGGGCATTTTCGCAACCAGCTTCAAGTCGTAGACGATTGACTTGCCGGGGTTGCGAACGTCGATTCGAACGGGTGCAATTTCGTTTACATTGACAAATTCAGGGGCCGAAATTTGAGCGGCCACAAATGGAACGCTTTCCCTATAAAGCACAGGGGCCGAAAGAGGCCCTCGGCTGCCAACTGGCATTGGGCTGGAAGCGTTAATCATTGGAACTGGCTTGCGATCCACCAGAACCTCTGGCATTCGCGGTGTCGGCTGCTGGAGTTGGCGAACCAATGGCACGTTAATCGATGAAACAGAATTCGGCAGAGAATCGATTTCGTCAAACGCAACCTGAGGGGCCATGGAAAGCTTCGATGCGGTTGGTGCGACAGGTGGAGCCTCTGCGTCGATCGTGGCAAGTGGATTGGAAGCTAGGCGCGTCGAACGAGAGGAAACCTCTGCTGCCTTTTCTTCAACTTCAACTTCAACTTCAGCTTCAACGTTTGTGCGAAGCTGAATGACTCGGGTTGCCTCGTCCTTTGCCCCGTCAATCAAATGATTCTGAGCGTTAGCCGTTGATAAGAGCGATGCGCTCGCCAAGCCTGTGATCAAAAGGCAATTGCGATACAAGTGGCGATACATTTAGCGTCTCCGGATGGTGTCAATGATGAGCGGATGTATCTCCATCTATCGGCCGCAAAGGCGGTACAATCGATTTTTTCTCCCAAAATTGGTAAGCTGTGCGGATTAGCCGCCCCGCATTCGGAAGCAAATTGCTAGCTGACGGTTACCTCCAGTAGTTCTGACGATTGAATTTGTGCCTCGACCTCCCAAAAATCAAATCTCGCGAACGACTAGGTTCAAAATTAACCAAGAAACAACCATGTTCCACCGAACTTTTCTCCCATCGTTTTTGCTATCGCTTTTCGTTGTTGCTCTTTTCAGCCCGGAAGTTCTTATGTCGCAGGATCCATCCCCATTGTCCTATCCGGAAACCAAGAAAGGCGATCAAGTCGATGAGTACTTTGGCGTTAAAGTTGCCGACCCGTTTCGATGGCTGGAAGTGGACGTTCGACAATCAGAAGAAGTTGCCAGCTGGGTTGAAGCTCAAAACAAAGTCTCGTTTGGCTATATCGAATCGTTGCCGTTTCGCAAAGAGATCGATCAGCGATTGACCAAGCTGTGGGACTACGAGAAATACAGTGCTCCGTTTCGCCGTGGTAACCGGTACTACTTTCAGAAAAACGATGGTTTACAGAATCAATACGTGCTCTATCGCATGGATTCGCTCGACGCCGAACCTCAAGTCCTGATCGATCCAAACAAGTGGTCCGAAGATGGCACCATCGCCCTAGGCGGTCTCGCATTCAGCGAAGATGGAAAGCACCTAGCATACGGCGTTCAGGAAAGCGGCTCAGACTGGCGAACTTGGCGTGTCATGGAAATCGAGTCCGGGAAAGTGCTCGAAGATGAGCTGAATTGGATCAAGTTTGGCGGCGCGTCATGGAACAAAGACAGTTCTGGCTTCTTCTACAATCGCTACGACGAGCCCAGCAAGGAAGATGAGTTCACGTCACTGAACCTGAACCAGAAAGTTTACTTTCACAAACTGGGAACCGATCAGTCGGCCGATGAACTGGTCCATGCCGATCCAGATAACCCGGAGTGGGGCTTCTCACCAGAAGTTTCCGAGGACGGCAACTATCTGATTTTGACCGTTTGGAAAGGAACCGATAGTCGCTATCGCGTTTTGTACCGCGACTTGAGCAAATCCGATTCGAAGCTGGTGACGCTGATCGACACTTTCGAAAACGAGTACTCTTTCCTTGGCAACGAAGAATCAACGTTCTACTTTAAGTCCGACTCTGGGGCGCCGAAGAAATGCATTCTGACCATTGACATCAACGAGCCAGCTAAACGCAATGTCATCATTTCCGAAGCAGAAGAAGCGATGGAAAGTGCCTCGATGGTGGGCGACAACATCTGCATTCAGTATCTGAAAGACGCGAAAACTCAGGTCAAGCTTTTTGATCTGGCCGGCAAGTTCGTCCGCGAAGTATCCTTCCTTGGTATCGGATCAGCCAACGGTTTTGGCGGTCGACGTGACCACGACGAAACGTTTTACTCTTTCAGCAGTTTCAATCGTCCACCGTCGACATTCCGATACGATCTCAAGACCGGCGAAAGCACCATGTTGCGAGAAGCGAAAGTTGACTTCGACCCGGACAACTACGTCGTCAATCAGGTGTTCTACAACAGCAAGGACGGAACACGGGTCCCGATGTTCATCGCTCACAAGAAAGGCATCGAACTCGACGGCACCAATCCGACATTGCTTTATGCGTACGGTGGATTCAATATTTCACTGACGCCAAGTTTCTCAATCTCGCGATTGCAATGGATGGAGATGGGCGGCGTGTTCGCCATGCCCAACCTTCGCGGCGGTGGCGAGTATGGTAAGGACTGGCACAAGGCCGGTACGAAAACGCAGAAGCAAAATGTATTCGATGATTTCATCGCTGCGGCCGAGTATCTGATCGAACACAAAATCACATCGCCGGAGCACCTTGCCATTCAGGGTGGAAGCAATGGCGGCCTCTTGGTTGGAGCTTGCATGACGCAGCGACCTGACCTTTACGGTGCTTGTCTTCCAGCGGTTGGCGTGATGGATATGCTTCGCTTTCAGGAGTTTACGGCCGGGCGATTCTGGGTCGATGACTACGGTAGCAGCGAAGCCAGCGCCGAAGAATTTGAGGCTCTTTATAAATACTCGCCCTATCACAACGTGACCAACGAAACGGCTTACCCACCGACGATGGTGACGACAGCCGACACCGACGACCGCGTTGTTCCGGGACATAGTTTCAAATTTGCGGCACGTTTGCAGGAAGCTCAGGCTGGAGAAAATCCAACCATCATTCGCATCGAAACGTCTGCTGGTCACGGATCTGGCAAGCCAACTTCAAAAATCATCGAAGAAGTTGCGGATCAGTGGGCTTTTCTGGCGAAACATCTTGGGATGAAGCCATCGTTTCCTAAAACGAAGTAAAGTTTGAGGCAGCACTTCGCCATTGGCTTCTCGTATAACGGCAAGCCGAAGGCGACTGTGTTCTTGCCCAACGGCGCAGTCGCCTTCGGCTTGCTGTTATACGAATCCAGACAATTTGAAATCCCTTAGCCAATACTCTCATGACTGAAGAATCCAACCAGGACCCACTAGAGGGACTGCGAAAAAATATCGACGACATTGATAAGCAACTGGTCGCTCTCATCAATCAGCGAGCCCAACAAGTAATCGAAGTCGGAAAGATTAAACAAGGATCCAGTATTCCGATCTACGCACCGCATCGAGAAGCGGCCGTCATGAAGAAAGTCGCTGCGCTCAACGAAGGGGGCGTCTTTCCAAAGGAAGCAATCGAAGCGATCTACCGCGAGATGATGAGCGGTAGCTTCAAGCTCGAACAACCTCTTCGGATTGGATACCTTGGTCCGATCGGAACCTTCAGCCATCTTGCCGCAACGAAAAAGTTCGGCGCCTGCGTTGAATACGAAGATCTTCGTGCGATCGAAGGCGTTTTCGAAGAAGTTGCCCGAGGTCATGTCAACTATGGACTGGTCCCGATCGAGAACAGCATCGGTGGTGGCATCAATGAAGCACTCGATGCGTTCATGCTCTATCACGATCGGCTAAACATCTACGGTGAAGTCCGGCTCGGGATTCACTTCTGTTTGCTTTCCAACGGCAAGCCAGAAGACGTCAAAAAAATTTACTCGCGACCGGAAGCATTTGCTCAATGTCGCAACTGGTTGGCGACACAGTACCCCAACGCTGAGCGTATTCCTGCAGAAAGCACTGCCGCGGCAGCGAAGCAGGCAAAGGCGGAATACGACAAAGATCCAACCTGCGGCGCGGCTGCAATTGGATCTTCGCTGGCCGGAGAAATCTACGGCATGCATCCGATGTTCGAAGCAATCGAAGATCGTCAGTCGAACGTGACGCGTTTTCTGATTCTGTCTCGCGAGGAGACCGAGATTTCGAAGAAAGATAAAACCTCGCTAATGTTCACGACCGACCACCGACCGGGATCGCTGGTTGACGTGTTGAGTGTGTTCAAGCGAAATCAGATAAACCTCTCTCACATCGAAAAACGCCCAAGCCGCGAAGTGAATTGGGACTACACTTTCTTTATTGAAGTCGAAGGCCACCGCAAAGACGCGAACATCGCTGGAGTCATCGGTGAAGCTCGGGCTCACTGTACGAATCTCACGATCCTCGGCAGTTTCCCTGCCAGCGAAACGGTGCTTTAGGGCCGACTGCGTTTGGCTCAATCGCTTTGCTTTGGCTTTCCGTTAAACTCAATGTCGTTCAATGAATTCGAAGCGCGGTGGTCTGCACCGTTTTTCCTACATGTTCACGGTGGGGATCAGCGTGCAGCGATGGCCACAATCCATGACTCATGGAACGGTGTTGCCGTTAAACTCTCAAGCACAATGCAAAAATTGGCTTACCCACATGAACCTACGAATCACATGCTCTCTTTTTATCGTTGCGATTCTTTCGCAGGTCTCAAGCCAGACATTCGCTCAAGAGAAAGAAAAAATTGAGCTCGATGGCAATACCGCTCGAGTTGTCATCTCACCTTGGAAGGCCGTCGACGTCGGAACCGCTGCAAGTTTCCGGGGACTCCATGTCGTTGACGACAACGTTATCTGGGTCTCCGGAACTAAGGGGACGGTTATTGTCTCTTCAGATGGCGGCAAGACTTGGCGACAGCGAATCGTTGAGGGCGCAGAGGAATTAGACTTCCGTGACATTCATGCTTTCGACGATCGCACGGCGGTCATCATCAGCTCAGGCGATGTCGCAAGCATCTATCGCACAACCGACAGTGGTCGTACCTGGAAATTATGCGTTCAGAAGTCAGACGCCTTCTTCGATGCGATCTCTTTCTGGGACGAGGCGTTTGGTATCGTGATGAGCGACCCAATCGATGGAGAATTTTGGTTGGGTCGTACTAAGGACGGCGGCAAGTCTTGGAAACCAGTCAGCACCGAAAGTCTTCCTGTGCCCGAGTCTGGAGAAGCCGGATTCGCCGCCAGTGGAACCAATATGTGTGTCGTCGGTGAAACAACCTGTTTCATTGGGCTTGGAGGAACTGAGGCGAATCAGACACGAACCACTTCGCGAATTCTGATCTCAAATGACCGTGGTAAGACTTGGAACTTTGGTGGCCCGATTCCGATCGGGCGCTCGCCCTCCAGCGGGATATTCTCGATTTGGTTTGCTGACGAACTCGAAGGCGTCGCGATCGGCGGCGACTATCTCAACTCCGATGACACCAGCAGCAACTACGCCGTGACACGTGACGGCGGCAAGACCTGGACAACACCTTCGCCTCGCGTCCCTCCAAGCGGCTTTCGCAGCTGCGTCGCTGCCACGAAGAATGGTCGCGAAGTGAAACTGGTCGCTGTCGGCACCAATGGAACGGACATGTCGACCGACCTTGGCAACAAATGGACGCGCATCTCGAACAAGGGCTTCAATTCCGTTGGTTTTTCCGATACCGGCCGCTCCGGCTGGGCCGTTGGCCCGAGCGGTTCCGTCGCCCGTTGGTTGCTGGCAAAGTAGGATTCGGCTGGCAATTTGTCGCGTTCAGGGCCACCTCCCCGAATTTCCAAGAAAAATGGGGGGGTTTTCTGGCACGAGTGCGACTATCAATGCGTACAACGTGCTGAACACTCAACTTGACCAAACAATTGTGACTCCAGAATCGACATGGAATCTGCATCGAGTCCACAACCGATCGACTGGCAGAAAGCCATTGCGACGCATCGTAATTGGTTGCGCAAAGTGCTGCACAGTCGCATCGGTGACCGGCACTCGATCGATGACGTGATGCAGGAAGTAGCCCTCGCAGTGGTCCAGCAGTCGAGCAATGGTTCTGTTGGATCGGTTCCAAGCGAACCGGAAAAGGTGGCTCCTTTTTTGTACGGTGTGGCAGTTCGGAAGGCGGCGAACTTTCATCGCAAGGCAAACCGCAAGTCACACGCTAGACCAGAGTTGGGTGAAACGCTCGAAGCCGAACTTGCGGCGAGTGAACCACAGCCGCTGGATTGGTTGCTCAATAAGGAACAGAGTCAGTCGTTAGAATCGGCAATTGGCTCACTGGATGAAGAAAGCCGCGAAATTTTGATGCTCAAGTACACCGAAAGCTGGAGCTACAAACAGTTGGCAGAACATTTGGGCTCAACCGAAAAAGCGGTCGAAAGAAGACTCGCTAGAGCCCGACAGACGATGCGTACCTCACTCAAAAGTTTGAACATCGATTCACAGGACAATCCAAATGCACAGTGAACCGAATCCAAATTCAGCTCAGCTGCAACGGCTGATCGACGGCGAATTGACCGCCGTTGAAATTAGGGATTTATTCGAAACAGCACAGCAGCACCCATCGCAGTGGCGAACCATCGCCTGTGAGTTTGCCGAAGATCAGCTCTTTCGACGTCAGTTCGAAACGCTGGATGAGAACATGGATCCAAAGCCCGTCAAAAAAGTTGCAGTGATCGCTCCGAAAGAATCACCATCCCAATCAATGCCACTGGTACGCCAACTGGCGATCGCCGCCAGCGTCGCCGTCGCTGGACTGGTCGGCTACATGGTTGGTAGCGACGGTCCGATGACATCAACGGATGAGCCAATCGGCACAAACATGATCGCCAAGAACAATCAGCCAGACACACCTTCCGTGACTCCGGTTGATTTGCAGCCCGAGTATCGCATGGAATTGCTAACGCCTGATGGCGAGGCAATCAACGGCGAAGTCGATTTGTATCGCTACGACGATCTGCACCGGCTTGTGGGAAACCGCGGCGGACAGGTCAAAGACCGAGTTGCCTTGAGTGACGTTTTGCCGCCCTCGGGTTTCTCACCGGCGGCTCGCCAACGATTGAGCCAATCAGGCTATGACGTGAACGAATCAACCAACTATATTTCTGGCCGTCTGCAGGATGGACGCCAATTTGTTGTGCCTGTGAGAAGCATTCGCTTTGACCAGGGCCATTAAATATGTCGCTCTCCCGATGGGAGGTGCTGTTATACAAACTGATATCCCTTTCAGGAGAATCACAATGAAACGCTATTCAATCTTCATTTTGGCCATGGTTGCGCTCTTTTGCGTTCCCGCACTCGGCCAGGACATTATTTTGCTCAATCAGGATGGCGAAAAAGTCGGCGTTGCCAAGGATGTCGATAAAAAAGCAACCGTTGACGCAGTCGGCGAATTCAAACTGGATAAGGGCGCGGCCAAGATCAAGAATGGTGTCATCACGGTAGTAAACGCGGACGGCACAACGCAAGAATTCAAAATGTCCGACGCCCGCAGCGTCACCATCACGCGTTCCTCCAAGTCAGTCGTTGGTGAAGATGGTCAGCAGAAAAAACAGACAACCGGCAAAGCAATTCTGATTGGGCCCGATGGCGTTCGCCGTGAAATCAACCTTGGCGACGGAGGAATCGGTCGCTCGATGACCGAATCCAAGATGCCCAAGACCTGGATGATCGGCGTCTCTTGCATGCCAGCATCCCCCGTACTTCGGTCACAGCTTCAGCTCGAAGAAGAGATGGGGCTTGTCATCACGCGCGTGCTTCAAGGAGGCGCTGCTGAGAATGCGGGATTCCAGCAGAATGACATCGTGATGTTCGCCGACCAAAAGCCAGTCGGCAGTCGCAAAGACCTTTCCAAAATCGTCAATGAAGCCG
This sequence comes from uncultured Pirellulaceae bacterium, assembly GCA_964352885.1. Classification (GTDB taxonomy): domain Bacteria; phylum Planctomycetota; class Planctomycetia; order Pirellulales; family Pirellulaceae; genus Mariniblastus. The sequence continues at coordinate 15,007 of CAYGUE010000058.1, forward strand.
GTGCTGCCGGAAACGATGTGACATTCACGTTGCTCCGTTCCGGTGAAGAGATCTCTGCGATCGTTACGCCAACCGAACGCGAAGGCGTGAATCAAATGATGATTGAACTCGGTCCCGGTTTCGATGGTCTCGGAACGGGGCTTCCTAGCTTTGGCCCCGGAATCGATTTTGAGTTCAAGCAATTCGGTCCTGGCATCATTATTGGTCGCGGAGACGTTGACGGCGCCATGTTGGGCGATGGCGAAATTCCGCAAGGCTTTGAAAGCATCGAGGAAAAAATGACACGCATTCAGGAAGAGGTGGAAGAGATGCGACGCCGAATGCGAGAGGGCAAATAGCCCTTCTGCCGCTGACAAACCATAAAAAAATCAAACAGTTCACTTCAGGAGAAACCAATGCTTCGTTCTACAATTCAATCTCTCACCATCGCCGGCCTCTGCGTCGGCGGCCTGCTCACAACAGACTCTTTTGCTCAAGAAGAAGTTGAAGAGGGAGTCATGCAAATCGAAATGGCCGTCGATAACGAATCGGGTTCCGGCCCCATCGTGATTTCGTCGTCAAGCATGACGTTTTCTGGCAATGGAGAAGGCGGAGAATCCAATTTTGAGATTTTCACTGGCGGCGACATCGGTGGCTGGATGCCGGGTGCCAGCAGGATGGATCCGATGTCTTTGCTGAGTAACGAAGACGTTCGTGAGGAGCTGGAACTTGTTGGTGATCAGCTAGGCAAATACCAAGACGCTCAAAAAGAGCTGCAAGAACAGATCAAGGAAAAATCAAAAGCGTTCGCAAACGGCAAGCTCGATCCTTCTGAAATGGGCGCCATCGCCAAAGAAATCGCCCAATTGCAAAAATCCGGACAGGAAAAACTGCAGTCGATGTTGCTGCCCCATCAAATGGAGCGATTGCGGCAGGTTGCATTGCAGATGGAGATGAAGAGACGTGGGGCTGGCAATACACTGCTCTCAAAAGAGATGATGGAAGAACTGGAGATCGATGACGCACAAAAGAAGCGGATCAAGGCGAAGCAGGAAGAACTCAAGAAAGAATTGGCCGACGGGCTGGCTAAGCTGAAAGAAGAGATACGAGAGAAGCTTCTCACTGAGTTGACATCGGAGCAGAAAGCAAAGCTGGCCGAAATGTCGGGGGACAAATTTGACTACAAGCAAACCAGCGTCAGTGATCGAATCCGAGAGAAGATCGAAAAGCGGATGAAGGGAAGAATTGGCGGATGAGGCATTTCATGTCAGCATCTGTAGCAATCGCTGACTCGAAATGTTGCCAAAACCGAAGCAGCCGATGGTCGTCACTCCCCATCGGCTGCTTTCTTGTTTGAACAGCAAGATCAGGTAGAGTTAGAGTTCCCAGTGTCTTAACCGGAATGATTCACGACGACAGGCAGGCAACTAAATTCTTAGGTATCTTTTCGGTGCGAAAGCGAACAAATTGATTGGATGAAACTTCAGGCAACCGGTGAATTTTCGGCGTCGACCAAAATAGTTAACAGCTCGAGAAAACAAGTCCAGTCGCATACTCCTGCCCACGCCTCGTGAATAATCCGGGCTTAAATAACTTCCAACAAGCCTTCGTCCATCTCGATCGACACGCCCTGGTTGAGATACTGGATCGTGAGCAAGAATCGCGTTTTGCCTTCGCGGCGAAGCACGGTTCCTTCATAGCCCGCAAAATGGCCTGATTTTACGCGAACCCGATTGCCTGCTTCGAGCCGCCCTTCTGGAGTCAGTGGCACGCCCGTATCGATGATCGCCTTGATTTTTCTCAGTGTCATCACCAGTTCACTGTCGTCTTCGACTTTGTTGCACTTGCTGATGCAGTTTGTGGTCAACGCACGGATCCGACTTTGTTCATCGCCGTACATGAACACGTAATTCGGAAACAACGGAATCCATGACGTTCGAAGGCGACCGTTGGGAGAACGAAATCGCTTCGGGATCACTGGTCCGTAATAGGCAACGTCCAGTATGGCGAGCTTCCGCATCAGATCTTTTTCACGTCGCGACATCGTATAGATACACCACCATGACTTCGATTCGTCGCTCAAAAGAGCCTCGTTGTCAAAGAGGTCAGCTGGGTAGAAATCGCTTTCCTGTTTCAGGATCGGCATGGCAGGATTCGGGAAAGGAAGAGTTGAGGTTCCTAGCGATGCACTTGCAGGCTGGAAGCCGAAGAGTATTCTGTCAGAATCAACCGCCAAGGCAAAGCCAGGAATGTGCTCTCGGAATTTATGAACCAACGACAACCAAAACTCATCGTGATTATGGGTGTATCTGGGTGCGGCAAGTCCACGGTTGGCATCGCACTAGCAGACGCACTGGGTATTCAATTCCATGACGGGGACGATTTTCATTCCGAAGCCAACAGGGCAAGAATGTCCAACGGAACCGCTTTGAATGATAATGATCGACAGCCCTGGTTGCAGTCGATCGTGGACTTTGCGAACACGCAATGTCGAAACGAATCCTCGCTCATCGTTGCCTGTTCGGCGCTGAAAAAGAAGTATCGCGACCATCTCCGAGAATTGGATTTTCCAGTTCACTTCATTCATTTGCACGCTCCGTTTGAAATTATCCAAGGGCGGCTGCGGCAACGAAGCGATCACTACATGCCGGAGTCACTGCTGCGGAGCCAGTTTGATGCCCTTGAGTCGCCTGCCAGCGAAGGAGGCGTCATTGAAGTTTCAATGGAACAGTCTGTTGCCGATGCTGTGAGTCAGTCGATCGAACTTCTGGGTTTATCGACGGAAGCTTAGTTGTGCGAAATCGAAGGCAAGGAAAACAGCGAGGACCGGAAGTCAGAATCAAGACTTGGGGGATCTTCTCACGTTGGGATCGGAGCTCACGTGAACTGCCAAAGATTCTTGAACGAACGACTCAAGTCGAAGCAGTCGTCGATGTCGAGTTTGGCATGGTCGTGAACATTGTCGGCGCGAAAAATCAGCCCTTGGATTTCTGCATCGATCATCCTGGGATTCGCGACGATAAAGGGAAAGTGCGAAAGCCCTTTGATGGAACCGTTTTCGTGAAAACCAACGACTGGGATTTCTACCTGGGCGACACGATCTGGCTCCCGATCGAAGACAAGCTCGGCGAGTGGCGATTGACTCTGAAGTTGGGTGGCGAACTGATCGCAGACAAAACGTTTGAATTGGTGATGCCAAAGGCGTTAGATGGCTGATCATCGTTTAACGTCTAGCGGCAGGCGTCGGCGATTACGCCAGACAAACCGCAGTCGCCGTGGCTTGCCGTTAAACGATTTCCCAGACCGACGCTACGTAAGCATGGAGGATGGCATCCGTCAAAATTAGCCAACACGAACGCACTAGCTACGCAACGCTTCTGGCAACATGCTATCCGGGAAGCCTTGGAAGCAAACGGGCTTCGTAAATCGGTAGATCGAATGGTGCCCGATCGATGTGAAGAAACTGTGCGTCGCAGCAGGGTATGGCCCGCCGTGATGCATCGCGTTACAGACTTCGATGCCCGTCGGAAAACCGTTGAAGACAATGCGGCCAACTTTGTGCTGCAAAATGTTCACGAGGTCGGCGTGGTCCACCAAGTCCTGTTCGGTCCCATGAATCGTGGCCGTCAGATGTCCATCGAGCTCAGAAGCAAACTTGATCATTTGGTCGCGGCTTTGGCATTTGTAAATCGTTGATGTTGGACCGAAGATTTCTTCGAGCTCATCAGCTGAATCGAGCACAGAAAAGTCTGCAGAGTAAATCGCACAAACGGCTTCGTGAGCGTTGTCGTCGGCTCCGCTGGAAGATATCGCCACTTGAGTCACGCCATCGGTTTCGCCCAGTCGTTGACGGCCGGATTCGTAAGCCTGGTGAATCCCGGGATGCAGCATCGTTTGCGGTGCGTAGTTGCTCGCAGCCACAGAAGTCGCGGAGATGAATGACTCGAGAGATTCGCTCTCTAGTCCCAAAACGATCGCAGGATTGGTGCAGAATTGGCCGACTCCCATCGTGACCGACTGAATATATCCTGCAGCGATCTTTTCACTTTGCTCAGCCAAAGCTCCTGGCAAAAGGAAAACAGGATTTGAACTGCCCATTTCGCCGTAAAACGGAATCGGATTGGGGCGAGCACAGGCGATATCGTACAGAGCCCGTCCGCCCTTGAGCGAACCGGTAAACGCAACGGCACAGATGCCCGGATGACGAACGAACTCAGCACCCGACTCGTTTGAATTGCTCTGCAGCATCGAAAATGATCCCGCGGGAAGGCCTGCTTCTTTGACCGCTTCGGTGACAATAGCACCAAGGATTTCACAAGTGCCTGGATGAGCCGGATGAGCCTTAACGATGACGGGACAT
>CAYGUE010000058.1:19355-35958 GCA_964352885.1 uncultured Pirellulaceae bacterium
ACATCCTGCCGCGATAGCACAAACCGTTTCCGTGCCGACGACGTCTATCGCGAGAGGAAAATTGCTGGCTCCAAAAACGGAAACGGGACCGATGCCGTAAAGCAATGTCCGCACGTCAGGTTTCGCAGGCGTTTTCGTTGCGTCACCAGCATCGATTCGTGGTTGACGCCATGATCCATCGCGAGCCATCTGTGCAAAGATACGCGTCTGGTTGCAGGTTCGGCCGCGTTCCCCCTGCAGCCGACCCATCGGCAATGCCGTTTCAGAATGAGCTCGATCGAGCAGCGTGTCGCCGGCTTCTTCGATCTTCGTTGCGATGGCATCGAGAAGGTCACCAAGTTTCTCGCCGCTAACGTTCTGAAGTTCGAAGAAAGCAGATTGGGCCGCAACGACTGCTTCGTCAACTTCGGCGACCGTTGCATCGTGAAACGTTGTGGGTAAATCGTCGCCAGTTGATGGGTCGACACCCGTGAAAGTTGCAGTGCCTGCGGCCGAGCGATTGCCGGCGATGAAGTGTTGGCCAGTGAGTGACATGGTTTCGATTTGCTTGTAGGAGAACGTTGGTAGGTGGCATCGGCTTCCAGCCTGTGGAAATGCGGAACCCAGGCTGGAAGCCGATACCACCCGGATTCTATTCGTGAAGCTCGAAGGACTCAACGACTTCCGCTGAGATTGGTGTGCCGCGCGGGATTGCTTGTGCGGCAATCTTTCCCAGTAGCTGATTGAGAAATTTTGGCTTAAGGCCGTGCCCGGGCCGAATCGAGCGAACGTTTTCCGTCGTCAGCGTTTCTCCCGCGGCAATGTCGGCGACGGCGTAAAGCGAGCGACGAAAGACAATGCTGGCTTTTTCCTTTTCCGATAGTTCGTACTTCACTTCGCCCAATGCTTGCTCCACGATCCGAATCGAATCGACCATTTCGCGAAACTCGGCTGGCTCAAGTGAGAAAGAGCTGTCGGGGCCCTCATTCTGGCGGGACAGCGTGAAATGTTTCTCGATGACGGTCGCTCCAAGTGCCACCGCCGCGATCGGGACGGTCGTTCCCAAAGTGTGATCCGACAATCCAACTGGAACGTCGAACGACTTGGCCAGGTCGCTCATCGTGCGCAGATTCATGCTGCTCGGCGGCGACGGATAGGCACTCGTGCATTTGAGCAACGTCAGCGGAACGCCGGCCCGTTTCACGACATCAACTGCGTCCTGAATTTCCTCTCGGGTCCCCATGCCAGTGGACATGATGATCGGCCGTCCCCTGGAAGCGATGTATTCGATCAGCCCCAGATCGACGAGTTCAAACGAAGCAACTTTGTAAACTGGAGGATCGAACTGCTCGAGAAAATCGACTGCCGAGTTGTCAAAAGGTGTCGAGAAACAATCCATGCCAAGTTCGTTGGCGAGCCCGAATAGGTCAGCGTGCCATTCCCATGGTGTGTAGGCTTTGCGATACAGCTCGTGAAGTCGCTGGCCTTCCCAAATGGTCCCGGCGCCAATCATAAAGTCCGGTCGATCGCAATCGATTGTGAGTGTGTCAGCGGTGTAGGTCTGCAATTTGACCGCGTCGGCACCTGCTTCTTTCATCGCTCGGATGATTGCAAGTGCCTGATCAAAGTCTCCATTGTGGTTCGCCGACATTTCAGCGATGAGATAGGCTTTTTCACTTAACATAAATTTTTGCAAAGCATCCGTCATTCTTTTTCGATATCCAGTTGCATGAAGTATTTGTGTCCGTCAACTTCGAAGTAAGCGCCACGATGAGGGGGATAGGTTCGAGCTCGCAAGATGTTGATCAAATCGCCAGCTCGATAGGTTGCGTTCAAATCGATGTGGTCGATCGCTTGTGTGTCGCTGCCGCGGTGGAGTGTTGCCGAATCGTTGTTTTGCGGAACGAATACAAGTTCACCTTTGGCAAACTTTTTCCAATTGGTTTTGAAGAGCTCAATCATCGCAGTCTCAAGTCGTGAGTTCAAGGAAAGGCCCGTGTCGTCAAGACAAACCTCAACGTTGGATTGAGCGAGAATCGGTCCCGTGTCAACGCCTTCGTCGACCAAGTGTAAGGTGACGCCTGCTGGCGTCTGATCGACAATCGTCCAGACGTTTGGGAAGGAGCCGCGGTTCAGTGGCAGCAACGAAGTGTGTAGGTTGACGATGCCCCGCGGAAAAATGTCAATCAGTTCTCTTTTTAAAATGTGTCCGAAGAAAGCCGAAACACCACAGTCGGGCTGCAGTGCGACAATCTGTTCAAGAGTTGCCGGATCGCGAAGTTGGTTGCCAGTCAGGACGTTCTCCGCGCTGACTCCTGCCGTTGCAACTATTTCGTTAGCCAGCTTCTGTTTGTTCGGTTCGTGCACAACCAACGCAACGATCTCCACGTTGGCGAGATTCAAGTGTCGAACGGCTTCAAGGCCGACAACGTTGTTCGCAAAGCAAACGACTCTCATGCGAATGGACTTTCTTTAAATAGGCTTTCTTTGGATCAGTGGCATCGGCCTCTGGCTTGCCCGATTCTACAGCCGCAAGTCACGTTGGCTACGTGCTCCAGAGTGCTCCACGATCGCCGCAATGGTTTCTTTCTCTGCAAGATCGGAGCCTTTGATCGACGTCAACAGAGTTCGGACTTTGGATTCGTAGACAAGGTGATCTCGCACGAGGCGTACCAGGGTTTCATCACGCATCGACTCAAGGTTTTGACATCCTTCTCGATAGACGATTCGACTCGAAAGAATCGAAGCAATCAATTGTCGACGGTAAGTCTTTGGAAATCGTTCGAATAGTTTGTCACCAACGGTCTCAATCAGTGATCTAGGCAGGTAGCAGCGAATGAAGTCGTTGCCAAGTTCCTGTTCTTCGTCCGTCCAATTTGGGATCGAGCTATCGATGACGTCGGCCACGCGAATGATCTGTTCACTGATACGAACGCTAATTTCAGGCAGCGTCTGTTCTGGCATGCGAGCGCTCTCGTTGAACAGGCTCACAGATTCGGTTTCTGCTAGGGAACATAACGTCTCAAGAACCTGTTTCACATAAGCTGGTTTGATGGCAAGGAATTGATCTTCGCTTAGTAACATGCCCGCGATAATCTCCATGCTGCTGCAAATCACGCCACACTTGTTCGCAGAGGAATCTTTGACGATGGCGACGCCATGATCAGAAAGGTGTTTCCGGGCCGGATCGGTGATGAACAGGTTGGCACCTTCGACAATGATCGGTGAAGATGGATGGTTGTCGGCGTCAAGGAATCTCTGCCAGTTGTTTTCGTTGATCGTCGAAGGGCGTCCGCCAGCTGGAAGAAAAACGTCGGCTTTGATTTGATTGTGTAGTTCGTTGCGTCTGGTGACATCCGTTTCCGAATCGAGACCCGTGACGGATCCTTCTGGCGAAAGCAATGTCGAATCAAAGTTCGCGATGCCCAGTTCTTCTTCGACCAACCGTTTCAACTCTGTGAGCCTCAATCCATTCGGATCGCTTGCAGCACCCGTTCCATCAGCGACCGCAACGATGCGAGCCGTTTCTGGATAGTCGCGAATCAGGATTTTGATTGCGTTACCTCCAACGTCGCCGTCAGGGCCGCCAGTCAGCTTCACCGTGAATGGAGTCTTGTCAGGGTCGATGCCGGTCTCGAACAAGGCTTTACGAAGAAAGATCAGCACGCCTTCGCTGGTGACGCCGAACTCTTTGTGGTTAATTCCAGAGGCCGGTTTGCTGCTCATGATGGTTGCAGGGAAGCGATAGCCGCGTTCTGCGCTATGATCCACGATCCAGTTGATCAAATCATTGGTTACGTTTTCGTCGGGCCCGAGGTACAGATACTCTTCGCCGATCGAATCGAGATCGCAAGCCGTTGTCTGTTCGATGTTGATCAAAAGATCGAGAAGTCCGTCGACGAAATCGCGTCCGGCTCGCAGTGCGGAATTCTCAGGTTTGATAACAACGACTGCTTTGGATCCGCCTTCGGCGATATCCTTATTCTTGAGTTGTTGTGCCGTCGCAAGTCTCCATGCTTCGTCGAAAACTCGGTTGGCCTCGAAGAGATAATGCGATTCGTTTCGAGTCGGCACCAGACGCATGCCGCCGCGGGAGACGTTTCGAAATCGCACGTGAAAGCCGTCGAATCCGTTGCCGAAAACGTAGAAGATGGCGTAAGGTGTGTTTCCACGCTCAAGGTTCTCGAACACATCGCCAGGTAGCCGAAATGCAATGCAACGTTTTCGGTCGATGCAGAGATTGGCTCGCTCGATACGCTTCACCAGTTTGAACAGCGTTCGCATCGTCAGCCGTTCTTTTGGGTCGGCAATCGATTGCAGCAGAGTTTCATCCGGAGCAGTCGGCGAAGCGACACGACTGTCATCATTACGGAATCGCGAAACAAGATAGTCGATCGCTTGGCGGCTCAGCGGATTGTGCTTCCGCATCGTGCGTAGAACTCGCTCAGATGAAATGTCGATCGTTTCACAAAAGTTGATCGTGTGCTGTGTTAGCTTGGCGAGGCAGCAGAATAGCTCCGCGGTTTGCAAGTTGAATTCATCCGATTCGCTTAGCAGCGAGATGGCTTCAGGGTCGACTCGTAGATAGTGCTCCATGTCCTGAGTTAAGGATGCCGAGTCAAGTTCTTCTGCAAGCTGAACCTGAAACGTGAGCAAGGCGACTGGTATTGCGTTTCGCACAAGCACGTTTTCGCAGATTGCTTTGACGATGTTGATGTTCCGAAAGCCGAAAAAGTCAGCGGCTCTTTCAAACATGACTCGAGTCGTTGAACTAGCGGCCGAAACGGTGACTTTGCGAGTGTCGCCTGCTTCGCTACAAAGAACGAAGATGTCGTTGATGTGAGCCGTCTCACGCAGGGCCACAAACTGATGAGCCAATTCTTCAGGTGATTGAAGAATTTCATGGGACTGATGGTATCGATTGACGAAAGTCTCCACGTCGATGGTGGCTGCACCCGTATGATCCGCGACAGCTTGAATCAGGTTCTTTCGCTTCTCGGGTGCGGAACGAACTTTGTTCTTGGAGTCCGGTTGTTGAAAATCAAACACGTCAACAATGAAGTCTTCATCCGTTGAAGTGAAAATCTTCGCTCCGACCAAAGGGCGCTCGTCGGGCAATCCGCGAATCAACCGGGCAAGAAGCCCCGGATGGTTTTGGTGGGAGATGACGGTGACTCGACATCCATTGCGATGTCGAATGATGATCTCTTGACGAATGTCACAGACCTTGATCGCGACGAGTGCCTTGAAATGCTGTAGGTGATCTTCGCGAGGGATCTGCTGAAAATATTCCAGCGGAAGTTTTTGCAACGCGTCCGCGATTCGATCATCCATCTCGTTGATGATTTCGGAACGCAGTTGTTGGATCTGCGGGTGGTTCAATCCGGCAACGGGAGTTTTGTCAGGTTTTGTCACGGCAAGCGATCATGATTGCGTTGAAACGGAGGTCATTTTTTAGCCGCTGTGGCAAGATCTGTCGATTGTTCGGGCCTGTTGCTTTCATGTCGACGCATATTCCTTCGAGAATCGTGATTCTGCATGGAAATCGTGGTACATTCAGGACGCTTTCCAATCTTTTCATTGCTGCTGTTTTCGAAACCAGACCATGTCTTTTATGGGCAAATTTTTCGTCTTCCTTTTCGGGCTTGCTGTTCTTGCAGTGGTCGGCGCGTGGATCATGGGTGGCGAGTCTGTAAAACACTCGACCAGCATCTCCATCGACGCAAGTCCGACCAGTGTATTTCGCTATCTGACCGACGGAGAGAAAATTAAACAGTGGGCGAGTGATATCGTTTCCATTGGATCGTTCAGCGATGACGTTGAACTTCGAACTCAGAAGCGGGTCGTTCGCGAGGACGGAAAAGAAGTCGTCTGGGAAGACTCACTGATTCGTTTTCAGAATGGCAAGCCTGAAGCTGCAACGCAACCAGATGAAGACCTTGGCTGCGTGGTTTCGATTCAGTCCCGCAAGGGCGGTTTGACGCGAACTTATGTGTATCAGCTTGAAAAAAACGAGATCGGCGGAACCGACCTCACTTATCGACTCACCCGCAGTGCCTCCGGCGTGGACAAGTTTTTTTTCCCGTTCAAGGAAGATGACTCCGACGTCAAAATGGCCACCGAGATGACTCGACTCAAAAAGTTGATCGAAAGCGAAGTTGATCCTTCGGACATGCGGAAGCCTGAGACCATTGAAGATGATGCACCGCTTGATGGATCCGATGCCACTAGCGACAATGGATCCCAGTTGAATTTGGATCCTTCCGTTGAGCCAATCAGCATGGAAGACGATCCCGTGCAGTCGCCGGCGACTCCAGAGCCGGTAAAAAAGCAGGCCCTGAGCGAGAGAAATTTCGAGTCGTTGTTTGGAACCGGTCTGCCCAGGTAGAGTTCGTCTCTCGGGCAACTTCGACTTCGATTGGCATCCATCAAGATCAACTCAACAGACCACAAATCATATGACCGCTGAGAATATTGACGGCAAAGCGATCTCCAGAAAAATTCAGGCCGACATTGGCGTTGCCGCTGAGAAGTTTCATGCGGAGACCGGTGTGAAGCCCAAACTGGCAGCCGTTCTGGTTGGTGAAGATCCTGCCAGCCAGGTTTACGTGCGCAACAAGGAGCGGGCTTGTACACGAGCCAATATCGACAGCGAGTTGATTCGACTTTCGGCTGAGTCAACGACAGAGGAAGTAGTTGCACTGGTGCAGAAGCTCAACAACGATTCGAAAGTTCATGGCATCCTCGTGCAGCTGCCGATGCCAAAACAGATTGATGCCGTTCAAGTTCTCGACATGGTCAGTCCGCTCAAAGACGTCGATGCGTTCCATCCTGAAAACGTTGGCTTGCTTTCTCAGGGAAGGCCGCGATTTCTACCCTGCACACCTTTTGGCATCGTGCATCTTTTAGCTCAATCGGAGATTGAAACTTCCGGCAAGAACGTCTGCATCGTTGGACGTAGTGATATCGTTGGCAAACCGATGGCGCTCATGTTGGCTCAGCGGGATTCCGAGCTGGGTTCCAAATACGCAAACGCAACGGTTTCACTTTGCCACAGTCGCACGCGAGATCTTGTTGCGTATACGAAAATGGCGGACATCGTGATCGCAGCCATTGGGAAACCCAACTTCATCAAGGCCGAACACATCAAGCCTGGTGCGGTCGTCATCGATGTCGGAATCAACCGGACGGACGATGGTCTGGTCGGCGATGTTGATTTTGCATCTGTCGCTGAGGTCGCATCACGAATTACACCGGTTCCTGGTGGTGTTGGTCCAATGACCGTGACGATTTTGCTCGACAACACGCTCAAAGCTGCACGGTTGCAACAGAGCTAAAAGAAAAGAGCCCACCCGCAGAATCGGGGTGGGCTTCAACATGCAAAAATCAGGCTCAGTGCTCTTGGATGACAACTGAGTGTGAAACAAAAAAAGCTACCGCTTGCGACGCTGAGCCATGAACAGGCCACCAAGCCCAATCAAAATCATCGCCGAGGGTTCTGGAACCGCAGCAATGTTGATGGTCATAAACTGGTCGCCCGCAAATGCAGTCAGGTCAACACCAGCCGAGTCTCCTGTGAACCCGCCAGCGTTGTCGCCGCCAAGATTGCCAGTGTCACCTGGCAAACCACCCAGAAACTGGTTTGAAAAGAAGTTGTTGTCACCGTTTCCAATTGCTGCAGCAACACGGATTGTGTTGGCCACATTTGGGTCGAGGCCAAGATCTGCCAAAGCAATCGAAAACTCGAAGCCAGTTGTTACCGCTGCCGCTGCGACCTGATCAGCGGCAGCCGTTCCTCCGCCGACTCCCAGAATGTTGCTGTTATCAAAAACAAAGAAGATGCTTTCGCTCAAAGCTGAACCCACAGCACCTGTTGCTAGGTTGCCTGTTGCAACTTCACCACCATTGTCCGCAACGTTTCCAAAGTTCCCATTGACGTCTGCTGAGGTTCCCCCAAGTCGATCGATAAAATCAACTTCGAAATTTCCGCCACCACCGCTTCGAACAAACATGTGGTATTGAGCTGTGAAGCCCGTATCAAAGGTCATTCCTCCGAGGTTCGTCGAAAGATTTGCGAAGTCGTATGCTGGTGTTGCCGACAGAACGTTTTCACCCACGCCAGACTGAGTATCGAAGAAGAGGTGCATCTTGTTGAAGCTCTCTTCTAGGTTCCCGGAGATCCCCATGTAAAGACGACCACCAGACGCGAAAGCGTAACCCGCGTCGAGTTCACTACCGGCAGCTGTACCATCAGCATCGCCGAACTGGGTTTGAACCGATTGAACTTCCACGGCGCTCCCGTAGGCGGCACCTATGGAGCCATCAATAACTCCGTCGGCATAAACGGTTGTGGAAGACAGGGCAATGGCGATGGCCGCCATTGCGGAGAAATGTAGTTTCATGGTGATCCTCTAGGTGGTTGGAGAATTATTTTATAGCAGGGTGAATTCGCTAGTTAATCTTTGCGGTCCGCACCTGCGATTTTGGGGTAAGCCCATCCCTTCGATGTAAGTGTCCACTGCTTCAAATGAGGGGGCTTGTTTGAACCCAGTATAAGTAGCAGTCCAGCCGGTTTGAACGCTATTTGGGACAGTTTTTTCCGGAAACGTCGATTTTCAAAGCACGCAGCGGTAGTGCATTGCGTTTTGGATATGGATCCTGCCCAATGTCGCTGCTAATGTAATGACATATACCTATCCATATACCCATCGTTTTGGAGTTCAAATGAACCATTCTATTGAAAGGCAGCGTGGTTTTACGCTTGTCGAGTTACTCGTGGTGATCGCGATCATCGGGATCTTGATTGGGATGCTTTTGCCCGCAGTACAGCAGGTTCGAGAAGCCGCCCGTCGCACGCAATGCATGAACAACGTAAGGCAGATGGCGCTTGCTTCAATGAACTTTGAGTCCGCGTACATGCATTTCCCGACTGCCGGCGGTTGTTCGGATTCCTATCACGATCCGACGCAATACAATCAGCCGGCCTTCAATTTCCAGAACGCTGGGTGGATGTTTCAGATTTTGCCGTTCATGGAGCAAGGAAACCTCGAGAAACTACGACGGCCAAACGGATGGTGGGGCGGAACTCCAGCGATGGTTGAGAATTCTGTTCCGGCTTTCAATTGTCCATCTCGTGGTGGGCGGTTTGCAACTTTTGGATTGTTTCAGGTTAGCCTTGGCGATTACGCGGGTGTGTTAGGGCCTTTTGCGGACGAAAATGGAGACGTTGCCGGTCATAACATTACGTTCGCCAACAACACTGATCCCTACTCGACCGAGCCCACTTCGGTGTTCATCGGTATCATCAGCAAGGGGGCACATGGTAATACTTCAACAAATAATGTGACGGACTATGCCAAGATCGGATTCGGGCAAATCGCGGATGGGTCATCGAACACCTTTCTCTACATGGAAAAAGCCGTCAATGCGAGGAACTACAATTTTTCGCGTGACAATCAGTACAAAGACTGGTGGGATACTGGATATTTCCACAACGCGGACTACACGACCATGCGGATGATTTCTATCGGAAGCTCATCTGCTTGGTTCGGACCCGAGGACATTGCACCATTGGCTGACAATGCAGTGCGACCGGCAAGTTGGGTCGACAGTTTTTCTGATGGCCGAACTCGTGAACTCGGATTTGGATCGCCTCATCCTGGCACGATGACAGCGGCATTGGGAGACGGATCCGTGCACTCTGTCAACCTCGATGCGAGTCTGACCAGTTTGATTCGCATGGGACGCCGTGCCGATGGCTTTAACGTCAATATCAACGATCTGTAGATGTTCGTTGTCTGAAGTTGCTTTATTGACCTGCGGCCTGTTTGGGCGGCAGGTCGTTTTATGTCAATGTTGAAGGTTTATTATGCGATCGTCTTTTCGTTATTCTTCGTGCATGTTGCTTTTGACGTTTTTGCTGACGGTCGGTATGTCAGGCTGCGGACAGAGAGATGCCAAATCAATGATTGCCGATGCGAACGATTCCAACGTGAAACGTTTGGCAACCATGTATTCGTTCTTTCATACACTCAACAAATTCAAAGGCCCTAAGGATGAAGCCGAGCTGCGGAGCTTCATCGAAGCTCAGGATCCGAAGCGACTGAGCTTGGCCGACATCGATGCCACGAAATTGGACGAGCTCTTCGTTAGCGAGCGAGATGGCGAGCCATTCGTGGTTCGCTATGGTGTGGACACGATTATTCGTGGGCCATCCTTGCCAGTCATTTTTGAGTCGCTTGGCGTTGATGGGACGCGACAGGTTGGCTTTTGCAACGGTTCGATGAAAGAAGTTGACAACGAGGAATACGATCGTCTGCTGGCCGGGAAAGCGGACGATGAGACCCTTGGCGACGGACGTGAATAGCTTCTCCTGCCAGATGCCCCACCATGATCACACCCATCCCAAGATTAATTCGCAGAATCTGCCTCTGCGTCGCATTGCTGGTTTCCGTTGAAGCCGGATTTGCCAGTGCTCAAACGTTGCTGACTGACAACGATCCATTGACGCTTAACGTGCAGGCTGGAAAATGGAGGTACGCCTACATTGATTCCAAGGACTGGCATGGCGAGTTTGATCTGGGCGTAGAGACGCTCACTGGTAATCCGGACGTTTATATTCGTGTTCGTGTTTTTCCTACCCTTCAGTTTCATCAATACAGCTCGACTAATGCGGCAGGTGAAAATGAAGAGCTTGAGATCACTCAAAAGACGCGACCAAAGCTCAATACGGAGCGTTACGTCATCGGTATCTATGCCGCTGGCGGAGTCGATGCAAGTTGCACACTGACGGGAGTGCGGAAGTCAGTCGTTTCGGGCCATTCGGGAATGGGGGCTTCCTGGCACGCAGGGGAGACGTCTTTTCGAGTGTGGGCGCCTTTCGCAGAAAGTGTTCGTGTTGCCGGAGACTTCAACGGTTGGGACCCTTTCGCAGCGCAGCTCCAGCCAGAAGGCAATGGCAACTGGTCGCTGGACCATCGCGATGCGGATCCCGATCAGAGGTATCTCTACGTGATTGAGAACGATGGCGCGGTCTATTGGCGAACGGACCCAAGAGAACAAAAGATCACAAATTCAGTTGGCGACAGCGTCATTTACTACGACGAATTCAAATGGACTGACAGCAACTTTCAGATGCCTTCGTTCAATGAGACGGTGCTCTATGAGATGCATATCGGCACGTTCAATGACAAACCCGGTGATGGGCCAGGGACGTTCGACGAAGCGGTGGCTCGTCTGGACCAGCTGCGGAATCTGGGCGTCAACGCAATTACGTTGATGCCGATCGCCGAGTTTCCCGGTGATTTTTCGTGGGGATACAATCCAAGTCATCCGTTTGCTGTTGAAAGCGCGTACGGCGGACCGGATGCGCTAAAGCGATTCGTAAACGAAGCTCACTTGCGAGACATCGCGGTTTTGATAGACGTAGTGCACAACCATTGGGGGCCGAATGACTTGGACCTGTGGCAGTTCGACGGCTGGAGCGAGAACGACCGCGGCGGTATTTACTTTTACCAAGATGATCGAGCAAACACGCAATGGGGTGACACACGTCCCGATTTTGGTCGCGAAGAAGTTCGTCAGTACATTCGCGACAATGTCATGATGTGGCTGGATGATTTCCACATGGACGGCATTCGCTGGGACTCAGTTCACTCGACTCGAACGACTGATCAGGGCGACAATCCGGACGGTTGGTCGTTAATGCAGTGGATCAACAATGAGATTGATGCGAGCCAGCCCTGGGTACTGTCGATCGGTGAAGATTTACGAAACAACAGTTATGTCACCCAGGATACCGGTGTCGGTGGTGCAGGGTTCGATGGGCAATGGGACTCGCAGTTTGTGCATCCGATTCGCGGAGCCGTCGAAACGAGCAACGACAATGATCGCGACATGTTCGCCGTTCGCGATGCGATTTCACACAACTACAACGGCGATGCTTTTCAGCGTGTGGTCTATTCGGAGTCACACGACGAAGTCGCTAATGGGCGTTCTCGCGTCCCGGAAGAGATCTCGCCTGGCAATGCAAACAGTTGGTACGCGAGAAAGCGTTCGACACTTGCCGCCGCTTTGGTGATGACATCTCCAGGTATCCCGATGATCTTCCAAGGACAGGAAGTGTTGGAGGATGGTTATTTTCAGGACAGTGATCCAATCGACTGGACCAAAGCCGATACCTACGCTGGGATTCAGTTGATGTACCGCGACATGATTCGCTTGCGTCGCAACTGGTACAACCAGACCCGCGGCTTGCGCGGGCAGTCGACGAACGTGTTTCATGTCAACAACAATGACAAGCTGGTCGCATTTCATCGCTGGGATCAAGGCGGTGCGGGCGATGATGTTGTTGTCGTTTGTAACTTCCGTAACCAGCAGTTTGACGACTATCGAATTGGATTGCCTCGCGAAGGATTGTGGAAAGTGCGGTTCAGTAGCGACTGGGATGGTTACTCTGATGACTTTGGGAATCTATACTCGCCAGACGTTTCGAGTGAGCAAGTTGCTTGGGATGGTTTGAACTTCAGTGGAAGGCTGAAAATTGCTCCCTATTCGGTGTTGATACTTTCCCAAGACGGCGGAACCAAGCATTCCGGGGCCAAGGCTGACAAGGCTGAACTCATCAAAATTGTGGATCCAGAAGAGCTCTTGAGGCCCAAAAAGATTGTCAAACGCAGAAGTGGCAAGTAAGTCGCTGCTTCGGTTTGCTGGTGAAGACGGAGCACCGTGTCGGCCCTTTGGACAGGCCTGAGCCGTGGCAGGCATCGGTTTTTGCGGCGTGTTCTATTAAGAGGCGGCCTCTCAATTGGCTGATTCTGAATTCCGGTGAATATTCTGCCGTTGACCCTCCAGAAATGAGGGGATATCTTTAAAGGGACTCGGGCGATCCAACCTTTCGGGCCGTCCGCGATTCCGGGCTGATGTATCATCACCAACCGTTGCTCGCATGGAAGTGCCAGCGAAGACGGTTGGTTTTTGTTTTTTCGGCATCCTTTTTTGCAACGGCAGAAAATGAATGCGATCAAGTTCGATTCGGTAACGAAAAAGTTTCCGGATGGAACCGTCGCCGTCGAACAATTGACACTCGGAATCGAAAACGGTGAAACGGTGGTGCTGATCGGCCCCAGCGGTTGTGGCAAAACGACAACGCTGAGGCTGCTTGCTGGTTTGGAATTTCCGACGGCAGGTTCGCTTTGGCTGGGTCAAAATGATGTAACTCGTTTGACTCCAGTAGATCGAAATGTCGCCATGATGTTTCAAGGCGATGCGTTGTATCCGCACATGACAGTGCGAGGCAACTTGTCGTTTGGATTGAAAGCTAAAAGAAGGTTATTGAAGAGAGTACTCAATTCGAAGTCAAGCGACGCCAACAAGTCGCTGACTGAGATTGAAGATAGCGTGAAATGCGTGGCACAGAGATTGGGCATCGAGAGATTGCTTGATCGAAAGCCACACCAGTTGTCCGGCGGGGAACGACAGCGGGTCGCTTTAGGGCGAGCCATTGTTCGGAATCCGGCGGCATTTTTGTTGGATGAACCTTTGTCCCGGCTCGACGCCCGACTTGCAGATGAACTGCGAATCGAGCTCAAGCAGGTTTTTCGCGACCTCGGCAAACCGGTGCTGTATGTGACTCACGATCAACGTGAGGCAATGGCGCTGGCGGATCGAATGGCCGTGATGGATCGTGGCAGAGTGATTCAAGTTGGCATGCCGCTGGAGATTTATCAGCGTCCTGCCAACCTGTTCGTGGCGAACTTTGTTGGCTCAGTGCCGATCAACGTTTTGCCGGGAGCAGTTGCACAGAGTTTTGCTCCTTCGGGAACCGAATCAGTCGGTTTTCGATCTGAGTATTTGAAAGTGGTGAAAGATCAAGATCAAGCGAGCGGCTCTCAGTGCTGTTTGAACTTACGGGCAAAAGTCCGAGAGGTTGAGCGGCTTGGGGATCACGCACTGGTCTACGTTGATGCAGATGATTTTGGCGGAGCCAGATTGATTGCCCGTTGCGAAGCTGAGGTGAACCTTCAGCTTGGTGAGCTGGTCGAAGCGTCAGTGAATGAAGAAGGGTTGATGTGGTTCGATGCGATGGGATCGCGAATCGAATCGTCGACTTAATAACAGTTAGTACAATTTGAACGTCCTTGGACTCCGGAGAACAACATGAATGCAACCGAAGTGCTACGAATCGTCGATTCGATGCATCGCGACAAGAACATTGAAAAAGAGATGGTCTTTGTTGCAATCGAATCAGCCATGTTGACTGCCGCGCGAAAACACTTCGGTGAAGAGGCGGACATCGAGTTCATGATCGACCGAACCTCCGGTGAGATTTTTGGTCGGATCGGCCAGGAAGAGCTCGATCACGGAGAGGTTATTGGGCGGATCGGTGCTCAGACTGCCAAGCAGGTCATCATTCAGAAAATTCGCGAAGCTGAGCGAGACTCTCTGATTATCGAATTCAACGATCTGATCAACGATGTGGTAACGGGCACGGTGCACCGAAATGAAGGCCGTGTCACAACCGTGACTTTGGGGCCAGTGGAAGCGATTCTTCCGCGAAGTGAACAGATTGCTGGTGAAAGCCATCAGCCTAACGAGCGAATCCGCGCTTTGGTAACAGAAGTCAAGGCTCAGGGTAGTCGCGTGAAAGTGGTGCTCAGTCGAACGCGTCCGATGTTTGTCAGGCGGCTCTTTGAGAGCGAGATTCCTGAAATCGCAGACGGTGTGATCACGATCAACGAGATCTCACGTGAGGCAGGTTATCGCTCCAAAGTAGCTGTCAGCAGCATGGATTCTCGGGTCGATTGCGTGGGTGCATGCGTCGGAGTTCGGGGCAATCGAATCAAGGTGATCATCGATGAATTGGCTGGTGAGCGTATTGACATCGTCCGTTACGATGATGATCCACAGGTTATGATTCCGAACTCGCTGCAGCCAGCAGAAGTCGATGAAGTCATCCTTTGCGAGCAGATTGGTCGTGCGATTGTGTTGGTTCGGGATGATCAGCTGTCTCTGGCAATCGGTAAAAGAGGGCAAAATGTCCGCCTAGGCAGCCGATTGTGTGGCTGGGACATCGAAATCACAACTCAGGGCGAGCTCGAGCAGAAGATCGAGAAGGCCACGCGTCAGTTCTGCGAAATTGACGGACTTAGCGAAGAATTGGCAAATGCACTGGTCGGTCAAGGGTATTTGTCCTACGATGATTTGGAGGTAATTGAGCCCGATCGCCTTATGGAGTTGGGCGATTTGACTCCTGAACAGGTCGATGCAATCGTGACTCAGGCTGAGGAAAGAGCCCTCAAGCAAGAATCGATTGACGAGCGCGAACGGCAGCAACAGCGCGAAAAACGTGCTGCTGACAAAGCCGCTCAGGAACTGGCCGACAAGCAGGCAGCTGCTGAAAAGGCTGCAGCTTTGGCCGCTGCCAAAGATGAAGCAAACAAAACGGAAACACAAACTGAAGGTGATTCCGATGCGAATACGGAAACCGAATCTGAAAGTGCAAACTCGTAGAATGAGTTGCGTTTTTCAGGTTTCGATTACAAGTAAATCGGTTGGGGTTATCTGATGCAAATCAGTGACCATTCATCGATTGATTATAGAGCGTCTGTGCTCAACTTGCCTGTCCGGGCTGATCGTACGCGATCGGTCCGTCAAAACAGTTGGGGTCGAAAGGACGATTTATGTAGGATTTTTAGCCAACACGATTCGGAGGTTTTCGCTGCCAGCGTTAGGCAGCCGAAGAATTCGAATTTACAAAGAGAAGGTCGCACCACGTGCCCGTACGCATTTACGCGTTTGCAAAAGAACTTGGGCTTGATAACAAGCAATTGCTTGAACTCTGCGATAATGCAGGTGTCAAGGGGAAGGGTTCTGCGCTAGCAAGTCTCGAAGACGAAGAAGTCACAACCATTAGAGCTTTCTTGGACAGCGGCGTCGTCGATGTTCCAGCAGATGACGAACCTGCTCCTCTACGGCCTCCTGCCAAAGCGATCGATAATCGGGTACCTGAAATCAGGTCCGCCGGCACCCCAACACAGGCTCCAGAAGCTGATGCGGATGATGTTTCCGTGGAAGCGGAAGTTGTTGTTGAAGACGTCGTTCAAACGGAAGAAGTTGCGGTTGAAGAATCGCCTCGTGTCAAAGAGGCAGTTGTAGAAACTCCCGTCGTCGAAGAGGTCGTGGCTGTCGAGGCTCCCGCAATCGACGAGGCGGCTGATCTGGCTCCCGTCGCAGAAGTTCCTGTTGTTGAAGAAGAGCCGATTTCCGCACCAGAAGAGTCGCCTAAGAAAGGCGTGACATCGAAAGTTGGCGGATTGCTCGAGCGTCTTCGCGGTGCAACGAAAAAGACAGCGACCAAGGCGACCCAAGTCAACACAGAAACTCGCGAGGCAAAGGCGACAAAAACACCCAAGCCGCCACGATCTACACGATCAAATGCTCCTGCGCCGCTGGCCCGCCCCGCATCGGGCTCGAACAAGCCCCTTCGCAATCTCGATGGACCGGCTCAGCGCGGTGCAGGGGATGATTCCGCGAAGAAGGCTCCCGGCAAGAAGCGAGCTACCAATTTCAATATCGCTGCGATGCCGGAAATCAAGCAGCCGACCGCTTCGGCACCGACCGAAAA